>JBBRET010000011.1:0-75788 GCA_038202695.1 Flavobacteriales bacterium
CCGTTGGTTTGATTTCTGAAAGTTAGCGATTGGTTAAATAGAATATTTTCATTTTTACGCTGGTCTTCTTGCATTCGAACCACAATGTTGTAATCGTCGTCACCTTCTTTGAAAGTCGAAATTTCCTGACCATAAACGGAACGACGCAAATTGAATCCTAATTGACCTGTAGAAACGCCCAAACTTCCGGCATTCACTCGATCTACTTTTACCTCTAGTTCTGGACTTTCTTTATTGACATCGACATTTAAACGCTCAATTCCCGGGATGTTTTTCGTGTTGATAAAGGCAATCATTTTATCGGCTTCTTTGAGCATCACATCGTAATCAACGCCCACAGAACCGGTTAGTTGCACACTAACAGGATAACCAGCTGGTGGTCCGTTGGCATCTTTTTCAACGGTTACGGTTGCTCCGGCAATGCCTTTTACTCGAGCTCGAATTTCATCTAAAACATCAGAAGTGTTAACGCCTCGTCTGAACGTGAATTCAGAAAAGTTTACGGTTACTTTTCCTTTAAATGGTGTTTCTGAAGCCGAACCTGCATCAACATTCGGATTACCAGCACCAACACCAACTTGCGAAACGATACTTTCGGCTAAAAAGTTTTCGCTAGTTTTTGGGTCGATGTATTTTTTCATGATATCGATGACCTGTTTTTCAACAAAAAGTGTTGCTTTATTGGTTTTTTCAATATCGGTTCCTTGTGGATATTCGATATACGTGATGACTTGTCTTGGGATATTATCAGGGAAGAACAATACTTTTCTTGGAAAAACACCTAATAAAATTATCGATAAGAATAACATTCCAATGATTGCTCCTAATGATATCCACGAATTTCTTCCGGTAAGAATTTTTGATAAAAAGGTTTGGTATTTCTTTTCCAATCTTGGAAAAAAACTATGCTGAAAATCCTGTGTCCATTGGTATAATTTGATTTTATACAACCACATCAATCCAAGAGACATGACAGCGATGTGACCAATCGCTCTAGCAAATTTAGAATCGTATATATTTCCGAGTAACACAAAAATCACGGCAACAATAGTGAAAATTATAGAATAGGTTTTAGCTGATTTTTTGGTAACGTTTCTATCTTCAATATCCATAGAACCACCAGTCATGGCAGCATTTACAACCATTGCTACAAATAGCGAAGCCGTTAAGGTTATTGTTAAGGTTATCGGAAAATATTTCATGAATTTTCCCATCGTTCCTGGCCAAAGTGCGAAGGGTAAAAACGCCATTAAAGTAGTTGCAGTTGATGAAATAACCGGCCAAGCGATTTCGCCAATTCCCACTTTTGAAGCTTGCAGTCGTGGCATTCCTTTTTTCATGTTGGCAAATACGTTGTCAACTACTACAATTCCATCATCAACCAATAATCCTAATCCCATAACCAGACCAAAAAGCACCATGGTGTTCAGGGTTAGTCCAAAGGCAGAAAGAATGGTAAACGCCATCAGCATTGACAATGGAATTGCAGCGCCAACAAATAATGAGTTGCGCAATCCCATGGTAAACATCAGTACAATCATTACCAGTACGATACCAAAAATGATGTGATTAGAAAGTTCATTTACCTGGTGTTCCACTCGCGAAGACTGGTCGCCAGTTAGTTCGAGTGTTAAGTCTTTTGGCAAGTAACTCTCTTGGGCTTCTTTGATTTTTTCTTTAACCTGTTCAATTGCCGAAATCATGTTTTGTCCAGAACGTTTTTTTACGTTTAGCATCACTACTTCTTTCCCTTTTTCACGAGCATAAGTCGTTTTTTCCTTTTCTTGAAAGGAGACGGTTGCAATATCTTTGAGGTAAACGTTTCCGCCGTTGTGTTTTACAACGATGTTTTCTAATTCTTTCGGGTCTTTAATTTCACCTATAATTCTAATGTTGTTTCTAGAACCTTGAGAGATTAAATTTCCGCCCGAAAGTGTCATGTTTTCATATTTCACTGCATTTTGAATGTCATCAAAAGATACTTGCGCAGCGGTCATTTTAAAAATATCAACAGCAATTTCTACTTCTTTATCGTCAACTCCAAGAATGTCTACTTTTTTTACTTCTTGAATTTCTTCAATGTCATCTTGCAATTTTTTACCATAATCTTTTAATTGTTGGGTCGTATAATTGCCTTTCAAATTAATATTGAGTATCGGCACTTCTTCCGAAATGTTTAACTCAAAAACACTTGGTTCTACTTTACTACCATTGTCTAAATTTGGCCAATCGGTATCCGCTTTTACGATATCAACTTTGTCTTTGATTTTGACTTTTGCTTCTTCAATTCCGATTTTATCGTTGAATTCTACGATAATCATTCCGTAATCTTGAAACGAACTAGCCGTTACTTTTTCAACTCCACTGATATTCTTGATTTCTTTTTCGAGTGGCTTGATAATTAATTTTTCAACATCTTCGGCTGAATTTCCTGGGAATACAGACGAGATGTATACTTTGTTTTCAATGATTTCTGGGAAATCTTCTCTTGGCATATTGATGTAAGCGGATACTCCCATAACTACAATAAGCAATGTTATGATGTAAACCGTGACACGATTGTCAATAGCCCAACTGGATATACCAAATTCTTTGTTTTTGTGCGACATTTAAATATTAGATTTTAGATTTCAGATATTAAATTTTTTAAGTTTAACATCTAATATTTGATATTAAAAATTCAATTTCATTCCTTCTGAAATAGTATTTACACCTTCAGTAACAATTACATCATTAGCAGACAAACCGCTTAAAATTTCGGTAACGTTATCGGATGATTTTCCTACCGCAACAATAACTTTTTTAGCTTTTCCGGTTTTTCCGTTGCTGCCTTCTACAACATAAATGTATTTATCCCCTTTTCCATCTTCCTGAATGACGTTCGTTGGAACTACGATGGCATCTTTGCTAACATAATCGATGATTTTTAACTTAGCAACTTGGTTTGGACGCAATAAGTTTTCTGGATTTGGAACGCTAACTTCAATTCCAAAACTTCTATTATTGGGATTGATAAAGTTTCCAACCTGACGTACTTTGCCTTTGTAGGTTTTGCCCAAAGAGGCCAAGAAAACATCAACCTGATCGCCTAGTTTTAATTTTCCAATGTAGGTTTCAGGAACCGAAGTTGAAACGAACATGTTCCCAAGATTTACGATTCGCATTAAACCACTTGCACTTGGTGCTACAACTTGACCTTTTTCTGCAAATACTTCGTCAATAGTTCCAGAAAATGGGGCGCGAATAACGGTTTTTGCTAATTGGGCATTGATTTGAGCTACCGCTTTTTGAGCCGAAACCATTTGTGTTTGTGCTTGTAGGTACTGAATTTCAGAACCAATTTTCTTGTCCCAAAGATTCTTTTGTCTTTCAAATGTAGTTTTCGCCAAACTATATTGATTTTGAGCACTGGCGAGTTGCGCACTCATTCCGGCATCGTCAACTCTTCCTAGAATTTGCCCTTTTGAAACTCGGTCACCAGCGTTAACAGTTAATGTGGTCAAGGTTCCACTAAATTCGGGTTGAATTAAAATATTTTCTTTAGT
This sequence comes from Flavobacteriales bacterium, assembly GCA_038202695.1. Classification (GTDB taxonomy): domain Bacteria; phylum Bacteroidota; class Bacteroidia; order Flavobacteriales; family Flavobacteriaceae; genus Flavobacterium. The sequence continues at coordinate 3,546 of JBBRET010000011.1, forward strand.
ATCAACATTTCCTTGAATGTCAAGATAATGATTGAAAAGAGTATCTTTTAGTGTTAAAACTGAAACTAAAGCTTCTTCTGTTTTTACATCAAAAGTGGCTAAACCAGCTTCAATTTGAGCAATTTCTGTTTGAAGTGCTGATTTTTTTTCGTTGAGTGCTTTAATGTTTTTACTCTTTATTAAGTCTTCAATACTCTCTGTTTTTGTTCCGTTAGAGCAGGCAAAAAGAACTAGCGATAATGCGGATACTATTATTATTTTTTTCATCTGTAATAAGTTAGTTTTTGTTTAATATTTTTTCTAATGCAGCTTTTTTATTGATGATATTTACCATTGCTTGTAAGTAGCTTTGCTGTGCAGTGTACAATTGTCTTTGTGCTTCGCTGAAGTCAAAACTTGAGGATAAACCTTCGGTAAATTTGATTTCTTGCTTTTTTTCGATACGTTCCGCTAGGTTTAAGTTCGTTTTGGAAGTTGCATATTCTTCTATGCTGAATTCGTACTCACTTTTGGCTTTTTCGAATTGCAATTTCAGTTGTTGTTCTGCTTGAGTCAATTGTGTTTTGGCTTGGTCTAAAGCAATTTTGGCTTGTTGCGTTTTGGCATGTCTACCGAAGCTGCTAAAAATGGGCACGTTTAAACTCAACCCAAGATTAGAGTAATTCAGCCATTTTTGGTCTTGTTGAAAAAATTTGAATTGGTTGTTAAAGGCGTTGTATCCAAAGTTTACATTGGCAGCCAATGACGGTAAAGCTTTGCTTTTTTGTAATTTCAACTCTAAAGTACGTTGTTCGGTAAAGTTCGTCGCTATTTGATAATCAATGTTTTCATTTACAGCAAATGCACCCTGTCCCAAAGCCAAATCTAAATTAGAAGTACTTAGACTGTCTAGTTTATCAGTTAAAGTCAAATCGGCATTGATATCTATTCCCAAAGTATATTTTAGCATTTTGGTCGCGATAGCTAATAATCTATTGGTGTTGTTCAGATTACTGTTAATAGAAGATAACGTGATTTGCAATTGTTCTACATTTTCCTCTTCTATCAATCCATTTTTGTAGGTTTCTTGGGTGTCGAATAACGTTTTGGATAAAGTAGTTTTATTTTTTTCAAGAATAGCAATACTTTCTTTAGCCAACAATACGTTTCCGTATGCATTGATTACTATTTCTTTGATTTCAGTATTGGATTTTTGTTTTGCGTTTACATAATATTTTAAATACGTTTTAGAGGCTTGAAGCGCTACAATGTAAGAGCCATCAAATAGCAGTTGACTGAGCGAAGCACGAGCATTCATATTGTGTCGGGTTCCAAAGGCAACTTCAGTAAATTCGCCCGGATTTCCCCCAAAAAATTCCGCTGGCACTACAGATTTTTGCAGTTCGAAATTATTTTGATAATCTAAACCGGCATTAATTTGAGGCAAACCAGCAGCTGTTGTTTCCCATTTTTTTTGTTTGGCAGACGCTATATCTCTGTTGGCATTAATCACAGTGTAATTATGCTCTAAGGCATGATCTATTGCTTGTTGCAAACTAAAAGAATAGGCTTCTTTTTGGTCTTGAGCCTGAAGTAGACCGACAAGCAAAAGCAGTGTTAGTAAAAACTTGTTTTTCATAAATTGATGATTAAGTATTGAGAATTTGTAATTGTTTTTGTAATTCTAAAAGTCCTTTTGGCGTAGCAATAGCGCGAGTATGGTATTCTAGAGCTTTGGCCTCAAGTTGGTAGGCATCTTTTTCGAGCATTGTATTTTCATTGATAGAAAAAATTAAGGTGTAGTAAAATGTTACTGCTGGCTCAATATCCGTATCTGGGCGATACAAACCTTCCGAAATTCCTTTTTCAATATTATGTCGAAACAGTTGACTGCAATCTTCAATTTCATTAGCCATCATTTTATGATAAATTTCGGGATAATGTTTTTTAAGTTGATAAGCGGGTGAATGGTCAAACGACTGAAACATTTCTTTGAACATTTCTCGTATTTGAAAATTTTCGGCTATGGCGTTGTGATTTTGTGAAATTACTTCTTCCATAAGCGAATGGATTTTTTGATGAATCACTTCGGTGCCTTCTTCAATTAACGTTTCTTTGTTACTAAAATACTTGTAAATCGTTTTTTTAGAAATACACATGTCACAAGCTATATCATCCATAGTAACACTTTTAAAGCCAAGCTTTAAGAACATGTCGGTCGCTCTTTTGATGATTTTATCTTTCATAAGATGTTAAAAATAGGATGCAAAAATAAGTTGGAAACTATTAACACTAAAATAGTTTCCAAAGTATTAACTAAAATTTAACATTGGGAAAAATTCACACTTTTGTAAAACCGTGAGAATAGCCTAAATTTACCGAAAATATTTTTATATGCACGCTATTTCCCATTATCAACAGCTAGTCATAGCCCATTTTGAATCATTAGAATTAAAAAATGAGCCTAATAATTTATACGAACCTATTCGCTATATTCTTTCGCTTGGCGGAAAACGATTGCGCCCGGTTTTGACCTTAATGGCGGCAGAAGTTTTTGATATGGATTGTCATAAAGCATTGGCAGCTGCTACTGCTGTTGAGGTTTTTCATAATTTTTCGTTGATTCACGATGACATTATGGATGATGCGCCTTTGCGAAGAGGCAATGAAACAGTACATGAAAAATGGAATTTGAATACCGGAATTCTATCAGGTGATGCTATGCTGATTTTAGCCTATCAATATTTTGAAGATTACGAGCCATTGGTTTTTAGAGAATTAGCCAAATTATTTAGTAAAACAGCTTTAGAAGTTTGTGAAGGTCAGCAATATGATGTTGATTTTGAAACGCGTGATGATGTTACGATTCCGGAATACCTGAAAATGATTCAATACAAAACTGCAGTTTTGGTTGGTGCCGCAATGAAAATGGGTGCGATAGTTGCTGAAACTTCGACAGAAAACGCAAATGCAATTTATGATTTTGGATTAAATTTAGGCATTGCGTTTCAATTACAGGATGATTATTTAGATGCTTTCGGAAATCCAGAAACCTTCGGAAAGCAAGTAGGTGGCGATATTATCGAAAACAAAAAAACCTATTTATACTTAAAAGCAATGCAGTTTTCTAATGCTGCCGGAAAAGAACAGTTACTCCATTTATTTTCAATTCAGCCTAGCGATAATACTGATAAAATCAATTCAGTTAAAGAAATTTTCAATCAATCAGGAGCCAGTGAAGCCACTCAAAAATCGATAGAAGAGTACACTTTCAAAGCTTTTGAGACTTTAGATAAAATTAATATTAGTGATGATAAAAAAGCAATTTTAAAAGCTTTTGGTCAAAACCTAATGAGCAGAAGCGTATAGAAATTAGCTGTTTTTATAACATTAAATGAGCATAACTTATTTTTTCAACAACCAAAATCACCAACCGAAAGTCCAAGTAATATTGGCTTTTTTCTTCACCATTTTTACAATAGTAGCTTTGGGAATTGATTCTGTGCTTTTCACAAATCACTATTTTGATGCAAGAGGAATTACCAATGTTTTAGCGCTACTTTATTTTGGATTATTATTTTTCACTGCCAATGCTACCTTAAGAAAACTCATGCTGGTCATGGTGCCGCTTTCTTATATCGGTGAGATTATTTTTTGTAAAATTTTAGGATTGTATCAGTATAGAACTGATTTTATTCCATTGTATGTTCCTTTTGGACATGCTATTGTATATGCTTCAGGATTTATTTTTGCTTCGACAAAATGGGCCATTAAAAATGAAAAAAGCATTCGGATTTTCTTTATAACATTCTTTATACTGTTGTTTTGTGCTGTTGGATTCGGACTCAATGATCAGTTCTCTTTACTTTTTGGAGCCTTTTTCTTTTTTCTTTTAAAAAGGAAACGATGGCAAAATTTGTATTGTTTTATTGCGCTTTGCGTTATCTTTATAGAAATGGTAGGAACCTATTTTCAATGTTGGACCTGGTATTCTAAAACCTTTGGTATTATTTCTACGGTAAATCCGCCAATGGGCGCAGTGTTTTTTTATGCTGGTGGCGATGTGTTATTGGTTAAAATAATTGCGTATTGGGATAAAAAAAAGTAAAGTATACACACAAAATGAATTTTATTACACCCATATCATCAGATCATTTACTTTCGGAAGCCGAAAAAGAAAACTTGTATTTCAAATTAATTGAACAACTTAATAAAGATTTCAATTTAGCCAATGAAGCAATAGATATTCCGCAAAGCACAAGTCCGGTAGCATTAAAAATTCAGCTTCACGAAAAAATCTACAGACTAATTCAATACAAATACACCGAATTACTCAACTTACTCTACATCATCGACGTTCCCGAAGAAAATCTGAAACAATTAGACGGCGCTGATACCGCAGTGCTTTCTGAACAAGTTTCTTTCTTGATTTTAAAACGAGAATGGATGAAAGTATGGTTTCGGAATAAGTATTAAAGTTATTTACCGTAAAAATTTAACAACTGTTTATTTATAGGGTATTATTTTTTTAATAATTTTATAAAAACATTTCCTATGAAAAAATCCCTACTCTTAATTTTACAGTTATGCTTTGTGTGTCAAGTTGCTGTAGCACAAGAATTTATTACTACATGGAGTAAGCCATTAAATATAACAACTATTTCTTTTACAGCAACCACCACTGGACCTGTTGCTTACACTTGGCAAACACTTTCCCCTGCGCCACCAGCTTCAGGTTCGGGTACTTTTATTGGTCCTGATGTTACCATATCAGGATTGCCTGCTGCAACGGGCATTCGATTACTTATTCAGCCGCAAAATTTTAAAAGATTTAGAGTAGTTCCTTTTTCTTCTTTTCAATCATTAGAAGATGTTAATCAGTGGGGAAGTGTAGTGTGGAGTAGTATGGAAGATGCTTTTATAGGAGAAAGCACCCTGCAAGTTACGGCGACTGATATTCCAAATTTAACGCAAGTTACAAGTTTAGCGAACATGTTTTATTTTTGTCAAGGTCTTAATTCCCCCTTCAATCTTAATGCGTGGAATATTTCAAATGTTACGAACTTGTCCGGAATGTTCAAGGATTGTTATGAATTTAATCAGTCGTTAAGTTTATGGAATACTTCAAATGTAACCAACATGTCGAGCATGTTTATGGGCGCTTCAGTATATAATCAAAATATGAGTAATTGGAATACGGCAAATGTAACTAACATGGAAAACATGTTTAAAGGAGCATACGCATTTAATAGAAACATAGGAAATTGGAATACAGCAAATGTAAATAACATGGCAGGAATGTTTGGAGCTTTTGGATTGGGAGGTATATTTATGACATTCAATCAAAATATTAGTAATTGGAATACTGGTTCTGTAACTACTATGTCTGGAATGTTCAAAGGAGCCATAAACTTCAATCAGAATATTGGGAATTGGAATACTGCAAATGTGACTGATATGTCAGAAATGTTTCAAAAGGCAAATGCTTTCAATCAAAATATTGGAAATTGGAATACAACAAATGTTACCAATATGGCACGAATGTTTGCCAATGATTTAGTGACTTTTCAAGTTGAAGATCCTTATGCTTTTACCAACGGTGGCAGTAATAGTATTCAAAACTGGAACACCGCCAATGTTACTAACCTGTCGGGGATGTTTTTAAGGTCAAATTCATTTAATTATAGTCTTGGGAATTGGGATTTAAATGCAAATGTCAATTTAACCCAAATGTTTGATAGATCGGGATTGGATTGCAAAAATTATTCGCAAACATTAATTGATTGGAGTAACAATCCCAATACACCAACTAATAAAATTTTAGGTGCCACTTTTATGAATTACGGTCCAGAAGCCCAGAGTGCTGTTACTAATTTAACATTGAACAAAGCATGGGGTTTTTCAGGTCACGATTTCAATAGTATTACGCCCTCTTTCGATTTTCCGAATGTGTTTTGTCAAGGAGCCACAATTCCGGCCTTACCCGTTATATCAGAAAACGGGATACAAGGTATTTGGGAACCGCCTTTAAATTCTGAAACCACAGCTACTTATACTTTCATTCCCATCCTCGGACAATGCGCTGAGACAACAAGTATAAATATTACTATAAATCCAATTGCTTCGCCTGTTGGAAATTCAAATCAAACTTTGGGAAATAGTAGTACACTTGCAAACATTGTAATTAGTCCATCAAACGTAATTTGGTTTGCTACTGTAGAAGATGCTTTGGCAAACGTTAATGCATTATCATCAAATTTAGCTTTAGTTGATGGAACAACTTATTATGCTGTAAATGATAACGGTCAATGCAGAAGTCAACCGTTCCCCGTTACTGTGTCGGTTACTTTAAGTGCGGACACTATCGAGAGGAAGTCTTTGAAATTTTATCCAAATCCAGTAACTTCTGTGCTGCAAATTTCATATAATAATCTAATCAGTTCTATAGAAATTTATAACATTTTAGGGCAACTTTTAATTCGTGAAACACTCAATTCAACTAATGTTAGTATTGAAATGACCGATTTAGCAAGTTCCATATATCTTGTAAAAATAAAATCTGAAAATCAAACAGGAGAATTTAAAGTTGTGAAGCAGTAATTAATTGTTTTTTAGGTAGTCAAAATATTTGGTGCTAACTACCTTTTTGATGCAAACTATTCCCTTTTTTATGAATCGATTTTTAAAAGATACTGCTTATTGGAATTGATTAAATATTAGAAAAACACTCTAACAAACGGCATAAACGCACTGCCATAAATGTCTTTTTCTTTGTCAAAAAGCACGTTGATTCTTCCGCCGACAATAATATTATCTTGACGGTAACCTCCGCCAAGGTACAAACCCGTATTCCAAAAACTGCGATTCAAATTGCCGCCTAAATCAAAATAGCGGTTGTTAACATTTGTTTCCTCAACTTCTAAAGACAGCTGAACTTCTTCAATAGGATTGAATAAGCCAATTAAACTAGCACCAAAAACATTTGAAGAATAATAGTTTTTCTGTTTCAGATAACTGTATTGGATACCCGTTCCTAAAGCGATATACTCATTAAAATTATAAATGGCACTTGGAGCAACAGTAATGTTGGTATAGCCATTTCCAATTCCCAGACCAAGACCACCGCCAAATTGTACATTCTCCCAAAAAGCACCTGTTTTAGCTTTTGGTAGTGGTTTTTCTTGCGCAGAAGCAACTGTAGTTTGAAGAAATAGTACAATCAACAACATTACTCTCGTTAGTGTTTTGATAGTATTCTTTTTCATGGTAGTATATATTTAATTAGCGATATAAATGTATTAAAAACATTGAAAGATTATTACAAATATCATACTTTTGCAATTGATTTTCTAACACAAAGATTATTTACTCGTAAGATATGGATAGGTTTTCCTTTTTAAACGCAGCACATACCGAATTTTTCGCCCAATTATACGACCAATACCTTCAAAATCCAGATAGCGTGGAGCCAAGTTGGAGATCCTTTTTTCAGGGTTTTGACTTTGGGATGTCAACGTATAACGAAGAAAATGCTGTATCAGAATTGGCACATTATGCTGCTGCTGTTCCGGCAAACGGACAGGTTTCAGCCAAACTTCAAAAAGAGTTTGATGTATTGAAATTGATTGACGGCTACCGAACACGTGGGCATCTGTTTACCGAAACAAACCCGGTACGTGAGAGAAGACTGTATGTTCCCAATTTAGATTTAGAAAATTTCGGATTATCAGTAGCTGATTTAGATACCGTTTTTGACGCAGCTAAAGTATTGGGTCATCAACCCAAATCACTAAAGGAAATCATTGCCCATCTTAAAAATGTATATTGCCAACACATTGGTATTGAATACATGTACATGAGAAAGCCGGATGTAATTCAGTGGATTCAAAACCGAATCAACATCAATGATAACCTTCCGAATTTTGATGAAAACCAAAAAAAGCACATCCTGGGCAAACTGAATGAAGCCGTGTCATTTGAGAACTTTTTGCATACCAAATACGTAGGTCAAAAACGATTTTCTCTCGAAGGTGGCGAAAGCTTGATTCCGGCACTAGATGCTTTGATTGAATCGGCAGCCGAAAAAGGCGTGGCTCATTTTGTAATGGGAATGGCACACAGAGGACGTTTGAACGTGTTAGCCAATATCTTCGGAAAACCAACTCAGGATATTTTCTCTGAATTTGACGGAAAAGATTACGATCAAGAATATTTCGATGGAGATGTAAAATACCATTTGGGTTTAACATCAGAACGAAATACCAAATCAGGTAAAAAAATCAATATTAATTTAGCTCCCAATCCATCACACCTAGAAACTGTTGGTGCCGTGATTGAAGGAATTACTCGAGCTAAACAAGATAAATATTTTCCAGACGATTTCTCTAAAGTGCTGCCCATTGCCGTTCATGGTGATGCTGCAGTTGCCGGACAAGGAATTGTATATGAAATTGTGCAAATGGCGCAATTAGACGGATACAAAACAGGGGGTACAATTCACATCGTGATTAACAATCAAGTTGGATTTACAACCAATTATCAAGACGCACGTTCTTCGGTTTATTGTACAGATGTGGCCAAAGTTACTTTGTCACCGGTGCTTCATGTTAATGCAGACGATGTAGAGGCTGTGGTACATGCCATGCTTTTTGCGTTAGATTTTAGAATGGCGTTTGGACGTGATGTGTTTATCGATTTATTAGGATATAGAAAATACGGACATAATGAAGGTGATGAGCCACGATTTACCCAGCCCGTTTTATATAAATTGATTGCAAAGCATCAAAATCCAAGAGATATTTATGCCGAGAAATTAATTGCTGCCAACATTGTAGACGCGTCTTATTTGACTAAAATTGAAAATGATTACAAAGAAAAGTTAGACGAAAATCTGACGGCTTCCCGTAAAAAAGACTTAACCATTATCAAACCATTTATGCAAGATGAATGGCAAGGTTATGTACAGGTTTCAGATGAAGAAATGCTAAAAAAAGTAGACACTACTTTTGATCATAAAAAATTAGATGAAATCATCGTTTCAGTTTCAACATTGCCTTCAGATAAAAAATTCATCAACAAAATATCTAAAATTGTAGTCGATAGGAAAACGATGTATGATAATGATGTTATCGATTGGGGAACAGCTGAAACCTTGGCATACGGAACCTTGTTGACCGAAGGATATGACGTTCGTGTCTCCGGACAAGATGTTGAAAGAGGAACTTTTTCGCACCGTCATGCCGTTGTAAAAGTAGAAGATAGCGAAGAAGAAGTTGTTTTATTAGAGGCAATTAAAGGTAAAAAAGGGAAATTCAATATTTTCAATTCGTTACTTTCAGAATATGGTGTTTTAGGATTTGATTACGGATATGCTTTAGCCAATCCAAATGCATTGACGATTTGGGAAGCACAATTTGGGGATTTCTCTAATGGTGCCCAAATTATGATTGACCAATACATTTCCTGCGGGGAAGATAAATGGAACAACCAAAACGGAATCGTATTGTTATTGCCTCACGGTTACGAAGGACAAGGTGCAGAACACTCTTCTGCAAGAATGGAGCGTTACTTGCAACTTTGTGCTCGTCACAATATGTTTGTCGCCGATTGTACTACACCAGCCAATTTCTTTCACCTGCTTCGCCGCCAAATGAAAACGAAATTCCGAAAACCATTAGTAGTATTCACGCCAAAAAGTTTATTGCGTCACCCATTGTGCGTTTCTACTCGTGAAGATTTATTCAATGGAAGTTTCCAAGAAACAATTGATGATGCATCAGTTGATAAGAAAAAAGTAAAAACGGTGGTTTTTTGTACCGGAAAATTTTATTACGATATTTTAGCCGAAAGAGAAAAATTAAGCAGAAACGACGTAGCTTTTGTTCGCCTCGAGCAGTTGTTTCCGTTACCAGTTGATCAATTAAAGTCGATTATTGCGAGTTATCCAAATGCGGACGATTTCGTTTGGGCACAAGAAGAACCGAAGAATATGGGAGCTTACAGTTATATGTTGATGAATTTCGATTTGGTAAAATGGAGATTAGCATCACGTAAAGCTTATGCTGCACCAGCCGCAGGAAGTCATACCAGAGACAAAAGACGTCACGCCGATGCCATCAGAATGGTTTTTGATAAAAATTTGTTTCAATAATTAGGATGTATCCTGAATTTAATTTCTCTGAATTTATTTCAGAGTTTTAGGAGCTATTCCTGCCGGCAGCCAGGTCCCGCTTTCCATTGCAATTCCCGATGAAAAATCGGGAGATTTTCACTGCAATCGGGGCTAAAAATATAACAACATTTAAAATTCATAATTTAAAATATAATTAGGATGATTTTAGAAATGAAAGTCCCTTCACCGGGCGAATCGATAAAAGAAGTTGAAATCGCAACATGGTTGGTAAAAGATGGCGATTATGTAGAAAAAGACCAAGCCATTGCTGAGGTTGATTCTGATAAAGCAACCTTAGAATTGCCAGCTGAAGCTAGCGGTATCATTACCCTAAAAGCTGAAGAAGGTGATGCTGTGGCTGTGGGTGCCATTGTATGCTTAATTGATACTAGTGCAGCCAAACCAAGTGGTCCTGTTGCAGCCAAAGAAGAGGTTAAAGCGGCGCCAACTGTTGAGGCTCCAAAAAAGCAAGAGGTCAAAGCGGTGCCAGTAGCTGAGGCATCTTATGCTGCTCAAACGCCATCGCCGGCAGCTAAGAAAATATTAGACGAAAAAAATATCCAACCCGCAGATGTTGTTGCTACTGGAAAAGGAGGTAGAATTACCAAAGATGACGCAGTAAATGCTGTGCCGTCTATGGGAACTCCAACTGGTGGAAACCGTGGTTCTGAAAGAAGTAAATTATCTATGTTGCGTCGTAAAGTAGCGGAAAGATTGGTATCTGCTAAAAATGAAACCGCCATGTTAACCACGTTTAATGAAGTGGATATGACAGCCATTTACGCGTTACGGGAACAATATAAAGAAGAATTCAAAGCCAAACACGGATTAGGATTAGGGTTCATGTCGTTCTTCACCAAAGCAGTTACTAGAGCATTACAACTCTATCCAGATGTTAACTCAATGATTGACGGGCAAGAGAAAATTTCCTATAATTTCTGTGATATTTCTGTTGCAGTTTCTGGTCCAAAAGGATTAATGGTTCCAGTTATGCGAAGCGCAGAAACATTATCATTCCGCGGAGTAGAAGCTGAAATCAAAAGATTGGCAATACGGGCACGTGACGGACAAATCACTGTAGATGAAATGACGGGCGGAACATTCACCATTTCAAACGGAGGTGTTTTCGGAAGCATGTTGAGCACGCCAATTATTAATCCGCCACAATCGGGTATTTTAGGAATGCACAATGTGGTAGAACGAGCGATTGTTAAAAACGGTCAAATCGTAATTGCACCAGTTATGTTTGTAGCCTTATCGTATGATCATCGAATTATTGACGGACGTGAGTCTGTTGGTTTCTTGGTTGCTGTGAAAGAAGCCTTAGAAAAACCAGAAGAATTATTGATGGACAACAACGTTAAGAAGGCTTTAGAGCTGTAACGTTTTTTCCGCCTCGACCGAGGCGCCTATATATTTAAATCCCGTTTCATTTTGAAGCGGGATTTTTCGTTTATTTGCATTCCGCGTTAGGGATTGCAGTGTAAATCCTTTTGTTTTTTGCAAAAGATTGGAACGAAAAGCCCGACCCTTGTGGTAACGCCCAGAAATTGAGCTACGGAAATAAATTCAGCATAAATGAAAAAAGACCAAAAACAAGCTGCGATAGGATTTATTTTTATCACGATGCTTATTGATATTACGGGTTGGGGAATCATCATTCCGGTGATACCCAAATTGATTGCGGAACTTATTCATGGCGACATCAGCGAAGCATCAAAATATGGAGGTTGGTTGACTTTTGCTTATGCCATAACGCAATTCGTTTTTGCTCCATTAATTGGAAATTTAAGCGACAAATACGGTCGACGGCCCATAATCTTGATTTCGCTTTTTGCCTTTGCTTTAGACTATCTTTTATTGGCTTTTTCACCAACGATTATTTGGCTTTTTGTGGGAAGAATTATTGCAGGTTTAACAGGCGCAAGCATTACGACAGCATCTGCTTATATTGCGGATGTTAGCACGCCCGAAAACAGAGCGAAAAACTTCGGAATGATTGGAGCTGCTTTTGGACTCGGATTTATTATTGGTCCAGTAATCGGTGGATTATTGGGTCAGTTTGGCTCTAGAGTTCCTTTTTATGCTGCAGCAATTTTGTGTTTTTTAAACTTTTTATATGGTTATTTTATTTTACCAGAATCGCTGTCAAAAGAAAACAGAAGAACATTTGAATGGAAACGAGCCAATCCAATTACGGCAATTTCTAGATTGAAAAAGCATCCAACGTTACTAGGTTTAATTAGTGCCATATTTCTTCTCTATGTTGGTTCGCATGCTGTTCATAGCAATTGGAGTTTTTATACCATGTATCGTTTCAATTGGGACGAAAAAATGGTCGGAATCTCTCTAGGAGCAGTTGGGCTTTTGGTCGGAATTGTGCAAGGTGGATTAATCCGATGGACAAGTCCGAGATTAGGAAATGAAAAAAGCATTTACATTGGTTTAGCGCTTTACACTATCGGAATGTTACTTTTTGCTTTTGCGACCCAAAGTTGGATGATGTTTGTATTTTTAATTCCGTATTGTTTAGGAGGAATCGCTGGTCCGGCATTGCAAGCTACCGTTTCGTCAAAAGTTCCAGCAAATGAACAAGGAGAAATTCAAGGGACAATGGCGAGTTTAATGAGTGCTTCAGCGATTATTGGACCTCCCTTAATGACCAATAGTTTTTACTATTTCACTCATGATGAAGCGCCATTCAAACTACCAGGAGCGCCATTTATTTTGGGAAGCATTTTGATGTTAGTGAGTACAGTTATTGCTTATTATTCACTCAAAAAACATTTTACTTCAAATACAAACAATGATTATAATAATCAATAATTGCTTTTCCTTCTAATAAAATATCGGCACCAATTATACCATGAACTGCCTTGGCTTTGTGTTGCTGCAATGCTTCATTTACATGTGTCATATCAAAAATAATCAACTGTAAATCAGTAGTCTTCCAGCGGCCAATTTGAAGCGAATTGTTCTTTGCTAATTGTGTAAACATTCCTGTAGCTCCAGCTCCAGCAGCTTTGGTTTTTGATTTTCCGGCCTTGAGATTAAAAAATTCAATGCCTTCAAAACCCACACAACTATTGGAAGCACCAGTATCTAAGATAAAATTCCCCAAAACGCCGTTAATAATAGCTTTAATCAATAAATGCTGGGTTTTTGAAACTTTAAAACTAATTTTTTTATACTTTTCTTTTTTGAGAATGTCTTGAAGTTGTTTCATAAAATTTTCTGTAAAACAAAAATAAAGCAATTAGGCAGATACCAATTAAAATATAGAGAAAATAATTGGGGGAAGCTTTCTTTTCTAGTGTACCATAATAGACAAACGAACTCCAATAATAAGGTGATTTTTTTGCGTTTGGAATTTTATCATCAGCTAAAAAATTAAGTTTAGCTTGATGATTTGCTTCAAAATAGGAATTCCCTTTTTTAATATTTTTATAGAAATTCTCCATCACAACAGAAGTAGTATAATCGTTTACTTTCCACAATGAAAAAAGTAAATTTTGAGCTCCAGCAAACTGAAATCCACGGGCAATACTCATTGAACCCTCAGCTTTGTAAAGTTTTCCAATTCCGGTTTCGCAAGCACTTAAAACAACTAAATCAGGATTTATGTCAAGATTATACAACTCAGAATACAAAATTTCTTGATCATAAAACTTGATGCTTGCTGGCTCAATTATGTCTCCCGAAGATGCATGAGTAGAAAGATGTAAAATGGAATAGTTGCCAGCATCTTTTTTAAAATTTGCAAATGTTGCTTTTTCTGAACTCAAATACTTTCCATCAAAATTGCTTTTTATTGCATCTCTTTCTTTTTTAGAGTAGGTCAATTCTAAACTTGATTTTGCAAAAACAGGAAAAATTCCCAATACCGATTCGGTAGTTTTATGAAATGGTTTTTGTTCCAAATAAAACGAAGCAGCATTTGCATAACCAATAGCATAATCATTAATCAAATAATGCATTTTGCCGAAATTAGTAGTAGAACTTCTCTCTGTGATCAAAGCCTCAAATGGCAGCATTGTCATCAAGCCATCCGGAACGATAATGAGGTTTTTGTGATTGTTTTTTTTTGGTAATTTCAACACTTGATATGCAACATTTGAAAAAGTATTAAACGCAATTGGATTGTTAGAAATAGTAGTGGCATTATTAAAAAAATCAATAAACTGTACAATTTTTAGGGTCGCTGTATCGGTGTTGTTTACGGACTCTATTTTTATAGTTGAGTTTTCAATAGTGAAAACGAAAAATTGTTCTTTACCGAAAAAATACTCTACAAACACAGCATTGTCTTTTTCTAATTTAGTATACAATTTACTTATTTCTACTTTCTTTTCAAATATTTTTGCCTCTTTAGATTTCAATAACAACATCAACTCATTTTGTTTTCTAATCGCTTCATTAATAATTGAAATATCCGCATTACCGAGGTTTTTTTGTTCTTTAATAATAGCAGTATTCCACTTTTGAAGTTGCACAATTATCAGTTTCTCATCTTTAGTTTGTGTTTTTGAATTGATTACACTTTGCTTCAAAATACCCGATTTTGTGGCTTCAGCGAGTTCGAATGCATTTTCAATATAAATTACATTCTTCTCTTTTTTATACAGGCTATAGTTAATAGAGATACATGCTTCTGTCCGATTTCGATTTCGAATTTGGTTAATTAATTTTGAATTTTCATACACCAATAGTGATTGAAATAAGTTTTCAATATGAAATGCAAGTTGATAACTTTCTAAGGATTTTAGTGGTTGATTTTGGACTAAAAACAATTTAGCCTGCAAGTCTAAGGCATCCAATAAAACAGTCTCTGCATACAATTGATTTTTGTTGGGAAGAATTGTTTTTGCTTTTGAATAATTTGGAATTAAGATTTTAAAAACAGACTGTATAGTGATTTGAGTTTCTTCAAAATTTCTTTGTTGATAATTCAGCTGAGCAATATCAATGTACAACTGCGCTTGTTTTCTGGGCTCAATAGTAGGTTGGCTGATGAAAATTTTCGAAGCTTTCTCCATATTAGAATTTGCCAAATCAAAATTTTGTTGTTGACTGTAAATTTTAGCTAAATTCCGATAAGCATTTGACAAAGTTTCCGATTGTTTTTTGTCGTTTTTTAATAAAGAAATTGAAGATAAAAAACATTTTTCTGCTAATTGAAAAGGATTGTCTTTTCTTGGCAAACCATTTCCTAACAACATATAATTTGCCCCTAAATTATTAAGTAAAATTCCTTTTTGAATAGAAGTTAGTTTATCCCTTTTAACCGTTTTTTCTAGTAAAGTAATTGCTTCATTAACTCGTCCTGTGTTTTGATATACATTTGATAAATTCAATACTGCAGCATATTTTTGTTGCTCGTTGTCTTCGATATTTGCGATGTAAAAATATTGCTTTATGGTATTTTCGGCACTGTCATAATCACCTATAATCGTGTATAAATTTCCCAATGGTTGTAAACACGATTCAACGATAGTATAATTTTCTAACTCATTCTTTTGAAATAATTGCCACGCTTTTTCGTAACTTTTAATTGCTTTTTGAACATTTCCGAATTGATTTTGATAGTACGCTTTATTACAATTTAAAATTACAAGCGCCAGAAATTCTGATTTTGATTTAGGGGAAATGTTTTTCTCAAATGTTTCTAATCGTTGTAAACTTTCCTCATTTGGGTGCGCAACAAAAGCATCAATAGAAGTATAAATTTTATCTTCCAAAGAATTACTTTGAGAAAAAGAAACAGTTGTAAAAAGGAAAAGGAGTAGAAGTTTATACATCTTATTTACTTTTACTATGAAATCAAAACTTCCAAATGGCATAAAATTGCCAATAATTAAAATCTTTTTCAAAGTTTAAATAATAACGGATCCCGAGACTTGGACCAATTCTTGCAAAACCTAAAGTGACGTCTGCAAAAACACTCGACTGCATTTTTTCGAAAGCATTCGTTTTTGATTTTTCAGAAGTGTCTTCTCGCAATGATGTAATTTCGTTTCCAGGTCTTGGTGGTGTTGTTGCGTCAAAAATGGGTTCATAATATCTCTTGCTATTAGCGTTTTCAACGGTTTGACTTAATAACACTGAAAATTGTGGACCAACGCCAACGCCAACAAAATTATTAATGTTGTATCTAAGCGAAATAGGAACTATTTCAGCGATATTTTTTGTGGTTTTTGAACTCGAAGAAGTTTTGGAAAAGCCTGTGTCAAAAACAGTTCCGTTGTTTAAAATAATTGGCGGATTAAATTGCGTTTGTTGAAATGCAGTCTCACTTGAAAAACCACTTTCAAAATAGCTGTAATAAAGCTCGGATTGCCAATAGAAACGATAGGATTTATAAGGTGAAATAGTTGCTCCTAAAAAATAGCTTTTTGAATTTTCTTGCTCTGAAAAAAGATTATAACCTGCACGAACACCAATAGAAATCCCTGGTTGGAATTTGGTAACGGCATAATTTGTAATTATAGGCTCATTTTTATCAAAAATAATGGCAGTGCGACTTATGGTTTTTTCTTTGTGAAAGTCTTTTGCAAATTTCATGGTATACTTTACAAAACCTTTTGTTGAATCACGTTCGGTAACATTTTTTTGATTGCTTCCTGGGACATATATATTTTTAAAGGTGAAATGAATTTGTTTGGCTTTGATAATAGTATCGATGCAACTGTAGGTTACCTCTTCGCCTTTTGGGCAAATGGGGCATTTGGGATAACTATCGACAATTTTTAATGTTTTTTTATCAAACATATTCGGAATATCAGTCTCTAATCGTATCGTTTTTGCTGGACCTTCACCATCATTTTGAAACCTAGTTTTGAAGTTGATGGTTTTAAATCGTACTAATCGATAATTCATAAATGCCGCATTGCTCGACATTTTATTAGGATCATGTGAGGTTACAATTTCCATTTCAAGTGTTTTTTTTACGTGTTTTTTTGAAGATCTATCTGGAATAAAAACGCCACGGATTCTGACTGTTGCCGAAGTGTCTTTTATCATTTGTGGTGTGGTTTTGAATGTAAAAAAAACATTTCTAGACTCTTTAGAATTCATGCCGTCAAATTCAAAAACCTTAGAATTGCGAAATTGCAATTTACTTTCAGCCAATGTTAAATCTAAATTTTGGTCTTCTATATTATTTCGTTTTCTGGTGATAAAATAAGGTTCTAGTGAAGCTATATTTTCGTAAATTTCATTTTTGTAATCGACAGTAGCAATTAATTTATCTTGAATTTCTTTTTCGCCAAAATGAGTTCGAGTTTCTACTAATTTGAAGTTGTCGTTTTTGAATTCTATATCATTAAAAAACAAATACAATTTTCCGTTAGTTGTATATTCTAATGGGTTTTGGTATCGCAGAACTACTATCATTTCTTCATCGGGCAACGGTTCTCGATTGGCAAGTAGTTGTAAAGAAATAGAGTCGTTCAAGGTTGCAATATCATCAAGGTTTGTGTCTACAATTTCGTTTATTGCTACTGTTTTTGGTCGAGTGGCAGGAGGTTTTCCGTTGTCATAATTATTGGTAACACTCAAATTTACTTTAAAATCACCTGGTTTTTTATATTTTTTTTGAGGCGTTACTTTTTTACTAAACGTTCCATCTCCAAATTCCCAAAAAAATGAATAATTGGCTTTTGGTGCACCAGCGACTTGATTTAAAGGTGGTGTTTGAGCTAGGAAATTAACGGTGTTCCCTTTTTTATCAAAGTTAATAGTGGCTTTTCTAGTAATCGTGTCTTTTACTTTGGTTTGACCAATTGTAGTTTCTGTAAATCCGAAAAATAAAACAGTAAATGAGATTAGTACTAAACTCTTCATAATCAGAAATTTTGGTTAGCCTTTATAAAATTAGCAAAAAGTGGTGAACAAGTCACCACTTTTATAAAAAACAAACTTAGGTAGGTTATTTACGGTAGGGCATTTATAGCTGCTTTCATTTGTGTTTCAGAACCTAAAGTAGTTTCAGCGGTGGTAAAAGTGTAAACTCCATTGGCTGCTATTGTTGCTGATTTAATAGCATATCGGTATTGACCATTTTCTTCGGTTACAAATATGATGTGACAAGCTAGACCAATTGGAATTTGACCATAATGCTCACTAAAATAGGTTCCGTTAAAAGTGTCTAGCTTAGCTAATGAACTTCCTTCTCCGTCATAGTGTAAATAAATTGCACTGTTTTGAAAAGTATATCCCGTTGGTGCACCAGCTAAAATTGTAGTTTTTGGTCTTGGGTCACTATAAAATTTATCTACATTGGTCCATCCAAAATCATTTAGCGTTGCATAATAAGCTGCACCAGCACCTTGTCCTTCGCCAAATACTCCGCCTTGAGCTCCTGGATTGTCTTGTCTTGTCCAATCTAAGTTTCCGTCTACGTCAATTGCGCCATCCCAAAGAGACATTCCAGTTTGTAATCCGCCAGTAAGTGAAGCTGGAATGATTAATTGCATCGGGCAAGTAATATCAAGTTGAATGCCACCTTGTTTAGCATTAATGTAAAATTCGCCTCCTGATTTAATCAAAGTCATATCGCCATTTGGTAATTTTCCCATGGTTGTTTTATCAGTAACAAGCATTGTTCCTGCATCAAATACTTCGGCGTACTCAATATTTACTGTTCCCGTAACAGGATTTCCGTTTTTTGTCAAACAATTTCCATTGATGGTAAATTGAACGCCATTCGTTGTTGTAAAGGTTGTTTGACCATTTTCAGCAATTAAAGTAAAGTTTTGAGTGATGTTGTTTAATGCTTCATTTCTTAGTTGATACCATTGTCCAGTACTTGGTCTGTAATCTGGAGTTGAAGAATCGTCTGTACTACAACTTGTTAAAGCTAATGAAGCTAAAATGATTAATCCGATGTTTTTTAAATTTGTTTTCATGTGTTCTAATGTTTTAATTGTTTTTATTTTTTTATTTAATTCGGTACTAGTTAGGTAGACTTGGGGTTTTTATTTTTAGAAGTAAAATACGCTAGGATTGCTAGTTACGCCAGTTGTCCCATTTGCATTTACTATTTCAACAGACCAGATAAAATTACACATATAAGGAGGTTTACAAGGTCCAGTAGGCTCACCTGCGATTGTGGTTTCAGTTAAATTGTCTACATCTTTTGTTATTATTGGTGCGTTTAATCTCATTGCTTGAGTGCCATTTTGTCCTTGCATTAGTTGCCATACTTTCAATCTGTAGGTTACATTAGTTCTTGGTTGTGGTACAACAGGTGTCCATCTAAAATTGATAGGTTGTGCAGCTTCATCTGCAGAAAATGATTTGCCGTTTGTTGGTGACACATTTTCAATTTTAGCAGTTGTTGTAGTTACTTCATCTTTAGTACAGCTTGTTAAAGCAATTGCTGTTAAAAATAATAATCCGATTTTTTTAATTGTAGTTTTCATGATTTCTAAGTTTTTATAGTTGTTAAATTTTTTGTTTTATATAGTTATATTAAGTTAGGGTTGATTTTGTTACCTATGTTTTTGAATTTATACTTTTTTATTTGCTTTTATATCATACTTTGCTCTAAAAGGTTTACCACTTTTTACAAGATTTTTAGGTGGAAAAGGATTTCCATCATCTTGACCATTTGGTCTTGTAGTTCTTTCATTAGTTTGGTTGCTTTTGGTTCTAGTTTTTAATCCATCCTGTTCTACAGGTTCTGATTTAACCACGGTTTCAACTTGAGTTGTTTGAGTTTGCGCAACTCCTACCGTTTGGTTTTCTTCTTGAGCAAAACCAACTGTTGTTGCTAATACTAAAAGAAGGTAAAATTTACTAATTGTGTTTTTTTCTGTGTTTTGTTTTACTGTTTTCATGATTTCTAAGTTTTTATAGTTGTTAAATTTTTGTTTTATATAGTTATATCAATTCGTGTTGTAATTTGTTACCCTTAAATTTGATTTTATTTCAAATTCTTTTTTTTCAATTTCAACCTTTACTGAAGAACTTACATTGATATATAAATTGTGTTACCCATTTGTTACCCCATTTCTATATTTATTTTTAAATTAGCCCATAAATAAGGTAGTTATGGCAGAAAAAAGCGCACATCCAGATCAAATCTATATTGATGGATTAGTTCAAAACAATTCCGGTATCATACAATCTATATATAAGAAGTTCGCGCCTAAAGTGAAGAATTACATCCGCACAAACAGTGGAGATGACGATCAGGCACAAGATGTTATTCAGGAAGTATTAATTACAATATATGATCAAGCTAAAACTAAAGGGTTGCAATTAACATGTCCATTTGACGCTTACTTTTTTCTATTGTGTAAAAGGCGTTGGTTAAACGAAATCAAAAAATCTTCCAATAAAGAGGTAACATTACAGGATGAAAATGTATCTATAGATGAATCTGTTCAAGAAATGGCATTCCAAACCGAAGCTTTTGACGAAAAACAATCCTTATTTGATGAGATGTTTCAAAAATTAGGCGATAAGTGTCAAGAAGTACTCAAACTTAGTTTTGTCACCAAAACGATGGAAGAGGTTGCTGCCAAATTGAACGTAACTTATGCTTATGTGAGAAAGAAAAAATCACTTTGCACAGGTCAGTTGACAGAATTAATTCAACAATCTAATCGATACAACCTATTAAAACAGTAAAGTCATGAATGAAGAAATATACATCCGTTTTGAGAGCTATCTCGACAACGAAATGACTTCCGATGAGAAAAGCAACTTTGAAAATCAGTTGAAAACCGATAGTCAATTGGAAGAAAGTTTTGAGTTGTATAAAGAAGCAACTCAGTTTTTGGCACATAAATTTGATGCAAAAACTATCAATTTTAAACAAAACTTAGAATCTATTTCAAAGGAAAATTTCGCAGACAAACAAAAAGCCAAAGTAATAGCGTTTAAACCTTGGTATTATGCAGCTGCTGCATCTCTTGTGATTGGTTTTGGGTTGTGGTTTATGAATCAAGGAAATCCAAATTACAGTGATTATAACCAACACGAAACTGCAATGTTTTTGGAACGAAGTGAGGCAAATGTCAATTTAAAAGAAGCACAAGAAGCATTTAATGGTAAAAAATATCCACAAGCAATCGTCGCATTCGAAAAAATTGGAAACGCAAAATCTCCTGAAACAGATTATTTCTTTGCGATAGCGTTAATCGAAACAAGAAATTACACTAAAGCAGAAAAGCTATTAAAAATAATCAAGGACGGAACTTCGGTTTATAATACGAAAGCTTTATGGTATTTGGCATTATCGAATTTGAAACAAGAAAATTTTGACCAATGTAAATTGTATTTAAAAGAAATTCCTATTGATGCTGAAGATTATGACAAAGCACAAGAGTTGCTCAAAAAATTGGAATAAATTCCGGCTCTATTTCATTATCTAAAGGCCTTTAAGTAAATTTCTTAAAGGCCTTATTTTTTCTTTCGCTACTTTTGTGGTTCAAAACCCACCAATGATTTTAACCGATACGCATACCCATTTATATTCCGAAGAGTTTGACCAAGACCGAACCGAAATGATTCAACGCGCCATTGATGCTGGAGTTTCTCGTTTTTTTGTACCGTCAATTGATTCTAAATACACTCAAAGAATGTATGATTTAGAAGCGCAATTTCCAGAACATATTTTCTTGATGATGGGTTTGCATCCATGTTATGTGAAATCTGAAACGTATCAAGAAGAATTGGCACATGTTGAAACCGAATTGGCCAAAAGAAAGTTTCAAGCCATTGGTGAAATTGGAATTGATTTGTTTTGGGATAAAACTACTTTAGGCATACAACAACACGCTTTTCAGCACCAAATTCAATTGGCCAAAAAGTATAAATTGGCTATTAACATTCATTGTCGTGATGCTTTTGACGAAGTCTTTGATGTTTTGGATAGTGAAAAAGCTAGCGATTTATTTGGAATTTTTCATTGTTTTACGGGTAATTTCAATCAGGCTCAAAGAGCGATTGACTTGAATATGAAGCTCGGAATTGGAGGCGTGTCTACCTTTAAGAACGGAAAGATTGACCAGTTTTTAAACGATATTGATTTGAAACACATTGTCCTTGAAACCGATTCGCCTTATTTAGCACCAGTGCCTTATCGCGGCAAGCGTAACGAAAGTAGTTATGCCAAATTAGTTGCCGAAAAATTAGCCCAGATTTACCACTTACCAATTGAGGAGATTGCCCAAATCACTACACAAAATTCGGCGCATGTTTTTGGGATTTAATGTTATTATCCACTAAAATTGAGTTTTTTTTTGTTCTTTTGTCTTTCAAAAATGTAAGCCAACATGCAGAGATTTGACGCAATTCGACCGTTTTATGATACCGAAGTAAATGAAGCAATTTGTGCCTCCGTAAATCATCCTATGATGAAGGCAATCATGAATTTTACATTTCCTGATGTAAGTGATGAAATTTGGAAAGAACAACTGAAAAGAACCCATTCTATTCGAGATTTTCAATGTAATTTTATTTATAAAGCACTAAAAAAAGTGTTAGAAAAGAGCTCTGACGGTTTGTCGACATCCGGTTTTGAAAAATTAGATAAAAACACTTCATACCTTTTTATTTCCAATCACAGAGATATTATTTTAGACACTTCTTTATTGAATGCGTGTTTGTTTGAACATGGATTAGTCATGACTGCTTCTGCCATTGGCGATAATTTAGTGAAGCGAGATTTTATGAATACGCTAGCAAAATTGAATAGAAATTTTCTAGTGCAACGTGGTTTGTCTCCCAGAGAATTGTTGCAAAGTTCTAAATTAATGGCAGAATATATCGGTCAATTATTGTTGCGTGAAAATCGTTCTGTTTGGATTGCTCAGCGCGAAGGCAGAACTAAAGACGGGAAAGACGCAACGCATCCTGGCGTATTGAAAATGCTTGGAATGGGGTCAGGCGAAGATAATTTGATGGAATATTTTAAAAAAATAAAAATTGTTCCTGTTTCGATTTCCTATGAATACGATCCGACTGATGCTCTGAAAATGCCGCAACTTATTGCGGAAGCCAATGACGAAATTTACATCAAAGAAAAAAATGAAGATTTCATTACATTGTTAAGCGGTATCATTGGTCAAAAGAAACACATTCACATTCATGTTGGTGCTGTTTTGGATACAGAATTAGACACAATTGCATCCGAATTTGACAACAGCAACAAACAGATTCAAGCCGTAGCACAAGCTATAGATGACTCGATTTTGCAAAGCTATAAACTGTGGCCAACAAACTATATTGCTTATGATTTATTGCATAAATCTAAAACTTATAGCCATCTCTACACTGAAAATGAAAAGTCTTTGTTCGAACGAAGATTAGAAATGAGAATCGATGAAAACAACACGCAAATGTTGGAAAATTTCTTAGCAATGTACGCCAATCCAGTAGTCAATAAATCGAAATACGAGAATGCAGTCTAAACCCAACATACTTTTGATTTATACCGGTGGAACCATAGGTATGATTAAAGATTTTGAAACAGGTGTTTTAAAAGCATTCAACTTTAAACAACTTTTGGAAAAGATTCCAGAACTTAAGCATTTGGATTGTTCAATAGAAACGATTTCTTTTAAAAAACCTATCGATTCCTCTAATATTAATCCAGAAAAGTGGGTTGAAATAGCTGAAATCATTGAAAGTAATTACAGTAATTTTGACGGATTTGTAGTGCTTCACGGTTCAGATACCATGTCCTATTCAGTGTCTGCCTTGAGCTTTATGTTAGAGAATTTGGGTAAGCCAGTAGTGTTTACCGGTTCTCAATTGCCTATTGGAGATTTAAGAACTGATGCCAAAGAAAACTTAATTACTGCTATACAAATTGCATCTTTACAACAAAAAGGGAAATCGGTTATTCAGGAAGTTTGTCTTTATTTTGAATACAAATTATACCGTGGAAACCGCACTACAAAAATAAACGCGGAACATTTTAACGCTTTTGCATCACCTAATTATTCTCACTTAGTAGAATCGGGAGTGCATTTAAATGTTAATTCAAATTTGATTTTACAAAAACAAACTACCAAAAAATTAGTCGTTCATAAAAACCTGGACAACAATGTTGTTATCGTAAAAATGTTTCCTGGGATTAATGAGTCAGTTTTATCAGCGATTATTTCAATTCCAAATCTTAAAGGAATTATTTTAGAAACATACGGCTCCGGAAACGCACCTACAGAGGTATGGTTTCTTAATACTTTAAAAAAAGCCATTAAAAACGGATTGTACATTGTCAATGTCACTCAATGTTCAGGCGGAAGTGTTAATATGGGGCAATATGAAACCAGTACCCAATTAAAGAAAATTGGGGTAATTTCTGGAAAAGACATTACAACGGAAGCGGCCATCACAAAGTTGATGTATCTTTTGGGTCAGCATGTGGCGCCAACTGTTTTCAAAACTATTTTTGAGACTTCATTGCGAGGTGAAATGGTTTAAATTTGACTTTGTTTATTGCTAAATTTTGTTGTTCTTTGCAACACAATAGAGAGGTGGCCGAGTGGCTGAAGGCGCACGCTTGGAAAGCGTGTTTATGGCAACATAACGAGGGTTCGAATCCCTTCCTCTCTGCTTTTCTTCCTTAAAATAGTTTTATGCGAATCTATCTTTTCATCATAACATTTTTCATCACGTTGCCTTTTTTTGCGCAACAAAAAGAAATCGATTTTGATGCTGTAGATTCGTTATATCGCGAAGATCAATTTTATGTAAACATTACCTATAATGCGATACAGAAACGCCCGGATGGAATTGCACAAAACAAAATTTCTCCAGGTTTTGGTGTCGGATTTCTAAGAGACATGCCCATCAACAAAAGTCGAACCGTCGCAATTGCTGCAGGTTTGGGTTATTCAGTAGGTATATACAATCAGAATTTGGGAATTCGTGAAGCCGGTACAGTCAATACATTTCAAGTTTTAAATTCAGACATTTCTTTTTCAAAAAACAAATGGACACTGCATTTTGTCGATTTGCCAATTGAACTCCGATGGCGCGATTCAAAACCAGACAGTCATGTTTTTTGGAGAGTGTATACTGGTGTGAAACTGAGCTATCTTTTATATGACCAGTATAGATCGGAAACTTCGGTTGGGAATTTCCAGCAATCTAAAAATAAAGATTTTAACCAATTTCATTACGGAGTTTACATAGCTGCAGGATGGAATACATGGAATTTTTATGCCTATTACGGACTAAATCCCTTGTTAAAATCTTCGGCAAAAATTGAGGGTCAAACGATTGAAATGATTACGACTAATTTTGGTTTGATGTTCTATATTTTATAGCCAAAAATAAAGCAAAACAGTTTGTGGAATGACACCACAACAAAATCCAATTACCAATTCTTTATTTGTATGCGCTTTCATTACAAGACGCGAAGAGGCCACAACACCATTCATTATAATAAAAAAAGCAACAGTATTAATGGTATTAATTTGGTTTTGTAGGCTCAATCCAATAATAAATACGGTTAGTGAACTGATTCCAATCATATGAATGCTAGCTTTATTTTTTAAATACAATAACAAAAAGGTAACAACTGCGCTTAAAATACCTCCAACAAAAAAGAAATACAAACTCGGGAAACGCTCTATCGTGATGCTTTTTTGTATTAAAATAACAAACAACATAATTTGTAACAACAAAGGAATTTTACGCTGCGAAATATCAGAGAGCATCACGGTATCTACTTTTCCTAATGTTTTTAAGAGAAAGAAAAAGGCAACTGGTAAAAAAATGGTGACGATGATTATTTGTAAAAAAAGAATCAAACATTGCGGTAAAGTTAAATAATGGTTGTCTAAAATCACATAAAAAATAGTCCCTAAAAGCGGAATGAAAATAGGATGAAAGAGGAACGAAAAAAAGGGAAGGATTTTTTTCAAAGTGCTTTTTATGTTGCAAACAAATATAGGAATTGAGATAGAAACAAAAAAACCTAAATCTTCTTTCGCATTCTAGCCACAGGAATATCTAGTAAATCTCTGTATTTAGCAATCGTTCTTCTGGCTATTGGATATCCTTTTTCTTTTAAAAGATCGGCCAATTGGTCGTCGGGAAGCGGTTTGTTTTTGTCTTCTTCTTCAATTATGTTTTTTAGGATTTTTTTGATTTCTAGGGTAGAAACATCTTCTCCTTGGTCGTTTTTCATAGATTCTGAAAAGAATTCTTTGATTAGTTTAGTGCCATATGGCGTATCAACATATTTACTGTTAGCCACACGTGAAATCGTAGAAATATCCAAACCCACCATATCGGCAACATCTTTCAGAATCATTGGTTTTAGTTTGGTTTCTTCGCCATCAAGAAAATAGTCGCCTTGAAAATGCATGATGGCATTCATTGTTACATAAAGCGTTTCCTGACGTTGTCTTATGGCATCGATAAACCATTTCGCAGAATCTAACTTTTGCTTAATGAATTGTACTGCATCTTTTTGCGAATGCGATTTGTCTTTAGAATCTTTATAGGTTTGCATCATTTCCTGATAATCTTTGGAAACATGCAATGTTGGCGCATTTCTGCCATTAAGAGTTAGTTCTAATTCGCCATCTACAATTCTGATAGCAAAGTCGGGAACAATTTGTTCAACAACACGATTGCTAGTGTCATAAGAACCTCCTGGTTTCGGATTTAACTTCTCAATTTCTTCAATGGCTTTTTTGAGTTGCTCTTTCGAGATTTCGTAGTGAGCCAATAGCTTTTCATAATGTTTTTTGGTAAAAGCATCGAATTCATTTTGAATAATGTTGATTGCTAAATCAACGTATTCCGTCGGAGTTTTGTGCCGAAGTTGTAATAACAAACATTCGTGTAAATTTCTTGCGCCTACACCTGCAGGATCTAAATCTTGAATAATATGAAGCAATTTCTCTACTGTTTTTTCATCGGTATAAATACCTTGGGTAAACGCCATATCATCAACGATATCCTGAACATCTCGGCGTAAATAGCCATCATCATCGATGCTTCCGACAAGGAATTCTGCAATTTCACGTTCTTCATCGGCTAAAATAAAAGTATTCAGCTGATTGATTAAATCCTGATGAAATGTTGTTGCAGCAGCCAAGGGCGATGTATATTCCTCATCATCATCACTATAGTTGTTTGTTTGTAATTTATATTCGGGCGTTTCATCATTGCTCAAATATTCGTCGATGTTGATTTCGGCGGCATCAATGTTTTCGCTTCCCTCATAATCATCATACTCGTCATTGTTGTCAAACTCGTCTTTCTCATATAAATCCTCTTCTTCTTTACCGCTTTCCAAGGCCGGATTTTCTACCATTTCCTCTTTCAATCGTTGTTCAAATGCTTGCGTAGGCAATTGTATCAACTTCATCAACTGAATTTGTTGAGGAGATAGTTTTTGAGATAATTTTAGATTTAGAAACTGTTTTAACATTTTTTCGTTTAATCGTTTATATGTTTAATGGGTTAATCGTTTAAACAAATAAACGATTAACCTATTTTAAAACTCTGCGTTTTGCGGTGTTCTTGGGAAAGGAATTACGTCGCGAATATTACTCATTCCGGTAACGAATAACACCAATCTTTCAAAGCCTAATCCAAATCCCGAATGCACAGCCGAACCAAATCTGCGTGTATCTAAATACCACCACAGTTCTTCTTCGTCAATACCGAGTGCCTTCATTTTTTCAACTAAAACATCGTAACGTTCCTCTCTTTGTGAACCACCCACAATTTCTCCAATTCCAGGGAACAGGATATCCATAGCGCGAACCGTTTTTCCGTCTTCATTCAAACGCATATAAAATGCTTTGATGTTAGCCGGATAATCAAATAATATTACCGGACATTTAAAGTGTTTTTCTACTAAATACCGTTCGTGCTCCGATTGCAAATCAGCGCCCCATTCGTTAATGATGTATTGGAATTTCTTCTTTTTATTTGGAGTAGAATCTCTTAAAATGTCGATAGCTTCAGTGTAAGAAACCCGTTTGAAGTTATTTTCTAATACAAAGTTTAACTTCTCTATTAAGGGCATGTCGCTTCTCTCTGCTTGCGGTTTTGATTTTTCTTCCTCTGCCAAACGACCTTCCAAAAACTTCAAATCGTCCTGACATTTATCCATGGTATATTTAATAACATATTGGATAAAATCTTCGGCCAAATCCATATTGTCATTCAAATCATTGAAAGCAACTTCAGGTTCAATCATCCAAAATTCTGCTAAATGACGAGAAGTATTCGAGTTTTCTGCTCTAAACGTTGGCCCGAAAGTATAAATCTGTCCCAAAGCCATGGCAAATGTTTCCCCTTCTAATTGTCCGGAAACGGTAAGGTTTGTATGTTTTCCGAAGAAATCTTTTTTATAATCGATGTTGCCTTCTTCATTTTTAGGTAAATTGTCTAAGGGCAATGAAGTAACTTGAAACATTTCTCCAGCACCTTCAGCATCAGCACCTGTAATAATTGGGGTATTAACATACACAAATCCTTTTTCTTGAAAATATTGATGTACCGCAAAAGACAAAACCGAACGAACCCGCATAATTGCTCCAAAAGCATTGGTTCTAACTCTCAAATGTGCATTTTCACGTAAAAATTCCAACGAATGTTTCTTGGGTTGCATCGGAAATTTTTCTGCGTCAGAATCTCCAAGAATTTCAAGTTTTGTGACCTGAATTTCGTATTTCTGGCCTGCGCCTTGACTTTGCACCAATGCTCCAGTAACCGAAATAGCTGCTCCGGTAGTGATTCTTTTTAAAGTTGTTTCAGGGGTGTTTTCAAAATCAACAACACACTGAATAGTATTAATGGTCGAACCATCGTTCAACGCAATAAATTGATTGTTTCTAAAAGTTCTTACCCAACCATTTGCATTTACTTCTGAAAGCGTTGTTTCGCTATTTAGTAAGTTTTTAACTTTTGTATGTTTCATTTTAATTCTTTTTACTAGTGCAAATATAATTTAATTCGTAATTAACTTGAAGTGTTTTCTTCTTTCTCTTCGCGTTCTAAAATATCAATTTTGGGTTGGATAAATTCTTGTTCATTCGCCAGTTTTTTATTTAAAGTCAAAACTAAACATGGAAGCAACAACAAATTAGACAACATTCCGAATAATAATGTTATCGCGATTAAGCCTCCTAAAGCTACTGTTCCGCCAAAGCTGGATAAAGTAAAAATCGAGAAGCCTGAAAATAATACGACTGAAGTATAAAACATGCTGACGCCGGCTTCTTTCAAAGTGGCAAAAACCGATTTTTTTATTCTCCAATTGTATTTGGTTAATTCTTGACGGTATTGTGCCAAAAAGTGAATGGTGTCATCTACTGAAAGGCCGAAGGCAATACTAAAAATTAAAATCGTTGAGGGTTTTAATGGAATTCCGAAATAGCCCATCAATCCGGCCGTAATCATTAGCGGAAGTAAATTTGGAATCAGCGATACAACCACCATTTTAAAGGAACGAAACATGAATACCATTAACATCGAAATAAGGAAAATTGCGAATAATAAAGAGGTGACTAAATTATCGAGCAAGTATTTTGTTCCTTTTTCAAAAACTAAAGCTTTTCCGGTCATGGTAACTTTATAGCGATCAGAAGGGAAAATTTTATTGGTTTTGTCAAGCAACTGTTTTTCTACTTTCTCCATGTTTCCTGTTCCGATGTCTTTCATAAAAGTAGTAATTCGGGCAATGCTCCCATCTTTACTAACATAACTTTTCATGATGTCTTTCTGAGTATTCTTAGTGGCATTTTTTGCATAACTCAAAATAAAAGTCTGCTCTTGTGATGTTGGCAAATCATAATATTCAGGGTTTCCGTTATAGAAAGCTTGTTTTGAATACTTAACTAAATTGACAATTGAAATTGGTTTTGAAAGTTCCGGAATCGAATCAATGGTTTTTTGAAGTTCATCCATTTTTTTTAAGGTAGCAAGTTTCATAACTCCCTTTTTTCGTTTGGTATCGATGGTGATTTCTAAAGGCATAACGCCACCAAACTCTTTTTCGAAGAACACAATATCTTTAAAAAATTCAGTATTTTTCGGCATGTCTTCCGTTAGACTACCCGAAGTTTTTATTTTTAAAGCTCCAAAAAAACTAATAACAAAAAGAGAAATCGCAACAACATATACTTTGGTTCGATTGTATTTGATCATTCTCTGAATCCAATTCATGAATTTTTGAGTGTAATTTCTGTTCAAATGCTCCAAATGTTTTGCTTTGGGAACCGGCTGGTAACTGTAATAAATTGGGATGATGATTAAACACAAAAAGAATAACGCTACGATACTTACCGAAGCTACTAATCCAAATTCTTTCAACAGTTCGCTATTGGTAATCATAAAAGTGGCAAAACCAGCTGCGGTTGTTAGGTTGGTCATCAACGTTGCAGTTCCAACTCTAGTTATGACGCGTTGCAAAGCCTTTGCTTTATTTCCGTGACTTCTATATTCTTGTTGGTATTTATTGGTCAAGAAAATACAATTCGGAATTCCGATGACTATGACTAACGACGGAATTAAACCCGTGAGTATTGTAATTTCAAAACGAAAAAGCCCAATGAATCCGAAGGTCCACATAACACCAAAAATTACAATTAGAACAGCAATAAGAGTAGCTCTGTGCGAACGGAAAAAGAAAAAGAAAATAAATGAAGTAATAAAAAGCGCTGCGCCAATAAATAGACTGATTTCACCCAATATACTTTTGGCATTTAAAGTCCGTATATAGGGCATTCCGGATACTTTTAAATCAATTTTAGTGGCTTTCTCAAAAGCTGCTACTTTCGGAATAAAGATGTTAAGTATGAAGTCTTTTCTTTGCGGCGTGTTTACTATTTTTTTATCTAAATAAATCGCTGAACGAATGGTTGCGTCTTTATTATTGTAAAGTAATCCTTCGTAGAAAGGGGTTTTAGTAAAAAGTTCGGTTTTGGTAGTGTTTAAATATGTGGCATTAGTTGCTTTTTGTTTGTCAAAAAACGGAATCAATTGAAAAGAATTGAGACTGTCGTTTTTTTCTAACTTCTTGATATTATCTACAGAAACCACCAAATCTACTTCGGGTTGTAGTTTTAACTCGGTCATTAACTGACTCCATTGGCTGAAGACTTTTGGCGTAAACAAACGTGGGTCTTTGGATCCAATAATAATGAGATTGCCTTCTTCTCCAAATTCTTTCAGAAACGCATTGTATTCTAAATTTACCTCATGATCATCAGGTAACAGATTGGCTTCTGTATAAGTGAAATGGATGTATTTCCATTGGAAAGCCAAAAAAATTGTGATCAGTCCAATCAGACTGAGTATGACGATTCTATTGCGAAGTACAATTCCGGCCACGAATTCCCAAAATCCTACGCTTATTTTCTTTTTCATTCTAGTTTAAAAACGGTTGCAAAGGTAGTTAAAACGATGTATATACTTGAAAATAGAATAGAAAGATTTTTGTTAATTTAATAAAAACATTCTGACTTGTTTATGCAAGTTATTTGAAAATAAAATTATATTTGATAACAAATTAAGTGGCTATGTCTGGATCAATAATTATTGTCATTTGCGGATTATTACTTTTGGCATACATCTTTGATATTACTTCGTCAAAGACCCGAATACCTTCGGTAATTTTACTTTTAATTTTGGGGTGGACAGTAAAACAATTAGCCGTTTTTTTTAAGATTTCATTTCCCGGTTTTGAAGAGCAATTACCTGCCATAGGCACCATCGGATTAATATTAATAGTGCTAGATGGCGCATTGGAACTAGAAGTGCATCAGTCAAATTTGGCGATGATTGGCAAGTCGGCTATAGTAGCCTTGGTTCCTATGATTTTGATCAGTTTTGGTTTGGCCCAAGCAATTTATTATTTTGATCCTGATATCAGTTTTAAAGACAGTTTAATCAATGCCATTCCATTTTCAATAATCAGTAGTGCTGTTGCGATTTCGGGTTCTAAAAATTTGATTTCATCCCAAAAGGAGTTCATTGTTTACGAAAGCAGTTTGTCAGATGTATTTGGCGTTGTTTTTTTTAATTTTGTGGCGCTGCATGAGGAAATTAATACGTCTTCGTTTGTAGATTTCTTCCGAGATATTTTCTTAATTCTAATCATTTCGTTTTTGGCAACAATTGCACTGGCTTTTTTATTGAGTAAAATAAAACACAAGGTAAAGTTTGCCCCTATTATTATTCTGATCATACTCATTTACCACATCTCTAAAATCTACCATTTGCCCGCTTTGGTTTTCATCTTGTTGTTTGGTATTTTTATGGGAAATCTGGATCAAATAAAAAAAATAAAATATTTAGACAAAATCCAGTCTGAAACGTTAAATCGCGAAGTAGATAAATTTAAAGAACTTACCGTAGAGTTTACGTTTTTGATAAGAACCTTGTTTTTTATATTGTTTGGATTCATGATAAAAACAAGTGAGTTATTAAACGTGAAATCACTTATTTGGTCTGTAGGGATTGCCCTTTCAATTTTTAGTATTCGATTTTTTACTTTAAAATTAATGAAAGTAAAACTCCATCCGCTTTTGTTTATATCTCCACGAGGTCTGATTACGGTTTTGCTGTTTTTATCTGTTCCAATGGGACATGCATCAAAAATCATTAATAATTCTTTACTGATTCAAGTGATTATATTAACCGCCTTGATTATGATGTTTGGTTTGATGTTTACTAGTACCAAAGAAAAATTAAAAAATTAAAACCCAAAATCTAATACAAAACTTAGTTTTACCGCCAAGTTGTCTTCAAATCTGGGCAGTTGGTTGGGTCCATATCGGTAAAAACCGGTCAAGCCAAAACCTTTGAAAATCTGATTCAATTCGATTCCTGATTCAAAGAAGCCTTCGTTTAATGTTTTATAGTCAATTCCGATATGACGTTCAGCATGTTCTAGATTTCCCCAAGCCATTCTTGTCACTAAAACCAAAGAAGGTTTTACTTTTTTGAATAATTCAATTCTTTTAAAACCATGTTTCAACTGTAGCATTACAAATTCACTCGAAAAGAATTCGTTAAAATACATGGTTTCAAAACTGTTTTTTCCGGCAATTGTTATTCTTTGTAAAAGTTTGTCCTTGGTCAAATTATTGGGCGAGGTATTATACAAATGCGTTATTGGTAAAGCGCCAAATGCATAACCAGCTTGCAGTAAAACTGCCGATTTTTGTCCGTTTAAATATTTTTTCTCATATTCAATTCGCGTGTCGATTTTCCCAAAATCAAAATCGTTTGCTAAGATATTCGGTAGCGACTTGGTAAACTGAAACGAAAATTTTGGGAATCGTTTTTCAAATTCAATTTTACCATTAGGAGTTTGCATATAATCACTAAAAGGATTCCATTGCATCGCAACCATTGCAGTTGACATGGTAAATGCACGATACAAATGATTATCATAAGCAAAAGTATAGTTGAATAAAGGGGTTATTTCGCTGTATGAAAGTTGCCAAATGGTTTCTGTTTTTGGAATAATTTTGGTTTCAACATAACCCTTCCATGTTTGGTGATTGTAAAAGGTGCTGATGTTAATTGGTCGTGGATCATATATTTTAAAAACCCGTTTGTCAGTAGCAAAAGCCGTACTGGCAATCTCGCGAACATCATCTGTATAGGACGCGCCAATCCAAGAGCTTGAAAAATTTCCAACACGAACAGCCGTGCCGATATTGTATTTAAAAGTTTCATCTTTGAGACCGTAAGCGTTGTAACCCTCTAAACGGACTATTTTAGAAAAGCTATCATTAGTAATTCCGCCAATTCCAAAACGGAAACCTTCAAAATTATTATAACTTAAAAGATAGCGCAAATCGAAATCAAATGGGCCAAAAGGGACATAGCCGTTGAATACTTTTCGGCCAAATTTAATTTTGCTTTCAATATTTTGTTTGGCAATAATACTGTCCAAAACCACATAAGTTCGAACACTTCGAGCGTCTAAACTATCGATTCTGTTTTGTTTCCAAAACACTTCCTCTCTTTTATTAGCGTTTTCTTTTATTTCAATCACAACGGATGATTTCTTGATTTTTTGATTCGTATTTGTGGTCAAATCAAAAATCGTCATTTCAGAAGCGAGATAGGTAAAATCAGAAGCCGTTTTTTTAGTGGTGGTTTCCTCGTCATTTTCTGCATTAAATTCAATTCGGCCACCCAAAATTTTAGTTGGTTCTTTACTTTTTCCCTTGACAATTTTAAAATTTTTTCGAATCGGAAACCAAACTTTATCTTCAGTAAGGTACTTAAATTCTTGAATTCCAGTTATGTCCAAAACACCCCGTATTCGCATTACAGCTTTGGCAACAGCATAATTTTCGGTGTCAATATAAAGCAATCCTTCCAAGCCCTTTTTATTTTTATTTTTAAAATACAACACAATGACTTCGCGCTCGTCAATAGCTGTTGTGTCTAGTATCTTAAAACGATATTCTTTAAGCGCTTCGTCAGAAACGGGACTTTTATATTTGGTTTCAAACAACTCATATTTGTCGTCATAGATGGAAAAGGATTGTAAGCTGAAACCCAAAAGCTCATAAATAGGTTCTTTAAATCCAGCCATTTTTGTACCTAAAATAGTTTCTTTCAAAACCGGTTTTTGAAATTGAAATTGCGATACTTTCTCGGTCAGAAACAAATGCTGCTGGTCAATAATTTTCTTGAATTTATAACTTGTCGAATCGATTTTGGAGATTTTATCTTTAGTAATTGCATTAACAAAAAGAGTATCTATTGTTCCGTTAATCGAATCGGGATTTGCAGTTACGAGTAGTTTGCTGTAGGATTTGAATTGAAAACTATTCAATTTTTTTTGCGGATTGTTGCCCTCTTTTGACTTGATTGCCTTTAAAATGATGGCGTTGGCCGGATTTGTATTAGAGACAGCTACTTCTTTTAAAATATCAATTTTTGGCGCTAGCAAAATAGCGATAAAGGTTTTTACTTCAAAAAGGGACACGGTTTTAGATTCGTAACCAACATAAGAAACCGTGATGGTTTCAGGCTGCAAATTTAATAGGAAATCAAATTTACCATCAACATCAGAAATGGTTGACAGCCCTTTTTCAGTTCGTATCGTTGCAAATGGAAGTGGTTTTTTTGTCTCAGTATCTTTGATAATTCCATTAACATGGAATTGTGCCTGGAGCGACAGGGAGAAAAATAAAAATACTAGAAATAGTCGCTTCATTAGAAAGAAATTAACCCCAAAGAGAGATTGCAAAAATAGCAATAAAAAAATCCGTCTCGATACCTCAAAACGGATTTTAATATTGAATTAACAAAGTTATACTTTCATGATTTCGGCTTCTTTGATTGCCAAATGTTCTTCTACTTTTCGAATGAAACTGTCGGTTAGTTTTTGAATGTCGTCTTCGGCCGTTTTACAAAGGTCTTCTGAAGTTCCGTCTTTTTCCAATTTTTTAATATCGGTATTAGCCTCTTTACGCGCATTTCGGATTCCGATTTTAGCATCTTCAGATTCGGATTTTGCTTGTTTTACCAAATCGCGTCTTCTTTCTTCTGTTAAAGCCGGAACATTGATGATGATGACATCGCCGTTATTCATTGGATTGAAACCAATATTAGCAATCATAATTGCTTTTTCAATTGGCTGTAACATGCTTTTTTCGTAGGGTTGAATTGTAATGGTTCGAGCGTCTGGTACACTAACATTTGATACTTGTGTCAATGGTGTTTGCGAGCCATAATAATCAACAAAAACACTGCCTAACATTTGAGGAGAGGCTTTGCCGGCACGAATGTTTAAAAATTCTTTTTCTAAATGCGCAATTGAACCTGCCATAGATTCTTTTGTACTGTCTAAAATAAATTCTATTTCTTCCATTTTTATTAGATTTCTAAATTAGTTAGATTTTTAGGTCATCAGACAATCTATGCAGTCTAAGACGCTAAGTCAGTCTAAAATGTCTATATTTTGACAACGGTTCCGATAGCTTCCCCGTTACATATTTTTAATAAATTTCCTTTTTTATTCATGTCAAAAACAACTATCGGTAGTTCGTTTTCTTGACTTAAAGTAAAAGCAGTAGAATCCATTACGTTTAACCCTTTTTTAATAACTTCTTCAAAAGTAATACTCGTAAACTTTACAGCATCGGCATTTTTCTCGGGATCAGAATCGTAAATTCCGTCAACACGTGTTCCTTTCAAAATGACATCGGCATGTACTTCAACTCCCCGTAAAACTGCAGCTGTATCGGTTGTAAAATAGGGATTTCCGGTTCCGGCTCCAAATATAACAATTCTTCCTTTTTCTAAATGACGTACCGCTCTTCTTTTGATATAAGGTTCGGCAATGGCTTCAATTTTTAAAGCGGTTTGCAAACGAGTCAACATTCCTTTGTCTTCAAGCGCACCTTGTAAAGCCATACCGTTAATAATCGTAGCCAACATTCCCATATAATCGCCTTGAACTCGGTCCATTCCATTACTTGCGCCCGCTATACCTCTAAAAATATTTCCGCCACCGATTACAATCGCAATTTCTACGCCTTTGTCGTGAATTTCTTTGATTTCATTAGCATACTCGGCTAAACGTTTTGGGTCAATTCCGTATTGTCTGTCGCCCATTAAAGCTTCACCGCTCAATTTTAATAGAATTCTTTTGTATTTCATTCTAGATCATGTTTATTAGTTTGGAGTCATGCTATTGGAAGTTAAAGTCATTTATTCTGAATTAACCTCAGAAGTACATCCTCAAGATTCCGATTTTGTGTTGCAAATATAAACATATTCTGTTTTTTATGGTGTCCGATAAAAAGAATGTTAGCCAACATTTGTCATGTTTTTTGATTTAATCGTTTTGTACCTTCGTGGTGTTAAAATTACTATATGAAATCGATTATCGAAAAAAGCCTTTTAAATAGTTATAGCTATACTGAGTACAGAAAATTTATTTCAGAAAAATTAAAAGAAGGGAAAGCCACAGGAAATCTTCAGTCAGAAGCACTAGTACATTATAGTGAACTGAACGAAACGCGAATGAATCGTTTAGAACGCACCGTAACTATCGCTATAGAAATTGATCAAAAACTTAAAAATTTAGAACGAGAGTATATTTGGTTGCTGATTAGTGAAGGTTGGTGTGGTGATGCAGCCCAAATTATTCCTGTAATTTATAAAATGGCTCAAATTTCAGAAAAAATTGACTTGAGAATAGTTTTCCGTGATGCCAACGAAGATTTGATGAATCATTTTTTAACTAATGGGACGAAGTCAATTCCAAAGTTGATTATTTTGGATAAAAGTACGCTAACTGTTTTAGGCGATTTTGGACCAAGACCGCAAGGGGCAAAACAAATGATGCTAGATTACAAAGCGAGACACGGCACTATTGATGATAAGGCTAAAGCTGATTTACAACTGTGGTACTTGCACGATAAAAGCTGGTCAACACAAAAAGAAATTATGAATTTGCAAACTAGTTTTGAGTTTGATTGATTTTTTTTTCAAAATCTTCTGGAGTAACTCCGTTTTCAACTGAATAATTTCCAATTTTTGTTCGACGCAAAACCGATAAATATGCACCAGAATTCAGCGCTTTTCCAAAGTCAAAAGCCAAAGACCGAATATAAGTTCCTTTGCTACAAACTACTCTAAAGTCAATTTCAGGTAATGCTACACGCGTTATTTCAAACTCGTGAATGGTGGTTTTTCTAAAAGCAATTTCAACTTCTTCTCCAGCTCGCGCATGTTCGTACAAACGTTTTCCGTCTTTTTTAATAGCTGAAAAAACAGGTGGTTTTTGATCAATTTCACCGAGAAATTGTGGAATAGTTTCTTGAATGTAATCGGCTGTTATGTGTTGAGTTGGAAAAGTAGCATCTACTTCGGTTTCTAAATCATACGAGGGCGTTGTGGCTCCAACGGTAATAGTTCCAGTATATTCTTTGGCTTGACCTTGAATTTCAGTAATGCGTTTGGTAAATTTTCCGGTACAAACAATTAATAAGCCTGTTGCCAAAGGATCTAAGGTTCCGGCATGACCAATTTTGAATTTCTTTGGAAGATTGTATTGCCGTTTTAAAATGTATTTTAATTTATTTACTGCCTGAAATGAAGACCATTGCAAAGGTTTGTCAATCAGAAGTATTTGTCCCTCTAAATAATCTTCGGCCGTCATTAGATTGTTGTTAATTTTAAAACAAAGAAATGAATAATCAAAATCACTGTTCCTGCAATAATTCGGTAATACCCAAACATTTTAAATCCATGTTTTGATAAATACCCAATAAAAGATTTGATGGCTAGCATCGCAACAATGAAAGCAAGAATATTGCCAATAATCAGTAAATTGATTTGCTCGTGCGTTAACACATAACCGTCTTTATAAAAATCATAGCATTTCTTAATTGTTGCGCCAAACATTGTTGGAACTGCTAAGAAAAAAGAAAATTCTGCTGCGGTTTTTCGAGATAATTTTTGAGACATCCCGCCAATAATACTAGCGCCGCTTCTAGAAACTCCTGGAATCATGGCCAAACATTGAAACAAACCGATTTTTAATGCAGTGAGGTAACTGATGTTTTCTGTTTCTTGTGTTTCTTCTTTATTGGTAAACCAATCGTCAACTTTTAGTAAAATGAATCCACCCAAAACTAACGAAACCGCAACCGTAACTGGATTTTCTAACAAAGCATCTATCTTTTTGCTGAATAGCAATCCAAAAACTACTGCCGGAATAAAAGCAACGACTAATTTGAAGTAAAAATCAAGCGTTTGAAAAAACCGCTTGAAATACAAAACTACCACTGAAAGTATCGCGCCAAGCTGAATGACAATCGTAAATAATTTAGTAAAATCATCATGAGCTATGCCAAAAAACGACGAAGCAATAATCATGTGGCCTGTTGAAGAAATCGGGAGAAATTCGGTTATTCCTTCAATAATAGCAAGGACAACCGCTTGTAAATAATCCATATTGTAAGTGATTAGTGATTAGTAATTGGTGATTAGTAATTTTTTAAGCTAATTACTATACACTATATTACTATTTACTTTTCTTAAAAATAGAAAAAATGGTAATCCCAAAACCAATCAAAACTACTGTTGGTGCCAATCGGATTCTTCTAAAGTTAAATACATCTTCATTAAAAACCTTTGGGTCATCACTACCGCCGCCACTCATCAATATAAATCCTAGGGCGATAACAGCAATCCCAACAAATAGGATTTTGTAGTTTGCTTTTTCAAAAAGAAACTCAGGTTTTTGCTCGTTATTTTTCATTTATGCTGCATTTATTTCAGCATTTCTGCTGGTTATTTTATGTCTTTTTACTTAATTCTCGATGCTAATATAAATCGTCTGTTCTCAAATTCAAAAAGCGCTGTGTCGCAATATAGGTGCTAATCCAAGAAATTACAACTCCAAGTACTAAAACGCCCAAAAGCACGACACCAATGGCAATTTTGTTTTCTAAAATACCCAAATTAGGGAACGTAGTTTGAATATAAATTAAAACACCCACCAAGGCTAAAATTGCTAATACTGAACCAATTAATCCTAAATACACACTTTTTTGAATGAAAGGTTTTCTGATAAATGATTTCGTTGCGCCCACCATTTGCATCGTTTTGATGATAAAACGGTTAGCGAAAATAGACAAACGCAGTGAACTGTTGATTAGCAACACCGAAACGAATGCGAAAACACCACTAATAATGAGAATCCACATACTGATATTTTTAATGTTATCGTTAACCATTGTTACTAATTGCTTGTCATAAACAATATCGGCTATCATGTCATTTTTTCGCAAGCGATTTTCAATTTTTGCAATGCCTTCATTAGTAACATAATCAGCTTTTAAGTGAATGTCAAATGAATTCTGCAGCGGGTTTACCCCTAAAAACTGCATAAAATCTTCACCAATAATCTTCATGTGCTTTTCTGCTGCCTTTTCTTTAGATACATATTCAAAAGATTTAGCAAATTTAGCCGTTTTCAACTCGCTGTTAAAAGCCGTAATTGTCGAATCGGAAACTTCGGTCTTAAAGAAAACTGTCATTGCAATTTCTTCTTTGAAATTGTCTGATAATCGCTTGGAATTGATTACGAATAGTCCTAAAAGCCCCAATAAAAACAGTACTAAAAAGATACTCAACACTACCGAAAAATAGGAGGTTATCACTCTGCGTTTCTGAAACTTTTCAAATGATGAAGACATAAAATGTATTTTAATGTGGTAAAAATAATAAAGAAAATTGTTTTTCTTCTTTATAACGTACAAAGTTTTAACTTTATTATAATAAACGTAAATTTGCCGCTTAAATTATATATCCACTGGCAACTTTGCAACTTTGCAACTTTGCGACTTTGCAACAAGATAATGAAGTACTTCCACGAAAAAATCGAAGCCAAATGGCAAAAGTATTGGGCTAAAAACCAAACGTTTGCTGCCACTAATACTTTTAATTCTGAGCCTTCCGAGACACAAAAACCAAAGTATTATGTGCTAGACATGTTTCCGTATCCTTCTGGAGCCGGTTTGCACGTTGGTCATCCGTTAGGTTACATTGCTTCCGATATTGTGGCGCGTTTCAAACGACATAAAGGGTTTAATGTTTTGCATCCGCAAGGTTATGACTCCTTCGGATTACCCGCAGAGCAATATGCCATTCAAACCGGACAGCATCCCGAAAAAACAACTAAGGAAAATATTGCACGCTATCGGGAACAATTAGATAAAATTGGTTTTTCGTTTGATTGGAGCCGGGAAGTACGCACTTCAAACGCCGATTATTATAAATACACACAATGGATTTTCATCCAATTATTCAATTCGTGGTACAATAAAGAAACCGATAAAGCAGAAGACATTTCGACACTGATTTCAAATTTTGAAATGGGAGGCAATACTAATGTCAATGCTGTTTGTGATGATAATGTTGCGGTGTTTTTTCCGTCAGAATGGCATGGGTTTTCAGAAGAAGAAAAACAAAAAATCCTATTGCAATACCGATTAACTTATTTGGCAGAAACCGAAGTAAATTGGTGTCCGGCTTTAGGAACGGTTTTGGCCAACGACGAAATTGTAAACGGAGTTTCTGAACGTGGCGGTCATGCTGTTATTCGTAAAAAAATGACACAATGGTCAATGCGAATTTCTGCTTACGCCGAAAGATTATTACAAGGTTTAGAATCCATCGACTGGAGCGAATCCATAAAAGAGTCACAACGCAATTGGATCGGAAAATCAGTCGGAGCTACCGTAGATTTTAATGTTGAGCATTTAAGAGAGCGCATTTCAGTATTCACTACGCGTCCTGATACCATCTTCGGGGTAACGTTTATGACCTTAGCTCCTGAACACGAATTGGTTGGTAAAATTACAACTCCTGAACAAAAAGCAGCAGTTGAGGCTTATGTTGAAGCTACAGCCAAACGGTCCGAACGGGAAAGAATGGCAGATGTAAAAACCATTTCTGGAGTATTTACGGGTGCTTATGCGGAACATCCATTTACAAAGGAATCAATTCCGGTTTGGATTGGTGATTATGTTTTAGGGGGTTACGGATCTGGTGCTGTTATGGCTGTTCCTTGTGGCGATGAAAGAGATTATGCCTTTGCCAATCATTTCAAAGGACAAAACGGAATGCCAGCAATCAAAAATATTTTCAATCAAGATGTTTCAAAAGAAGCATTTGGAAGTAAAGATGGATTTGAATTAGTAAACTCCGATTTTTTAAATGGTTTGGGTTATAAAGCTGGAACTAAAAAAAGTATAGAAGAATTAGAAGCCATCCGCCAAGGAAAAGGCAAAACCAATTACCGTTTGCGTGATGCCGTTTTTTCCCGTCAGCGCTATTGGGGCGAACCATTTCCGGTGTATTATGTGAATGGAATGCCACAGATGATAGAAGCTAAACATTTACCAATTGTATTGCCAGAAGTAGCCAACTATTTACCAACCGAAGACGGACAACCGCCTTTAGGAAATGCCACACATTGGTCTTGGGATACTATTAACAACAAAATTGTCTCAAACGAACTGTGTCATGCCGATCCTTCCGAAGCAGCTCTTAACGGCGTATATCCTCTAGAACTAAACACTATGCCAGGTTGGGCAGGCAGCTCGTGGTATTGGATGCGGTATATGGATGCGCACAACGAAACTGAAATTGCTAGCAAAGAAGCATTGAAATATTGGGAGAGTGTAGATTTATACATTGGCGGAAGCGAACATGCAACCGGACATTTATTATACTCACGTTTTTGGAACAAGTTTTTAAAAGACAAAGGCTACGCACCAACAGAAGAACCTTTCAAAAAACTGATTAATCAAGGAATGATTTTGGGAATGAGTGCGTTTGTTTACAGAAGTGAAGATTCCAAAAAACTATATTCAAAAGGATTAATTGCTAGAGAAAAAGTTCATCCAATCCACGTTGACTTAGCTGTAATCAATGATATTACCAACGAATTAGATATTGAAGCGTTCAAAAAGCATCCCTTATATTCTGATTACAAAGACGCCGAGTTCATTTTAGAAAATGGCAAATACATCGTTGGTCGCGAAGTCGAAAAAATGTCTAAATCAAAATACAATGTGGTCAATCCGGATGACATTTGTAATGATTATGGTGCTGATACGTTACGATTGTATGAAATGTTCCTTGGTCCGTTAGAACAAGCAAAACCATGGAATACTGCTGGAATAACTGGAGTTTCAGGCTTCCTAAAAAAACTATGGCGTTTGTATTTTGATGACAATTCAGGTTTGAACATTACCGAAGAAGAACCAACCGCTGAAATGTACAAAGCGCTGCACAAAACCATCAAAAAAGTAACCGAAGACATCGAGAACTTTTCATTCAACACATCCGTTTCACAGTTTATGATTTGCGTCAACGAATTGGCAACCTTGAAATGCCATCACCGAAAAATATTAGAACCATTAACCATCACCATTTCGCCTTATGCACCACATATCGCTGAAGAATTATGGAGTCAATTGGGTCACGAAGGCTCAATTTCAACAGTTGCTTTTCCAATTTGTGAAGTAAAATACTTAGTAGAATCTGAAAAAGAATATCCAGTTTCTTTCAACGGAAAAATGCGTTTTACGATTAAGTTACCTTTAGATTTAACCGTTGCGCAAATTCAGGAAATTGTTTTGGCAGACGAAAGAACCATCAAACAATTGGATGGGAAAACTCCGAATAAAGTCATCATCGTTCCTGGAAAAGTGATAAATCTGGTTGGATAGTTTTTTTATTTTTAAAAATGTCAACTTGTCATTTGTAATATTTGGCGCATAATTTGCTACTAAGGAAGTAAATTAAAAAAAAAAAAATTATGTTTGGATACTATATTTTAATCGGTCTTATTGCATTAGTAAGTTGGGCAGTTAGCTCTAAGTTGAAAAGCAAATTTGAAGAATACTCACACATTCAATTGCGCAACGGCATGAGCGGAGCTGAAATTGCCAACAAAATGCTAAACGACAACGGCATTTATGACGTAAAGGTCATTTCAACTCCAGGGCAGTTGACCGATCACTACAATCCGGCTGACAAAACTGTGAATCTAAGTGAAAGCGTTTACAACCAACGAAATGCTGCAGCTGCAGCCGTTGCTGCGCACGAATGTGGTCATGCGGTGCAACATGCTACCGCCTATAAAATGTTACAATTGCGTTCCCAGTTGGTGCCCATTGTTAACGTATCTTCTACATTGTCACAATGGTTGATTTTTGGTGGATTGATTCTGGGTGCAGCGGCCGGATTGGGTTTCGGATTCTATATTGCAGTGGCTGGTTTAATACTTATGGCAATCGCAACAGCATTCAGTTTTATAACGCTTCCAGTCGAATATGACGCCAGTAACCGAGCTTTGGCTTGGCTAAAAAATAAAAACATGTTGAGTCAACAAGAATATGCTGGTGCCGAAGATGCTCTAAAATGGGCAGCCAGAACGTATGTAGTTGCTGCTATCGGAGCTTTGGCCTCCTTGCTCTATTGGGCGTTGCAAGTTTTTGGGGATAGACGATAACAAAATATCCGTTGCGAAAGTAGCGGATTTTTTATTAAGGAGCGAATCGTTCGGGCGGTTTCAGTAATCGCAATTCCCGCCATCCGTTTTACTACGTGCCACTGCTGTCGGGGCTAATGAGTTAGCCATATCATCCAAGAAAACCAAAAATTAAATGCTGACAACCCAACACTATAATTGAATCTGTCTTTCAATTTGCTGCTCCAAAGAAATAAAGGTTTCCGTTCTTGAAACCCCATCAATTGGCTGTATTTTCTTGTTCAGCAGCTGCATCAAATGTTCGTTATCGCG
Organism: Flavobacteriales bacterium; assembly: GCA_038202695.1. Lineage (GTDB taxonomy): Bacteria > Bacteroidota > Bacteroidia > Flavobacteriales > Flavobacteriaceae > Flavobacterium. The sequence goes on from JBBRET010000011.1 coordinate 47,987, forward strand.
GCAAATCATTTTGATTAGAATACTCCAATTTCCGGTAGTATAATGACATTCTAGCACCTCCGGAATTTTTTTAAGCTCCTTCACTGCCTCTGCATTGCTCGAAGCTTTGTCGAGATAAATCCCAATAAACGCCATCGTTTTGTATCCTAAAACTTTATTGTCTACAATCAGTTTGGAGCTGGCGATTACACCAGCATCTTCTAGTTTACGCAAGCGCTGGTGAATTGCAGCACCAGAAATTCCGATTTTGTTGGCGATTTGAAGTATGGGTCTACGCGCATCTTCCATTAAGTGGCGCAGGATTTCTTTATCGATACCGTCAATTTCTATTTGTAATTGGTTTATTTTCATTTTCAAGTGATTTGAAAGTAAAAATAACGATTTAGTATAATATCGGAATAAAAAAATTAAAATTGCTTTTAATTCATAATTTAATTTTTATTTCTATTCTCTGTAATGCTTTATTACAGCGTATATAAAGATGGCTACTCCGATAATAAGAAATGAGTAGTCAATTATAGGATAATTTATAAATAAGTTGCCTACATTCATTGTCAACACGGCAATTAAGTACAGGTATATTGGTTTTAAATTTTTTAAATATTTCATAGTAATATATATGCAAAATTTTAATTTCCCATCAACCTATCTGGATTGTACCCAATATAAGGCATTTCAGTTTCTTTGAAAATCACACCAAATTCTTCAAGCTCCTTAAGGATAGGTTCATAGACTTCTCGGTGAATTGGCAATTGAACTCCAGGGGTTTTGATTTTGCCGTTCAGTATTTGAATGGCTGCTATCGCAACAGGCAATCCCACAGTTTTTGCCATTGCAGTATAAGTTTGGTCGTCCCCAATGCAAACCATTTTCGAATCTATTTGCTTGCGTTCCCCATTAATTTCGTACCCAAATTTATGATACATCACAATCATGTCTTTATCCTCCGCTTGCAATGTCCAACTATCAGTTAATATGTGCTCTAAGATTTGAGCTGGAGTTGCATTCTTCAATCCAACTTTCTTATTTGGGTTGAATAAATCCAATTCCAACAATTTGTCCCACATGATATCATCTTGTTCAATTCCGAGTTGCAAACGGGTCTTAATTTCTACCGAATCTGTTGGAGAATAGGGTAAAAATAAATTAATAAAATCGCGGTAGCTTAAATTTTCAGAATCATCTAAAACATAAGTATCATCGGTCATGCCGAGTTGAATAAACATATTCCACGCTTTCGAAAATCCGACCCGACGAATAGTTCCGCGGTAGACCGTCAACGCATTATCTAAGCCATATACACTACGGTATTTCAACGAATCGCGGTTTGCGTATCCTTCAAACTTTCCGTATCCTTCCACATATAAAAACTCTGTTCTTCTAAATAATTTAGGGTACGGAATGTATTTGTATTTGCCTTCTTGAATGAACTTAGCAGCACCGCCTTGTCCGGCCAAAACAACATTTCTTGGAGCCCAGGTGAATTTGTAATTCCAAAGATTGTTATCTGATTCTGGTGCTACTAATCCGCCGCAGAAGGATTCAAACAAAATCATTTTTCCGCCTTTTTCCTCAATTTCATGAATTACTTTCATCGCACTCATGTGGTCAATGCCAGGGTCAAGTCCAATTTCATTCATAAAAACCAAGTTGTTTGCTTTTACTTCAGCATCCAAACGTTGCATCGCATCTGAAACATAAGAAGCGGTAACCATATTTTTCTTGAAAGTCAAACAATCTTTAGCCACTTCAATGTGCATGTGTGCTGGTAACATCGAAATCACGATGTCTGCTTTTTGAATTTCCGCTTGACGCTGGGCAACATTATTGATGTCAAAAGCAATCGGAGTAGCATTGGGATGATTATTGGTTTTGCGTTGGGCTAATTCTAATGACAAATCACCAATGGTTAAGTGCAAATTTTCAGCAGTAGATTTGTTTATTAAGTAGTGAATCAGAGATGACGCCGAACGACCGGCACCAATAATTAAAATGTTTCTCATTTGGGTAGTTTTTTATTCCAAATCCTTTTCTAAATTTTCAAGTTCTTGTTTGGCTTCTTGTTTGGTTTCGATTTTTTGTTTTTCAAATTGGGTATCCTGAACAACTTCGTCTTTTATTAAAAGGGTCTTACCCAATACGAATACAGAAGAAAGGACTCCCAGAAACAATAAGGCATTTGGAAGCTTTTTTTTATTTTCATCAGATATTTTAAGCAATATCAATCCAAAAACTAATGCAATGCCTATGGGTAAAAAAGCGATAGTATTCATTGGTAAAACCGCAAAAATAATTGCCAATAGGGTGAAAATAATTGTTAAAACTAGAAATAACTTTCTCATGGTTTGCATAAATTAGAGTCCACTTGCTGAGGTTAAAGCCAATTGTCCGGTTCCGACAGGAATACTAAATTTAAGCAAAACGGGAACTTTTTTAGCGTCAGCGGTAAGCCAAATTAGGTTTTTGTCTTTTCCTTTTAGTGCGTCTGTCTTGGCTCCAATGGATAGTTTATAACATTCTTTTTTACCCAAATTTCCGGCTGAAACAGTTTCTTTTCCCATATATTTTAACGTAACCGGAATTTGTTTTTCATCAAAAACAATCATCAAAGATTGGGTTTGTCCCTCTGTCATTTTGGTTAAATCCATGGTTCTAACTTTATACAAAAGCGAAATCACATCTTGTGTTGAATTGCCAATGGTAAATGTTTTTTTAGTTTCCGGGTCGTTTTTTCGCTTTGAAGTACTGCTGACTGTAGTGCCTTTGAAAACATATTTTTCTTTCTTAGTCCATCCTCCTTCATCTATGCTTCTTTTATATAGACTTGGTTTTAAGTTAGTCGGATTGACATACGATTCATAAAGGTCTCTAATTTTGAAAAAGGAATCCCATTTGCTATAAGTTGACAATTCACAACTCAGGTGTAAATAGGTGTTTTTTGCTGTATTTACGTTTTCAGTAGACATGGTTACTTGTGCCAGTTGTGTCATTAGACCACTCATGTTATATGAACCCACATAAACTAATTTTTCGTTCGATTTTATAGTTTGTCCGTTTACTGTAAAAAGGGGACAAAGTGTAAAAAAGGAACAAAGGATAAAAAGTATTTTCTTCATGATTGTGAATTAATGCTGCAAATATAAATTTTTTAAAATGGTTCTTTAAGAAGTTTAAGCACAAAAGAATCTCGAATTTTCTTTAATTGTAATTAGATAACGAATAAATTTGCGTTTTAGTATAGACTTATAATTATGGAAAAAAAAATAACAAGTGTTGCTGCTTTGATGGGAATCACAGCAATTATTTTAGGTGCTTTTGGGGCGCACGCTTTAAAAAAACACTTATCGGTAGAACAGTTAGGTTCGTTTGAAATCGGAGTTAAATATCAAATGTATCATGCGCTGTTTTTATTGTTCTTAGGTTTGCAATCTTCATTGCCAATAAAAGTTAAAAAAACAATACTACAACTCGTTGTTTTTGGGGTTATTTTATTCTCAGGCTCTATTTATTTGCTGACCCTGAAACCGCTCACTGGAATTGATTTTAAATCTATCGGAATCGTAACGCCAATTGGTGGTGCCTTATTGATATTGGCTTGGTTTGTTTTACTTTGGAAGAATTGGAAAACACAAAGATAATATTTTGATAAAAAAAAGCGTTTCTAAAATTTAATTTTTACCTTTGACGTCAAATTTATAATGCAATACAAACTAATTTCTATGGAGAATTATGCTCAAACTACGAAATCGATTTCGTTAGAAAAATATGGGATTCAAAATGTTCAAGAAATAATTCACAACCCATCCTACAATCAGCTTTATAATGATGAATTAAATCCGAGTTTAACAGGATATGAAAAAGGACAGTTGACTGAACTTGGAGCTGTAAATGTTATGACGGGAGTTTTTACTGGACGCTCGCCTAAAGATAAATATATTGTTAAAGATAACGTAACAGAAAATACTATCTGGTGGAATTCAGATAAAGCGGCAAATGACAACAAGCCAATTACACAAAACACATGGAATGCCTTAAAAGAGACTACTGTAAATCAATTGTCTGGAAAGAAATTATATATAGTGGATGCTTTTTGTGGGGCAAACGAAAACACCCGATTAAAGGTTCGATTTATAATGGAGGTAGCTTGGCAAGCTCACTTTGTGACCAATATGTTCATTCGTCCATCGGATGCTGAATTAGAAAATTTTGGCGAACCCGATTTTATTGTAATGAACGGTTCTAAAACTTCTTTCAAAGATTTTGCGGCTCACGGATTGAATTCTGAAGTATATGTTGCTTTCAACTTGACTGAGAAAATTCAGATTATTGGCGGTACATGGTATGGTGGCGAAATGAAAAAAGGAATGTTTTCGATGATGAATTATTATTTGCCGTTACAAGGTATTGCCTCAATGCATTGTTCTGCAAATAAAGGGGAAGATGGTGACGTGGCTGTTTTCTTTGGATTGTCCGGAACTGGTAAAACTACCTTATCTACTGATCCTAAACGAGAGTTGATTGGTGATGATGAACACGGTTGGGATTCTGAAGGCGTTTTCAATTTTGAAGGCGGATGTTATGCCAAAACCATTGATTTAAATAAAGAGAACGAACCAGATATTTATGGAGCAATAAAAAGAGATGCTTTGTTAGAGAATGTCACCGTTGATGCTAATGGAACTATCGATTTTAAAGACGGTTCTGTGACTCAAAACACCCGAGTTTCCTATCCGATTTATCATATCCATAATATTGTAAAGCCAATTTCAAAAGCGGGACATGCAACTAAAGTTATTTTCTTAACAGCGGATGCTTTTGGTGTAATGCCGCCAGTTTCAAAATTAACTCCAGAGCAAACAAAATATTATTTCCTATCCGGTTTTACTGCAAAATTAGCTGGAACTGAATTGGGAGTTACAAAGCCTGAACCCACTTTTTCTGCATGTTTTGGAAAAGCTTTTTTATCCTTGCATCCAACTAAATACGGAGAAGAATTGGTTAAGAAAATGGAGCAAAACCAAGCGAAAGCTTATATGGTAAATACCGGTTGGAACGGAACAGGAAAACGTATTTCTATAAAAGATACACGCGCCATTATTGATGCTATATTAGATGGTTCTATCGAAAATGCTGAAATTAAAAAAGTTCCAGTTTTCAATTTAGAAGTTCCAACATCTTTACATGATGTTAATACAGCAATTTTAGACCCAAGAGATACTTATGAACAAGTGTCGGATTGGAATGAAAAAGCAACTGATTTAGCATCCCGATTCATTAAAAATTTCGCACAATATACCGATAATAGTGAAGGTCAAAGTTTGGTCAAAGCCGGACCTGAATTATAAAGAACTAAACTAAAAAACCAAACCAATTTAAAAAAGCCATTCACTTTATGCGAATGGCTTTTTTAAATATTGAATTTTACAGTTATTTTCCTTTGTTTGCATCGGCTATATATCGCTCTAATGCCATGGTCATTGATGGCGTTTCAGGCGTTGGCGCCAAAATATCAATCCGCAATCCGCAATCTAAAGCCTCTTTTTGAGTAGTACTACCAAAAACTGCAATGCGAGTATCGTTTTGTTGAAAATCTGGAAAGTTTTGAAAAAGTGATTTAATACCAGTCGGACTAAAGAAAGCCAAAATATCATAATACACATCGGCCAAATCAGACAAATCGCTCACTACAGTTTTGTAAAAAGTAGCTTGCGTCCAATCGACTTTAAGACTGTTCAATGTTTGAGGAATATCAAAATTTAATTGATCAGAAGCGGGTAAAAGAAATTTTTCTTCTTTGTATTTTTTTATTAAAGGTGACAAATCAACAAAGTCTTTTTGACCCACATAAATTTTACGTTTTCTGTAAACTACATATTTCTGTAAGTAAAAAGCAATCGCTTCTGACTGACAAAAATATTTTAAATCTTCTGGAACTTTATAACGCATTTCTTCCGCCACTCTGAAAAAGTGATCTACAGAATTTTTGCTTGTTAAAATAATAGCTGAATAATTATTGAGGTCGATTTTTTGAGCTCTGACATCTTTTGCATTTACTCCTTCTACATGAATAAAAGGGCGAAAATCAATTTTTACCTTATGTTTTTGCTGTAATTCAAAATAAGGTGAATTCTCTACTTTTGGTTCTGGTTGTGACACCAAAATTGTTTTCACTTTTAGATTTGACATGCTAATGAGCTAAATTTTTTGTAATCAAATAATATATGAAATAGTAGGGCGCTATTTCAAGTGCGCAAAGATACAAAATAAAATAAAACAACTTGCCGACAAGTAAGTTTTGATAAATCTTTAAAGAAATAAGATAAGAAAACAAGTTTATTGCTAAAATCACACCAATAACACAATAAATCAAAACATTTGATAGAGAATTGTTATAAAACAGGTAAATGTTAACGGGCAATAATAATATCCCGATAAAAGTTCGGTAACTGACTTTTTGTAAATTGAATTGTTCTGTAAATTCTTCGATGTTAAAAACAGCAGCAACAATCTTTTCAATCAGGAATTTTGAAAGTACAAAAACACCAAAAAAAGTAAAAATGCGAAGAAAAACAATCCAATCTGTTTTGGATGCATACCCAAAATAATGAAGCAACAATTGTATAAAAAAGGAAAACGAAATGATCTGAACAATGAACAGCAAAATGGTAAAGCCACTCATTAAATGAGAGGTGTCTTTGTATACTTTGATGTATTTATCTGAAACTAAAATCCGAAGAAAATCACTAAAACGTCCTTCAAAAGCAGTCTTTGTGATGGCAATTAGAACAAAAGAGAATACAAATAGATAAGTAGCCCAATCCCTAGGTTCTAAAATTCGTGGCTGTAAAATAATTTCTATCATAATCGAGGCAAAAGTACTATTTTTAATTGTTAAAATATTAGAGAATTATTAAGATACTGCTCTGATAAAAAAGTTTATTTTTGCAACAAAGTTTGACGACGCTTATATGAATGACGGCATTGTAATTATTCCAACCTATAACGAAATTGAAAACATTGAAAGTATCATTCGTGCGGTATTCTCTTTACATAAATCTTTCCATGTTCTTGTAGTTGATGATAATTCTCCTGACAAAACAGCTGAAAAGGTACTAGAGTTGCAAAAGGAATTTTCAGATAAATTGTTTTTATCTGTCCGAAAAAAGAAATCGGGATTAGGAACTGCCTATGTGCACGGATTCAAATGGGCATTGGAGCATAATTATCAGTACATTTTTGAAATGGATGCCGATTTCTCCCACAATCCAACCGATTTGGAAAAATTATACGAAGCCTGTCATTTCAATGGCGCTGATATGGCCATTGGTTCGCGATATGTTACTGGTGTAAATGTGGTGAATTGGCCTTTGAGTCGGGTGTTGTTATCCTATTTTGCCTCTGTTTATGTTCGAACAATTACCGGAATGAAAATCATGGATGCCACTGCAGGATTCATTTGTTATCGTAGAGATGTTTTAGAAAAAATAAATTTAGACCAAATAAAATTTATAGGCTATGCCTTTCAGATTGAAATGAAGTATAGGGCTTTTGCCAAAAAATTTATTATCCAAGAAGTGCCTGTCATCTTCACCGACCGAACTAAAGGACAGTCTAAAATGAGTGGCTCTATCATTAAAGAAGCTATTTTTGGAGTGATTACCTTGAGATTTAGGAAGTTTTTTAACCAATTATAATTGTAAAAATGAATACCTTTTTAATTAAAAATGCCAAGATTGTAAACGAAGGAACTATTTTTGAAGGCGACGTTTTGATTGAGAATGAATTTATTACTGAAATCGCTGAAAGCATCAGTCCGAAATCATCTAGCACTAAAATTATTGATGCTGAAGGAAATTATCTTATTCCGGGTGCTATCGATGATCAAGTACATTTTCGTGAACCTGGATTGACACACAAAGGCGATATCGCTTCAGAGAGCGCTGCAGCTGTTGCAGGCGGAATTACTTCGTTTATAGAACAACCCAATACGGTTCCAAATGCTATAACTCAGGAGATTTTAGAAGAAAAATATCAAATTGCGGCCCATACATCGCATGCGAATTATTCCTTTATGATGGGCGGCACAAATGATAATTTAGAAGAAATATTAAAAACAAATCCAAAAAATGTAGCTGGATTAAAGCTGTTTTTAGGGTCGTCAACGGGTGATATGTTGGTTGACAGTTCAGATTCTTTAGAGAAAATATTTTCTAATACAAAACTTTTAATTGCAGTTCATAGCGAAGATGAGAACACAGTTAAATCGAATCTTGAAAAATATAAATTGGCCTATGGTGAGGATATTCCAGTTGAGTTTCACCCGCTAATACGAAGTGTTGAGGCTTGTTATAAATCAACCGAGAGAATAGTTAAACTAGCCATTAGAACAGGTGCAAGATTGCATGTTTTCCATCTTTCTACGGCAAAAGAGCTTGAATTTTTTACAAATAAAATTCCGCTTGAAGAAAAGCAAATCACTGCTGAAGTTTGTATTCACCATCTTTGGTTTTCAGATGAGGATTATAAGACCAAAGGCAACTTAATAAAATGGAACCCAGCGGTAAAAACGGCAGAGGATAGAAAAGCGTTGTGGGAAGCATTGCTTGATGATAGAATTGATGTAATTGCAACCGATCATGCTCCACATACTTTAGAAGAAAAAAACCAAACCTACTTAAAAGCACCTTCAGGCGGACCATTAGTGCAACACGCAGTTATTGCTATGTTTGAATCACACCATCAGGGTAAAATTTCGGTTGAGAAAATAGTGGAAAAGATGTGCCACAATCCCGCTAAAATTTTTAAGATCGAAAAGCGAGGTTTTATCAAGGTAGGATTTTATGCCGACTTAGCTATTGTAAACCCTAGTTTGCCTTGGAGTGTTAAGAAAGAGAATATTTTGGCAAAATGTGGCTGGTCGCCATTTGAAGGCTTTACTTTTAAATCAAGAATTACGCATACCTTTGTTAATGGATCATTAGTGTATCAAAATTTTAAAGTTAAAGACTTACGTGTTGGAATGCGTTTGCTTTTTGACCGATAGAAAATTGGAGATTTACAATTTCCTATTTAAATAACTGAAACGTATGAGTAAAAAAATTATAGTGCTTATTTGTTGTATTTTTTCGGCAATAGGTTGCAATAACCGCCCGGTTGAAAAACCGAAAAACTTGATTCCGCAAAATAAAATGGTCGATATTTTATATGATATCTCATTAATAGAGGCCATCAAGACCCAAAATATACAAGGTGGATTTAATAGCAAAACCGCTAACGATTACATTTATAAAAAATATAAAATTGATAGCCTTCAACTAGTAAAAAGCAACAAATTTTATATTTCCGATGTAGAGTTGTACAAAAAAATGTTTGAAGAAGTTAAAGAACGATTGGCAAAAGAAACTAAAAAATTAGATGCAGCAATGAAGAAAAAAGGGCAACAAGTTCAGCCAAAAACAACCTCGCCCACAAATCCTGATACACCACAAGTGCAGTAATTAGTACAGTGAAAGGGTTAGTTCTTTAGTCACACTATCCATGCTTTGAAACTCAAAATTCAGAGCATTTTTTATTTTACTATTATTGTAATTATCTTTTGAATGTAGGGATGTTGCAGCCTGTTTAGACAGTGTTCGTTTAGTTCCAATAAAAGTATTCAAAAACCAATCTATCTTCCACAAAATAGCAGTAGCCCATGGTTTTACATAAATATGTGGGACCGCTTTTTTTAAACTTTTAGCAATTAGTGAAAGTATACTTAAATAGCTTCTGTTTTCAGAAACTAGGCAAAAACGTTCGCCAAAAACCTCACTTTCCATTAGTCGAATCATACTGGTTACCACATCGGTTACACCAACATAGCCCGTGGTGCCGAGTGTGTAAAATTTCAATCCGTTTTTGACTTTAGTAAAAATAGCACCGCTTCCTCCTGTCCAAATAGTCGAACCTAGAATCACACCTGGATTTACGATAACTACATTTAAGCCTTCTTGCTGTCCGCGCCAAACCTCTATTTCGGCTCCGTATTTTGAAATTGCATAATCACTATGGTATACTTCAGGATTCCATTCCGCTGACTCGTCAATTGGAGTTTCGGTTGATAGCACATCGCCTAATGCGGCAGTTGAACTTACATGACAAAGTTTTTTTATTTTGTAATTCAGACAAAAATTAACAATATTGGCAGTGCCTTCAATGTTCATTTTTCGGAGTTTTTCTTCATCATTTGGGTCAAATGAGATAAGTCCGGCACAATGATACACAGTGTCCACATTTTGAAAAGCAATTTCTAAAGTTGGAATATCAATAATGTCGGCTTTAACCCATTCGATATGGGAAAACAGCGCTTCTTTCTGATGAAGTTTAAAAAGGGATTTGGTTTTTTCTACGGAATGTGAATTCCGATAAATAGCGCGAACGGCAGTTTTATTTTCTGCCAAATGCAGTAACAAATGCGCTCCAACCAAACCTGTTCCGCCGGTGACTAGTATCATGTGGCAAATTTACGAAATACCAACTAGGATTTATAACTTTTTTAAGTTTAGAAATTAGCCAAAAGTTTTTTAACTAGCCCTGATGGCAGCGGCACGATAGTAAAGCGGACAGCAGGAAAACGGATTCCTGATAAATCACTAGCCATTCGCTTCAAAAAACTCTTCTGAATTGTTATATTTGCGCCAAATTGATTAAACATGAAAAATCTTGTAGCAGAATTAAAATGGCGTGGATTGTACCATGACAGCATGCCTGGAACCGAAGAGCAATTGTTGAAGGAAGCCACGACGGCCTATATTGGTTTTGATCCTACGGCAGATTCGTTGCATATAGGGAGTATGGTACAGATTATTTTACTACTTCATTTAAAAAACTTTGGACATAAGCCCATTGCCTTGGTAGGTGGTGCTACTGGTATGATTGGTGATCCTTCTGGAAAATCAGACGAGCGTAATTTGTTGAATGAGGAACAGTTGGCTAAGAATGTAGCTGGAATCAAAAGTGTTCTGTCTCGTTTTTTAGATTTTAATTCGACTGAAGCCAATGCGCCACTAATGGTCAACAATTACGATTGGATGAAGTCATTTTCGTTTATTGATTTTGCACGTGAAGTTGGAAAAAGAATTACCGTAAACTATATGATGGCAAAAGATTCTGTCAAGAAACGATTGTCAGGTGAGGCTGGTGATGGAATGTCGTTTACTGAATTTACATACCAATTGATACAAGGTTACGATTTTTATCACTTGCACAAACACTACAATTGTGTGTTGCAAATGGGCGGTTCAGACCAATGGGGAAATATTACGACGGGAACAGAATTGGTGCGCCGAATGAATCCAAATACTGAAGCGAAAGCATTTGCTTTAACAACACCTTTGATTACAAAAGCAGACGGTTCTAAATTCGGAAAATCTGAAGGTGGTAATATTTGGCTTGACGCCGATAAAACTTCGGTATATAAATTTTACCAGTTTTGGTTAGGGACAAAAGATGTTGATGCTGAAAAGTATATTAAGATTTTTACTTTTTTAAATAAAGAAGTAATTGATAATTTGATAGCGGAACATAATGAAGCGCCACATTTATGGATGTTGCAAAAACGTTTGGCAGAAGAAGTGACGACAATGGTTCATGGGAAAGAAGCTTTAGAGAAAGCTATTTTTGCATCGAGTGCGAAATTTAGCCCAACAATGGATGAAATGAAACAGCTTGATGATGAAACTTTTTTCGATATTTTTGATGATAAAGACAGAGCTGAAGTTTCAAGAAGCGACATAGAAATCGGAATTAATATTGTTGATGTGCTGAACGAAAAAACAGGATTTCTAAAATCAAATGGTGAAGCAAGACGTGCTTTGACAGCCAATTCGATTTCGGTAAATAAAGAAAAAGTCACTGAAGAATTTCTATTGACTACAAAAGATTTAATAAACAAACAGTTTGTTTTATTGCAAAGCGGAAAGAAGAATTATTTTGTAATCAGGGTTAAATAACCATTAAATTGCAACCACGAATATCCGAATTATCAAAACGACCCAATACTTCGAAAGAATTGTTGGGTTGTTTTTTGCCCAAATCTTGTGTAGCAATAAACGAGCACGAATTGATATTGGCCAAATCAATCACATTAATTCCACCTGTTTTTCCATAATCGACGTAAGTAAGCGCATCTTCAGTGTCTCGTGTTAGGATTTGCATCCAGACCGGACATTCAAAAATTCCGTTGCCCAGAGAATAGGCTTGCGATAACAATTCAGTCATTCCGTACTCAGAATGTATGCTTTGTACGCCAAAACCAGTACACAAACGAGCATGTAATTCTTCCCGTATCATTTCCTTTCGTTTGCCTTTCATCCCACCAGTTTCCATGATGATGGTGTTTTTGAGTTGAAAATTTTGTTTTTCCACCAAATCCAATAAAGCGTAGGTAACACCAATAAGGATTATGTTTTGTCCGGCGTTATCAAGTTCAACTAGCTTACTAATTAACTCATCGTAATTGTGTAAATAAAAACCGCTGTCAACGTTATTGGAAAGTTCTATTAAATCTTTAACCATATAAATCAATGAAGAGCCTGAACGTTCTAAATATGACGGAAGCAACGCCAGGACAGCATAATCTTCAATGTTTCCATAAAACTCAGAAAAAGCATTTCGGTAACTTTGTTCATATAATGAAACATCGGTAACCAAGTGTTTACTGGTAATCATTCCGGTTGTTCCGCTGCTGGTGAAAGTTTCCTGAATAGTATCCGAGTTGGAAACCACATTGTGGCTTTTAAAAAATTGAATGGGTAGAAACGGAATTTGCTCCAAAGACTTTACAGTCTGTTTATCCACTTTTAAAAAATCGCAAAATTCTCTATAAACTAAATTGTTTTCGTGTTGAAAACGGAAAACTTTAAGCGCCATTTTTTCAAATTGCTTTTGAGAGGCGATAGTAAATATGTCTTGTGGTTTTATCAATTTGTATGAGTTTTGAAACGAGTTCAGAATGACGCAAAAGTAATGAAAATAAAAAAGCTCTAACTTTCGTCAGAGCTTTTTGAGATTATTTAAAAATTAATTATCTAATAACCAATTTTCTCGAAGCAGTTTTTCCATCTTCTGTAATGTTTACAATGTAAACACCAGCGTGTAAACCAGCAACATTGACTGCATTGTCAGCAGTAGTTGTGTTTAAAACTTTTTTGCCTAAAACGTCATAAACAGTAATTGTTTTTTCAGCATTGGCTGCAGTTTCGATAAATAACGTTCCGTTAGAAACTGGATTTGGATACATTTTTAGACCAGTGATTGCATTGTTTTGGCTCACTCCTAATAAACCAGCGATTGTAGTTGTGATTTTTAATTCATCAACAGTAATTGTTGGAGTAGTTGTTGCAGTATCTTGTCTTAACAAAAATCCTCCTAATGTAGTAATAGCAGTTGTTGGAGCATCTGTTAAATCAGCAGGTGTCGCAAATGTAAATGAAGCAAGAGTTGGGTTAAACCAAGCGCTTAATGTATTTCCAGTAAAGTCATACCCTAAAACAACACAAACTACATCACCAACATTGAATAATGTTGCAGCATAATTAGTTGTAGTAGTTCCTGAAGTTAATCCAAGTTGGTATTGAGTTCCTACTTTTTGGATGAATAATCTAGCTTTGAAGTTATTAAAAACACCATCAGTTAAAACTGCAAAATAAGTTTGCGTTCCATCAACAGTCACGTTTGCATAATCAGTTACATTAATCAAGAATCTTGCATATAATCCACCTTCTGCACTTGTAGTTGCAGTAAAAGGGGTGTGACATTCAATACCAGTTCCAGAAAAAGAAACTGAATTTCCTGACGAAGAAATTCCCGTATAGTTTAAGCTTCCTGCGACAGTAAGAATATTATCTCCTGTATTACCATTAGACCAAGTTTGTAAACTTCCTAATGAAGTTCCATTTGCATAAGGGAAACTTTCATTGTAAGGTAATGCATTAACGGGTTTACAATCTACAGCGTTTACAGCATTAGCAGTGTAAGAACAAGCGCCTTTTGTTATGCTCAAAGTAAAACCTGTACCTTCCGTAACTCCACTAACAACAATGTTACCTGCAGCAGTAGTAGCAGGGTTATCGCCGCCAACAGTTCCTGATGAAGGAGAAAATGTATAAGCACCAGCAGTACCGCCAGTGTAAGGAATAGTAACCGAGTAAGTGTCTAAACCAAAAGTAACAGCGTCGCAAGCGGTTGTTGGATTTCCCAAGACTAAATTACATGATGGGTCAAAATTGAATACTCTAACGTCGTCAATTCTCAATTGAGCTGCAGTAGCTGGTTGTGTAAAACGTAGTGATAAAGAGGTTGTAGAAGGAATTGCAGCACTTGCAGTTGTAATTAACTGCCATCCTGCAACACTAGTATAGGTAATAGGAGTCCAGTTTGTAGCATCTGTACTAAATTCTACTATAGGTTGAACAGTTGCTGTCGCATTTAATCCAAAAGACAATCTTAAGTTAGTTGCAGCAAAAGCAGAGGTATTTATACCATCTATTTGAAAAAACCTTCCAGCAGTATTCGTAATAAATACATTTCCACCACCTGAAGCTCCAGAATAACCGCTAGATGCTCCAGTAGTTCTTACGTCAGCAGTTCCTGAATAAGCAATTGGAGAGGAGTTTTGGAATGTTGCTGGAGCAGTACCAGTAATATACGCTGGGATTAGAGTTGTTCCTGTTGGAACACCCATGTTTTCAGAGTAGATAGTTTGTGCAAAAGACGAATAACTAACTACTAATAGAAATAATAAAGAGTAAATTTTTTTCATTTTTTTAAATTTATTTAGCCTACAAATATAAGTACAAATTTCATTTGTGGAAAATAAAGACTGTAAAAAAATGATTAATTTAAAGTTAAAAAACAAAAAATCAACTATCTGACAATTAGTTTTCTAGTGGCTGTAGTATCGCCTTCGGTAATTTTAATAATATAAACTCCTGGTGGAATGGAGGCAATATTTAATTCTCTTGAAGAAATGGTTGTTTGCAATACTTTTTTCCCCAAAACATCAAAAATTAAAACTTCTTTGTCTAAGCTGGTTTTTGAAGTGATGTAAATTTTACCATTACTGACTGGGTTAGGATAGAATCCTAAAGACTCGCCTTGTGGTCTTCCTTCTTGGGCTAGGCCTAAGAAAGAAAAAGCAAGAAAAAATAGAATAATATGAAAGTAGTTTTTACGCATCTTAACAATTTGGTTGTTACAAATATACACAAATTTATATTTCAAATACTGTACCAAAAAAAATATCCCAAAAAAATTAATTTTGGGATATTTTATATTTTTATACTAATCCAATTATTTACAATCCAATAGCCCAGTTAGCAGCCCAGGTTGGCGCAGTAGCTCCACTTCCAGCACCAGTTGCTGTTGTTGTTTCAGCCGCAACTGCTGTTACATCGGCGCTAATACCAGAAGTTGCTGGTGGTATAGCTGTAGCTTTACCCTTAGTTTTGTTCGTTACATCATTAAAAGTAACATTTGTTCCTTTTAGTGCAGTTCCAACTCCAGCTATTGTTTCATCATGCTCAACATCAAAACCTGTTGCAAAACCAGTTAAGTATACGTTTGTAAAAATCCCTCTAGTGCCTCGTCTTAACTTTAACCCTTGATTTTCTGCATATATCGCAGAACTTGCAGTACTTCCAGGTCCTACTAAAGTTAAGTTAGTGATTGTAGGATTAGCTATTGGGGTATTAGCAAATCCAAATTCGTAGTTGTCTGCCTCAATACCTCTATTTCCTTTTCCGAAAGAAATTTTACCATACCAATTAGTGTTTGTTCCATTCCAACCTTCTGTCCAGTCAAATTGGTCGTCTTCGTTCCCAAAAGAAACTAAGTTCGAAGTGTTTACAGTTCCACCGAAGAATTCGAAACCATCATCTGATCCATGGTAACATTGTACATATTCAAATGTTGTTCCAGAACCTACTCCAAATAAAGACACTCCATTAAATTCTTTCACTGAACTAAAGTTAGCACCAGTATATTCTAATCTTAAATATCTAATAGAACCTGAATTATCATTAGATATAGTTCCACCATATGTTAAATCAGCCACTTCTGATTGAGCAGTAGAAGTTCCACCTGAAACTGTATTTATCGGTGCTTTACCACAAATTACCAATCCGCCCCAATCTCCTGGGGTTTGAACAGCATTTCCGCTTGTAAATATAACTGGGTTTGAAGCTGTTCCGTTAACAAATATTTTTCCGCCTTGAGCAACAGCTATGTAAGCTCCAGTTCCACCAGTTGCTTCTATCACAGTTCCAGCCGGTATAGTTAAACTTGCACCATCACCTATGATAAGTGCTCCAGTCAAGTTGTAAACAATGTTGTCATTTAAAATAATTTCACCGTCAGCAATAGTTCCTTTAAAGTCTGCTGGATTAACAACGAATGAAGAGGATGGTGTATCATCAGATGTTGAACACCCAATAAATAAGCTAGCAGTTATAGCTAAAAGTCCAAATAATTTTACGATTGAATTTTTCATTTTTTTTAATGTAATTAGTAGTTATTTTGTTGGTACAAATTTGGATTTTTTAGATTTGTTAGGCGTTAAGTAATTGTGATTGTTTGATTAACAAAATCCTATCTAACTATTAATTTAATGTTTCGTATGTTAATAAAAAGGGGTTTAATAATAAAGAGCAGTCACCGACTGCTCTTTATTATTAAAATTGTACAAAATATTAAAACTGATAGTTTACACCTAAGCTTAGTGTAGCGCCTCTTTTGTATGAAAGAACATTTACATCAGCACTACTGTTTTCCTGAACTCTGTTAATTGTTGGGTTTAAAAGATTTTTGGCAACTAATCCTAATCCAAGATTCTTGTTTAGTTTTACTTTTGTAATAAAATCTAATGACCCAAATGCTTTGTCTACCTGATTTCCTCTGTTGTTTGTTCCAATTGAATAAACTCTGTCTGAAAATTGGCTGAAGGCGATTGTGGTGGTCAAGTTGCTTTCTTTGTTATTCCATTCAGAAAGGAATGAAATATCAGCATTTAATAATAAATCAGATGCACCAGTTAATTTACTTTCCTTGTTGGTAAAAGCAACATTATAATCAGTTTCTTTAATTACTTTAGATGAATTTAATTCTTGATTACTGTAGAGATAAGATGCGTTTATACCAGCAGAAAGTTTTTTAGCATTTCCTTCACTAAAGTTAAATAGCACTTTTCTGTACTCAACTTCGGCTCCTGCTACATAACCATAATCTCCGGTGTTCACATAAGAAATGTCATTGGTTGACGAAACAATAGTTACTTCGTTTATTGGATTTAAAATATATTTTCCGAATGCTGTTATCGAAACTAGTTCCTCGCTTTTTGGAAACATTTCCCATTTGATGTCTACATTATAATCGTCAGACTCATATAAATTTGGATTACCAATTTTAGACTCATTTACTTCTTCATAAATAAACAAAGCTCTTTCTTTAAACTGCGGTAAGGTATAGGTTTTACTAAATCCGAAACGTAAATTTTGTTTTTCGTTCAATTCATATTTTAAAATCAAACTCGGCAAAAAAGCTATTTTATCCAATTCATCTTGACCACCATTAGGATCTAATGAAGTGTTCCATTGCACTTTTTGCAATAAATATTCTCCTCTTAAACCCAATACAGCTGTTACTTTATTGAACTTGTATTCAGTATTTAAATAACCGCCATTTACAAATAAATCACCTTCATAAAATTGCGGATTAGTTGCTCCCGGAGCATTCGAATTACCTCTGAAAGTAGAAATTTGAAAGAAACCATTATTGTAATTTTGTTGATTAAAAAACAAATCTAAATTATCAATGTCTACGATATCTCCAGAATTAGCATTGCTTGGTTTGAAATTAAATTGTGTTGCTTCAAAATTTCTTTTCTTGATTTTTGCAGAGTAACCTGCAGTGAATTTACCTTTAAAATCACCATCTGCATTTTTGTTGAATTTGTAATCAAAAGATAAATTGGTTGCCACTTCTGTTTCATCTAGTTTTTGGAAATACCGGTGATTGTTTGCTGCAGATTGCCCCAAAAGTATATAGCCACCGGTAGGTTGTAGGTTTAAAGTGTTTTGGGTTCTGTCTGGCTGATCTCCTGTAATGGTGTTATAGGAAACGCCCCAATTGAATTTTGAACGTTCTGAAAATTTATGATCACCCAATAATTGATTTATCCACAGAGTGTTTTTGTCGTATTTGTTTCTGCGGATGAAACCATTACCATCATCGCCACCATCCACAAAATATCCTGTATATTCTTCTTTAGAAAGTGCTGCTGTATTGATGAATATGGAATTAAAATTGATTTTATTATTGCTGTTTATTTTGTAACCAATATTAGCCATTCCCGTAAAATTGGTTGAATAACTCATTGCGGTATAATCATTAAAATCTTTATTGGCAACTCCACTTCCGTTGATGCTTTTTACGCTACCATCGGTAATAGAATTGTATTCATTGCTATAATTGGCAGTAGCAAAAAGATTTAATTTTCCTTCCGATCCAATATCGAAATTTTTTCCTCCTGATAGTCCGATTGTACCAGCAAACGGATTTTTGCTTTCTAGTTGTAAGGTGTTAAATCCATAAGAAGTTAATGGGTTATTTGGAATAGAAGTGGTGCTAAATCCAAAGCTATTATATCCTTTTTGTAGTTTGAAGTTATCTTCTGCAATAGAATTGGTGTTGATTTTAGAACCAATCTCCAACTTCAAAAATCCTTTGCCTTTATAATCTTTAGAAATAATGTCAACGTTTCCTCCAGCAAAATCTCCAAATAACCTACTTGTGTAAACTTTATCTATCGAAACCGATTCTACGATATCTGTTGAGAAAATTTCCAAATTTAAATTCTTCTTTTCTGGATCTTGCGACGGAATTGGCAATCCGTTCATTGTAGTAGAGTTGTATCGGTCGCCCAATCCTCTTACAAATATATTTCCAGTACCTTCTTGTTTGGTTATCCCAGTCGTTTTAGTCACAGCTGTTGCAACATCACTAACTCCTTTTCTTGACATTTCTTGAGCGCCAATACTTTGTTTAATCTCAACTGCTTTTTTTTGTTCTAACAATAAAGCGGTTTCTTTTTCACGACTCACAGTGTTCTGAATCACTACATCCTTCAACTGATAGCTTCCTGAACCCAACGCTTTATTTAAGGTAATAGTTTCTCCAGCCTTTACTTCTACTTTTTCTTCTACTGTTTCATAGCCTAAAAAGCTAAATTGTACAATGTAACTACCAGCATCAACTGTAATAGAATATTTCCCGGTTTCATCAGTTGTTACTCCGATAGTGGTTCCTTTAATAATCACGTTAGCAAAAGGCAGTGATTCATTGTTTACATCTTTGTCCGTCAAAACCCCAATAATCGTTCCTTTGTTTTGTGCAAAACCAAGAACAGTGACCAATAAAAAAGTGAAAATTAGTTTAAATTTCATTTTATTTAAATTTTGGTGCAAAGAAACCACTGTTATGTAAAGGTCACGTTACTCCATTATTACCATTTTGTTCTTTAACCATTACCAAATTGTTAACAGATTAAATTACGGTTAACTCCAATCTGGTTTATCAAATCATTTTGTATTATCTTTACATTTACATCCACAAAAACAATTGTGTCCATTATGAAAAAGAAAGACATTAAGATTTTACTAGTAGATGATGAGCAAGATATCCTAGAGATTGTAGGATATAATCTTTCTCAAGAAGGGTACCAAATAGTAACTGCTACTAATGGGAAAGAAGCAATAGCTAAAGCCAAAAAAGAATTGCCTCAACTGATCATTATGGATGTAATGATGCCTGAAATGGATGGAATGGAAGCTTGTGAAAACATTAGGAAACTTCCCGAATTGAGTAACGTAATCATTACCTTTTTGACCGCAAGAAGTGAAGATTATTCTCAAGTAGCCGGATTTGATGCTGGTGCCGATGATTATATCACAAAACCAATCAAACCTAAATTATTAGTCAGTAAGGTGAAAGCACTGCTACGCCGTTTAAAAAGTGACGAACACGATTCTGAAACTTTAAATGTTGGTGGAATCGAAATCAACCGAGAAGAATATAAAATCATCAAAGACAACAAAGAAATTATTTTACCTCGAAAAGAATTTGAACTGTTTTATCTTTTAGCCTCTAAACCCGGTAAAGTTTTTAAACGCGAAGAGATTTTAGATAAAGTTTGGGGTAACGAAGTAATTGTGGGCGGAAGAACCATTGATGTACATATTAGAAAACTCCGCGAAAAAATTGGTGATGAACTATTTAAAACCATCAAAGGAGTCGGCTATAAATTAGAAGTGTAAATGAAATTAAAATTCAAGAAAACTTACAGATTTGCTTTAGTTTCTACCGCATACATTACCGTTTTTGCCACAGGTTTTCTTGCTGTTTTGTTGTGGTTTTTTCATGAATTTTCAATGCCAATTCTTATAGTCTTTGCCATTTGTATGGCAACGTTTTCCTTTTTTGTTATTCAATATCGCGTGGAACGATTTATTTATAGGAGGGTAAAAAAAATCTACGATGATGTATCGCTTTTAGAATCAACTTCTTTCCGAAATCAACCGATTACTACCGACATGGAAACTTTAACCAAACAGGTCAAAAAGTTTGCAACCGATAAAAAACTCGAAATCGAAACCTTAAAAGTGCGTGAGGAGTACCGAAGAGAATTCTTAGGCAATGTTTCCCACGAACTCAAAACGCCATTATTCACAGTGCAAGGCTATCTTTCTACTTTGATAGATGGTGCAATAAATGATAAAAGTGTCCGTAAAAAGTATCTTGATAGAGCCGAAAAAGGTGTGGAGCGACTCATTTATATTGTGGAAGATTTAGACATGATTTCTAAACTTGAAATGGGCGATGTGAATTTAGAGTTGTCCAAATTTAACATAGTCGAATTGGTACAAAGTGTTTTCGATTTACTCGAAATGACGGCCGACAAAAAGAACATTATTTTGATGTTTGATCGCAAATATAGCCGACCTGTAACTGTTTTTGCCGATCAGGATAAAATCCAACAAGTACTTTCTAATCTGATTATGAATTCCATAAAATACGGAAAAGAAAATGGTACAACAGAGGTAACCATAGAAGATCTAATCGACGACAAAATAATTGTAAGAATTCGAGATAATGGAGAAGGAATTGAGAAGCAAAATATCTCACGTTTGTTTGAACGTTTTTTCAGAGTTGATAAAAGTGGCGCGCGAAGTGAAGGTGGTTCTGGTCTGGGACTTTCCATTGTGAAGCATATCATAGAAGCGCACGGCGAAAAAATCTACATCGAAAGCGAATTTGGTAAAGGCTCAGAGTTTTCATTCACCCTCGAAAAGGATCAATAACTGCTTCCAATGCACGTCTTTTTTGATTTGCGGTATACCTTGATATAATTTAACATCTTTCAAATCAGTAATGTTGAAATCCTCTTGTTTTGCATACGGCGCAAAGCCATTTCTCTTTAATCTTTTAGCCAAATATTCCTGCTCAAACTGCCCTGGTGTTGGAATGAAAAATGCTTTCTTTTTGAGTTTTGCCAAATCCATTATCGTGGTATATCCGGAACGACAAAGAACCATTTCACTTTCGTTAAAAGCCTTTTCTAGTGCTCCAGAGGTCATGAAATTGTAATAGGTAACATGTTCAGCGATTTCTATTTTTTGTTCAGGCTCTATAACGCCCTTTATAAAAATGACATTTCCGTCAAACAAGCGAATTTCATTTTTTAGTTTTTGCTCCAAATAAGTACGCTGAGGTTCTGGTCCTGAAAGAACAACCATTAAATCGTATTTCATTGGTAACGTCTCTTTTTCTAGTCGACTTAACGGACCTAGATATCTCAGATTCAACTTGCTTTTTTTTAAATGTCCTAGTTTCCCCGTTAAATTAGGTTGTCCTTCGGCATCTGGAATCCAGCATTCTGTAAATTTTTTGATAAAATGCTGGTGCAGTTTGCTTGAAATCCAAGTTGTTTTTCCAGACAATACAGTAAGTTGATGTGTGATAAAAACACTCGGAATCTTTTTACTGTAAACACCTAAGCGATTATCTGAAATGATTCCGTAAAGATTGAACTCTGTAATCCATTTTTTGACGATTTTCTTTTCTGTAAAGATGGCATCAATCATATTTGGACTATTTTTAATTAGTTTCCATTTAAAATCACCGCCATTTTTGGCATATTCAATGTTGTATGTAGGTAGTGTTAAGGCTTGTAAATGCGGAAATTCCTTTTGAAGAATTTGCAATGCTGCACCATCAGAAGCAATTATAGGGGTAAACCCATTTTTTTCCAATTCATGAATAATCGGAATACAGCGCGTGGCGTGACCTAAACCCCAATTTAAAGGGGCAACCAAAATGTTTCTTACTAAATTTTTCAAGTGGTGAATTTACGATTTTAAAAATGCAAAGTAAAAAAGATTTCCCGTAGTTTATATTTCCTTAATTTTACCAAAAAATTAAGTTTGTGGGTAGTAAGAATAAATTAAAGCGGTTTAAAGAAAACGAAACTTTTGAAAACGTTTTTCAACCAACAAGAGAAGAGGTAGTAGGTGGTGATTTTCTGCTTAGAGGAAAATGGAATCAAGATTTTTTCAAAAATGACAATCCGATCATTGTGGAACTAGGTTGTGGTAAAGGCGAATATTCTGTTGGTCTGGCCGAACGATATCCTGATAAAAATTTTGTGGGTATCGATATTAAAGGCGCGCGTTTTTGGCGTGGTGCTAAGACTGCTGTGGATGACGGAATGCACAATGTGGCATTTGTTAGAACGCAAATTGAATTAATCAATTTCATTTTTGCCGAAAATGAAGTGGATGAAATCTGGATCACATTTCCAGATCCACAAATTAAATACAAACGGACGAAACACCGAATGACCAATTCCGAATTTTTGAAATTGTACAAGAAAATTCTAAAATCAGAGGGCATAGTAAATCTAAAAACGGATAGTGAATTCATGCACGGATATACTTTGGGATTGTTGCATGGTGAAGGCCACGAAGTCTTGTATGCCAATCACAACGTATACAAAAATGAAGGAGCACCCGAAATAGTGACAGCCATTCAGACATTTTACGAGAATCAATATTTGGAATTCAACAAAGCAATTACGTATATTCGTTTTAAAATCAAATAGATGCTTTATTTTTTGCCCCTTATTTTAGGTTTTTGCATTGCTTTTTTGGCGGTTATTCCACCAGGTTTAATCAACATGACAGCGGCAAAAATCAGCACACAAGAAGGCAAAAATGTAGGTTTGAGTTTTGCGATTGGTGCGGCTGTTGTAATTTTTTTTCAGACTTTTATTGCAGTTCTTTTCGCAAGATTTATCAATAATCACCAGGAAATTGTAGCTACTCTACAAGAAATTGGGATCTTGGTTTTTTCGTTACTCAGTGTTTATTTTTTTTGGATAGCCGAAAAACCAAAGAAAATTAAGACCGCAAAAGCAGTTAAAGGCAAATCCAAGCGTTTCTTTATGGGAATGTTGTTGTCAACACTCAACCTCCTTCCGATTCCATTTTATGTTTTTGCAAGTATGAGTTTATCAGCTTCGGGCTATTTTAGTTTTGATAAAATTCCGGTTGCTTCTTTTGTGACGGGTGTTGTAATGGGTTCGTTCACTGTTTTTTACATCTACATAGTTGCTTTTAAAAAGATTGAAAAAAAGACTGAATTCCTGATGCGAAATTTTAATACCATCATAGGTTCGGTTACGACTTTCATGGCTGTGGTAACACTGTTCAAATTGCTTTATAAATAATGGAAGTCAATTTTTTTGAAAGAGTCTATACCATAGCACGCCAAATTCCAGAAGGTAAAGTCACGTCTTACGGAGCAATCGCCAAAGCTTTAGGAACTGCACGTTCAGCCCGAATGGTGGGTTGGGCCATGAACGCATCTCACAATAGAGAAGATATTCCAGCACACAGAGTTGTTAATAGAAACGGATTATTATCAGGCAAACATCATTTTGATGGAACTAATCTAATGCAACAATTATTAGAAAATGAAGGCATTAAAGTAGTTGATAATAAAATCATCGATTTTGAAAAGCATTTTTGGAGTCCAGAAGTAGTATTGTAATTAAGTGCGGGCTTTATTTTTTATAGTCAGTACTACTTTATAACATAAATTGTAATTATAAAGGCATCAGAAACTTTTGCATTTTCCCTTTTCACTATTAACTATTTTCAAGTTATCTTTGCAATCTGTATTCAGTCTTAATAAAAGATTGTAAACTGTTAATAGTTAGCAAACAAATGAAACTAGATAGAAAAGAAATTCTTTTAGCATTAGAAACCATTACCATTGCAGGTGAAGGTAAAAACATGGTAGAAAGTGGCGCGGTTAAAAACGTACTTACTTTTGGAGATGAAGTGGTTGTAGAATTAGTAATAACTACGCCAGCGATGCATATTAAAAAGCGAGCAGAAGACGATATTCGCAAATTAATCCACGAAAAATTCTCTCCAGATGCGGTTGTGAAAGTGAACATCAAAGTGGAAACTCCAACAAATAATCCAAACGAAATCAAAGGAAAAGCCATTCCAGGAATCAGCAATATCATTGCGGTAGCTTCCGGAAAAGGAGGTGTTGGAAAATCAACTGTAACTGCAAATTTAGCGGTGACTTTAGCCAAAATGGGCTTTAAAGTCGGAATCCTTGATGCCGATATTTACGGACCAAGTATGCCAATCATGTTTGATGTAGAAAACGAAAAGCCAATTTCAATTGAGGTTAACGGAAAATCAAAAATGAAACCTGTAGAAAGCTATGAAATCAAAATTCTTTCTATCGGATTTTTCACATCACCAAGTCAGGCGGTTATTTGGCGCGGTCCAATGGCTTCCAAAGCATTAAATCAAATGATTTTTGATGCCGATTGGGGTCAATTAGATTTCATGCTTATCGATCTCCCTCCAGGAACTGGTGATATCCATTTGTCAATCATGCAATCGTTGCCAATTACTGGAGCTGTAGTTGTGAGTACGCCTCAAGCGGTAGCTCTAGCTGATGCCAAAAAAGGAGTCTCAATGTTCTTGTCGGATGCTATAAACGTGCCTGTTTTGGGAATTATAGAAAATATGGCATACTTCACACCCGAAGAATTGCCAAACAATAAATATTATATTTTTGGACAAGGTGGAGCCCGAAATCTTGCAGAAGATTTACAAGTGCCATTTTTAGGGGAAGTTCCTTTAGTGCAAAGTATCCGTGAGGCCGGAGATTACGGTCGTCCTGCTGCTTTACAAACCGCTTCAGTAATCGAAAAAGTTTTTGAAGAAATCACTAGAAATGTCGTGCAAGAGACGGTAAATAGAAACGAAAGTTTACCACCAACAGAAGCAATCAAAATAACAACAATGGCAGGATGTTCCGCCGTAAATAAAAAATAGAGGCTAACACTTTAGACCACTTAGAAGGTTAGACCACATAGAAAAAACCTAATAATCTGATAATCTAAAATGTCTAAGGAGTCTATAAATCTAAAATATCTAAATAATGAACCTAGAAGAATTGACTTTAAATGTTGAAAAAGCATTGAATGAAATCAGACCTTTTCTGAATTCAGATGGTGGTGACATTTGCTTAGTTTCCATTGAGCATGAAAAACATGTAAAAGTGCGCCTCCAAGGAGCTTGTACATCGTGTAGTTTGAGTATGAGTACAATGAAAGCTGGAGTTGAAACTACCATTAAAAAGTATGCTCCCCAAATAGAAACCGTTGAGAATATTGCCTAATGTTTTGGGCGTTCCCCCTCGATTAGCAAAATCTACGTTTTACAAACTTGATTTTCTCTATCGGGGTCGGGCTTTCCGCAGTACATGGTACTTGCTGCAATCCCTAACGCAGTGTTTAAATGATAAAAATCATAGAATTTTATTAAAAGCTTCCCAAACTTTGCAGCAAAGAAATTGCTAGATTATGCCACACAAAAAAATGATTGAAACAGACATATTAATAATCGGTGCCGGACCAACCGGACTTTTCGCTGTTTTTGAAGCAGGATTATTAAAATTAAAATGCCACTTAATAGATGCTCTTCCACAAATTGGTGGGCAATTATCTGAATTATACCCCAAAAAACCCATTTACGACATTCCAGGCTATCCCGAAGTTTTAGCTGGTGATTTGGTAAACAATTTGATGGAACAAATCAAGCAATTTCAACCCGGATTTACTTTAGCGGAATCTGCTGAAACTATCGAAAAACTTGAAGATGGAACTTTCATTGTCACAACAAACAAAGGAACAAAACACCATGCGAAAGCTATAGCAATTGCTGGTGGTTTAGGTACTTTTGAGCCAAGAAAACCCATTTTGAAAGATTTAGATTTTTACGAACAAAATGACAGGGGTATTGATTATTTTATCAAAGATCCCGAAAAATATAGAGGGAAAAATGTGGTTATTTCAGGTGGTGGAGATTCGGCTTTAGATTGGAGTATTTTTCTGTCAGAGGTTGCTGCATCAGTTACTTTGGTGCATCGCAGAAATGAATTTCGCGGTGCTTTAGATTCTGTTGAAAAAGTACAAGAATTAAAAAATGCCGGAAAAATAAAATTAATAACTCCAGCTGAAGTAATTGGATTCAAAGGGTCAGAACGTATTGAATCAGTTGACATTCAAGTTAATGCTGCTCGCATGAATGTGCCGACGGATTATTTTATTCCGCTTTTTGGATTGACACCTAAGTTAGGAGCCATTGCCAATTGGGGATTGGAAATCGAAAAAAATGCTATCAAAGTGAACAATGCTTTAGATTACCAAACTAATATTGACGGCATTTACGCTATTGGAGATGTGAATATTTATCCAGGAAAACTAAAACTGATTTTGTGCGGTTTTCACGAAGCTACTTTAATGTGTCAAAGCGTTTACAGTCGAATCAATCCGGGGAAAAAGTATGTGCTAAAATATACTACAGTTTCAGGTGTTGACGGATTTGACGGAACAAGAAAAGAGGCTGAAAAAGCTGTAGTAAAATCGATAGACTAAAATGCAACAAGACGTTACCATAAAAATTACCGATCGACAAGGTATAATTCATGAAGTCCAAGCACCAACGGACATGAACTTAAACATTATGGAACTTATTCGCATGTACGAATTAGCTCCTGAAGGTACGGTTGGAATTTGCGGCGGAATGGCTATGTGTGCTTCATGTCAATGCTATGTTTTAAACAATGTTTTAAAAACAGAACGCAATCCTGACGAGGAAGCCATGCTTTGCGAAGCATATCACGTAAAAGACAATAGCCGCTTGGGCTGTCAAATTCCAATTACAGAAGCAATTGACGGACTAGAAATCGAGATTGCACCCGAGCAATAATAAGGCAATTAAGGATTATGTCTTTTTGATTAATCAGCTATTTTAACTATCGCCTCGGGCAAGATTCTTTCAACAAATTTTGAATACGAAATAGTCGAAGGGTGTAAACCATCGGTAGCAACTAATTCGGGCTGGGCTAAACCTAATCGTGTTATATCTGTTATATTAATAAAAGTAATATCGTTGGTTGCGCAATAAGTTTGGGCAAAAGAATTATACCGATCAATCTCAGTTGAAATTGTTGTATTGCCATTTCCAAATGGAGTATAAGCATAATCTGGAATTGAAACTACAATCACATTATTTTTGTCTCCTTTTGCCTTTTGAATTGCGGTGGCAACCAATTCTGGAAATTCCTGTTCGTATACTGAAAAAGGACTGTTTCGGTATTGATTATTTACCCCAATTAA
>JBBRET010000012.1:0-69079 GCA_038202695.1 Flavobacteriales bacterium
AAATTCAGTATGGAGAAAATGGGTTATAATCAAAATGATTTGGCAAACATTATTGGATTGAAAAGTCGCGCAAGTGAAATCTTAAACCGGAAAAGAAAACTTTCATTAGAAATGATTCGTCAAATTCACGAGAGATTGAATATTCCAACCGATGTGCTAATTCAAACATATTGAAAAGAAGCACGTCGGCTAACAGCCGTTTCTCGCAATTGCGAATTTTGTTGTAAGTTCACGTTTGGAAAGAATTTTTATCTTTAACAGAAAATAATTCGTTCCGAAGTTCGCAACTGACTAGAAGCAGCGGAACGTTATGCAACATAATCCAAAAAAACTGCAAATGAGAAATATATTAATCTTAGTTCTCTTCATGATATTTTCTTGCCAGAAAAAAGAAGAACAGAAATTTGGAAGATACGAAATGGAAAAGCAAACTGAAAAAAATTCCAACTTCCATAAAATTATTTACAACTTAAGAGAAAATTATCTTGACAGTTTAGGAAAGCAAATTTATCCAAATAAAAAATTTCAGTATTGGCAATATGCAACTTATCATGCTGGTACTGATGGCAAAATAGAATATACAGTTTTAAAGCAAGGTGGAAATTTATCATTACGAAAAAATATTAATGAAAAAATAAGTCCTCCTTACAGTATAGGAATATTTCAAGGAGGACATCCATCTTTTCGTTGTAATTATGTTTCAACAATTAATAAAGGAAAAGTAAATTATTTGAAAACCGAAGAAGAATTTAGAGACTTTTTAGGAACAATTGACAATTTGGAAGAAGCAATGCTTTTAGCAAGAACATATGGATACCTTCTAGATAATGATATCAAAGGAAGTGAATACGCAATTACTAAAAATGGATATGTATTACATCTAATGAAATTTCATGAGTTTCCTGTCAGAAAAGAATCAATCGAAGTAGAAATTAGTAAGGATGGATTTATCAAAACGAAAAGTCTCGGAATATATTGTGAAGGACAAAATTGTTATAAATAAAATTACGTTGCATAACAGCCGTTTCTCGCAATTGCGAATTTTGTGGTAAGTTCACGTTTGGAAAGAATTTTTATCTTTAACAGAAAATAATTCGTTCCGAAGTTCGCAACTGATGCGGAGTGTCGTAACGTTTGCCACAAGTTTATGAGAATTTTACTTAAAATAATAACTTTGATAATTTTAATTCTTTCATGTAACTCTTGTTTAGCGCAAGAATTAAATGATTCAATCGTTTTTAATCAAACCATACACAAAAGATTATATCAGTTCACAATTCCTGAAACTCCTTTTGAAGTTTTCTTAATTGAATTTTTAGATGGAAAAATGCTGGGAAGAGTAAAAATATGTCTTAACAGAAAATACAAAAATGAAAATTCCGATTTTAATAAAAATATTTCACTTAGAAAAAAAATAACAGAAAAACTATTTGAAGAAATTGATAGAACGAATTTGGAAAAATTAAATCAACCAACCTTCGAAGAGAGATGTTCAGTACATTTAGATGGTGAATTTACATTTTTTCATATTACAACAGCAACAATTCGCAAAACAATATTCTTCGATGGAATCTATTTTCATTCTTCAGAAAATGATTGTGAAACTAATTTAAAAGCACAAAATATTTTAAACATTTTAGACAAGAGATTGAATTTTAAATGGCGGCTTGAAACCATAGAAAACTATCTACCAGAAGGAAAATATAGTTACATGGTTGGAGCAGTAATTAAGGAAATTGACTTAGAACGATAAAACCTAATGCTAACAGCGGTTAATATAAATAAAGATTTTTTAACATTATTTTTATGTGAAAAATTATTCGTAATTTTATTTTAGCTACATTAGCTAAAAATTAAATTAGTTTTCTATGAAATTATTTGTTTTAAAGTATTATCCAATAATCCTAGCGTTCATATGTATGTTATATTCGATTTCACTGGGACTTCTTGGCAGAAAAGATGAAGCTTTATATTCTGCACATTGGCCAGGAACGATATTATTATTCGCAATAGCAATCCGTCAAAGAAGAAAGCCATGAGTATAACTTTTTTTATCGTTGGTGCTGTAATTTTTTCAATTTATTTGTTTTTAATGTTTTGGAACATCACGAACTCTAACAAAAAACAAAAAGAAGAGAATTATCCAAATATTGACAATAAAGGAATGTCAACTAAAAAGGATAATTCTAATAACTAATTTTAGAATTAATTTACATTCTTTAGCACAATATATTTGTGGTATTATTTTTTATGAAATCCTTTGTTTGTGCGAAGAGATATTTTGATTATTTTTTTTACTTGATAAGGTTACATAAAAAATTACACCTACACCTACACCTCATTCTCAATTTTCAACCTTCTGTTGAGACTTGCAGCAGTTCAAATAAAAATTGCAATTAGGTATAACAACACTTTCAAAAAATGGCGAGAAATCTGCTAAATTCTCGTTTTACTTCACAAAAAAATCTTTAGGAAACAGATGCATTTCCTTGATTAACTTCTTTATGGAGACGCAAGTAGTTTATAGAAAACATTTTGCAGATTTAAAAATCTACGAAAATTTATAAGACATTTAACCACTCAAATTAGTAGTATGAAAACTGCTTACAGAAGACTCAATTAAACCACATCAAAATAAAAATAGCACTAAATAGCCCAGTACTCCCTTATTTCAATTTTTGATACCTTATCGGTGCAAGCCTAACTTTTAGTATATTTACACCTTATACAAAATAAAAAAACTCCCAAAATTATGGGACGTGAAGTCTCGGTTTAACCACCGTTTCAAATCTCTACTACTATGAAATCAAATTTTAAAATAGCTGTATTAATTGATGGTGATAATGCACAACCCAAAATTCTGAAAGAGATGCTCGAAGAAGTTGCCAAATACGGAAAAGCTACAATCCGTAGAATTTATGGCGATTGGACCATTCCCCAAATGCATGGTTGGAAAGAAATTTTAAACCAGCATTCCTTTAATCCCATACAGAAATTTGCCTATACAAGCGGAAAAAATTCAACCGATAGTTCTTTGATTATTGACGCAATGGACATCCTACACGAGAAAAAAATTGACGGTTTTTGTATAGTTTCTAGTGATAGCGATTACACCGGACTGGCCAAAAGAATTAGAGAAGAAGGGGTTTTTGTAATGGGAATTGGTCGTAAAACTACTCCGATGGCTTTTGTACAATCCTGCGAAATCTTTACCTATGTCGAGAATATTTGTTCTGAAGAAACTCTGGTTGAAGAGACAATAAAATCGACAAAAAAAGTTACTAAAAAAAGTCAAGAGACTGACAAGCCAAAAAACATAATCAAACCTGCTGAAGCTGAAAGTGAATTTCATGTCATCGATAAAGCCTTTGATATTTCTGCTGATGAAGATGAGATAGCCTATGTTTCACAAATAGGCACCAGCTTGAGGAGAATAGATCCCAGTTTTGATACGCGAGCATTTGGATTCAAAAATTTAACTCGTTTGTTAGAAAGTTTGCCAAATTATGAAGTAGTAAAAAAGGATTTCAACGGTATTGTTCATGCTTTGGTGAAAAAGAAATAACCTAATTCCGCTTCGGTACTGTAAATACTAAATCTTATGCTGACCCAAATACATCCAAAATTACCCATGCGCAATAAAAAAGTAACGCAAGATTTTTATTTGAATGTACTTGGATTTCAAACACTGGGAAATGAGGATTTTGATTTTTATTTAATGGTAGCAAAAGAGGGTATTGAAATCCATTTTTTCCTGTTTGCCGATTTAATTCCAGCAGAAAATTATGGACAAGTTTATATCCGAACCAACACTATTGATGAAGTGTATCAATCCTTTTTGGACACAAAAGTACCCATACATCCCAATGGGAAATTAGAACTAAAACCATGGGGACAAAAAGAATTTTCTATACTAGATCCAGACCATAATTTATTGACATTTGGTCAAAGTAAGTAAAGGACAAAGGGTAATTATTAGCTAAGCGTTTAACCATATTATTTTTTCAAAACGCCCATGATGACTTTTTGAAACGGGTTTTACTAATTGTTTTTCAGAATCGATGTAGTTGGGAATGCCGTTAACTTTAACTAGATTTTCACTTGATTTTAAGTAGTGAATGTTGTCAAAATCGGAACTATTAGCTACAGCTATTGTTTCAATAATCGTGGTAGTAATTCGAGTTTTAGTAAAGTAACAAGTATTGTAACAAATTACTTTTCCGTAAATGAATCCTTCTTTTTCCTCCAAATCAAAACACTCTAATTGCAACGGAATAAAAGCCCTAATTTGCGTTTGACGATTATAGATTTTATACACAGCTTCTTTTCTACTCCATAAATTCCATACCAAAATTTCAGGGTTATCTGATTGTAAAATAAGTAGTTGTTCTTTTTTCGTAAAGATTTTATTCAAAAAGCCTTTGCGCTTCCAATTGCTTTCTCTTTTGGTCAAAGACAAATCTATTACATCATTTCCAATCACTTTTCGGCCAGTTTAGAATTGATAATATCTAAAGTTGCTTTGACTGTCAGCATTTTTTCCATGGATGCATTGTCAATTTCGATGTGAAATGCTTCTTCAACATCCAGAACAATATCTACCAGATTAGCCGAATTAATATTCAAATCCGTAATAAAATCTGTATTCTCATTGATGTTTATGAAGGCTTCTTCGTTTTTTACAAATGGTTTTACAATCGTCTTAAGTTGTTCAATTATAGCAGTATTATCCATAGTTTAATTATATTTCTTTAAAATCACACAGCCATTCACATCTCCAAAACCAAAACTGGCTTTGGCTAAGATAGTGATATCTTTTGCAATAAGTTGTTGCGGAATCCTAGAAGCGTCAATGCATGCAGTTATTTCAGGATGCAAATCGTCACAATTGCTATTCGGAAAAATAAATCCGTGGTACAATTGAAGTACAGCCGCAACAGTTTCAATACTACCCGCAGCAGATAAACAATGTCCGACCATTGATTTCAGTGAATTGATATACGGAAAATCACTTCCTCTTCGGTTCAAAGCAGCGCTCCAGTTTTGGATTTCTAAAGCGTCTTTGCTTGTGGCAGTTAGATGTCCGTTTATAACATCAATTTCGTTAGCCGTAATGTTGGCATTTGCCATGGCAGCTGTAATGCATTTTTGTACCGCCACTGGATTAGGAGCCGTCATAGTTCCCAAACCTCGTTGACCACCAGAGTTGCAATTGCCTCCAAGAACTTCGGCATAAATGCGAGCTCCACGTGCCAAAGCAGTTTCTAAATCTTCTAAAACAAAACTGCCAGCACCACTTCCTGGCACAAAACCCGAAGCCGTTGCCGACATGGGTCTCGAACCATACTCTGGCGCATGATTGTGCTTAAAAGTGCAGACTTTCATTGCGTCAAATCCACCCCAAATATAAGGACCACTATCACTGGTGCTTCCCGCTAACATTCGTTTGGCTTGTCCCAATTTTATCCGTTCGTAGGCCATTAAAATACTTTCTGTTCCAGTTGTGCAGGCAGAAGAATTGGTAGTAACCTGATTTCCTAACCCGAGTTTTCCACCCAAATAAGCACTCACACCACTATTCATAGTTTGTGCTACGGCAGTGCTACCTAATCTTCGTGTTTGAAAATCATCAATTTTATAAATGCTTTCTCTGAACTTTTCAATTCCTGAAGTTCCGGTACCGAAGATGGTTCCGGATTCCCAATCGGGATTTTCGTTGTGTTCTATTTTCAAACCTGCATCGTTCCAAGCATCTAATCCGGCAATGACTCCGTATAAAATTCCAGTTGAATTGAAATTGCGGAGTTCTAATTCGGTGAAATAGTTTCTTTTTAAGGCTTCTGAAATTTCAGGTGTTCCCGAAATCTGACAAGAAAACTTCAAGCGCTCTAATTCGGCATCAAATTTTATTCCAGAAATTCCGCTTTTTATGGCAGTAGTGAATGCGTCTAGTCCAACTCCATTAGGAGCAACAATTCCAATACCTGTTATGACCACCCTTCTTTCCATTTATACTAAAATTAGTTTAGTGCTTTATTTTATAACTAAATTACCTAATCATTCCGGCAATAGTTCCGCAACAGACTTCTTCTTCAGCAGCATTAATCATTCTTACTTTACATTTTAATTTTCCAAATCTAAAATAAACTTTTTCTGAAATAACCGTTACTTTCTCATTCGGATATACTGGTTTCAAATATTCGATTGCTGTTGCTGTTAGCGCTATTTTAGTTTCTGAATTAAAATCATTTCCTAACAAATAAATTCCCAAACAAACCACACCAATCTGCGCCATGGTTTCAGTTAAAATAACACCTGGTGTGATGGGATTGTCTCTAAAATGTCCTTTATAAAAATCTAAATCAGCATGAAAAGTGTATGTTCCTTCTACTCCATTTTCATTTACCTTCAAAAGTGTATCGACAAAATGAAAGGGCTTTGAATACGGAAGTTTAGCAAGTATGTTTTGGTACATCATTAAAATTCAATTAGGATGCGTTGTGCTGAAAAACCGGGACCGAAACTGAGCAATAATCCTTTCTCCCCTTTCTTAGGTTTCTTATCCATAATGCGTTCTAGAACATATAAAACGGTGGCACTTGACATGTTACCGTACAGTCGCAAAACCTCTTTGGTATCATCGATATTCTTTCCCAAATCAGTAAATAAATCTTCTACTGTTTGCACAATCTTTTTGCCACCAGGATGAAAAATTAAATAGTCAATATCTTGTATTGTTAAGTTGTTTTTTTCTAAAAATGGATGAATTATATCTGGAAAATGGGAGGCTATTGTATTGGGAACTTCGATATCCAAAACCATCTGTAAACCATTATTAGTCAGTTTAAAACCCATCATGTGTATGGCATCGTAAAAGTGATACATTTCTTCTGAAAGCAGCGTTGGTCCTTCATCGTTTTCGTGTGAAGAAAGTAACACACAAGCAGCACCATCTCCAAAAATAGCTGCCGAAACAATATTGGCCATCGAATAATCATCTAACTGAAATGTTGCAGTTGGACTTTCAACAGCAATTACAGCCGCTCGTTTTCCTGGATTGGCCTGAAGGAAATTCTTGGCGTAAATCATTCCAGAAATTCCAGCGGCACAACCCATTTCAGTTACGGGCAACCTAACAATATCCTGACGTAGTTTTAGCGAATTAATTAAATAGGCATCTAGAGACGGAATCATGATTCCCGTACAACTAACGGTAATTATAAAATCTAAACTTTCAGGTTTCCAATTGGCTTTATTTAGAGCTTTGTCCAATACTTTTTCTCCGAGGGAAATTACTTCGCGAGTATAAATAGCATTGCGGTCTTCAAAAGAAGTATTGGTAAAAACTTCTAGAGGTTCCATGATGGAATAGCGTTTGTCTACCATTGCGCCTTCGAATAGTTTTTTTACTTTTCTGATGAAACGATCATCTTGTCCGGTAAGCCAACCGTCTAGTAACGGCAGAATTTCTTCGGTTGTCCTAGAATATTTAGGTAATTCCTTAGCTACCGCTTTGATTTTAACACTCATGTTTTTGTTTTGTATTGATTATCCACTGGTATCGAAAAGCCCATTTCCATTGAATGGAATAATTGTTAAAGTTTAGTTTTTTGGAAAAATTTTCTAATTCGCTCTTTTTAAATCCTCTTAAAATAGAAACCAAACCGTCTGCTCTCGACATTTCATTAAGTCTGAAAACAAAACACAATATCTGAAACAAGCGATACGAAACCGGGCTTCTGTGCAAATCATTAATGACTATACCGAGTTTGGCATTGGTTTTAAAAACAGTAAGTAATTGACTAATTTCTTCTTCTTTAAAATGATGCAACGTCAAGGTACACAAAACAACATCATACGTTAACTTTTTAAACGATTTATCAAAAATATCTTCGCAGCGGTATTTAATATTCGGATAATTAATAGACGATTCTCTGGCATAATTGACTGTAAATTGATTGGCATCAATCCCAATAAGTTCGAACCTATAACCATTCGCTTCCCCGAAATCAGCCAAGGCACGTAGCATGTCTCCATTGCCACAACCCACATCAACAATCGTAATTGGTTTTTGAGTTGGATAGCGCATTAAAATTTTTTTTAAACTATTTAGCGTAAGTTTATTACCACCTAAAAGCCGGTTAATTTTGGCAATTTTATCTAAAGCATCTTTTAACACTTCGCCTTCCATGTTAAAATCATCCATAATTTCAGGCAACTCGGTTCTGTATGTAGTGTTTATAAACATTTAGAATTGATTAGTATTGGTTTTCCGTGTGTTTTAGTAATAATAATTGAAAGCAGAAACGGAAATATAGTTACGATACGAAGTGCAACTGTGGAAAGTTTTGGTTTTTGGAATAATGAGGACAACCGCCTACCAAACCTCAGACGCTTTTTAAAATTGTAATTCCATTCTCGAGTATAGTGTTCCTCTAAAGCCAATCTTGAAGGTATTTCTTTATTCAAGTATTTTATAACTAGTTCCGCAGCAATCTTGGCACTATGAATAGCCATAGCCATGCCGTTTCCGCATAACGGATGAATTAGTCCTGCTGTATCGCCAATCATTAAAATGTGTTGGTCGATAATACTTTTTTGTGCAAATGATATTTGGCTGATGGTTAATGGCTTTTCAAAAACCATAGTCATGGATTCAAATATCATTTTCAAATGGGGATTTTTAGCGACTACTAATGCTTGATATTCAGCAACATTTTTAAAGTTCTTAAAAGTATCGTAATCGGCTAGATAGCAAATATTGACTAAATCATCTTCCACTTTAGAAACACCACAGTAACCTCCTCTAAAATTATGTAATCCAACAACATCGTCTGGAAATGTTCCTTTATAATGTGCCTTGACAGCTAACCAAGGTGATTTTTGCTTGATAAAATTTCGGTGCATTTTTTGATCAATAGCTGCTCGTTTTCCAAAAGCGCCAAGTACAATTTTAGCTTTAAACTGTTCATTATCAGTAGTGGTAACAGTAAATGCATCTTGATTAAAACTGACATCTTCAACAACATTCTGAATAACTTTACATCCATTGGCTACCGCTTTTTTGTATAAAAAATGATCCAAAGAATAGCGGCTAATCCCAAAGCCTCCTAAGGGTAAATCAATACCGATACTGCGTCCGTTTGTATTGGAAAAGTGCAATTTTGAAATTTTTGTTGGATGCAATTCATCTATATCAAGTTGAATGGATTTTAAATAAGGAATCACTTCATTCGAAATATATTCGCCACAAACTTTGTGTTTAGGATAGTCATTTTTTTCAAAAACGGTCACTTGTATTCCGTGTAATGACAAATGAATTGCAGCGGTTAAACCTGCCAAACCACCTCCGATTATTATTACTTCGCTGCTTTCCATAGTTAGTAAATTTACATAAATGAAAACAAAACAATTAATATAGTTCTGTTAAAATTTGGAGAATTATAGATTTAAATAAAACAAAAAACACACTCCTAAGAATGTGTTTTAGAAATAAAAAATAGTGTAGATTCTAACTTTTCAGTGAAGCCATGTCAATTACAAAACGGTATTTTACATCGCTTTTCAGCATTCTTTCGTATGCTTCGTTGATTTCCTGCATTTTGATGATTTCAATTTCAGAAACAATATTGTGTTTGCCACAAAAATCAAGCATCTCTTGAGTTTCTGCAATTCCGCCAATCAAAGAAGCAGCAACCGATTTTCTTCCCATAATCATTGGAACTGTATTTAAAATAGGTTCTAATCCACCCAAATAACCCACAATAACGTGCGTTCCGTTAATTGCTAATGTTGCGATATACGGATTTATATCATGCACATATGGGACAGTGTCAATTATTACGTCAAATTTTCCTGTTACAGCGGCCATTTGCTTCTCATCTGTTGAAATTATAACCGCATCTGCACCTAATTCTAAAGCATCTTTTTCTTTACCCGGAGATCTTGAAAAAAGCGTTACATCGGCTCCTAATCCTTTGGCTAGTTTAATGGCCATGTGACCCAATCCGCCTAAACCTACAACGGCTACTTTACTCCCTTTACTCACATTCCAGTGGCGTAACGGAGACCAAGTTGTAATTCCGGCACAAAGTAGCGGTGCTACTGCAGCCAAATCTAAATTAGCTGGAACTTTAAGAACAAAATCTTCATCAACTACAATTTTTTCAGAATAGCCTCCGTGAGTGAAACCTCCGAGATGTTTGTCTTGACCACCATAAGTGCCAACCCATCCATTTAAACAATATTGCTCTAAATCTTGCTCACAACTGCTACAAGTTCTACACGAGTCTACCAAACAGCCTACTGCAGCAAAGTCTCCAACTTTAAGTTTGGTAACTTCACTTCCTACTTTGGTAACCTTGCCGACAATTTCGTGACCTGGAACTACAGGATAAGTAGTGAAACCCCAATCGTTTCTTGCAGTATGAAGGTCTGAGTGACAAACACCACAAAATAAAACTTCAATTTCGATATCTTTTGCCAATGCCGTTCTACGGGCAATGTTCATTTCTTTTAGCGGTGCCGTGGTACTATCAGTTCCAAATGCTTTTACGTTAGTTGTTTCCATTTTTTTAATTGTTGTTGTTGTTGTTGTAATAATTAAAGAAGTACACAAATTTAGCTTATTTTAACATAAACTAATCCCAAAGTTCTTTAAAGTAATGTTAAATGTATTGTCTGCTAAACTCACAGTTTTTAGATTTGTTTATTATTATTTCATAATCGCTTATTGGATTATGCAAAAGAAGCGAAAGACGGGAGTGTTTCGCTTTTTTTGTGTGCTTAAATTACTGGAGTAAAATTCGTTTTCCACTTGTATCCCAATATGACAAGTACAAATACTGAAGAACCTATAAAATTTACAATGAGGTCTTTTATATCATTCCCTTCTATTGAGAAAAAAGGACGCGCTTGATATAAGTTTTGGAAGAATTCATTTAAGAGTCCAAGTAGATTTAAGATTCCAAAGACCATCATTAATTTGACAAACCGATTTGGACCCAGATGAAACAGGTGCAGGTAGATTAAAACCATCAGACAGATTACTGCTGAAAAATACAAATGTTCAACAGTATTAATATGATAATCAATGGCCTCTGAAAACCCAAATAGGTCAGCTCTAACCAAAACAACAAATATGACAAATGAAATAAAAAACCAATTGCAGCCTTTGTGTGAGGGTATTTTGAGGTATTTGGCATTGGAGTTCAAATATTCAAATGAAAGATAATACAAGATTTCAGAAATTAACAGCATATACATATTAATCATACCAGCTGCCACAAATAAAATCAGGAAT
The DNA here is from genome assembly GCA_038202695.1 of Flavobacteriales bacterium. Lineage (GTDB taxonomy): Bacteria > Bacteroidota > Bacteroidia > Flavobacteriales > Flavobacteriaceae > Flavobacterium. The sequence goes on from JBBRET010000012.1 coordinate 11,303, forward strand.
AGTAGACGCTGGATGTTTATAGAAGTGAATACAAACATCTTAATTAAAAATACGAATAAGCATCTCTTTGAGTAAATCACCATGCGGAATGGCATTAGACCCAACACCTTTGCTTTTTACGTCAACATCGCGCAACTTTTCGACAATGGCACTAACTTTTTTCATCGGATAATTGTGTGCAGCACCAATATAATCGTTAACAAAAAAGGGACTTACTCGCAGTATTCTTGCAACATTGCTAGGCGATTTATCTTTTAAACCGTGGTACTGTAACAAGGCAGAAAAAAAGCTAAATACCAAACCGTTTGTCTGAACAATTGGATTATCTTTTTGATTTTGTGCAAAATAATTGGCTATTTGAAACGCTTTAAATTGGTTCTTGTCCCCAATGGCTTTTCTGAATTCAAAGACGTTGAAGTCTTTACTGAATCCGATATTATCTTCAATATGATTGGGTGTGATGGTACTCCCTTTGGGTAAGATAATTTCCAGTTTAGTCAACTCATTTGCAATCCGACTCAAATCATTGCCAAGAAATTCAACAAGCATTGCCATGGCTTTAGGTTCAATGCCGTAACCTCTTCCTTGTAAAACTCGTTTAATCCACTCGCCTACTTTATTGTCGTACATTTTTTTGCTTTCATAAAGCAATCCAATTTTTTCAAGTATTTTAGTTACTTTCTTGCGCTTGTCTAGTGTTTTATATTTGTAAGCAATGACTAAAACTGTTGAAAGTTGGGGGTTTTCTGCATATTTTTCTAATTGATCGATCGTTCTAGATAATTCCTGAGCTTCTTTAACGATTACTACCTGTCGTTCCGCCATCATTGGATAGCGTTTAGCATTAGCAATTATATCATCAATCGTGGTATCACGACCATAAAGTACTATTTGGTTGAATCCTTTTTCGTCTTCGGTCAAAAGATTGTTTTCCAAGTACTCCGTTATCCGATCGATATAATAAGGCTCTTCACCCATCAAAAAATAAATTGGTTTGATGTTGCCTGCTTTTATGTCGTTAATTATTTTTACTACTTCTTCCATTTTATGGAAATTTGAATTTTAAATTTTGAATTTTAAATTACATTTGCTTTATGCAAAAACTGAATTTTTCTTCCTTTTCGTTTCGCTTCAAAAATAGTGAAAATAAAGTGTCAATTTTTGATGACATTAGGAAAAAATTTATTATTCTCACTCCCGAAGAATGGGTACGGCAACATACCGTTCAGTTCTTGTTACAAGAAAAAAAATACCCCAAATCTTACATAAATGTAGAAAAGTTAATTAAAGTTAATGACCTTAACAAGCGCTATGATATTGTAGTTTTTGAACCTGATGGCACATTGTTTTTATTAATAGAATGCAAAGCGCCCGAAGTTAAAATAACACAAAATACCTTTGACCAAATAGCCCGTTATAACTTGAAATTGAAAGCGCAATACTTGATGGTAACTAACGGACTTAATCATTACTTTTGTCAAATGGATTTTGATAAAGAACAATATACTTTCTTAGAAGAGTTGCCAGATTTTAGGGAAAAGGGATAAGAGAAAAGAAGCAAGAGAAAAGAAGCAAGAAGCAAGAGAAAAGAAGAAAGAGAAAAGAAGAAAGAAGAAAGAGAAAAGAAGAAAGAAGAAAGAAGCAAGAGAAAAGAAGAAAGAAGCAAGAGAAAATACCGAACATTGAAAAAAATAGCTGTCGTAATTTTAAACTGGAATGGAGCCAAACTGTTGGAGCAGTTTTTGCCTTCGGTGGTTGCGTATTCTGAGGAGGCGAAAATTTATGTTGCAGATAATGCTTCGACCGACCATTCGATTGCGGTAATAAGAAAACAATTCCCTGCAATAACAATTATTCAGAATGATGGAAATTATGGTTTTGCCAAAGGGTATAATGTAGCATTACAACAAGTAGAAGAGGAATATTATGCATTAGTTAATTCTGATGTTGAAGTGACTAAAGGTTGGCTTACTCCTATTCTTTCCCTCTTTGATATTGACCGTACTATCGGAATCATCCAACCTAAAATCTTAGATTATAAAAACAAAGCATACTTTGAATATGCTGGTGCAGCTGGTGGTTTTCTAGATCAATTTGGCTATCCGTACTGCCGTGGACGCATTTTTGACGCTGTAGAAAAAGACAACGGACAATATAATGACGAACTAGAAATCTTTTGGGCTAGTGGTGCTTGTTTTTTCATCCGAAAAGAAATTTATAGAAAATTGCATGGTTTTGACGATGATTTCTTTGCGCATCAAGAGGAAATAGATTTGTGCTGGCGTGCTTTTAACATGGGTATTAAAACTAAATATACTTCAAAATCGGTTGTGTATCATGTTGGTGGAGCCACTTTAAACGAAAGCAATCCGCAGAAAACGTTTCTAAATTTCAGGAATTCGTTAATAATGCTCACTAAAAATTTACCAGAAAGCAAATTGGTTCCCATCCTTTTAGTGCGTTTTGTGCTTGACGGATTAGCTGGAATACAATTTATTTTAAAAGGGAAATTTAGTCATTGTTGGGCAATTGTTAAAGCACACTTTGCTTTTTATACTTTGATTAACAAAACATTAAAGAAAAGAAAAGCACCTCAAGCTGAAAATTATTATCGCTCTAAGAGCATTGTTTACAAGTACTTTTTTAAAAACGGCACCGTTTTTGAATAATATTTTAACAAGAGTTTATCACTGCTAACTCACTTCAAATAATAATAATACGTATTTTTGTTAAAATTAAATCACCTATCCTATGAAAAAAGTAATTTTTGCACTTTCGTTAGTGGCACTTACACTTACATCGTGCGGCACGAAGAAAAAGATTGCGGCTTTAGAAGCACAAAACAAAGAATGTCAAGATTTATTGAATTCGACTACAGTGAAACTGAACTTGTGTCTTTCAGAAAAAGATGCATTATCAAAACAAAATGATTATCTGAAACAAAACAATTCAGATTTAATTAGTAACACAAAAGATTTGACTGTTTTAACTACGAAAGGTGCTCAAAACCTAGAAAAATCTTTAGAAAGCTTAAAAGAAAAAGACCTTAAAATCACACGTCTTCAAGATGCTTTAACCAAAAAAGACAGCGTTACTTTAGCTTTAGTGACTAGTTTAAAAAGCTCTGTGGGAATATCAGATCCAGACATTGAAATTAATGTTGAAAAAGGTGTAGTTTTCATTTCTATTGCTGATAAATTATTGTTTAAAAGTGGTAGTTATGTAGTAAGCGATAGAGCAAAAGAAGTTTTAGCTAAAGTAGCAAAAGTAGTCAATAGCAGACCAACATTTGAATGCATGGTTGAAGGACATACCGATAATGTTCCGTTTACTGGAAATGCTATCTTACTGGACAATTGGGATTTAAGCGTGAAACGATCTACTGCTATAATCAGAGTGTTGACCAAAGATTTAGGGGTAAAACCATCGCAATTGATTGCAGCCGGAAGAAGTGAATTTATTCCGTTAGTGGATAACAATTCTGCTGAAAACAGAGCTAAAAACAGAAGAACCCGTATTGTAGTTTTACCTAAAATTGATGAATTCTACGATATGATTGAAAAAGAAATGAAGAACCAGAAAAAGTAGTTTCTTTAGAAGAAAGAGAAAAGAAGCAAGAGCAAAGACTCTTATCTAAAATAAAAAAACGTCCTAATTACTTAGGATGTTTTTTTATTTCATATTTCTTCCTTCTTTTCTCTAGCTTCTTCCTTCTTTTCTCTAGCTTCTTGCTTCTTGCTTCTTTTCTCTTGCTTCTTGCTTCTAGCTTCTTGCTTCTCTTTAAAATATATCTATATCACCTTTTCCTTCACGGATAATAACTGGTTCATAACCTGACAAATCAATGATAGTAGATCCAACATTATCGCCATAACCACCATCGATTACTAGGTCAACCAAGTGTTGCCATTTTTCAAAAATTAGTTCGGGATCAGTTGAATATTCTAATACTGCGTCTTCATCGTGAATCGATGTTGATACGATTGGATTTCCTAATGTTTTTACTATTTCGAGTGCAATGTTATTGTTGGGAATCCGAATACCAACCGTTTTCTTTTTGCGAAATTCCTTAGGTAAATCGTTATTACCGGGTAAAATAAAAGTATAGGGTCCAGGAAGTGCTCTTTTCAAAATTTTGAATGTAGCAGTATCAATTTGTTTCACATAATCTGAAAGATTACTCAAATCATTACAAATAAATGAAAAGTTGGCTTTCTCTAACTTAATGCCTTTAATTTTGGCGATGCGCTCTAAAGCTCTCGAATTGGTAATATCACAACCCAATCCGTAAACGGTGTCTGTTGGATAAATTACTAAACCACCGTTACGCAAAACATCAACTACTTTTTTGATGGCAGCTTCACTAGGTTTGTCTTCGTATATTTTGATAAATTCAGCCATTTATTTTTGGTCTTCATTTGGTTTTGGAATTGTTAATAATCCCATTAAAAAGGACACTATTAGTGAAACTATACTTCCAATTAAAATCCTCTTACTTGTAATTGGCTCATGATTAATAAATTTTGGGATGAGATAAACATTCATGAAAGCCATCACTACGAACCAATAAATAACAACTTTCCAATTAATTAATTTTATTTTATTCATGTTTATATTTTTTAACCAATTACATCCAATTTGGCAAATCGCAGTAACAATTTCTTAATTCCGCCTACTTCAAATTTGATTTCAGCTTTTTTATCAGCACCTATACCTTCCAAACTCAAAACCTGTCCTTTACCAAATCGTTCGTGAATTACTATATTTCCGATGGTCAATTTACTGTCAAACAAATTTGTATTACTGGGCCCATTACTCGAAACGGGTTTTAATTTACGAATATTTATAGCAGCAACCGGATCTTCTCCGTATTTTTTTGGTGGTGTTCCAGCTTCAGGTTTGGTTAATCGAAGTTTTGATTTATCGACATCGCCAAAAATATCCAAATCTATACTTGGTTTATACCGATAGCTTGTATCCATCGGATTGAGGTATTCCAAATAGTCATCTTTAATTTCTTCTATAAAACGCGAAGGTTCCGCATCTGTTAGTTTGCCCCAACGGAAACGCGATTGTGCATAGGTTAAATATGCTTGATGTTCGGCTCGAGTTAGCGCTACATAAAACAATCTGCGTTCTTCTTCCAATTCACTTCTTGTATTCATACTCATAGCACTTGGAAACAAATCCTCCTCTAAACCGACCACAAAAACATAAGGAAATTCTAATCCTTTTGCCAAGTGAATCGTCATTAAGGCCACGCGATCATCATCACCCGTATCATTATCTAAATCGGTTGCTAAAGCTACATCTTCCATAAATTCAGATAATGCTCCACGCGCACCGTCAATTTCTCTTTGCCCTTCTATAAAGTCTTTTATTCCACCCATTAAGGTTTCGATATTCTCAATACGTGCAATACCTTCGGGCGTTCCGTCTTTTTTAAGTTCCTGAATTAAACCTGTTTTTTTGGCAACATGTTCCGTCAAAACAAAGGCATCTTGTTGTTCGTTAATAACTTGAAAACTCTTTATCATCATCACAAAATCTTCTATCTTTTGCTTGGTTCCCGAGTTTAATTTTAAATCAATTTTATCAATATTTTCCATTACTTCAAAAATGGAACGCTTGTAATGATTGGCAGTAACGGTTAGTTTTTCAACAGTGGTATCTCCGATGCCACGTGCCGGATAATTAATGACACGTACTAATGCTTCCTCGTCTTTCGGATTGATAACCAATCTCAAATAACACAAAACATCCTTTATTTCTTTTCGTTGATAGAATGATAATCCACCATAAATTCGGTACGGAATATCACGCTTACGCAACGCATCTTCCATAGCACGAGATTGTGCATTGGTTCGGTATAAAATAGCAAACTGTCCGTTCATCATTTGGTTGCGCATCTTTTGTTCAAAGATTTCTCCGGCTACAAAACGACCTTCTTCACCATCGGTAACACTGCGGTGGACCTTAATTTTGGCACCATAATCATTAGCTGTCCAAACCACTTTATCTAATTTGGTTTTATTATTATCGATAATCGAATTGGCGGCTTCAACAATGTTTTTGGTCGAACGATAATTCTGTTCTAACCGATATGTTTTAACATTTTCATAATCCTTTTGGAAGTTGAGAATGTTATTGATATTTGCTCCTCGAAAGGCATAAATACTCTGAGCATCATCGCCGACGACACAAATATTTTGAAATCTATCTGATAACGCGCGTACTATTAAATATTGAGAATGATTGGTGTCTTGATACTCATCAACCAAAATGTATCGAAATCGGTCTTGGTATTTCGCTAGCACGTCGGGAAAACGGTTCAGAAGTTCATTAGTTTTTAAAAGTAAATCATCAAAATCCATCGCACCACTTTTGAAACATCGTTCTACATAATTTTGATAAATTTCTCCCAAGCGTGGCTTTTTGCTCATTGCATCCGCTTCTTGCAATTCGGGATTATTGAAATAGGCTTTTACAGTTATCAATGAGTTTTTATAAGATGATATTCTGCTGAAAACCTGTTTTGGTTTGTAAATATCTTTATCCAATTGCATTTCCTTGATAATGGCAGAAATCAATCGAACACTATCTTGAGAGTCATAAATTGTAAAATTAGACGGATAGCCCAACTTATCAGCTTCGCTTCTTAAAATTCGAGCAAAAACGGAGTGGAATGTTCCCATCCAAAGATTTTTAGCTTCGTTTGTTCCAACAATATCTGAAATACGTTTTTTCATTTCCCGCGCCGCTTTATTGGTAAATGTCAATGCCAGAATATTAAACGCATCTACACCCAAACTCATCAAATAAGAAATACGAACAGTCAGTACCCTAGTTTTTCCAGATCCGGCTCCAGCAATAATAATCATTGGGCCGTCCTTTTGAAAAACAGGTTCTTGTTGGGCTTCGTTAAGTTGGGAAATATACTTGTTTACCATCATTTTAGGGAAAGTTCAAATTTATGATTACTGTTATTGAATTACAATAAAATCTAAGGGTATTTCTATTATATTTGTCAACAATTTAAGTCCAAAAAATATGAGTCTAGATAAATTTATGGAAGTACTGATGTATGCTGTTCCCTCACTAATTACGGGTGGTGTGGCGTATTACATGTTTGACAGTTACTTCAAAGACCAGCAAAACACGCGCCGTTGGTTACTACAAAAAGAAAATCAGAAACAATCGTTGCCACTACGCTTGCAGGCATATGAGCGATTGGCTTTGTTTTTGGAACGCATTAGTCCAGCAAAACTGTTAATTAGAGTAGCTCCATTAAATGAAGACAAAGTAGCTTATCAAAACCTGTTGATTCATCACATTGAGCAGGAATACGATCATAATATGACACAGCAAATTTATATAACCAATGAATGCTGGACCATGATTTTGACGGCCAAAAACACCATCATACAAAATATTAGAAAAACCACTTTAGACGCATCGATTGCAAACGCAGACCAACTTAGAGAAAAGATTTTAAGCAATCTTCTCGACGGAGAATCGGCTTCGAGATTAGCATTAAGCTATTTAAAATCAGAAGTTACAGAAGTTTTAGGATAACAAAAAAGCCCCGGTTTCATCGGGGCTTTTTTTATTTAAACTTAGAAATTCCGTCTTTCATCCAACCAAAATACTCGTCACTATTTGGCGTATATCCAATTGGAGCATTTAGTTTTTCCTCTTTCAAATCGATTAACACATAGAACGGTTGTGTGTTGGTTTTGTATTTTGTGATGATGAATTCCGTCCATTTGTCGCCAACAGAAATAATATCATTTCCTGTTTCTTTAGAAACATATTGTTCGTTTTTTGGTAAATCTCTTTTGTCATCAACATATAATGAAATCAAAACCACATCATTTTTCAACGAATTTAAAACTTTTTCATCCGACCAAACATTGTTTTCCATCTTACGACAATTTACACAAGCAAAACCAGTAAAATCGAGTATAACTGGTTTGTTTACCGTTTTAGCATACGCTAAACCTTCAGCGTAATCTGTAAAAACCACTAATCCGTGAGGACCAATTTCGGCACCTTCGGGCACTACTGATTTTGCAGCAGCGCTGGTGTTTCCGAAAAACCCGTTTGGACTTTCACTATACGTTTGTGGTGGAGGAAAAGCACTGATTAATTTCAATGGCGCACCGAATAATCCTGGTATCATATAAACTGTAAACGCTAAAACTAATAATCCGAGAGATAATCTTCCTACAGAAATATGCGTTAACGGACTATCGTGTGGTGTCATTATTTTACCAAATAAATACAATGCCCAAGTACCGAAAATAGCAATCCAAATCGCTAAGAACACTTCTCTTTCTAATAAATGTAATTGCAAAACTAGATCGGCATTCGATAAAAATTTAAACGCTAAAGCCAGTTCTAAAAATCCTAAAGAAACCTTTACCGTATTTAACCAGCCGCCGGATTTTGGTAAGGAATGCATCCAACTTGGAAACATGGCAAACAGCATAAAGGGTAATGCTAATGCTGAAGAAAAACCAAGCATTCCGATAATTGGTGCGATTCCACCTTTGGAAGCTGATTCTACTAAAAGCGTTCCGACGATTGGCCCAGTACACGAAAAAGAAACAATTGCCAAAGCTAATGCCATGAATAATATTCCAACAATTCCACCTCTATCTGCTTGTCGGTCAACTTTATTTGCCCAAGAATTTGGCAACATAATTTCAAACGCACCAAGAAATGAAACTGCAAAGACTATTAAAAGCACAAAGAAAGCCACATTAAACCAAGGGTTTGTTGAGAGTGCATTCAAAGCATCCGCGCCAAAAATACCAGTAATGGCTAATCCTAAAACCACATAAATTGCAATAATTGATATTCCGTACAGCATTGCATTTCGTTTTCCTTGTGCTGGGTTTTTGCTTTGTTTGGTAAAAAAACTAACCGTCATGGGAATCATTGGAAAAACACAAGGGGTTAGCAAAGCGGCTAATCCGCCAAGAAATGCCAAAAAGAAAATACTCCATAATCCTTTTTGATCTTCTTCTTTGGGTTTTTCAATAAATGTTTTTTTCTCTTTAGCAACAGGAACTGCTGCAACTGTATCAACATTAGTTAGGGTATCCGCAGTGGTATCGCTTTGATTTAGAAGAGTTGTTGCAGGAATTGCAAAAGTAAACTTCATGTCATCATTAATACAAGCTTCTTTACAAACTTGATAATCAATTTTGGCTTTTATTGACGTAATCTTGGTATTGATGATTTTGACTTTTTGGGTGAATGTTACCTTTTTTTCAAAGAAGTATTCATCGATTTCAAAAACGTCACTGAACTTTTTAGTATAGGGACTTTCTTTCACTTTGCCCACCAATTCGTAATTGCCTTTGGCGTTATCAAATTTAAATTCAGCTGGCAATGCAGCACCCATATCAGCTTGTGGGGTAAATTGAGAATAAAGATGCCAACCTTCATCTATCGTACCGTTCATAACCAGATTGAATTCGGAATCCGAAAGCTTCTCAACTTTAGAAGTCCATTTTACAGGTTTTACAATTTGTGCATTTAGGTTGGCGAAAGCCAAAAAACTCAAAAGAAAAAATAGTGCTTTCTTCATTAGTCAGTATAATTGATTTTTAAAATTTTTGTTGTCTTGTCCGAAATTTTAAATCGGTCGTCTTGTCGTTTTCCGATAACCCAAACAATTTGACTATCTGAACACAATAGCCAAGTTTGTGATTTATCAATCAGAGAAAACTTTTCATCTTTGAAGAATTTACTAAGTTTTTTAGAACCACTCATCCCAAAAGGATAAAACCAATCGCCTTCTTGCCATTTTCTAATTTCTAAAGGAAACTGCAGTGCATCTTCGTCGACAAATATAGTATTAGTTGTCTGAACCGAAATGTCATCTACAGTACAAAACGACAGTTTTAAGGGAAATTTAACCTCTTTTTGGTCTTTTTCAATCAAAAAAATTTCACTTGTTGCGCTTGCTGGCTTTTGAAAAATAATCAATTCGTTTCGATCTTTCAGTAAAGTATGTTTTTGCGAATGTATTTGTTTTCCCGATTGTGCAGTAACTAAATCATGAATTGCGATCCAATCACTAAAGCCAAATGGCTCGAGCCATTGATATAAATAAGCATGATAATTGGGTAATTGCATCAATTCTGATAAATTGATTCTCTTTTGGAAATCGACATCGGTAACTACTTTTCGGTACACAATTCGCGACGCATCATCGACCATTGATTGCGCTTGCTGCAAGTTTGAAATGGTATTTTCAAAGGAAGTTAACAAATTGGGATTAAGTTCTTTTAGCACTGGAATTACATCGTGTCGTAATTTGTTCCTCAAATATTTATCAGAAGCATTGCTACTGTCTTCGCGCCATTGAATGGAATTTTCTTTGGCGAAAGCCTCGATTTCATTTCTGGAAAAAGGTAATAAAGGTCGAATAGTATTCCCGTTATGCTCCGGAATTCCGGTCAAACCGTCCAAACCGGAACCACGAGTAAAATTGATTAGAAACGTTTCTAGACTGTCATCAAGGTGATGCGCGGTCAGAATATAATCGTAATCATTATTTATGAGAAGCGTGTTGAACCAATCATAGCGTAGGTTTCGAGCCACAACTTGAATAGACAACTTCTGGTCTTCGGCAAATTTCTTGGTATCAAAATGATTGACAAATACCAGAACGTCCAACTTTTCGCAACTCGATTTTACAAATTTTTCATCTGCATCACTTTCGGCGCCACGCAATTGAAAATTACAATGTGCTACTCTGATATCTAGCTTCATCTGATAACAAAGCTCTAATAAAACCATACTATCAATTCCTCCGCTTGTTGCCAAAAGAAGTTTCTTTCCTTGTAAAAAAGAAAGATTTTGATTGATGTGGTTTTGGAATTTTGTAAGCATATTTAAGATAAAAGGGATTAGGGAAAAGTTATTCCTCTAGCTTTTTAATTAACGAATTTAACATTTTTTCAACTTCTAAAGAAAGTTCTTGTACTTCTTTTAAATCTTCGGTTTTGATAAATGATAAATTCACAGCTATTTCTACTTGCGTTTGATTTTCAAACAATGAACCTCTTGCTATTTGTAGAAATCTAGAATAATCCTTTCTATAATTTCTTCCATAACCTTCAGCAATATTAGAAGGAATAGAAACAGCACTTCGTTTAATTTGAGAAATCAACCCAAACTTCTCGTCTACTGGAAATTGCATTGTGATCTTGTATAATAGCGTTACTAAATTCATTGCCTTTTGCCAAACAATTAAATCTCTATACCTTTTCAAAGTTAATAATTTTAAACTCATCACTTTTCCCTTATCCCTTGCTACTCAAAACGGCAAACATCGCTTTGGCTTTCCACAAACATTCTTCATATTCTTGCTCGGGAATAGATTGCGAAGTGATAGCGCTTCCTACAGAAAACGAAAGGTAATTTTCCTTGGCATTGTACAAAATACTACGGATTACCACATTGAAATCAAAATCGTTTTCTGGAGTAAAGTAACCAAAAGCACCGCTATATAAGCCACGTTTGGTTTCCTCGAGTTCTTCAATTATTTTCATTGCTGAAATCTTTGGCGCTCCCGTCATGCTTCCCATTGGAAAAGTTGTTCTGAGAATTTCAATTGGCGAAGTGGTGTTTTCAACAGTCGAAACAACCGTCGAAATCATTTGATGTACTTGTTCAAAAGTATAAATGCCACACAATTCTTCAACTTCAACTGAACCTTTTGTGGCGGTTTGTGATAAATCATTGCGAACCAAATCAACAATCATGATGTTTTCGGAGCGTTCTTTTTGGTTTTGTTCTAAGGCAGTTTTAGAATCAGTATCTAAAGTTGCATCCGAAAACCGTTTGGCTGTTCCTTTTATTGGTTGCGAAATAACTTTGTTGCCTTCTTTTCTTAAATAGCGTTCAGGCGAAGCACAAAGCAAATATTGCCCTGTATTTTTAAAGAATAATGCAAAGGGAGGTTTTGAAATTTTGTTTAGTTTTTGATAGATTTCAATTGGTTCTATTGTGGCATTTTCGGCATAAAATTCCATACAAAAATTAGCTTCATAAATATCGCCTCGGTGAATATTATCGAGCATTTTAGAAACCTTTGAGAGGTAGTTTTCTTTGGAGATGCGCTGCTGAATAGTGACTAGTGAATAGTGATTAGTGATTAGTGCATGTTCTTGTATAGCAACTAAATCGGAATCAATTTCATCATCACACAATCGCAAATACTGGATTTCTAATTGATTTCCTTTTAACAAAAATAATTTCTTTGGCTGAAAGAAAAACAAATCGGGAAAATGCAAACCATCAAAATTGTTGGAATGTAATTCTTCGACATCATTTTTTACATCATAAGACAAATAGCCAAATAGCCAATCTTTGGTTTGTTGTTGGTATTGTTTTAAATCTTCAAAGGCGTTGAAACTATCTGTTTTTACAGAAGTAAAAGCATCCACAGCTAGCACACAATCATAACTAGATTGCTTTTGAAGATAGCTGTTTGAATCTAAAAAAACCACTTCATTAAACTGTTGTGACCACTGTAAAAGCTGTTGCTTAAACTGCATCGGATTTTCAATGATTTTGGTTTTTTGGGTTCTCAAATGTGGCCGAATTTAAAGGCTTTCAAAATTACGATAAAAAAATATTTTTTCATTTCATAATCAGTGCCAATTTGTGGCACACTTTTTAGTAAGAAAGAAATAGCATTTAACAAGAAAATCATTTTAAAACTATTGATAGAAAACTACACTCACTTTTTGAAATTGAAATTGTAACTATTAATAACTATTTAAAATGAATGTAAAATGAAAAACTTACCAAAATTTGGTTTGGCATTGCTCCTATTTGGACTTGCCTTTGCTTGTAAACAAGCTGACAATGCTACGGAATCTTCTACTGATGCTTCAACTGTAGAAAAAACTATTTCTTCTAATGCTGCGGTTGAAAAGAATGAAAGTAATTGGAAATTTGTTCGAACTGCCGATTTAAAATTCAAAGTAAAAAATGTTGCCAAATCGACTTATGCTATAGAAAACATAGTCGCCAAAAATGGTGGCTTTGTCACCTTTACCGATTTAAAAAGCAACATCAACGAAAAATCGGAAACCAAAATCAGTCAAGATAGCACTTTAGAAACTACCCGATTTACGGTTGACAATACTATCACCCTTCGTGTCCCAAACACCCAATTAGATACCGTTTTAAAATCAATGGCGAAAGAAGTTGCTTTTCTCGACAGTCGATTGATAAAAGCCGATGATGTGGCGTTGCAATTATTATCCAATAAAATGGCGCAAAAACGTTTGGCTTCGCACCAAAAAAGATTGGAAAAAGGCATCGATACCAAAGGCAAAAAACTAAATGACATTACTAATGCTGAAGACAAAGTCCTGGGGAGAGAAACCGAAAGTGATGAAAGTGTTTTACAAAATTTAAGTTTAGAAGACCAAGTTAATTTCAGTACGGTAACTTTATATTTATACCAAAGCGAAAGTGTGCTTCAAGAAATTGTGGCCAATGAAAAAAATAGTAATGGATATAGACCTCATATTGGACTTCAAATTTGGGACAGTTTAAAAACCGGTTGGTTTATGATGGAAACTATAATTGCATTTGTAGTGCAGCTTTGGGCATTGCTGCTAATTGTCCTATTGGGTGTAATTGTATACCGAAAGTTTATCAAAAAATAATAGCTAGAAGTTTTTGATTTATCTAATCTCTTGATAAAGTCATGTGTACACCATAAAAAAAGTCCCCGATTGGGGACTTTTAAATAATTATAAATGAGAATTAAGCCAAATCAAATCGGTCAAGATTCATTACTTTATTCCATGCCGCAATAAAATCTTTTACAAATTTTTCATTTGAATCTTCACATCCATATACCTCAGCTAACGCTCGAAGTTCTGAATTTGAACCAAAAATAAGATCAACTCTACTGCCAATCCATTTCACTGAACCTGTTTTGCGATCTCGACCTTCAAATCTATTTTGATCATCAGAAGTTGCTTTCCAAGTGGTACTTAATTTTAACAAATTCACAAAGAAATCATTAGTAAGCGTTTCTGGACGACTCGTAAATACTCCGTTTCTTGACAAATCAAAATTAGTATTCAATACCCGTAAACCACCAACTAGTACTGTCATTTCTGGAGCTGTTAGCGTTAGTAATTGTGCTTTATCAATCAGCAATTCTTCTTGTTTAGCAGCATGTTTTGATTTGAAATAATTTCTAAAACCATCGGCTTGTGGTTCAAGTGCCGCGAACGAATCTACATCGGTTTGTTCTTGTGATGCATCGGCGCGTCCTGGTGTAAAAGGAACTGTCACATTATGTCCAGCATTTTTAGCTGCTTGTTCAATAGCGGCACAGCCACCCAATACTATCAAATCTGCAATAGAGACCTCTTTACCAAAATCTTTTCGGATGTTTTCAAGTGTACTTAGAACTTTTGATAATTGCGCTGGATTATTAACTTCCCAATCTTTTTGTGGTGCTAGTCGAATACGTCCTCCATTAGCTCCACCGCGCTTGTCAGAACCACGGAATGTTGAAGCTGATGCCCATGCTGTGGATACTAATTCTGAAACGGATAGACCTGAAGCTACTATTTTAGTTTTAAGTGATGCGATATCATTTTGGTCAATTAATTGGTGAGTTACTGCTGGAACAGGATCTTGCCAGATTAACACTTCTGATGGAACTTCTGAACCAAGATATAAAGCTATTGGTCCCATATCACGGTGGGTTAATTTAAACCAAGCTCTAGCAAATGCATCGGCAAACTCAGCTGGATTTTCATGGAAATGTTTCGAAATTGGAGCGTAAATTGGATCCATTTTCATTGCCATATCAGCAGTAGTCATCATAAGACGTTGCGTCTTTGAAGCATCTCCAGCCGCTGGTGCTTGTTGTGCATTTGATGCTGCAGTTGGTGTCCATTGGTGTGCTCCAGCCGGGCTTTTAGTTAATTCCCAGTCATACCCTAACAACACATTAAAATAGTCGTTATCCCATTGTGTTGGATTTGGGGTCCATGCACCTTCAATACCGCTTGTGATAGTATCATCTCCATGACCTGTTCCAAAAGAATTTTTCCAACCTTGGCTTTGTTCTTCAATGCTTGCTCCTGCTGGTTCTCTTCCAACATAAACATCAGGATCGGCAGCGCCATGTGCTTTTCCAAACGTGTGTCCACCAGCTGTAAGAGCTACAGTCTCATAGTCATTCATTGCCATTCGACCAAAAGTTTCACGGATATCTATTGCCGATTTTAGAGGATCTGGATTTCCGTTAGGACCTTGTGGGTTTACATAAATTAATCCCATTTGAACTGCTCCAAGTGGATTTTCCAATTCACGATCACCTGTATAGCGTTTATCACCAAGCCATTCTGTTTCATTACCCCAGTAAATATCTTGTTCTGGTTCCCATACATCTTCACGTCCGCCACCAAATCCGAAAGTTTCAAAGCCCATAGATTCTAAGGCGCAGTTTCCGGCAAGTATCATTAAATCTGCCCAAGAAAGTTGCTTACCATATTTTTGTTTGATAGGCCAAAGAAGCAAACGTGCTTTATCTAAATTTCCGTTATCTGGCCAACTGTTAAGCGGCGCAAAACGCTGTGTTCCTGAGCCTGCTCCACCACGACCATCTTGAATACGATACGTACCCGCACTGTGCCATGCCATTCTAATAAAGAAAGGACCATAATGACCGTAATCGGCTGGCCACCAATCTTGCGAATCGGTCATTAGATCATAAAGATCTTGCTTGACAGCTTTTAGGTCTAGCTTTTTAAATTCTTCAGCATAGTTAAAATCTTCTCCCATTGGATTAGATAATAAAGAATTTTGGCGCAAGATATTTAAATTCAACATATTTGGCCACCAATCTCTATTCGAAGTACCACTTCCTGCACTTTGTTTCAGCGCTCCGCTTGTAAATGGACATTTGCCCTGTGAATCATTATTTCCCATATTCTTTGATTTATATTTTTACAAAATTACATTTTTCAAAAGCCAAATCTAATGATAACTGTCATGTTACATGATAGTTTTTAATTATATATTACTATTAATAAATTGTCAAAACTTATATAAAAAAACAGCCTGAATTAATTAAAAATTGATTTATGTTGAATGTCAACTGGACATTCTCCTCTTACTATCAAATCTTTTATATATTTGTTTTATTCTAAATGCAATTATTACAACAACTCTCGCACTATGGCCTTCTCTAATTTATTCCGAAAAAAAACCGTTCAAGATATTTTAAAACAAGTAGCTAAAAACGAAGCTGATGGTCATCAAGCTTTAGGAAAACATTTAACCGCAAGAGATTTAACCGCATTTGGAATTGCAGCCATTGTTGGAGCTGGGATTTTTAGCACTATTGGAAAAGCAAGTTTTGATGGTGGACCAGCCGTAATTTTCTTGTTTTTATTTACCGCAGTTGCATGCAGTTTTGCCGCCTTTGCTTATGCTGAATTTGCCTCAATGGTTCCAGTTTCGGGAAGTGCATACACCTATTCTTATGTTGCTTTTGGGGAAATTATTGCTTGGATTATTGGCTGGGCGTTGATAATGGAATACGCTATTGGAAACATTACGGTGGCTATTTCTTGGAGTGACTATTTTACCGGTTTACTCGAGAGTGGCGGCATTCGTTTGCCACAATGGATTCAGATGGATTATCTCACTGCATCCAAAGGTTTTGATGAAGCAACCGCACTAATGCGTGGTGGAAAATCTTTTGAGAACCTCACTGATGGATTAAAAGCGTCTTACACGGCTTGGACAACTTCTCCAACCCTTGGCTCTTTCCATTTCGTAGCCGATTTACCGGCATTGTTTATTATTGTTTTAATCACTGCCTTGGTTTACCGTGGAATGAAAGAATCACGTAATGCCAGCAATTTAATGGTAGTAGTAAAATTATGCATCATCTTATTAGTAATTGCCGTTGGTGTTTTTTATGTTGATACTGAAAATTGGCATCCGTTTGCTCCTAATGGCGTTAGTGGCGTTCTAAAAGGGGTTTCGGCCGTTTTCTTTGCCTATATTGGTTTTGATGCTATCTCTACCACAGCTGAAGAGTGTAAAAATCCGCAGCGCGATTTACCTCGTGGGATGATGTGGGCCATAATTATTTGTACCATTTTATATATTGTAATTGCCCTAGTTTTAACAGGAATGGTAAATTATGCCGATTTGAATGTAGGCGATCCATTAGCATTTGTATTTGACAAACTGAATTTAAAATGGATGTCGGGAATTATCGGAGTAAGCGCCGTTATTGCTATGGCTTCGGTATTGTTAGTTTTTCAGATGGGACAACCTAGAATATGGATGAGTATGAGCCGTGACGGATTGTTGCCCAAACGTTTTTCTAAAGTACATCCAAAATACAAAACACCTTCTTATGCCACTATAGTTACCGGTTTTGTGGTTGCGGTTCCAGCTTTGTTTATGAACTTGACTATGGTAACCGACTTGTGTAGTATTGGTACTTTATTCGCTTTTGTATTAGTTTGCGCTGGAGTGTTGGTACTTCAAAATAAACCTGATATTCCAAGAGGTAAGTTTAAAACACCTTATGTTAATTCTAAATATATATTTCCGATTTTGTTGATTGTTGGGGCTTCCCTTGCTTTTACGGTTAACAAACAAGCTACCATGGATTTCTTAACGAATGAAAAACAAATCAATACTCCAGCTAACATTGTAACCTCTTTGAACAAAGAAGACAGCAAGAAAGTTTATGATTATTTGGTAACATTAAAGAAAGATGCAAACACACCTGATGTTGAAAAATTATTGAGCGAATTCGGTCAAAATGAAATAACTTACAAACAAGTCGTTGATGCGATGCCAATTGATAACTCTTTGAAATATGATAGCGGTTTTAGCTTATTCAAACACAAAATTCCGATGTGGATATTCTTAATCGCTTTGTTGTGTTTTGGAGTTTGGTCATGGAAGCAAAACCTTTCTTTAATTCCGTTACTCGGATTAATTTGCTGCCTCTACATGATGGCAGAATTGAGTATTTGGAACTGGATTTATTTTACGTGTTGGTTGCTAATTGGACTTGTTATTTACTTTGGTTTTAGCCACAGAAATAGTAAATTGAATACACCTAATTTCTAAAATCAGTTTCTAATAATTTCAGACGGAAAAGTAACCATACTTTCAAAACCATTTTTATATACTGTTGCTACACCAAAGTAATAGTTGTCTACAACAATTCCCTCGAGGGTAAAACTGGATACATTGCCGACCATTCGGCTGAATTCCCATTGTGGAGAAGTTGTAAGTCGCCAATATATTTTATAACCCAAAACTTGATTGTCAGTTACTGAATCCCAACGCAGTTTAACACTTGCTTCTACAATTCCACCGATAGCAACATTTTTTGGACTTGGAGGTGACCAAGCTAAACTGGACAAAACAATTGCATTGACCGCGGTTAGTTTTTTGGCATATCCAAAATTTACACCTTCAACCACATCGCCATATTTTATGCCATTTTCAGTTCTAGTATTTTGATGTTGCCGATTATAATTTTCATGGGCTTCCATTATACGAACTCCAGCAAAACCTATATCATTAAACGGACGATGATGTCCGCCACGACCAAAACGGTCTAGTCTGTATACCATCATGGGATTCATTTCGGGCATATAAATTTGCGTAGTTTTATGGATAAATCTTGCTAATTGACGTGAAATTCCATCCACTTCTCCTCCATAAAAACGACGAGCATTTCGTTCTTTTTCAGTTTCAGTTACAGGTGTCGGCTCAGAAAATATTCTAAACGTTCTGTTGTCTATTACGCCATCAACTCCTTCAATGTTTCCAATCATATCGTTGTTTAAAACCCCTATGATTTCGTAATTATTTTTTTTAGCAAATTCAGCAAAACCTTTACCACCAAACAATCCTTGTTCTTCACCCGATAATCCAAGATAAATAATACTATTTTCAAATTGATATTTAGATAAAACCCGAGCAGCTTCTATAGTACCAGCCATTCCTGAGGCATTATCGTTTGCTCCTGGCGCATCGTTGGTAAAATCCATTGTGTCACTATTTCTGCTATCAATATCACCCGACATTATTACATATCGGTTGGGATATTTGGTGCCTTTTTGAATAGCAACCACATTCACTACGTAGGCATCTTTTGGAATTCGGTCTCCATCTTTTGGCGTAACTAAATCTTTCTGATAAAAAACCGTTAAACAATTATTACAGTCAGTATCAATTTTATCAAATTCATTTTTTATCCATCGTCTAGCAGCTCCAATGCCACGTTTGTTTGAAATGGTATCACTAAACGTATTTCGTGTTCCAAAGTTGGCTAAGGTGCGAATGTCTTTTTCTATTCGCGTCGCAGAGACAGCATTAATTATGTCATAAACTCTCGAATCAGTTTGAGAAAAAAGCAGTTGAGTTAATAAGAGAATAATAGAAATATAAATGGTTTTCATAATTAAAATTTAAAAGTCATAAAGTTAAGGAAAATTCGCAAAAGATATTTGAATTATAAAAAACACGGACCAAAAAAAATCCGTTAAGGAGAACTCTTTAACGGATTTTCTATACAATCTAGTTTTTTTTTCTGCTAACCCACTCTTGCTTTAAACAGCCAGTAACTGTTCTGCTTATTTTATTTTATTGGTTTTTACCAACTGCAAAAGGAAAAATCTCTTCTTAACGGCTACATAAATAACACTAAGATTTGCATACTACAAGGATTACTTTTTACTGTAAAGTTGCTCCTCATCGAACATTTTACTTAGTTGTTTTTTCAAAACAATCATTTCTAATATTCTATAGTAAAGTTACTTAAATGAATTTGATTTATACATGATTTTCAATATTTTAACATAAAAAAAACAGTAATTTTTAATTCTTGTATGGGTATACTTATTAATTAAAAATAAAACTAAAAATTCTCTTATAAGTTTAAAATTTTCAGTTCTAGCATACACTGTTTCATCATTTGATAGGTGCGGGCGATATCATTATCTAATCCAATAGAAAAACGAATTAATCCATCAGTTAAACCCATTTCAACTTGTTCATCTAGTGGAATTTCACTCGATGTAGAAGTTCCTGGCGCACTAAACAATGTTTTATAAAACCCTAAACTTACAGCTAGATAACCTAAGTTTCTTTCTTGCATTAATTCCATTAACTCATTGGCTTTGTCCAAACTTCCCACATCAATAGTCATCATGCCACCAAAACCATATTCGGGGTTAATCATTTTAGCATAAATTTCATGACTTGGATGGCTTTTCAACCCTGGGTAAACGGTTTTTATTCCGGCATTTTCAAATTGATTGGCCAGATACATCGCATTATGACTGTGTTGTTTCATTCTGATGTGCAACGTTCTCATATTCTTCATCACACTTGCCGAGCGCAAACTGTCCATTGTTGGTCCTAATAACATACTGGCGCCATTATTGACATCTTTCAAACTATTGATAAATTCTCTTGAGGCACAAGTCACACCGCCAACCGTATCGCTGCTTCCATTGATGTATTTTGTCAAACTGTGAATTACTATATCAGCACCTAATTTTGCTGGAGCAACAGACAACGGTGAGAAGGTATTATCAACGACTAACTTTACGTTATGTTTTATAGCAATGACCGCTAAAGCGGCAATATCTGCTACTTCTAATAACGGATTACTTACTGTTTCACAATACAATACTTTTGTATTGGCATTTATTGCAGCTTCTACTAAATCGAGTTTGGTGATGTCTACAAAGGTTGTTTTAATACCAAATCGAGGTGTGAAATTTTTCAAAAACGCATACGTTCCGCCATAAATCGTTCTACTTGAAACAATATGATCACCATTGCCACACAATTGTAAAATAGTTGGTGTGATTGCTCCCATTCCCGAAGCCGAAACATTTGCCGCTTCAGTTCCTTCCATAGCAGCCATGGCTTTATCTAAATATAAATTACTCGGTGATGAATGTCGGGAATACAAATAACAACCTTCGGCATTGCCTTCAAAAGTGTCAAACATTGTTTTAGCCGATAGAAACGTATACGTTGAACTGTCGGAAATAGATGGATTTACACCACCAAATTCGCCAAAATATTGCAAGTCTTGAATATTATCTGCGGGATTGAAATTAGTACTCATTTATAAATTTATCAGATAGTTAATACTAAATCAAAATTGATAAAAATTGGATTAATAATCAATATAAAATAATAAATATAGATATATAATCTATTTATATAAATATATTAAGATTATATAACTACATTTGAAAGTATTTTAATTGTTTTATAGATTTAAACCCAAAAACTAAGAAAATCAAACTATGATAAAACTGGATAACATTGACAAAAAACTATTGATGCTATTACAAAAAGACACTAAGAAAACCACCAAAGAACTATCGTTAAAGCTTGATTTATCTGTTACAGCAGTTTATGAGCGCATCAAAAAATTGGAACGTGAAGGAATAATTTATAATTATGTGGCGCTACTCAACAGAAATAAGGTAAACAAAGGTTTTGTGGTATTTTGTCATATTAAGTTGGTGCAACATTCCAAAGATTTTCTAACCAAGTTTGAAAGTGAAGTAATAAAGTTGACAGAGTGTTTAGAATGTTTTCACGTAAGTGGTGATTATGACTATATTTTAAAAATTTTTGTCAAAGACATGGAGGAATATAGAGAATTCATGGTAACCAAATTAACTACGATACAACACATTGGTAGCACGCATAGCACGTTCATGATTGGGGAAGTGAAAAACACTACTGCTTTTAATCTTTAATGTCTTTTTTGGAATTTTTACTGAAATAAATTTCAATCAATCGATTCAAATCATTCCCTTTAACCGAATGACTTTTGAAAACAATTACAGCAAAAGCAACACCAAACGCCAATGCAAAAACGATAAATATGGCAGAAACTCCAGTATTTAAAGTTTTAATTACTTCGTTTGGATTTAAGGCTTTTCCGTTAGGTTGCATTATCCATTTGATCATTCCCATCATAAATTTATAACTTAAAAGACCTGGAATCATATTTATTACCGCTGGAATCGTAAAAACAACTGGTGGTGTGTGCGTGCGATGGGCAAAGTACATTCCGGAAACACCAACAAAACAAGAAGCACAAAAAACTGCAAATAGTTGGCTGAAATTCATTTCAATATTTAAAAAATATTTGATCATGAAGCCGATTCCACCTAAAAGAAAAACAACCCACAAAGCTCGTTTAGGTGTATTGAAAAGTACCGCAAATCCTAAAGAAGTTATGCCACCCCAAAGAAATTTGGAAGCCAATAAAAGTGTCATTGAACTTTCTTTTTGAAATGTAATGCTTTGTTGTGTTTTAGATAAATCATACAAAATATGATTAAAAACTCCTTGATCAAATATAAAATTTGAAAAAAAGAAACCGCAGGCAATGGCAAATATTATGAGTAAACTATAGATGAGTTTGGAGCTTCCAGCTTCAATATAACCTTCTAAATAATCAATAAACGAATTGATTAAAATTACACCTGGCACTAAGTACAAAACAGATACAGAAAGTGCTTGGATATGATTTAAATTGAATACTGAACCAAGCAAATGGATGGAAGAAACAGAAATAATAGTTACCAAAAAATAAGAAAAAAGTTGGTTGTAGCTTTTGGCTCTCAAGAATTTTAAAAAACTAAACCCCAATAAAGTAGCAATAAAAGCAATGAAACATTGAAACCAATCACCTTCAAACAAGCGGCACAAAGCTACACTTGCTAATGGTAAGAATAGATATAGTTCCCATTTGGTGTAAACCGTTTTTCTTTGTATACGTTTTAAAATTTTGTCAATTCTTCTTGAAGATCTTTTATTTTCTATTGCGTCCCAAGACAAAATACTAATTCCTGAAACAGTTTCAAAATTGATCCCTTTTTGTTTTATGCTTCTGGATAAGGAATAACTGCCCTCTTTTTTATCTTTATAAATTGTCAAAATAATTCCGTTAAAAGTCAATACTAAATCAACTTTAAAACCCAAACCTTCCGACATTCGTTCGACATTCCGAATAATACGAGCATAATGTGCGCCACTTGAATGTAATGCTACCACTACATCAGCCAAAACATTTAAAGTTTCATTGATTTCTTTTTCGTCAACTTTTACTAACGTTTCCATTATACTTTTTTGAATAAATAAAATTTAAGCCACTAATGTAGTACTTTATTAGTGGCTTAAATTGCAAAATTATAAACTTGGACCCGCAGGAATTAGTCGTTTACCTTCTTCGGTATTGCAGTATTGTTCAAAGTTTTTGATGTAAAGCGCGGTTAAGTCTTTTGCTTTTTTCTCCCAATCGGTAACGTTTTTGTAGGTGGTTCTTGGATCAAGAATATCATCTACATTAGGCAATGCTTTTGGAAATGTTAAGTTCAAGAAAGGTAGTTTTACAGTTTCAGCATTTTCAATACTTCCATCAATAATTGCATCGATTATCGCACGAGTATTTTTTAGTGAAATACGTTTCCCTGTCCCGTTCCAACCTGTGTTTACAAGGAACGCTTTTGCATTGTGTTCTTTCATTTTGGCAACCAAAGTTTTAGAATACATTGTTGGATGCAAGGTTAAGAAAGCTTCACCAAAAGCTGGTGAAAATGATGGTTGTGGTTCTGTTATACCTCTTTCGGTTCCAGCTAGTTTAGAAGTGAAACCGCATAAGAAATGATATTGCGCTTGGTCTTCATCTAAAATTGACACTGGAGGTAAAACCCCAAAAGCATCCGCAGATAAGTAAATAATTTTACTGGCATGACCCGCTTTTGAAGGAAGAACAATTTTATTAATGTTATAAATTGGATACGATACGCGAGAGTTTTCCGTAATCGAATGATCAAAATAATTAATTTCACCATACTCATCAACAATCACATTTTCTAACAACGCATCTCTTTTAATAGCTCTCCAAATATCAGGTTCTTGTGCTTCAGTCAAATCAATTACTTTAGCATAACAGCCGCCTTCGTAATTAAAAACACCATTATCATCCCAACCGTGTTCATCATCTCCAATAAGATATCTTTTTGGGTCAGCTGACAAGGTTGTTTTCCCAGTTCCTGATAACCCGAAGAAGATAGCTACATCGCCTTTTTCACCGACATTCGCTGAACAGTGCATAGATGCCATTCCTTTCAGTGGCAAGTAATAGTTCATCATTGAGAACATTCCTTTTTTCATTTCACCGCCATACCAAGTTCCACCAATAATTTGAATTTTTTCGGTTAAGTTGAATAATACAAAGTTTTCAGAATTCAATCCTTGCTCCTTCCAATCTGGATTGGTACATTTTGAACCATTCATTACAACAAAATCCGGTTTTCCGAATGTATCTAATTCATAAATAGAAGGTCGAATAAACATATTGGTCACAAAGTGTGCTTGCCAAGCAACTTCCATCACGAAACGCACTTTTAATCGCGTATCAGCATTAGTACCACAAAAGGCATCTACAACATATAATTTTGGCGAAGTGGAAAGTTGGACTAAAACTTTTTCTTTTAGGTCATCCCAAACTGCTTTTGTTGTTGGAAAATTTACTTTGTCGTCCCAATAAATCGTGTCTTTTGTAACATCATCTTTAACGATATAACGGTCTTTTGGAGAACGTCCTGTGAAAATACCAGTTTTTACCGCTACTGCTCCAGTATCCGTCAAAGCTCCTTTTTCATATCCTTTTCTTTTATGAGATACTTCGGCCTGATATAATTCTTCATAAGTTGGATTATATGAAACTTCATGATAACCAGTAATCCCTAATTCGTGTAATTCCTGAATAATTCTAATATCTTTCATTTTAAATATATTTTGTTAAAAATTTTGCTCATACATAAGGGTTTAACTTATAGTACAAAGTTCCAATTTGTGAGAGTAGAAAAAACTGATATTTATCATAAAAAAAATAAATCTACGAAAACGTTTTCTTTGCACAACAAGGGTTGCAGCGTATTTTCGTTAAAGCCTACCCAATATAGAAGTAGGATGATTTGGATTTAAAAATGGCTGCTTTTTTGAAATGAAATAGTTGAAATTGATTTGATAAAAGTTTATAAAAAACAGCATTGCATTGCTTCAAAAACCTAAAAAATAAGAAACACTTGCATAGAAATTAAAATACCAAAAAACATTTGTAATTTTGCAACACAGAAAAACAAAACACACACAAAGTAATATGAGTTCATTCGACGTAGTCATTATAGGTTCTGGTCCAGGCGGATATGTTTCAGCAATTCGTTGTGCCCAATTAGGTTTTAAAACCGCAATTATCGAAAAATATTCCACGCTGGGTGGCACTTGCCTCAACGTAGGATGTATTCCGTCAAAAGCGTTGCTTGCATCATCCCATCATTATGAAGAATTAAAGCATTTTGCGGATCACGGAATTGAAGTTTCGGGTGAAGTAAAAGTGAATTTAGAAAAGATGATTGCCCGCAAGCAAGCGGTAGTTGACCAAACATCTGGTGGTGTAAAATTCTTAATGGATAAGAACAAAATCACTGTTTATGAAGGATTAGGTTCTTTTGTAGATGCTACACATGTGGCAATTGCTAAAGCTGATGGAACTTCGGAAACCATTGAAGGTAAAAATATTATTATAGCTACCGGTTCAAAACCATCTAACCTGCCTTTTATCAAATTAGATAAAGAAAGAATTATAACCTCAACTGAAGCGTTGAAATTACCAGAAGTCCCTAAACATTTGGTTATTATTGGTGGTGGTGTAATCGGGATTGAATTGGGACAGGTTTATCTTCGATTGGGCGCTCAGGTTTCTGTTGTCGAATTCATGGATAGAATTATTCCGGGAATGGATGCTAGTTTGTCTAAAGAATTGACCAAAGTTTTGAAAAAACAAGGCATGAAATTCTACACATCACACAAAGTGCAATCGGTTGACAGAAAAGGAAATACCGTTACGGTCAAAGCCGAAAATGCAAAAGGTGAAACCATCAGTCTTGAAGGAGATTATGCTTTAGTTTCGGTTGGTCGTCGTCCTTATACTGACGGATTACAAGCTGATAAAGCGGGTGTAAAAGTAACAGAACGTGGCATGGTGGAAGTAAACGACCATTTACAAACCAATGTTTCAACTATTTATGCCATTGGTGATGTAGTTCGTGGTGCTATGTTAGCACACAAAGCCGAAGAAGAGGGCGCAATGGTAGCCGAAATTATTGCTGGACAAAAACCACATATCGATTATAATTTAATTCCAGGAGTAGTGTACACTTGGCCTGAAGTTGCGGCAGTTGGTAAAACCGAAGAGCAATTAAAAGAAGCTGGAATTGCTTTCAAAGCAGGAAGTTTTCCGTTCAAAGCCTTAGGAAGAGCTCGTGCTGGTGGAGATTTAGACGGATTTGTAAAAATATTAGCCGATGCCAAAACCGATGAAGTTTTAGGTGTTCATATGATTGGTGCTCGTTGCGCCGATTTGATTGCCGAAGCAGTAACTGCAATGGAATTTAGAGCGTCTGCTGAAGATATATCCAGAATATCTCATGCGCATCCAACTTTTGCGGAAGCCATGAAGGAAGCGGCTTTAGCTGCAACAGATAATAGAGCGTTGCATGTGTAATTAGACTGACTTAGACTTCTTAGATTTATTAGATTTATTAGATTTATTAGATTTATTAGATTTTAGATATAAAACCAACTCTTAAGAGTTGGTTTTATTATGTTTTATAATATTTCTTTCTTAACCAAAAGGCAACATTTACCAAGGTAATCAATGCTGGAACTTCTACTAAAGGCCCAATAACTCCAGCGAAAGCTTGTCCGCTATTAATCCCAAAAACACCTATAGAAACCGCAATGGCCAACTCAAAATTATTACCAGAAGCAGTGAAAGATAATGCCACAGTATCGCGATAATTGGCACCAATTTTTTTGGCCACAAAAAACATCAGCATAAACATAATTCCAAAGAAAATAACTAATGGAATTGCTATTCTAATAACATCCATTGGTAAATCGACAATCATTTCACCTTTTAAACTGAACATTACAACAATTGTAAATAACAACGCAATCAATGTAACTGGTGAAACAAACGGAATAAATTTTTGATTGAACCATTTATCGCCTATAAATCGCTTTATTAAATAACGACTTAATACCGCTAAAGCAAATGGAATTCCAAGATAAATACCAACCGTTTTAGCAATTTCTAAAACGGTAATATTCAATTCTAATCCTTTAATTCCAAACAAAGGCAACATTATTTCCAAATAAAAATAAGCATACAAACTAAAAAAGAAAACTTGAAGTAAACTGTTAATCCCAATTAATCCAGCAGTTAATTCGCGGTTTCCTTCGGCTAATTCATTCCAAACAATTACCATTGCGATACAAGGTGCAATTCCGATGATGATTAATCCCGTCATATATTCTGGGTAATCTTTTAGAAAAAATGTAGCCAATAAGAACATTAAAAATGGTCCAACAATCCAGGTGATAAAAAAGGATGCTGCCAATAACTTAGGCTGTTTGAACATTTTTGGCACCTGAGAAAAATCAATTTTAGTCAATGGTGGATACATCATTAAAATAAGTCCAATCGCTAAAGGTATATTGGTCGTTCCAGAAGAAAATGAATTAATGAAATTAGCTGAGTTTGGAATAAAATAGCCTATTCCAACACCGATCAGCATGGCCAAAAAGATCCATATCGTGAGATAATTATCTAAAAAGGATAGTCTTGTTTTCATATAAAAGATTTAACCACTAAGCGCACTAATAAGTCACAAAGTTCACTATTAATAAATTATTCAATTTGAGAAAACACAAAGTGCATTTCACTTGCAATTTGCAAACTCCGTTCTACATATTTTACATCCATTAAATCAGTACCGTCAAATGCTTTTGGATCATCATAGCGAATAGGTAAACGCTTTTCTGCACCAGCAATAAAGGGACAACCTTCATCCGCAGAGGAGCAAGTCATTATAGCTGCGAATTGGGATTTTGGGTTAAAAGCATCATCAAAAGTTTTTGAAAAACAAATTATAGCTGCTACATCGGGAGCATATTTCAAAGCATAAACTGGATTTTTTGTCTCACTCAATTGTTGAATTTGAAACCCTTGATTAGTTAATGTTTCTCCTACTTTCGGAAACATGGCAGTAGCTTCTGTTCCACCGGAATAACAAAAAACATTTCTAATTCCAAAATGAAAAGCCATAGTTTGAGCCCAAACTTGAGCCAAATGACTTCTTCTGGAATTGTGAGTGCAGATAAAATTAAGTCGAACTTCCTCATTGTGATTTACTTTAAATTGTATGTATTCAACTAAAGGTTGTAAAACATTTTTTCTTTCGGCAGAAATTATTTGACTTGGCAGTTTTTCAATGGTTAGTTTAAGGATCGGATTCATATTTATTTCTTTTTAAAACTGCAAAACAGAAAGTTTTGTAGGGTATCAAAAGGCGTTTTGTGGTCTTCGGTAAAGCACTCGACCAAATCAAATTTAGCTTCAAAAACTGCTTTCAATTTCTGTTCAGTATATTGCGTAATATCCAAACCGCTACATTTTTTTGGACCGTTTTCAGAGAAAGTACCTAAGACAAGATTTGCGCCTTTGGCTAGTGCCGAGCCAACAAGTGCAGCATACTTAGTAATTTGACTTTCGGTGGTTAAAAAGTGAAACGAAGCTCGGTCATGCCAAAAATCAAAGGTCGTGTCAGGCTTAAAATTCAAAACATCAGAAACAATAAAAGTAACTTTGGCAGCCTTATCTCCTAACCTATTTATACTGCGCTCAATAGCTTTTGCGGAAATGTCTAAAAGATATAAATTGGTATATCCAAGTAGCAAAAGTTCATCAATCAAATAACTATCGCCACCGCCAACATCAATTATTTTAGCATCTTTGGGAAGATTTAATTTCACAACAAAATCCAGAGAAGTTTTTGGGCTTTCTTGATACCAGCTTACGTCCGTTTCTAGTTTAGTAGAAAATACATTTTCCCAGTGTGCCTTTCTTTCATCCATACAGTTGCTAAATTATATATTAATCGACAAATCTTCTATTAAACCAGCAAAAATAAAATTTGAATTACAAAAATTGAAAACCAATCTGTTAATTATTTTCACTACTTTTGACACTCTAAAAAAAATATCATTATGGCTTCAATAACATTAGGCGGAAATCCAATAAACACCAGTGGTGAATTACCAAAAGTAGGTTCAAAAGCACCTGATTTTCAATTAGTAAAAACCGATTTATCTACAGTAACATTAGCTGATTTTGCAGGTTCAAAAGTAGTGCTTAATATTTTTCCGAGCATAGACACCAACACTTGTGCTACTTCAGTTCGTACTTTTAATACTAAAGCCAGCCAATTAAAGAACACTAAAGTTTTATGCATTTCGCGTGATTTACCTTTTGCACAAAATCGTTTTTGTGGCGCAGAAGGATTAGAAAATGTGATCAATTTATCTGATTTTAAAACTGGTCGCTTTGGAAAAGACTATGGTTTAGAAATTACCGACAGCGTTTTTAATGGTTTACATGCAAGAGTTGTTATTGTTTTGGATGAAAATGGCACAGTTACTTACTCTGAATTAGTACCTGAAATTGCAAATGAACCTAACTATGAGGCTGCTTTAGCTTCACTATAGTTTTATGAAATCAGACCATTCCTTTATTACCGGAAGATTAAAAAGTGTCCGCTATACTATTATTGGCGCCCGCAAACTTATTACAACAGAACACAGTGTAATAGTGCAATCTTCTATTGCTATTATTTTGATTATTGCCGGCTTTTATTTCAATATCTCAAGAGTTGAATGGATGATGCAAATACTAGCAACCGGTTTAGTTTTGGCTGTTGAAGGAGTAAATACGGCCGTAGAGAAGATTTGTGACTTCATACATCCTGAATACCACGAAAGAATTGGTTTTATTAAAGATATTGCTGGTGGTGCCGTATTATTTGCAGCTATCGCAGCCATCGCAGTGGGATTATTAATTTATGTTCCCAAATTTCTATAATCATTCGATTAAATTTCTATTTTTATAACGTTATAAACAACCAATGGCAAAAACAGTAAAAAAAGAAACCAAAGAAAAAGATCCTCAACTGGAAATTAAAATTCTAAAAACCAAAAAGCAATACCGTATGCTGTTTGGATTTCTTTTGGTGTTATTGTCTGTCGGGTTTTTAGTTTCTTTTATTTCGTTTTTTGTTACAGGTCAAGCCGATCAAAGTGCAGTTGATTCTATAACCGACAGAGGCGTTCCTGTTCAAAACTGGCTTGGAAAATTTGGTGCCTACATTGCAGATTTGTTCTTGTACCGCGGATTTGGAGTCGCCTCCTTTTTATTAGTGAAATTATGCTTCTTAAGTGGTGCGTTTTTGTTATTGGACTTGCCCATTAAAAAACTTAAAAACACTTGGTTTTGGGATTTATTTGCCATGATTGTATTGTCGATAACGTTTGGTTTTTTCGCTACCTCTTTACCCGAATTAGGGGGAACCATCGGTTTTGAAATGAACCAATTCATACAAGACTACATTGGTAAAATCGGAACTCTATTGGGTATTGTTTTTGCGGTTGTCATCTACTTTATTTTTAAAATTAAAATTTCTCCAGAGGCAATCAAGTCCTTTTTTGAAAAGAAACATCAAGACATCAAAGAAGATATAGATACTTTAACGGCATCTGGCAAAGGAGCCGACTACAACTTAGAAGAGTTTGCTGTCAATGAAGAAGAACCAATTGAAGAACCAACCTTAATAACTTCTCAGTTCGAAATCAACAAAGAAAACTTAAAACCAACAATAGAAAACGCTTCCGAAATCAATTTGGAACCTACCATAAAAACAGCTGTTCCAGTTGCACCTCCGAGTTCACAACTTGAAATTATTGAAACCAAAGAAGAAGTATTTGTAATAGAAAAGGCTCCTGTTGAAGACATCATGGAAGAAAATCTGGCTGCCAAATTGGTAGCTGATTTTGGGTTATTTGATCCCACTTTAGAATTATCTAACTATAAATTCCCCACAATTGATTTATTAAAAGAATATACATCCGTTGGAATTACAATAAATCAAGAAGAATTAGAAGAAAACAAAAATCGAATTGTAGAAACCCTAAAAAACTACAAAATAGATATTGCCCAAATCAAAGCTACTGTAGGTCCATCGGTAACTTTATATGAAATTGTTCCTGAAGCTGGAATCCGGATTTCAAAAATCAAAAGCTTGGAAGACGACATTGCGTTATCATTGGCAGCACTCGGTATTCGAATCATCGCTCCTATTCCGGGAAAAGGTACCATTGGTATTGAGGTTCCGAATAAAAATCCGACTATGGTCCCAATGCGCGGCGTAATTGGTTCTGCTAAGTTTCAAGAAGCTGAAATGGAACTGCCAATTGCCTTGGGGAAAACCATTTCGAATGAAACGTTTGTAGTCGATTTGGCTAAGATGCCGCACCTCTTGATGGCTGGAGCGACTGGTCAAGGAAAATCAGTTGGATTAAATGCAGTGCTAACCTCTTTGTTGTACAAAAAACATCCTGCTGAAGTAAAATTTGTTTTAGTTGATCCTAAAAAAGTAGAATTAACACTTTTCAATAAAATTGAGCGTCATTATTTGGCCAAATTACCTGATGATGGTGACGCAATTATCACTGACAACACCAAAGTGGTTCATACATTAAATTCTTTGTGTATTGAAATGGATAATCGGTATTCGTTACTGAAAGATGCCATGGTTCGTAACATTAAGGAATACAACGACAAGTTTAAATCAAGAAAACTGAATCCTGAAAACGGTCATCGATTCCTTCCTTATATTATTTTAGTAGTTGATGAGTTTGCCGATTTGATTATGACTGCAGGAAAAGAAGTAGAAACTCCGATTGCTCGTCTGGCTCAATTGGCACGTGCCATTGGGATTCATTTAATCATTGCCACACAAAGACCTTCGGTAAATGTAATTACAGGGCTAATCAAAGCGAATTTTCCGGCTCGAATTGCGTTTCGAGTTACCTCTAAAATAGACAGTAGAACCATCTTGGATACACAAGGAGCAGACCAATTGATTGGCCGAGGTGATTTATTATATTCTAACGGAAATGATTTAGTACGCGTACAATGTGCCTTTGTTGATACTCCAGAAGTAGAAAGAATTGTAGACTATATTGGCAGCCAAAAAGGATACGCTAGTGCTTATTTATTACCTGAATATGTTGGCGAAGAAGGAAGTAGCGTAAACCTTGAATTTGATATTTCCGAAAGAGACAGCTTGTTTAGAGATGCAGCAGAAGTAATTGTAACGGCTCAACAAGGTTCGGCATCATTATTGCAGAGGAAATTAAAACTAGGATACAACCGTGCAGGTCGATTGATTGACCAACTAGAAGCAGCTGGAATTGTTGGTCCGTTTGAAGGAAGCAAAGCACGTAGTGTTAATATTCCGGACTTGTCCTCTTTAGAACAATTTTTTAACAATGAACAAAACAATGTTTAAAATAAACAAATTCGGTTATTTTGTTATCTTATTTTTAGCAACTGTTACTGCTAATGCACAAGATAAAAAAGCAAAAGACTTGTTAGATCAAGTTACGGCCAAGATTAAGTCGTACAGCAATATTACCATAGATTTTAAATACACGCTTAATAATTCAAAAGAAAACATCAACAAAGAAAGTAAAGGAAATGTAATAATTCAGGACAATAAATATGTTTTGAATTTTATGGGAGTTACTAAGATTTATGATGGTAAAAAAAGCTATACTATTGTTCCCGAAGACGAAGAGGTAACCGTTTCAAGCTTAAATGATTCGGACGAAAAAAGCATTACGCCATCCAAAATGCTTACTTTTTTTAGTAGTGGTTACAAATATGCTTGGGATATTTTACAAGATGTTAAAGGACGTAAAATTCAATACATCAAACTTACTCCTACCAATGCAAAAGATCAAAGAAAAGAGGTTTTATTGGGTATTGATTCCCAAACCAAAAACATATACAATGTTATTGAAATGGGTAAAAACGGAACCCGAACCACGCTTACTGTTAATTCTTTTAAAACCAATCAGCCTTTATCAAAAAATCAGTTTACCTTTGCGGCTAGTAAATATCCAAATTACTACATCAATAAACTAGATTAATATCGGGTGAAAATACTGGACAAGTACTTACTAAAATCCTTCCTGATTACATTTACCACGGTATTTGTAATCCTATTTTTCATATTCGTACTGCAAGTAGTTTGGCTGTTCATTTCTGAATTGGCAGGTAAAGATTTAGATTTCGTTATGATTCTTAAATTTTTACTTTTCAAAATGCCAAGTATTATTCCACTTGTACTTCCTTTATCAGTGCTACTGGCATCAATCATGACTTTCGGAAGTTTTGCTGAAAACTATGAGTTTGCCGCAATGAAATCGGCCGGAATATCGCTGCAAAGATCCATGCGCAGTCTAACCTATTTTATTGTTGGCTTAAGTATTGTGGCTTTTATTTTTGCCAATAACGTAATTCCTTATGCTGAATATAAGTTTGTCAACTTCCGAAGAAATATTGCTCAAGTCAAACCAGCTCTAGCAATAGCAGAAGGACAATTTAGTCAAGTTGGAAGTTATAATATTAAAGTTGAAAAAAAATCGGGAGAAAATGGCAAGTACCTCCGTGGAGTTACCATTCACAAATTATCGGAGCTGGGTGCTGGTAGCAATACCGTAATCAAGGCAAAAAAAGGCGAATTGGTTAGCAGTGAAAGTTCAAATATTTTGAAATTAGTACTTCAAGACGGAAATTATTATGAAGATATTATTCCGAAAAAATTTGAAGAACGCAATAAAGTTCCCTTCGCCAAAAGCGAATTCAAACGGTATGTCATCAATATAGATTTGTCTAAATTGAATAGTGCCAACTTAGACGAGGCGCAAATTACCAACACCAACACTATGCTTACCGTAGGTGAACTTTCGTTTACACTAGATTCCTTGCAAAAAAACTACAAAAAAGACGTGTCTTCTATCGCAGACAATATCAACCAAAGAACGAACATAACCAATAGTTATTATTTAGTGCATAACGGAACCGTTAAACTTAACACGGTTGATGTTTTAAAGAATTATTCAGACACTGATAAAATGCAAATGCTACGCGTGGCAAGTTCAAATGTAGATGCTACCTACTTCTCTTTAGAATCCTCTCGTTATGAATTAGAAGATAAGCAAAAAAACATCAGTCAACATTGGATAGCTTTTTATGACAAATTCGTAATTGCATTTTCATGTTTGTTGATGTTTTTCATAGGAGCGCCATTGGGATCTATCATCCGCAAAGGTGGTTTGGGATTGCCTATGGTTTTTGCCATATTAATTTTTATCGTCTTCCATTTTATCAACACGTTTGGAAAAAAAGTCGCGCAACAAGACGAAATAATTCCATTTTTAGGTTGTTGGTTATCCACATTAATCTTGGCGCCTTTTGCCATACTTTTAACTAAAAAAGCTACTGACGATAAAGGGTTTAGCATTAATTTTGATTGGATTGTCCAAATTTTTAATCGGTTATTCCCAAATAAAACCGAAGTCGAATTAGCAACAGATGTAGTTACAACAGGAAGTTTTGATCTAAAAAAAGACATTGAAATACTGAAGAAAAAAAGTATTCTAACTCCAAAAAAAACAACTCCAAAAAGAGAAGTTGATGCCTTAGACTCTTTTGAAATGAATAAAATTCAAATGAAATACACTAAATTGAGTTTACTGTCAATGAGTTTATATGTAGCATTATTATTCCTTTCCTTAAGCGGAATTTTAGAAGGTTCAGCTTTACTGTTTGTAACCATTTTACTTGCTGGAGCCTTTTATTTTACTGTATACAAAGCACAAACACTTTTGCAACTAATCGGGAATCAACACAAAATTAAATCCGATTTAAAGACCTTAATTGTGCTCCTTGGCGCATTCCCTTTTTATCCGCTATTTTATTTTTACAACCGAATTCATTTAAAAGCAGTATCAACTGTCTAAATATCCAAGCCTCATGAGCGTTACTAAAATACAACTCAATACAATTGAAGAAGCCATCGAAGACATTCGACAAGGTAAAATAATAATCGTAGTAGATGATGAAGATCGTGAAAATGAAGGCGATTTCTTGGCTGCAGCCGAAAAAGTAACTCCAGAAATGATTAACTTCATGGCAACTCATGGAAAAGGGTTAATTTGTGCTCCGTTGACTGAAAAACGGTGTGCAGAGTTAGAATTACATTCGATGGTCAAAAACAACACAGACCACATGGAAACTGCTTTTACAGTTTCAGTAGATTTAAAGGGACACGGAGTTACAACCGGAATATCAGCAGCAGACAGAGCTAAAACTATACTAGCCTTAGTAAATGAAGACACCAAACCGTATGATTTAGCACGTCCCGGACACATTTTCCCGCTAACTGCAAAACAAGGTGGTGTCTTGAGACGAACAGGACATACCGAAGCCGCTATCGACTTTGCGCGATTGGCCGGATTTAAACCAGCGGGTGTAATAGTTGAAATCATGAATGAAGATGGCACTATGGCTCGTTTACCAGAACTTGTTACCGTAGCTAAGAAATTTGACTTGAAACTAGTTTCAATAGAATCTTTAGTCGCCTACAGAATGCAACACGACAGTTTGATTGTTAAAAAAGATGATTTTGATATAGAAACTCGTTTTGGTACTTTCAGATTAAGAGCGTACCAACAAACTACTAACAAGCAAGTTCATTTAGCTTTAACTAAAGGAAGCTGGAATTTGGATGAGCCGATACTTACTAGAATTAATTCGACTCAAGCCAGTAACGATATCCTGAATACACTTTCTACAGCATTGGATAAGAAATTGGATGATGTATTTAATCGGATCATTCAGGAAGAAAAGGGCGCTGTCTTATTTATCAATCAAGAATTAGATTCATTAGACTTGTTGAACCGGTTAACCGAGTTAAAGCAGTTGCGAGCTCAAGGCATACTTAAAGTACCCCAAATCAAAATGGATGTTAAGGACTTTGGAATAGGTGCTCAAATATTACATGATATCGATATTTCTAAAATACGTTTACTCTCTAATACTACCCAAACCAAGCGTGTTGGAATGATTGGCTACGGATTAGAAATCATTGAATATGTGCAGTATTAATTAGATTAACCCACAGTTACAGAAACAAATAGCTGCAAAGCAAAAAAATAAGTAGATATTTTAGCTAAAATCTTTTTGCAAAATCAAAAAGGTTGCTATATTTGCACTCGCAATACCAAATTGTGCACGCTCAAACTGGAGAAATGGCAGAGCGGTCGAATGCGGCAGTCTTGAAAACTGTTGACTGTCACAGGTCCGGGGGTTCGAATCCCTCTTTCTCCGCTGAAAAAATTCTAAATGGTATCAAAACCCTGTAAATCTTATGATTTACAGGGTTTTTGCTTTTCCAGACATACCAAATTATTCATCAAATCTTATTTGAATCGAGATAAAATCGAGACCCTAGAAAATTACAAAATTAGGGTCTCGCTAAATTACCTCAACACTTGCAAACATTAGGTTCAACGACATGTTCAATAACTCGTTCAATCAGTAAACATCTTGTTTGTTTTGAATAAGGAAATTAAATTGAGTAATAATTAATTGGTCACCACAATGAAAACAAAAATCACACTTCACTTTTATGCTAAAAGCACAAAAGCCAATGCAAACGGACTACTTCCAATTTATGTAAGATTAACAGTTGATGGGAAACGACTGGAGTTTAGCACCAAAAAATTTGTCGAAAAATCAAAATGGTCAAGTGAACTAGCTAAAATGAAAGGCACAACCGAAGAAGCACGTTCAATAAATAGTTACCTTGATTTAATGAAATCAAAAGTTTTGGATGCACAAATGGAACTACTCCACCGAAACGAGACCCTATCCATTGAAAACTTCAAAAATAAATTACTTGGTACTGAAGAACGACTAAGAATGTTAGTTCCTATCTTTCAAGATCACAACAACAAAATAAAAGAATTGGTTGGAAAAGAATACGCACCAGGAACACTGGAACGCTACACTACTTCATTGAAGCATACTATCGAGTTCATGCAATGGAAATACAACATTTCAGATATTGATATTACCAAAATAGATCATGCTTTTATAACCGATTATGAATTTTGGTTAAGAAGCGTTCGCAATTGTGCTAATAATACAGCGGTAAAGTATATTAAGAACTTCAATAAAATAATCAAAATTTGCTTGGCCAATGATTGGTTGGATAAAAACCCATTTGCAAACTACAAATCAAAAGTCAAAGAAGTAGAACGAGTTTATTTATCTGAAATAGAAATTCAAAACATTATCGAAAAAGATTTCAAAACCGAAAGACTTTCCTTAGTTCGCGATATCTTCCTTTTTAGCTGTTTTACTGGTTTGGCTTATATAGATGTTAAAAACTTAACAAAATCGCATATAAGCTTCGGTATCGATGGAGAGAAATGGATATTCACTCACAGACAAAAAACCGAAAGTGCATCCAAAATTCCAATTCTTCCAGTAACGCAAATGATAATTGATAAATATTCGTACAATCCACAATGTTTGAATGAAGATAAACTTTTACCAATTTTAAGTAATCAAAAAATGAATGCCTATTTAAAAGAGATTGCTGCTGTTTGCGAAATCGAAAAAGAATTAACCTTTCACATAGCTCGACACACATTTGCAACAACTGTAACGCTTACTAATGGTGTTCCAATTGAAAGTGTTAGTAAAATGCTTGGGCATAAAAATTTGAGAACTACTCAACATTATGCTAAAGTTTTAGATAGAAAAGTAAGTGAGGATATGAAGATTTTGAGAAATAAATTTTCAACTACAGCTAGTGTAGAAAAAATAAACAATGGTTAATTTTTAAACTGATAATTTTTAAAACATAAAATTTGATTAGTTTTGTAGCATTTTAATCTAAACTAAATTACTCTATTTAGTTAAACTGCACCAAATGAACCAAAACCTTAAAAAACTATTTCCTTCTTTTTCAAATGCACTTGTCGAAGATATAAATGCTAATGCTATTGATAAATCATTTACTACCGGCGATGTAATTATGAAAACTGGACAGTATATTAAGCATACGGTTTTAGTTTTGAGAGGTAGTATAAAAATTTATCGTGAAGATGAAGATGGAGGAGAATTTTTTATGTACTATCTCCAACCTGGTCAAGCTTGTGCTATTTCTATGATTTGTGCTACAAAAAATGAACAAAGTCAAATTATGGCAAAAGTTGTTGAAGACGTCGAATTAGTTATGGTTCCTTTACCACTTATGGATAAATGGATGATGCAACATCGCTCTTGGTATGAATTTGTTATCGACACCTATCGTAGTCGTTTTGAAGAAGTTTTAGAAGTCGTTAATAGCATTGCTTTTAGAGCGATGGATGAAAGACTTGAGTTTTACATAAAACGACATAAAGATGCTTGTGGGTGTACCGATTTAAAACTTTCTCATCAAGAAATAGCAACCGAATTAAACACTTCAAGAGAAGTTATTTCTCGATTACTCAAAAAATTAGAACAACGAGGTGTATTAAAACTGCATCGTAATCATATCGAGCTTTTAAAATAAAGTAACTTATGTGATAAAAGTTACAAATTGTACAAATAATATGGTCAATATTTGCACTATTAAATTTTACAATTATGGACTATGTAGGTTATTTTACATCAATACTTATTGGTGTTGCATTAGGATTAATAGGTGGTGGCGGAAGTATCTTGACTATTCCAATTTTAGTCTATTTGTTTCAAGTTAACCCTAAATTAGCTACTACATATTCTTTGTTCATTGTTGGTTTAACTGCAGCTATTGGAGCCGTTAGACATTATCGAATGGGCAACATTAAATTAAATTCGGCTTTATTGTTTGCTATTCCTTCTTTAGTAACATTAATCTTTATTCGAAAAATTATTCTTCCTGTAATACCTGAAACCATTTACAATAATTATGGTTTTATTCTCACA
This sequence comes from Flavobacteriales bacterium, assembly GCA_038202695.1. GTDB lineage: Bacteria > Bacteroidota > Bacteroidia > Flavobacteriales > Flavobacteriaceae > Flavobacterium. Next base: position 50,385 of record JBBRET010000012.1, read on the forward strand.
AAAGATATTTTCATTATGGCACTTTTTGCCCTACTAATGATTGCTGCTTCTTACTCTATGATTAAAAAAAGTAAAGAAACAGTAATAAAAACAACGCCAAATCCAACTAAAGTTATAGTTATTGGAGCTTTAGTGGGTATTGTAACCGGTTTTTTAGGAGCTGGTGGTGGTTTTTTAATCATTCCTGCTTTACTTTTTTTTACCGGAATTAATATGAAACAAGCAGTTGGAACTTCATTATTAATAATAGCATTTAATTCCTTATTTGGTTTTTTAGGTGATGTGGTCAATGGAGTAGCAATTGATTACACCTTCTTATTGACAATTGCAACATTTGCATCAATAGGCATTTTTATCGGAACACTACTTTCCAAAAAAATAGATGGAGCTAAATTAAAACCTGCTTTTGGTTGGTTTGTTCTAGTTATGGGGATTTACATTATAACCAAAGAACTTTTCTTAAAATAAACTATCTATGTGACAAAAGTCACAAGATGTAGTTTTCAATTAAATTAATATTGTTGACGGTAAAATTATATAAAACACAAAATATATGTCAAATCATTATCAAATACTCATTATTGGCGGCGGAAATGCAGGGCTTTCCGTAGCATCACAATTACTTCAAAAAAGAGGTAATTTAAAAATTGGAATTGTTGATCCTTCCGAAAAACATTATTATCAACCCGCTTGGACACTTGTAGGTGCAGGAATTTTTGATATTAATAAAACCGTGCGCAACGAAAAAGATTTTATTCCAAAAAAAACTACTTGGATAAAAGAAGCTGTATCTGAGTTTAATCCAACTGATAATAAAGTAAAATGTTTGTCAGGAACAGAAATTACCTATGATTATCTTATTGTTTGTCCGGGTATTCAATTAGATTGGAATAAAATTAAAGGATTAAAAGAAACTCTAGGCAAAAACAATGTAAGTAGCAATTACGATTTTAAATCAGCGCCTTATACTTGGGAAATGATTAAAAACTTTAAAGGCGGAACAGCGGTTTTTACTAACCCATCAACACCTATCAAATGTGGTGGTGCACCTCATAAAATAATGTATTTAGCGGTTGATTATTGGCGCAAAAAGGGAATTTTAGATAAATGTGACGTGCATTACATTTCTGGAGCAACTGTTATTTTTGGTGTTCCAGAATATAAAGCAACACTTGAAGAAGTTTTGAAAAGAGGCAACATTAAAGTTCATTATTCAGCCAATACAATTGGTATTAATGGCGACGATAAAACAATTGTATTTGAAACTAAAAACACAGAGTTCGTCAAACAAAGTCTTTCAAAATCTGCTGCTGGGTGTTATAGCATAGCTGAAGCAAACGATGCTGATTCGGTAAGTCGAGTAACAATGAATTTTGATTTATGTCATTCTGTTCCACCACAATCAGCTCCAGATTTTATCAAAAATAGTCCGTTACGTGACCAAGCAAATGCACTTGGGTATGTAGAAATTGATAAAAACACAATGCAACATTCACGTTTTCCAAATGTTTTTGCGCTTGGCGATTGCACCAATGCACCTTGTAGTAAAACAGGTGCAGCAATCCGTAAACAAGCTCCTGTTGTGGTTACTAATTTATTAGAAGTAATGGATAAAAAAGCAATTACCGCGAGTTATGATGGTTATAGTGCCTGCCCAATTCCAACACAATACGGAAAATTAATGTTGGCTGAATTTGATTATACTAACAAACCAAAAATGACTTTTCCATTCAATCAAGCAAAACCGAGATGGACAATGTGGATGCTTAAAACTAAAGTATTGCCTTGGTTATATTGGAACAAAATACTTAAGGGAACAGCATAAAAAATTATCCCATAGTTTTTTAGTTTTGTTAATCCCTTTCAAGTTTAATTGAAAGGGATTTTTTATAAACAATGATATTTATCAGTGTTTTTTATTTAAAGTAAAAAGTACCATCAATAGTTCTTTTATCACCATTCACAACATACCTTTTTGTTTCAAATTTGTATCATCATTTAACATCGATTAATTATGAAATTTCAAAATAATAATTTTATTTCTAAACATAAAATAAAGTCAGTTTTTCTAATTCTAATAGCTTTTTTTCAAACGTTATTTGCAAATGCTCAATCAGATAATGGTATTAGTTTTTTTCCAAACAAATCAATTGGTTTTATAGGACTTTTAACAATACTAGTAATTCTTGTTGTTGTATTTGTATCTTTTATAATTTTTAAAATATTCTTAAAAACAAATAATAATTTAGAGATTGGTAAAATCAAAGACGAACAAAAATTTAAAAAATATTTAAATGATTTAAATTCTTCTGAGATTGAAATTTTAAAAAAGAAACGAAACCAGATAAAAAAAGTAATATCAATCTTTATTTTAGGTTTTATATCTCTAATTCCTCAAGCTACATTTGCTCAAACAGCACCTGCTAATAGAGACGATATTTTTTCGCAACCAGGAGTACTAATAACATTAATTTTAATTTTTGTCCCTTTATTTTTTGCTTTACTCTACTTAGCTTTAAAGGTTTATAAAGGATTTAACAATTATTTCAATTTTGCTAAAATTAAAGAAGCCGAAAATTTAGCTACTTATATTTCAGAAATAGAAAATATTCCAGACGATGTAGAATTAAATGGAATCAAACAAAAACTAGAATATCGTTTAGCATCAAATGAATTATCAGGTAATAAAAAAGCAGATGATACAAAAGGATTACTAAATAAGATAAGCTCTGAAACCAATTATCATTTTTTTGCTTCAAAAAGACCGCCAATAAAACGCCCTAAAATAGATCCTGAATTAACAAAATTAGTTCTATGGTTTTTAGGAACTGCTGTTTTTTGGCTTTTTATTGGAAGTAGTGTTGGTGAATATGTTGGTATTAAATTTGTCGCTCCAGATGCTGACACTTATAGTTGGTTGAGTATCGGAAGACTTAGAGCAGTACATACCAATTTAGTATTTTGGGCGTGGGCAACTATTGGTATTATGGGTTTAGGATATTATATAGTTCCAATGGTTAGTAATACGCCATTAAATAGTATTAAAAATGGTTGGAAAGCACTAATAGCAGTAAATACAGCAATGGGTATAGGTGCTATTACTCTTATGGCAGGCATAAATAATGGAGGTGGTGAATATCGCGAAATTATCTGGCCAATAATGGCTGTTTGGGCTTATGGTTTATTGCTTACAGTTATTAATTTCATAAAAACAATTGCAAAAAGAACTACACACGAGATTTATATTTCTAACTGGTTTATTGTTGCCTCTTATATATTCATTCTTATTGTTGCCTTCCTTGCCTATATTCCTATGGGACAAGATGGTATTGGAGAAACCATAGTACAAGGATATTATATGCACCAAGCCGTAGGAATGTGGTTTATGTTCTCTATGTTGGGCGTTTTATATTACATACTTCCTCAACAACTCAATAAACCAATTTATTCTTATAGTTTAGGTGTTTTAGCATTTTGGTCGCAAATTCTTTTTTACACAACCATCGGAACGCACCATTTTGTCTTTAGTTCTTTACCTTGGTGGTTGCAAACAGTCGCTATTATTGGAAGCGTCGGAATGTTAATTCCAGTAACATCGGGTACAATAAATTATTTAATGACTTTCAAGGGTTCTTGGAGTAAAGTTAGCAATAGTTATTCGTTGCCTTTTCTTTTGGTAGGAGTTATTTATTATTTCACAGGTTCATTTCAAGGCACAGCAGAAGCATTCCGATCTACCAATTTAATTTGGCACTTTACCGATTTTACAATTGCTCACTCGCACATTACTATGTATGGTATTATTACTTTTCTATTATTTGGAAGTATATATGCAATTGTGCCTCGACTTACGGGACAAGAACCGCCACAATTGGGCGTTGGTGCACATTTTTGGTTGGCATTGATAGGACTACAATTCTATACAATTCCACTTATGATTGGTGGAACTCTTAAAGGATTAATGTGGGCAGAGGGCAAACCATTTATAGATAGTGTCGTAATGATGGGACCATATTGGCTTTGGAGAGCAATTGGTGGTTCATTAATGTGGCTTTCTCATATTGTTCTAGTTTATAATATGTACAAAATGATAAAACCAAATAATGAAATTGACGTTAAAACTAGAGCATTTGAAATAATCAATCAAAATTTAGAAACTAATTCTGTTGAACCTAAACTTTAAACACTAATGAATTTATTTAACGATCATAAAAAACTATACATAATTGCAACTGCCTTGTTTGGTATATTAACTCTTTTTGTTGCAGTTTTTCCATCATTATATAATGAAACCATAAGTCAACCTTTATATGGAAGTATTCCACTAACAGAAGAACAAGAAGCAGGACGACAAGTTTATATAAGTAACGGTTGCATAAGTTGCCACACACAACAAGTTAGAGATGTTGATATGGATAAAACTTGGGGAGATAGACCAAATGTTGCTGCCGATTATGCTTTGAGTACACGAAAAAGTATTTGGCAAAATGCAGGAACACTTATGGGAACCGAGAGAACTGGACCCGATTTATCTAATATTGGAGCAAGACAGCCGAGCCAAGATTGGCATTTAGTACATTTATATAACCCAAGAACGGTAATGCCTCAATCAATTATGGCTCCATTTCCTTGGTTGTTTCAAATTAAAGATAAAGCACAAAAAGGAGATGTAACAGTAAATGTACCTGAAGAATTTATGAACGGTCAAAAAGGCGTTGTAGTAGCTACAAAAGACGCACTAAATTTAGTTGCATATTTACAATCCTTAAAACAAGTCAAACTACCTGACGGTACTCCTAGTCCAGAATTTCTTTACAAAAAAGAAAAAACAGAAACTAATAATGCAATTAATGGAGCAAAACAAGAATTAAATGGAAGCGATTTATATGCTGCCAATTGTATGGCGTGCCATCAACAAAGTGGCGAAGGATTGAAAGGTGCTTTTCCACCACTTAAAGGAAGTAAAATTGTATTAGATGATAATCCCGAAATTATGGTAGGCATCATTATGAATGGCTACAATCCAAGAGAAGAATATGGCGTAATGCCAGCAGTTGGTACAAACGCAAATTTATCAGCAGAGGAAATTACAGCAATAATGAACCACGAAAAATCAAGTTGGGGAAATAATGCAAAAAAAGTAACACCAGAGCAAGTAAAGAAATTAATGGATTTAGCAAAATTAAGTGCACCTAAACAATAATCAAATGAAAAAGTTTTTATATTCATTATTTTTCACAACACTATCAGTTTCAACCTATGCCTGTCCAATGTGTGAAAAGCAACAACCCAAGATTTTAAGAGGTATTACTCACGGTGCTGGACCAGAAAGCAATGTAGATTATGTAATAGTTTGGGCGATGGTTTTATTTGTTTTAGTAACGTTATTCTACGCATTGAAATATATAATAAAGCCAAAAGAAAACGAAACTAATCATATAAAAAGAACCATTTTAAATTTTGAATAATATGGATAATAAAAGTAAAGTGATTATATTTGTTGATGATGAAATTCAACCAATTGGAGAATTTGAAGCTCCTGTAAATTTTGAACTCGACACACGAAAACTTATTGATGGTCAACACAATTTAAAAATAGTGAGTAAAGATCCAACAGGAAAAGAAGGTGTTAAAATTATTTCTTTTACAGTAAGAAATGGACCTGCAATTACCATTGAAGGATTAAATAATGATGATGTAGTTGATGGCGTTTTACCAATAATGGTTAACGCTTATGGGAAAGGAAACCAAAAACAATTTTTAATTGATGGAAGTGAAACTCCAAAAAGTATTCCGTCTTGGTTGTTTGCAGCAATAATAGCTTTTCTAGCTTGGGCAATATATTTTACAATAACTTCATTAGGATAAATGCATTATGTGTGAAATCAAAAAAATAAAATGTAGCGAAGTAACTCAAAACGAGTTAAAGTTTGCGGTTTATCATACATCTGATTTTTTGCCTTTTATGCAAAAATTAAACTTTCCACATCGGCATAACTATTATATGATTTTGCTAAATGAAAACAATTTTGGTACACAATTAATTGATTTTGAAGAATGTAATATAGAGCCATTATCTATAACTTGTTTGCATTACGGTCAAATACACCAATGGCTTAATTATGATAAAATTGAAGGTTATATTTTGGTATTCGAAAGTGATTTTTTTGCACTTAGATATCAAAATTATCAATTAAGCGAGTTTTCATTTCTAACATACCGTCACAAACAACCTTATTTAAAAGTATCCGAAGAAAAATTTAATGAACTTAAATCAATTGCACTTTGGATGCTAAAAGAATGCCAAAATAATCAAGCTGATTTTGAAAAAAGTTTACGCTCTTTGCTCAATTTAATGCTTTTAGATCTCAACAGATTATTTGAACCTATGCCTAAAAATGCGGAGTTTAGTCAATCTTTACAGCTTATTCATCATTTTGAAGAATTAATAGACAAATACTATAAAGTGAAGCATTTTGTAAAAGATTATGCTTCTATGATGTACGTTCGTCCTAACTATCTTAATGCAGTTTGCAATGAGGTTACTTCTATTTCTGCTGGAGATTTAATACGAAATAGAATACTTCTAGAAGCCAAAAGATTACTTATACACGAACAAAAATCAGTTTCAGAAATTGCTTATGAATTAGGTTTTGAAGACAACTCCTATTTCGGTCGATTTTTTAAAAAATATGAAAGCATAACTCCTGATGGCTTTAAACGAAAATTTATAAATACTAGTAAATTTTATCAAGTTTAAGGTAAAAATATAACTTTAAGTAACTTATATCACACATAATTTTTCATTGAAAGAATACCTTTGACAAAAATAAAATGTATGCTACATTTCTTAAAAAATCTATTATCTTTCAAATGTCCAAGATGCCATAAAGGAGAACTTTTCAAATACAAATGGTATAATTTATCCAATTGTACTAAGATGATAGAACGTTGCAGCAATTGTGAACAACGAACAGAACTTGAACCAGGTTTTTATCAAGGCACTGGTTATGTAAGTTATGGATTAACAGTAGGTTTTTCTATAATGACTTTTGTAATTTGGATTTTAGCGACTGGTTATGGTTTTAAAAACAAAGAAATATTTTATTGGTTGCCTCTAAACATAATAGCATTACTATTATTACAACCGTGGTTAATGAGACTATCAAGAATAATTTGGCTAACGGCATTTTTTCACGGAGACGATAAATTTCATAGCAAATAAAATAATAATTAAAAAATATAAAAATGGATGTAGAAATTCTTGCTCGAATTCAATTTGCATTTACAATAGCGTTTCATTATATCTATCCACCATTAAGTATTGGTATTGGATTGATAATGGTTATTATGGAAAGTCTTTATTTAAAAACAGGTAAAAAAGAATACGAAATTTTAACCCGCTTTTGGATTAAAATTTTTGCAATCACTTTTGGTATCGGTGTTGCAACTGGTATAATAATGGAATTTGAGTTTGGAACCAATTGGGCAGTTTATTCTCGTTATGTTGGTGATATTTTTGGTTCTGCATTAGCAGCCGAAGGTTTGTTTGCATTCGGTTTAGAAAGTGCTTTTCTTGGTGTCTTGCTTTTTGGCTGGCACAGAGTAAAACCTTGGGTGCATTTGGTTTCAACAGTTGGAGTATTTCTAGGATCAATGTTTTCGGCAGTTTGGATTGTGGTGGCAAACTCGTGGCAACAAACTCCAGCAGGTTATCACATCGTAGGAACAGGATTGAATGCGCGTGCCGAAGTAACCGATTTTTGGGCAATGGTTTTTAATCCATCAAGTATGGACAGATTAGTACATACTTGGCAAGGAGCACTTTTGGCAGGAGCATTTTTAGTTTTAAGTGTTCACGCTTATTATTTAAGAAAAAACAGATACATCGAAATATCTAAAAAAGCGTTTAAAATTGCTTTAGTTGTTGCTACCGTATTTTCTTTGACCCAACTCATCTCTGGTCATAGTTCTGCTGATGGTGTGGCAAAAAATCAACCAGCAAAATTAGCAACAATGGAAGGACATTTTGAAAAAAATGCACCTGCCGACTTATACCTTTTTGGATATGTGGATAAAGAAAAACAAAAAGTAACAGGTTTATCTATTCCTGGTGGTTTATCTTTTTTGGTACATCAAGATTTTAAAGCACCAATTGTTGGATTAAATAGTTTCCCTAAAGAAGATAGACCAAGCCAAATTAATGCCGTTTTTCAGTTTTATCATATAATGATTGCTATCGGGATGGCTTTAATTGGTTTAACATTGTTTGCTTGTTTTATGTGGTGGCGAAAAAAACTATTTGAAATCAAATGGCTATTATGGATATTTTCATATGCTGTAATTTTACCTCAAATAGCCAATCAAGTAGGATGGTTTACTGCCGAAATGGGCAGGCAACCTTGGGTTGTTTATGGTTTGTTGAGAACCAGCAAAGCATTTTCTCAAGAAGTTTCTGCAAATCAAATCGTATTTTCATTAGTAATGTTTACAGTAGTTTATGCACTTTTATTAGTACTATTTATTTATATGGTTAATAAAAAAATAAAACATGGTCCTTATGATGAAATAAAAGAGCCAGTTAATTTTCAATCTTTCTAAAATTTTAAAATAATAAGTATGGAATATTTTTTAGGAATTGATTACCCAACCTTATGGTATTTGGTTATTGGTCTTTTATTTTCTGGCTATGCTATTTTAGAAGGCTTTGATTTTGGTGCTGGAGCTTGGCATTTGTTTTTTCAAAAAGATTTAAGCCGTAGAATTGCTATTAATGCTATTGCTCCTGTTTGGGATGCTAATCAAGTTTGGTTAGTTATTGGTGGTGGCGCGTTGTTTGCTGGTTTTCCAGTGATGTATGCCACAATGTTATCAGCAATGTATGTTCCGTTTATGTTATTTTTAATGTTCAATGTGCTTCGAGCTGCCGCAATAAAATTTAGAAGTGTAGAGGAAATGTTGTGGTGGCGAAAAACTTGGGATATTGTGTATAGTGTTTCCAGTATTATGATTGCTTATTTATTAGGCGTAGTTCTTGGAAATATTTTACAAGGATTTCCAATCGGAGAAAATCACAGTTATAAAGGTGGCGTATTTTTCTCTTTTTTAAATCCGTATGCAATAATGACTGGTTTTACAACTTTAGCTTTATTTATGACACAAGGTGCTATTTACCTTTTATTAAAAACCGAAGGAAGATTACACGCAAGATTAACTTTTTTATTGCGTAGAGGTATGGTATTCTTCATCATCACATTCGGTATAACAACACTTTACACATTGGTTTTTATTCCAACAGTAACGGCAACATTTAGAAACAATCCTATTTATTTTATTGTACCAATTTTATCATTTTTAGCTGTAGCAAATGTACCTCGATTGGTTTCCAAAAAGCGTTATATGCTTGCTTTGGTATTTTCATCTATTACAATGATGTTTTTATTAATGCTAGTGGCAATTCAATTGTATCCAACATTACTAATTTCAACAATAGATCCAAAATATAATGTAACAATATACAATGCTGCTTCTTCACAAAAATCATTAGGTATTATGCTAACGATTGTGGTTATAGGAACACCACTATTAGCAGGATATTTTTACTTTCTTTACAGCACTTTTAATGGAAAAGTAAAGTTGGACGATACGAGTTATTAATTTAGTAATAAGTTTTTATTATTAAATAGTAAAAAACAATAATAATAAACTATTAAAAGTGACATATATCACAAATCAAACGCTTTGGATAACCTAATTTTGTTTTAGTAATAATCAAATAATATAAAAATGGAAGACAAAGTAATTTTAATGCCGAGAATTGGCGATATGGCTCCAGACTTTGAAGCTGTAACTACAACTGGAAAACTAAAATTTTCAGAATACAACAAAGGAAGTTGGGTAGTATTTTTTTCACATCCTGCCGATTTCACGCCAGTTTGTACAACCGAAATGAGCGGTTTTGCACTTGAAAAAGATTTCTTTGCAAATCACAACACAAAATTAATGGGATTGAGTATCGACAGTATTCATTCTCATATTGCTTGGGTAAATGCAGTTCAAGAAAAAACAGGGGTTTTATTTGAATTTCCAATAGTTGCAGACATTACTATGGAAGTTTCAAAATTATACGGAATGCTACAACCTGGAGAAAGCGAAACAGCCGCGGTAAGAGCTGTATTCATAATGGATCCAGAAGGAAAAGTAAGACTGATAATGTACTATCCGTTGAATGTAGGTAGAAATATGGCAGAAATTAAAAGAACAGTTTTAGCTCTTCAAACTTCAGACGAACATAAATGTGCAATGCCACTAGATTGGCAACCTGGAGATAAAGTAATTGTTCCAGCTCCAAAAACAATTGAAGCATTAGCCGAAAGAAAAAAAAGTGATTTAGAAATGGTAGATTGGTATTTAGCCAAAAAATCAATTTAATCATTAATTTCAAAAAATATTTAATAACAGAGCCAAGTCATAAATTTGATTTGGCTTTTTTTATTTTTTCAATATTTCACCATCTCTCATTTCAATAATTCTATCACTTTTGTGAGCAAAATCCTCATCGTGAGTAACAGCAATAATAGTTTGACCATAATTATGAGTCAATTCTTGAAAAATATCAAATACAATATTGGTGTTTTTACTGTCGAGATTTCCTGTAGGTTCGTCTCCCATAATAATTAAAGGATCGTTTATTAAAGCTCTTGCAATAGCAACACGCTGTTGTTGCCCGCCTGAAAGTTTACTTGCAGGTTTTAGGGCTTGATCTTGCAATCCAAGAATTTCTAATTTGTTATAGGCACGTTCTTCTATTTCCTTTTCAGATAATTTACCTAATTTTAATGCTGGAATCATCACATTTCGCAAACACGAAAATTCGGCTAATAAATAATGAAACTGAAAAACAAAACCGATTTTTTCATTTCGTAATTCGGCTAATTGGTCCTTTGTCAAACCTGTGGTCAATTGATTATCAATATATAAATTACCATTATAATCAGTATCCATCGTAGAAAGAATATACAATAAAGTAGATTTCCCACTACCAGATTTTCCTATCATTGATAAAAATTCACCTTTTTGCACTTCAAAATGTATGTTTTTCAACACTTGAAATTCGGTTGGATCGTGGAAAAATTTATCTATATTTTCTGTTTTTAATATCGTGTTCATTTTTATTTTCTTAAAATATCAACAGGGTCAACATTTGCTGCTTTTTTGGCTGGAATATAACCTGCAAAAAAGGTTATTATTAAACCAATAACTATTCCTTGTACAAATTTTTGAGGTTCATAATCTATCGGAAAATAACCTATGTCTCCACCAAGATACACTCTTTTTAGAATTGTAATCAAAATAGTTGCCATTATTACACCGCCAATTACACCCATTATTCCTATGGAAATGGCTTGCGTTACAAAAATTCTAATCACATCTTTACCTTTAAAACCCATTGCTTTTAGTATAGCAATATCATTTATTTTTTGAGAAACCGTCATATTCAAAATATTATAAATTCCGAAACCAGCTACTAATAATATCGTTAACGATACGAAAGTGATAATCATTTTTCGCATCTTGTTTGATGCCATTATCGTTTCATTAGCTTGTTTCCAACCTTCGGCTTTGTAGCCGGTTATTTGCGTTAATTTTGTGGCTACTTTTTCTGCAATTTCTGGATCGGTTACATTTACATTTATATCAGTTATATAAGAGCTTCCTTCTTTCAATAATTGTTGCGAAGCCGATAAATTGATATACGATTTTGTTTTGTCGGTAATCGAATTATTGGTTTTAAAAATGCCAACTACCTTAAATGTACGGTTTATTCCTTTGGATGAAGTTAAATTTAAATTATCATTAATTGCCAAATTCATTTTTTCTGCAATGCCACTACCAATCACAATTCCGTTAGGATTGGATTTTAACAAATCAAAATTTCCGTCTACCATAAACGATTTTATGTTATACATCAAGTTGGCTTCGTCGGGTTTTATTCCAACTGATAAACCTGAAATTTGCGATTTTCCATTATTATAAAAAACACTTGTATTTACTTGTGGCGTTACAACAGTTACTTTTTTTTGTCTCAAAATCGTTTCAATAATCGAATTTGGATTTATGATTACACTACTTATAGGAACAATTTTTGGATTGATAATAATAGATTTACTATCGTTTTCATTGATTAAAGGTTTGCTAATTTCATCGTCTTTATACACTCTAATATGAGCGGTGTTTCTAAAAATAGATTTGTTAGAACTTTTATCAAAACCAACCAACAAACTATTCATAAAAATATAAACCGACATTCCCAACAATACGCCTAAAACCGCAACAGCAGTAAGTTTTTTGTTAGAAAAAATATAGGTTTTTGCGATGGTACTATTTATGTTCATTGCTTATAATTTTAAAGGTAATAAAACATCATTTTTACTAATACCACTCAACACTTCCACATATTCGGTTGATACAATTCCTGTTTTAATGATTACGTTTTCTTCTTTACCTTTTAAATTAACTTTATTACCAAAACCAACATAATTCCTTGGAATTAGTAAGGCATTTTTCTTTTCTCCAACTAAAATATTGGCTTCTAATTGTGTTCCAAAAAGAGAAGTTGTTATCGGTTTATCAAAAATAACTTTGCAAATAAAGGACTGTGTTTGTTGGTCGAAAGCTGATAAAATTTCAGATATTTTTCCATTATAAACAATGTCTTTATTACTATTTAATCGCACAGAAACATTTTGACCAAGTTTCACTTTGCCAATACTATTTTCGTCAACATTTAATACGGCTTCTACTTTTTGCGCATTTGCAATAGTGGCTATAACTTCGCCTTTACGAACATAATCGCCATTGTTTTTAAGTTTTTTAATCACCGTTCCACTTTCTGTAACTAGTATCGCATTGTAATTTTGAACAACTTGATTATTTTTTACTTGTCCTTTAATTGTTATTTGTTGTTGTTTGGCTTGTTGCAAAATTTGGCTTGCTTGTTTTTTAAAAGCATTCAAGTTTGACAATGAATTTTTAGCATTCAATTGTATATTTTCATATTCAACTTTGGCAATACTTTGACTTTCGTATAACCTTTTATAACGTTCTTCTTGCGTTTTATCTTGACTGTATTTACTTTCAGCAAACTGAATGTTTTGTTGTAACAGTTGCAATGCTGGCGAATTATCTGTCAAGTTTTCATTAGAAATCACCAATTGTTCTTGGGCTACTTGCGTGTTTATTTGATTGATAGCGTTATCAATAGTTGCAATAACTTTTCCTTTGTTTACTGCATTGCCTACGTCAAAATTTGCATTTTGCAAAACACCATCAGTTTGAGCTGTAAGGTTATAAGAATCATCCCATTCTAGTTGACCAGATGCAAAAACAAGTTCTTTTATGTCTTGTGTTATTGGTTGCGTTTCTTGATTGTTGCTGCAAGAAATAACCGTAAAGATTGTTACTATAATTAAGATTTTTTTCATTTTAAAATTTATTATTTATTTCTATTTTACTTTTATTAAAACCAACATTTGCCAAAACAGTAATAACATTTATTTTACTTATTAGCATATCATTTTGTGAAATCAAGAGTTTATCCAGGGGCAAAATATTTTCTTTAAATTGATTGAAATTTTTTTCGTAAGTATCTTTTTTTAACTCATATATTTTTTTATAGTTGATAATTTGTAGTAGCGATTTCTCATATTCTAAAACCATTTGCTCATTGCTATTGTTAGTTTCTTTTATACTATGTTCAGCATTATTTTTTAATGTTTCAAATTGAATTTGTTTGCTTTTTGTATTTGACAAACGCTGCACCGTCGGCAATTCCCAACCCAATTTTAATCCTACATAATTAAAGTTTTGCCAATTGGAACCAGAAGCAAAAAAAATAGTATTACTCAAATTTTGCCAATTAAATGACGATACAAATGATAAGACAGGAAGGTTTTGAAATAATAAGGATTTATGCTCTTGTTGTGCTAATTGCTTTTGTAAATCAATGTTTTGAGTTTGCAAATTAGAATTGGTTGTCAATGTGTTAGTTTGGTTTTCATAAGACAAAACCGTTTGTTTTAATTCTGTTTTAATAGTATTTTCAAAAAATAAATCTAAAATTTGATACTGCATTTTAGTATTCATTTCAAGTTGTTGTAGTTTATCTTTTATGGCAATAAAATTTACTTCTGCTTCATTTACTTCTTGTTTTCGGGCAATTCCTTCATTATGTTTTTGATTTACAATTTTTAAAATTGTTTCTGCAATAGATAAATTTTCATTCAAAATCTCATTTTGTCCATTAAACGAAAGTATGTTGAAGTAAACCGCATTTATTTTATCATACAAATTCTGCTCATTTATTTTATTTTGATTTTCAACCAGTTGCTCGTTTATTTTCGCCGATTTTATTTGAGCAATAGCGGATAAATTCAATATATCAAATTGTGGCTGAATATTAAAAGTAGAGACATATTGTTGACCAATGATTACCTGTTTAAAACTACCTGGCGTTCCACCAAAAGCTTCTGCTGGCAAAAAACTAACTTGCTGATTAATGTTGTTCAACGCTTGAATACTTGTGTTTATTTTTGGATTAAAAACATTACCAATGGCTGTTTTTTTTGTTAAAGTAGCCAATTGCGTTTGAAATTTTGCGTTTTGAAATACATAGTTTTTACTTTTCGAAAACTCTAATACTTCATTTAAAGATGAAAACGCTTTGTTTTCTTGTGCCAGAATTGTTGAGCTACTAATTAAAATTAGCAACAAAATAATTTTTAGTTTGTGAATATTTACTAACTTTTTCATTCAAAAAAATATTATTTTAATTAAGTGTGTTTTTCCGTTTTGATATTTTATTTTTTGAATAACATCAATAAATTATTCATCGTCTCAATTCCTTTTTTTTCTATGTCATAACTAAAATTGGCTAACTTCCATTGCAACATTTGTAGTCTAAAACTTCCAATTGCAAAATGAACTAAATATTCTGCATCAATTTCTTGATTAAATGTATTAGTTTTTTGACCTTCCTTAATCACTTCTAAAAACACAATAACGTTAGTTTGTATCAGTTTTAAGATTTCATTTTTTATAACTTCCGAATCGTCTAAAAGCCCATCAGAAAGCACAATTACTATATAATGTGGATTTACATTAAAAAAAGAAAATTGACTTTTAAAAAGAGCAGTTAACTTTTCTTCCGCATTCAATTCAGAATTTAAAATATTTTCAAATCTTGTGTTAATATTTTCTGATAAATAACTTATAAAATGAACAATAATCGCTTCTTTATCTTTAAAATGTCTGTACAAAGCACTTTCAGAAAATTTCATTTCTTGGGCAAGGCTTTTAGTAGTTAGACCTTTAATGCCTTTCTCCATCAATAGCTTTCCTGCCGCTTCTATAATTTCAATTTGCCGATCAGATGTTTCTTTTTTCATTTCTAAACAAGTTAGTGAACATTCACTTTGCAAATGTACTCAAATATTTTTAGTAAACAATTATTTTTCATAAAAAGTTATCTGTGTAACTTTTGTCACTATACAATCTAATTTTACCATATACATTTGCATTATAAATTGATAACCTAAAATTAAAAAGATATGAAAATAGAACAAATCTATACAGGATGTTTAGCACAAGGAGCTTATTATATTACATCAAATGGTGAAGCTGCAATTATTGATCCACTACGTGAAACAAAACCATATACTGATCGATTAGCGCAAGATGGTGTAAAACTACAATACATCTTCGAAACACACTTTCACGCCGATTTTGTTTCTGGTCATTTAGACTTAAGTAAACAAACTGGTGCAGCTATCGTTTATGGTCCAAATGCGCAACCAGAATTTGATTTTATTTCGGCTAAAGACAATCAAGTTTTTGAAATTGGAAACATTAAAATAAAAGTGTTACACACTCCAGGTCATACTATGGAAAGTACAACCTATTTATTGATTGATGAAAACGGAAAAGACTATGCTATTTTCTCTGGAGACACTTTATTTATTGGTGATGTTGGTCGTCCTGATTTAGCACAAAAAGCAGCTTCAATGACACAGGATCAATTAGCAGGATTATTATTTCATTCATTAAGAGATAAAGTGATGACCTTGGCTGATGATGTTATAGTTTATCCAGCACACGGTGCAGGTTCAGCTTGCGGAAAAAATATGAGCAAAGAAACAGTTTCTACAATTGGCGAACAAAAAGAAAAAAATTATGCTTTACGTGCTAATATGACTGAAGCCGAATTTATAAAAGAGGTTACCGATGGATTATTACCTCCACCTGCCTATTTTGGGATGAATGTAGCAATGAATAAAAGAGGAATTGAAAGTTTTGATACCGTATTCAATAATGGTATGAAAGCCATCAATGCAACCGAATTTGAAGTTGTTGCCGAAGAGACTGGAGCATTAATATTAGACACTCGTAACAATGGTGATTTTACCAAAGGATTTATTCCGCAATCCATCAATATCGGAATTACTGGAGATTTTGCACCTTGGGTTGGTGCTCTGATTGCCGATGTAAAACAACCTATATTATTGGTAACAGAATTAGGTTTCGAAGAAGAAACCGTAACTCGTTTAAGCCGAGTTGGTTTTGACAACCTAATTGGACATTTAAAATATGGCTTTGATGCATGGAAAGAAGCCGGTTATGAAGTTGATACCGTTAAAAGAATTACAGCGGATCAATTTGTAACCGAGTTCAAACTTGGCGAAAGCAAAGTAATTGATATACGAAAAGAGAGCGAATACGAAGCAGAACACGTTGACGAGGCATACAGCAGACCATTGGCATACATAAACGAATGGGTAAAAGACATCAACCCAGAAGAACATTTTTATATGCATTGTGCTGGTGGTTACCGTTCTATGATGGCAGCATCTATATTGCAGGCGCGTGGTTACAGAAACTTTACCGAAATTGAAGGTGGTTTTAATGCTATAGCAAAAACTACTGTTCCAAAAACAGATTTTATTTGCCAAAGTAAAGTATTAAAGGCATAATTTAATAATATTTTAAAAAAAAACAGTATGGGTTTTTTCAATACTATATTTGGTGGAAATGGTAATAAAGCACATTTAGATACTATTGTAAATAAAGGAGCATTTCTAGTAGATGTTCGCTCGTCTGGAGAGTTTGCCGATGGCAATGTTAAAGGTTCAGTAAACATTCCGTTAGACCAAGTGCAAAATCAATTGGCAAAATTTAAAGGTAAAGAAAACATTGTGGTTTTTTGCCGAAGCGGTAATCGTAGCAGTCAAGCCAAATCAATTTTAGAACAAAATGGTTTTACAAATGTTACCAATGGCGGAACTTGGCAAGATGTAAATGCAGTAATCAGTAAATAAACGATGAAAAACCTAGTGAAAATTTGTTTTCTGATTTTATTCTTCGCTATTTCGAGTAATACAAGTAGTGCACAAAAAGCAAAACCTGTTTCAAAAAATGAAACAACTCAAAAGGTAAAAGCATCTAAAAAAAATGAAACTTTTTATGTAGATGTTAGAACGCCAGCTGAATTTGCACAAGGAAGCGTAAAAGAAGCAGTTAATATTCCGTTAGATCAAGTTGAAAGTCAATTAGCAAAATTCAAAGGTAAAAAAAAGATTGTTGTATTTTGCAAAAGTGGCAACCGAAGCAGTCAAGCCATAACTATTTTAGAAAAAAATGGTATAAAAAATGTCACTAATGGAGGCAGTTGGCAAGATGTAAATGCGAAGTTTAAAAAATAATACTTAAATACCACTCGAAAATAGTTCAGTTTGAAACAGATTGATGCCTGTTTTAAATTGGGCTATTTT
Source organism: Flavobacteriales bacterium (assembly GCA_038202695.1). Taxonomy (GTDB): domain Bacteria; phylum Bacteroidota; class Bacteroidia; order Flavobacteriales; family Flavobacteriaceae; genus Flavobacterium. The sequence goes on from JBBRET010000012.1 coordinate 68,210, forward strand.
TATTAAAAACAATAAACAATGCAATCAACATTTAAAATTTGGGAAACTAACAGAAAATTACATTTAGAGCTATTAGAAAAGTACACTTTAGAGCAACTCAATAAAATCCCTGAAGGTTTTAAAAATAATTTGATTTGGAATGTAGGTCATATCATTACAACCCAACAAGGATTAATTTATCGATTGTCGGGTTTGCCAGTTTACATTTCGAAGGAGTTTCATAACAAATACAAATACGGCTCTGTACCAACAAAAACAACAACGCAAGAAGAAGTTGATGAAATAAAAGAGTTATTGATTTCATTAATTCAACTAACCAAAGACGATTATGGAAACGGAAAGTTTGTTGTGTTTTCAGAATACGAAACCCATATTGGTTTTCATTTGGCAACATTTGAAGAAGCTATAAATTTCAATAATTACCACGAAGGAATTCATCTTGGTTTTATGATGAGTATTAGAAAATTTATATAAAATAGGTAGTTGCATAATAGTCCATAAAAGTGAAATAGAGTATAAAAATAGTTTTTAAGTTGTTTGTTTGTAAGTTTGAATGGTTGAAATATACCATTTAAACTTCTATTAATTTTAGTTAAATTATGAGTGAAAAGGAATTTAACGAAGCTTTAAATAACGAAAATCCAGTATTGGTAAGCATTACTTCACGATATTGTGATCCGTGTTTTTTACAAAAAATGGTTATAGAAAAAGTCAAAAAAAATATTGGCAAAAGAATATTTATTATTTCTATTGATGCCGATGATTTTCCAGATTTAGCAAAAAAGCATAACGCTATATCTAGGCCAGCTTTATTATTGTATGACAAAGGCGAATTAGTTTGGGAACAAAAAGACATTCTAACAACCGATC
>JBBRET010000013.1:0-67444 GCA_038202695.1 Flavobacteriales bacterium
AGAGAGAGAGAGAGAGAGAGAGAGAGAGAGATTCCTACTTAAATTCCGCAGAACATTTGCTTTTCGCAGAAGGAAACAGCCAACATTCCTTCCAAACTACACGCCATTCCTTCCAAATGATGCGTCATTCCTTCCAAACTATACGCCATTCCTTCCAAATGATGCGTCATTCCTTCCAAATGATTCGCCGTTCCTTCCAAACTATGCGTCATTCCTTCCAAAGGATGCGCCATTCCTTCCAAACTATCCGCCATTCCTTCCAAATGATGCTCCCTTCCTTCCAAACGATGCACTATTCCTTCCAAATTATGCACCATTCCGACGAAAAACCCTGTCAGCATGACAGTATTTTATATATAAATATTTATTAATCAATTGTTTAACTAAAAAAATAGAAATTATGTTAAAGTATCTTCAAAAAGTAAAAGATCGGCTTACTGGATTAAAAGCCGGAATTGCAAACAATGCAGCTGCTTGGGTGGGGCAACCCGATACGCCAGCGACGGTGCAAGCCGAAATTAACCTGTTGGACACCGCCGACAGCCAAATAGAAGCGCTGAAAGACCAGTTGGCGCAAAAACAAGCCGCTTCGCAAGTGCTTGCAGCCAGCAAAAACGATGCAGCAGTAATTATTGAAAAACGGGCGATAGCCATACACGCTACTACTCCCGACAAATTGATTGAATACGATATTACTGTGCCATCAGGATCGAAAGTAGCACGCACGCTGCCAGTAAAAGCAAGTATAATAAGTGTAACCGATGATGATGACGGTATTGGCTTTAAAATAGCCATGCAGGGTCAGGGCGAAGTTGTTGATTTTTGGGAAATACAGCGTGGAGAAATTGTTGCTGCCACCGATACTACAGCAGCAACGGTATTGCAACCACCTTATCCGTTTTTGAAAAGCACTAAAAAACTACTATTTGTTGATGATGATGTAGAAGCAGGTGTACGCTATTTTTATAGAGTGCGTGGCGTAAACAACACTGGAGCAGGCGCATGGAGCGAGCCGGTGAGTAGAGTACAGTAGGAAGAAATTATAAAAAAATTATTTTTTAGAACTCGCCTAATCAATCTTTATAAATTAAACAACATGAAAAACAAAATACAATTTATTTACTTTTTATTTTTAATACTAAGTAACAACTCAGAAGCTCAACAACTTCAGAAGACTTTTCAAAACAAAAATTATATTAATGTTGATAATCATTGGAGGGTTTTAAGCACAAACGACTTGAATTATTATCAAATAGAAGATAATAAAATAACGGTTAAGTTTGTTAATGGTACTTCGGATGCTAGTATAAACGACTTTATACAATTGCATAATTTAACTTTTATAAGAAAAGCGATAACTGGCTGGTATGATTTTCAAATAAATCAAAACATAGATATTTTTCAAAGAGCAACCAATATGGTTACTGAAAATATAGTATCAAAATTAGAAATACCAACATTTGGAAATTATGAACAAGTACCAAACGACCCGCTTCAAGCCAGTCAATGGGCGTTAGATAGAATACAGGCAAAAGAGGCGTGGGATATTGAAACGGGAAATCCAAGTGTTATAGTTGCCGTTATTGATTCTGGAACCGATTGGACTCACGAAGACTTAGGGATGGGTATAGATGGACACCAAAACATCTATTTAAACACTGATGAAGATGCTTGGTCAAACCCAAATGACCCAACCACAGGCAATGGCGTTGATGACGATGGCAATGGTTTAATAGACGATTGGAAAGGTTGGAATTTCCCACTTAATAACAATGATTCTAGACCTATTTCAACTTTTAATTTTCATGGCACAGGAGTAGCAGGAATTATTGGTGCTAAAACAAATAATAATAAAGGAATTGCTGGTATTGCTGGCGGATGGAATAATGAAGGAGTAAAAATTTTACCGATTAAAATTGGAGAAACAGCTCCAGCTAGTATTGTTTTAGACGATGCTATTATTTATGCGGCTCAGAGTGGTGCAAAAATAATTCAATTAGCGGTTTCGATTTTTAGTAATGCTGCTCCAATATATGATGCTATCGATTATGTATATGATAATTATGGTGTTTTAGTAGTTTGTAGTAGTGGTAATTATAGTAATGGCGATATTTCAGGTCAAATCCCCCCAACATTCCCTTCTAGTCATCCTAAAGTAATTGCTGTAGGAAACAGTACAATAAACGACCTTAGGTTTAATTCTTCAAACTATGGGGAAAACTTATTTATGGTTGCCCCTGGAACTAACATAACGTCAACAATAAACTCTAATAATTACCGAAGTGATACTGGAACGTCCTATTCAGCACCTATGGTTTCAGCAACCATTGCTTTAATGTGGGCAATTAATCCATGTTTGACCCAACAAGAAATCAAAGATATTTTGGCGGCAACAGCCGATAAAGTGGGGGGATATAATTATGCTTATAATCCCGATTTTCTGGGAAAATCTTTTGAATTTGGGAATGGCAGGTTAAATACCTATGAAGCAGTTTTAGAAGCCCAAACAAGATATAGAGGTCTTGATTTAGTGATTAAAGATTCTCACTTGGATACTGGAGAAGAACCTAATGTTACTACACAATATTTTTGGGCAAGTGATGATATCTGGATACGAAATTCTCAAGATGGAATTATTGACCATCAAAATCCAGAGTACAGCCCCACTGTTCCAAACTATATTTATGTAAGAGTTAAAAACAATGGTTGCCAAGCAACAACTGATATAGAAAATTTAACAACCTATTGGGCAAAAGCATCAACTTCTTTAAATTGGCCCGAATTATGGAATGGTGCAACCTATAACGGTACTTCTACACTGTTGGGCAATCCAATAGGAACGGTTACAATTCCTGTATTACAACCAGGGCAAGAAACCATTTTAAGTATGCCATTTTCTGTCCCTAATCCAAGTAATTATAATGGTATATTTGCTGAACCATGGCATTTTTGTTTGTTGGCTAGAGTTGTTTCACAAACTGATGAAATGACATTTCCTGAAACCCCAGATTTAGTACAAAATGTTATCAATAACAATAATATAGCATGGAAAATTTAACCATAGTAGATTTTGTTAGCGATGACCCTACTAGGCAAACCATTGGAGGAGTTATAGCGGTAGGAAACACTTTTGCCACCCCAAAATCTTTTTATCTAGAATTAGTAAAAGAAGATTTAGAAACAGGAAAACCCATATATGAAGAAGCCGAAATTACGCTAAAAATGGATGAAGTGCTATATCAAGCATGGGTTCGTGGAGGAAAAACTGCCGAACGGTTAGACAATACTCTGGACGAAAAAGTCATGCTGATTAAAGGAAATAATGTATTCTTAAAAGATTTAGAATTTAATGCTAACGAAATTGGAACACTGTATTTAAAATTTAATTTTCTAACCCAAGAAATAACGGAAAAAGCTAAGTATGTGTATCATGTTATTCAAAAGGAAACTGGGTCAAATAAAATTATTGGTGGAGAAACTTATATAGTTAAGAAAAAAGCAAGACCTTTGTTTATAGCCAACCCAGGAGGTGATAAGGATGTGGACAAAGGGGAAACGATAACAATTTATGCAGAACAGATAAACGAAGCCGCAACATATAACTGGTATGATACCGAGGAGAATTTAATCTATCAAGGCATAGATTTAACGGTTGATGCTACTATAGCCAAAAAATATAGACTTGAAGTAATTGCATTATCTGATGGCTATAAAGATTATGCTGAGGTTGAAGTAAAAATTAACCCAAGCTACCTAACCACTATAGCCCCTAATCCTGCCACTAATACTATAGCTGTGGGTTATAAATTGAATGAAGTTAGCTCCGCCTATCTTATGATTATTGGCTACTATGGTAATGCTTCAACTTCCAATAACTATATTCTAGATTTAGATAGTACCAATAAAAACATAGATATTAGCTATTTTCAAAATGGTTTCTATACGGTTGCCTTAGTATGCAATGGGCAAATTTTGGACGCAAAAACTTTTGTAAAACAATAAATTTAACACTATGAAAACACTTATTTTAACTTTTATTTTCCTCATTACTCTAAACGGTTGTAGTAATGATAATTCTTCTACTCCATTTGTTCCTGTAACTATTACACCCGTTTTGATAGGTAAAGGATATACTTGGGAAGTTACTCCAAATAACTTAGTAATAAATAATCAAACTGATTGGGCTGCTTTTTTATTATCGATGAACCTTGTGTCAAGTGGTTTTATTAATACCAATGTAGATTTTAATACATATCAAGTAATTGCAGTTGTTGATTCGCCAAGAGGTTCAACAGCTTATTCAATAAATATAGATACCGTAATAGAAAATTTAGATAACATTACGGTAAACTATTCATTATTAAATTCTGGAGATGGTTTCACGATAACGATACAACCTTATCATATAGTAAGAATTCCAAGAATTAATAAACCTGTTATATTTCAATAATTTTAATAATGCTAGATGCAACAAATAGTATCTAGCATTATTCTCTTAACCCCACGAATCTTTTTGTGCGGTAATTAAAACCAAAGCAACTTTTCAAGGAGTTGCTTTTTTGGGTTATACCAGTTGCGAGCTATCAGGAAGTAATAAAAAGAAATTACATTGGAGCATAATGATTATCTTTGCTCTAATAAAAAAATAATTTACTATGGAAACATTAGTCATTACCATTAAATCGGAAAAAGACAAATCTCTTTTTTATGCATTGGCGGAGCGTCTTCACCTGAAAGCATTTTCGCTCAGCGAAGAAGACAAAGAGGACTATGGCTTGCTTAAAGCTATGCTGGAGGAGAAAAAAGGCGACTATGTGAGTAAAGAAACTGTTCTGAAAGCATTACGCAAATGAAAATTCTTTTTGAGAAACGATTTTTGAAGGATATTGAATTGATAAATGAAAAGGATTTAAAACCACAGGTGGAAATTATTATTGCGGAAATTGAGAAAGCTGAGCGGTTGAGTTCTATGCTGAACCTAAAAAAGCTGAAAGGACATAAATCCGCATATCGTATCCGAATTGGAAATTACCGTCTTGGTTTTTTTTATGAGAACCAAACGGTAATCTGCACACGCCTCCTCCATCGAAAAGATATTTATAAATTCTTTCCATAATCGCGTTTCGATCTTCGATGGTTCTGCCCTCGCAGTGTACTAAAAACCAAAGCAACTTTTCAACGAGTTGCTTTTTTGTGTTATGTTTGAAAACCTTTGTCAAAGTTTGAAACTTTGACAAAGGTTACCCCAAGCTAATCGAAGTGTTCCAAAATAGCGACTCGCTCTTCGATATTCTCCTGCCCTCGCAGTATACTAAAAAACAAAGCAACTTTTCAACGAGTTGCTTTTTTTGATTAAATTATTGAATCTCTTTAGCCCTAATTTTCTAGAGGAAGTTTTTATCGAAACTTAATGGCAATAAATTTTTGATTGAATCGGACATGTAAACTTCACCAATTTCACCCATAAAATAGATTTCGATTGGAGTGTTTTGTTTGAATTCATATTCAGAAATCGATTGTCTGCAACCGCCACAAGGAGGAATTGGTGTTTTGGTTTGATTTGTATCAGAAGCGGCCGAAATTGCAATTTTTATAATTTTTGCATCAGGATAGATAGCACCCGATTGAAAAATAGCAACTCTTTCGGCACAAAGTCCAGATGGATAAGCAGCATTTTCTTGATTGGAACCTAAAACTATTTTTCCGTTGTCCAATAATAATGCTGCGCCAACTCTGAATTTAGAATATGGAGCATAAGCATTTTTTCTAATTTCTATTGCTTTTTGCATCAATGATTGAACATCTGTAGGAAGTTCTTCAACAGATTGAAATGCTGTAAACGAGGTATTAATTTCTATTTTTTTCATTTCGGTATTTCGGAAAAAAAATCCAAATCTCTAGTAAGAAATTTGGATGTTGTTTTTAGTATTTATTAGCTATTAATAATCGTCGTACTTGTCACCAAAGTTGAACGATAATGAGAAACGAAGTGTGTTTTCGAGCGGGTTTTTCACTTTTGAAGCAGAGAATAAATACGATACATCTACTTTAACTATGTTGTATTTGAAACCGGCCCCAAGGGAAAAAAACTTTCGAGCTCCTTTAATAGGGCTTTCATGAAAATAACCTAGTCGCATTGCAAAAGAGTCTTGGTATAAATATTCAGCACCTACAGAATAGGTAAACTCTTTAAGTTCTTCACTAAATCCGCCAGGCGCATCGTTGAATGATTTTAACATTCCGGATACCCAGTTGATTTTGTTGTATTCAGCATTATTTTGATTTCTCAAATCAATTTCTTCTTGCGTAGTAATCAACCCGTCGCCATCTAGGTCAGCACTTTGGGGCGTTGGCACCAAAAGTTTTGCAAATTCAACATTTAAGGAAACTTTATTGAAATCATCTAAAATAAAATCATAACTTCCACCAAGTCTCATATTGGCTGGAAGAAAATTGGCGCTATTATCATCTGATTGTCCCGCATCATAATTGATTTTTGGGCCCATGTTTTGGAAGTTAAAACCAAGACGTAAACGGCCATTAAAATCAGAGAAAGCAGTTTCTTCTCCTTGAAAATAACCGGCAACATCTACAGCAAATGAACTAGCTGGTTTCGAATCTCCGGAATCTCCGGATGGAATTCTTAAAGCAGAACGAATATATCTTCCGGCAACGGCCATCGAGAATTTTTCGCTTAATTGTAATGAGTAGGAACCATCTAGCGCTAATTCGTTTGGTTTAACAATTTGTGCTGGGTCTTCTGCGTTTTGTCTTAATTCAATTTCTCCTAAACCAAAATAACGTAAACTTCCGGCGAATGCATTTCTTCCATCGGCCCCAAATCTGTTGTAGTAAGTAACTTGCCCAAGAGAAATATCGTTAACTAAATCGGTTAAATATGGAGTGTAACTCACGGTAAATCCTTGCTTGTCAGTTGCAAATGTATATTTAGCAGGATTCCATTGTTGTGAGAAGTTATCTGGCGAGGTAGCAACCCCTTGATCTGCCATACCTGCTGCTCTAGCATCGGCGGCAACCAAAAGAAATGGAACACCAGTGGTGATGACACGGCTGTCCTGTTGTGCGGTAATAAACTGGGCAATTAATAAAATAATTAAAAGGGCAATTTTTTTCATTCTAATTTTTAATAAAGGTTAACAAATATACTATTTTCCTATAGGATTACAAGTTTTTCTATTTTTTCTGCCGTTTTATTCGATAAAGTGGACTTTACGCTTAATTTATAGACATAAACGCCCTTTCCGATTCGGTCTCCAAAATCATCTTTTCCATCCCAAACAATTTCTCTAGAGAGGAATCCATCAGTGGTTATTGTTTGGTTTTTGGTCCAAACAATTTTACCTGTGATAGTCATAACTTGTACCTGAACTTCTAAAGGTTCAAAAGGGCGGTTGTGCGAAAACCAAAATTCGGTATAGTTTACAAATGGATTAGGATAATTCAGCACGTGGCTCAGTGTGATGCTTTCGTTACCTACGACTACAAATTGTATTTCAGCAGTAATTGGATTGTTATAAACATCCCATGCTTTAAAAGTTATGGTGTGTAAACCAACAGCTAAGTTACGGAAAGGGAAATATACCCTACCTTTTTTATAATTATCGGCTTCAGCCTCGTAATAATCGTTCATGGTATAGGGTTTGGTTTCGTCTCCATCCAGAATACCTATAATGTCGTGACCAATCCCACTAGCTGTATTTATACCATGTTCATCTTCAAGAATGGCTAAAAAGAAAGGAGATTCGTTGGTTATGCCACCGTTTACAAATGTTTCGTCGTTCATATACAATCTTACAGTGGGTCCAATATTATCGGCAACCGCATTGGTATTGATTCCACCAACTTTAATGTCAGTATTAAACCCTGATTTATCAAATAAAATCTGATTTCTTTTGGAGTAAAAACTAATTCTACCATTATTTACTGGTATTCTAATGTCTCGAGGCACTACAAATCCAAATTCAAATTTACCGGCAATTACAGAAGCATTTCCTCTAAAAATAGTTTCACCCAAAACGGAATAGGTTAAATAAGTGGCGGGTTGATTGGATTCGTCAATTGCATCAGCACTATCATTTCGCAAGGTTTGAACTTGTACATTTTTATCAAAAATATTCACCGATAATTCCCCGTTATATAATGGAAGTGAATTGTTGTTTTCGTCTAAAACTTCGCCTGTAAGTTTCACAAACGCCAGGGATTTAAAGTCATCAATTGGTCCGGTGATTGGCATGTCGTTGACTTTGGTTAAGACTATTTTTGGTTTCGCAATTGCCAACATTAATGCCGGGTCACCAATATAGAATACAATATTTGTTGCAGAGTTTGAGTATAAATTTTTAGATATTCGAAGTGCTTCTGCAATAGAAGTATAGGTGTTTGATCCAAATGAAAATAAATTTTCGGCAAGTACCTCATTAAAAAATTGTGCTTCACCTTGACCGATTGAACGAACCGTTGTTATCATTGAAATTGCTCCACCACGAGGATTCCAATAAGTATATTCTCCTCCGGTAGGTCGGTACGGATTGTCAAATCTTGAAAACGCACAAGTTACTGTAATAAACAATGGATATTTATAACGATTAGTTAAGTTTTCACCATCTGATTTTTCCCATATACGTTCGCCAGATAAACCATCTTCACCACCATGACCGAGATAATTAAAAACCAATGCGCCTTTTTCAAATGCAGCAAAAATTTCTTCTCTCGCCTTTGGATATCGATCTCCTCCGGCTGATGTCGTTTGAACAAAGGAATCAGAAAATATTTTTTTTATGTTTAAAAAAGGTTTTTCAGTGCCAATAATATTAGCCAATCTGTTTTGATTGTATTGTAATTGATTGTCTGAGGGTTTTTCTATGTCAGGATCATCTGCAATTGAGACATAATTGTTTCTCCAACTACCATAAGATTTGATGTCGTGATATTCAATCACTTTGTTAACCATTTCCTCAGCTTGTTGGGTTGAACTAACAATCATTCGTCCTACGGCAATATCGATTCCGCCAAAATCATAGGAAAAGTTAGTTCCGCCATTTGTTGGAGAATTGCCCGAATCCAAACGGCCTTCATTTGCATCCATCATACCAAAAAAATCATCAGAAGCAAAAGCGGACTGCGATTCTGAATAGCTATTCAATGCTTGGTATATCGGAACGATGTTGGTATTGTTGGCTGCACGATCTTTGAAATCATAAGAGGCATCACCAAAAAGATTTAAAAATTTTACTTTTTTATCTGGAGTTGATGCATTGGAATAAACATATTTAACAAAATTTCTAATGGCCCCAATATCCTGTTTTCCCGAGGAGAATTCCGGATAAATAGTTTCTAAATGGATAACTTTTACATTTAAATTGGAATAACTTCGGTGAAAGGCAGCTAATTTTTCAGCTTGGGTATTTAAGGATTTTGGTGTGATGATTAAGTAGTCGATGTCTTGAAATTGTCCAGCGGTGTTGTTGAATAGGGTTCCTTTCAAGTTTTGATTGTCTACTTTAGATTTGGATTCTTTGGAAGGCGAATAATAATCTGAAATAGCAACGGCAACATATTTTCGAACTTCACCTAATGTTGATTTAAAAGAAAATGAACTTGCATTGTTGTCAACTTTACTAACATTATAAATATCGGTTACATCCCAAATTTGAGAAATTGTAGTGGCATTTGAAAACTGGTATTCAACAATACCCAGTAATGCGCTTGCTTGATCAAACTGAAACGGGAATTGCTTACCGAATCCTTGTAAATTACATTTTGCACTAATATTTATGTAATCTAAATATCCTTTAGAGTTTGGCACACCACCATTGTCATAAGTGACTTTTATGGATACATCAGTTGAATTTATAGTTACCGGAGCTGACAATGTTCTTTCGTAAACAGCAACATCGCTGTTAGGTTGTGGAATAATATTAATAGTGCCAACGAGCTGACTATTGGCCTCTATTTTGAAACTGTTGGATGAGGAAGTTACTGCTGCAACATGCGACTCCACAGTTATTGGCGATGAAGTTACAAGATTTGGAAAAATAAATTCGAAATCTTGTTCGTTGTCAACACTAAAGTTTTCACCAAACCAAACCCTACCAAGTTTTTCAATATTAACTTCTTCAATTTCATGAAATTTATGATTGTCAAATGTTGTAAGGGTAGTAGTGGCATTTGCTGACGGTTGTGTCATTTCAGCAATTCGCTTGCCGTCTCCACCCTGAGCAGTTACATAGTAGTAAGATCTGTTGGCGTAAATATTGGTGTTGCTTTTGTAATCGTTATTCCATTGGTCCATTCCTTCGGCATAAAACAAGATATAGTCCTGACTATCAAAAACGCCATCACTTTCTCCAATAAACTGAAGGGCATTTTCGGTTAAATCCATTGGATAATCATCCGAATTCAGGAGCGGTAACATCCTACCACCATTTCCATATATTTTGATTTTTCTTGGATCGACAGCAGTATTCAATCCTAAACTGCTCAAAAAGCTTTTGGAGATTTTATAAATCCCAGATTTTTGAACATAAAAGCGATACCAACTTCCAGAACTTAAAACAGAATTTTCTATGGCTGTAATATTATTTCTGAGCGGCTCAGCCCTCAAAGTGTTTTGGCTAAAAGAATAGTTGAAAGAAACTAATTTTTTATAAGAATTCCCATCTTTGATAATCGGAGTGAGATTTATTTTCCCTAAAAACTGACCTCTAGCGTTTAAGATTTTAAAGGATTGCTTAAAAATTGCTGGAATACTTTTTATTGCAACATCACCAAGTTGACTTTCACTTATAGGCTCAAAAACAAGATTTGTTATTTGTAATGCGTTTTCACTCAAATTACCATTAAGTTTTATTGTTAATGCATAATGCAACGTTTTTGAATAAGTGTCAAATTGGTGATTCTCCAAATTAAACTGTGGCACTACAAAAGAGACATCACCATAAGATACTGCTTTTTTGTCTGTCCAATTTAAAGAAACGGTGCCTTGCTCTTGGGAAATAGCAAAGAAAGCATTCGTAATGAGGATGCAAAGAGTAATAATCTTTTTCATAGTAATATCATTAACGTAATTTTAGACAAAATAGTATAAAAACGCAAAAAAAAATATTTTTTGAACCAAAATACAATAAAACTAGTATTTTTGCGTTATATACACATTGCTTATATCAAGGGCAAATTTAGTATTAATTAAAAAAAAGTTGTTGCAATTTAATGGTAAATAGTTATATTGCGCCTCGAAAAATTATACCTACTATGAATATGAAAGTAAACAAAGTTATTTCAGCAAAATTATTACTATCCCTATTGGTAATAATGGTCGGATTTACTAGTTGTAGTAAAAAAGGCAGTTCAACTGGAGGCTCTAAAGCCACTGGATGGAAAATTAACGATAAAAAAGGAGGATTTCAATATGCTTCTAAGTTTAAAAAGCAAGCAACTGGACCAGGATTGGTTTTAGTTGAAGGCGGAACGTTTACCATGGGTAAAGTTCAGGATGATGTGATGCACGATTGGAATAATACTCCAAATCAACAACACGTTATGTCTTTTTATATGGATGAAACTGAAGTAACCAATATGATGTACATGGAGTACTTAAGCTGGTTGAAAACAGTTTATCCACCAGACCAAGATAATTACAAAAACATTTACGAAGGAGCTTCGCCAGATACTTTAGTTTGGAGAAATAGATTGGGTTACAATGAAACCATGACAGAAAACTATTTGAGACATCCTGCTTATGCGGAATATCCTGTAGTTGGAGTTAACTGGATTCAGGCAACTGAATTTGCTATTTGGAGAACCGATCGTGTGAATGAGAATATACTTGAGCAACAACGTTATCTAAAAAAAGACGGTAAAGTTACCGACATGACTGCTGATAAAGTTTTTAGTACTAATGCTTATTTAGCTTCACCATCAACAGCTAAAGGTGGCGATGACAAATTAGTTTTGAAAAAAGGTAAAGGAAGAGGTACGGCGCCAAAAGCGGGTGCTGCAGGTGCTAACAATACAGCAGGAAACAGTGCTAAGAATGTATACGCACAAAGAACATCGGGTCTAATTTTGCCAGAATACAGGCTGCCAACTGAAGCTGAATGGGAGTATGCCGCTGCTTCTGATGTAGGACAAAGAGAATACAATTCATACAAAGGACAAAAGAAATATCCTTGGTCTGGAAGTTATACACGTTCTGGGAAAAGACAAGTTAGAGGTGATCAATTGGCTAATTTCAAACAAGGAAAAGGAGATTACGGTGGAATTGCAGGATGGTCTGATGATGGAGCTGATATTACAAACAAAGTTAAGTCGTATCCTCCAAACGATTTTGGTCTATACGATATGGCCGGAAATGTTGCTGAATGGGTTGCTGATGTATACAGACCAATTGTTGATGATGAAGCAAATGACTTCAACTATTACAGAGGAAACGTATATATGAAAGATAAAATTGGTGAAGACGGAAAAGTAGAACTAGTTACAGCCGAAACTCAGAAATTCGATACTTTATCAAATGGTAAAATTGTTTCTAGAAATTTCCCTGGTCAAATTGCTCAAGTTCCTGTTGATGATAAAGAAACGTATTTGAGACAAAACTTTGATAAATCGGACAATAGAAATTACAGAGATGGTGACAAACAGTCAACTAGATATTTCAAATTCGGTGCTTCAGAAGAAGGAGATGAAAAAGGAAAATTAAGAGACGATCAAAGAATGTACGACTCTCCTAATCACAATGTTTCTACAGACAGTTTGGGTAACATGGTAAAAAAATATGATAAGTCAAACAAAAGAACGACTTTGGTTAACGATGATGTTAGAGTTTACAAAGGTGGATCATGGAGGGATAGAGCTTATTGGTTAGATCCAGCTCAAAGAAGATACTTCCCACAAGATATCGCTACAGATTACATCGGATTTAGATGTGCCATGTCTAGAGTCGGTCCAAAAGCTGACAAAAAGAAAAGAGCAAGAAACTAATTCTAGTTCATTATAAATAATAAAAAAGCCCTAATTTTAAGGGCTTTTTTATTGTAATTATTTTTCCAATGACCATCCAAGAAATTCATGATTTATTTGTAAAGCATAATAAAGTTTCCATTGACACCCGAAAAATCGAACCAAATTCCTTTTTTGTGGCTATTAAAGGAGAACGATTTGATGCCAATACTTTTGCTAAAGAGGCATTAAACAAAGGAGCAAGTTATGTGGTCATCGACAACCCCGACTACTTTATTGATTATAGAACAATAGTTGTTAATGATAGTTTGGAAACCCTACAGGAGTTAGCAAAATTGCACAGAAAATTGCTGCAGCTTCCGATTATAGCATTGACAGGAAGTAACGGAAAAACAACTACTAAAGAATTGATTAATGCAGTGTTGTCTAAAAAATACAATACCAAAGCAACGATTGGAAATTTGAATAATCATATTGGTGTTCCGCTAACTTTATTGTCTTTTACACGTGAAACTGAAATCGGAATTGTTGAAATGGGTGCTAACCATCAAAAAGAGATTGAGTTTCTATGTGAAATTGCCCAACCAGATTATGGGTATATCACTAATTTTGGCAAAGCACATCTTGAAGGTTTTGGTGGAGTAGCAGGAGTAATAAAAGGCAAAAGTGAAATGTATGCCTATATAAAATCAAATCACAAGTCGATTTTTGTAAATCTTGATGACGAAATTCAAAATAACAAAACGTTAGATTTCCAAAGAATTACTTTTAGTCAAAATACTAAAAATACAAATGTGTATATAGACAATGTTGTAGCCAACCCATTTGTAAAAATCAAAACTCTTGGAGTGGAAATCAATTCCAATTTAATTGGTTTATATAATGCTAATAATATCAATGCAGCTATCGCCATAGGAAATCATTTTGAAGTCCCTACAATTGATATAAAAGCGGCTATTGAGGGATATATACCCGAAAACAATCGCTCCCAACTAATGACAAAAGGATCTAATGAAATCATATTGGATGCTTATAATGCCAATCCAAGTAGTATGTTGGTGGCGTTAGAGAATTTTATTCAGTTAGATAAAGTTAATAAGTGTATTATTATTGGTGATATGTATGAACTTGGTGCAGAAAGTTTATCGGAACATAAGGGAATTGTTGAGTACCTTAATAAAAACGCAAGTTTTGAATGCCACCTTGTAGGTAAAGACTTTTTTGCTAACATGATTCAGAAAGACACCTTTCATTTTTATCAAACATTTGAAGATTTGACCCAATATTTATCTTCGTTAAAGTTAGAAAATAAAATCTTTTTAATTAAAGGATCGCGCGGTATGGCTTTAGAAAGAACTTTGGAGTATCTATAAATAAAAAACCGATTAGTTATTAATCGGTTTTTTTCTGTGCGTATTGGATGAACTTTTTTCCTCAAAAGCCATACTTTAAATAACAATATAAATATAGCAAGATTTTGCTACATTTAGAAAATAAAAAAATCGATTAGTTTCCTAATCGATTTTTTTTTGTGGGCGATGAGGGATTCGAACCCCCGACCCTCTCGGTGTAAACGAGATGCTCTGAACCAACTGAGCTAATCGCCCTTATTGCGAGTGCAAATATAGACTACTTTTTTGATAATGCAAATATATTTTATAAAAATTATAAAATTTCTGCAACTACAAAAGTACTTCCTCCCACATAAATAAAATCTTTGGTGATAGCTTTATCTTTGGCACTTTGGTAAGCATTTGAAACTGAATGATATGTTTGGCCAACCAAATTGTATTCGGACGCTTTTTGTCTTAGGATTTCTGCGTCCAAACCTCGTAGAATATTAGGTTTGCAGAAATAATAAAAAGCATTTTTTGGAAAGAGAGGTAGAATTTCATCTAAGTTTTTATCATTAACCACACCCAAAACAATATGCAATTGGTTAAAATGCTCTTTTTTTATTTGATTCAATACAATTTTCAATCCATGAGCATTATGAGCTGTATCGCAAATTATTTTAGGATTTTCCCCCAATTGCTGCCATCTGCCTTTCAAATGTGTGTTTTTTATCACGTTCAAAAAACCATTTTTAATATCCGTTTCTGATAGAGAAAGTATTTTTTTTTCCTGCAACACTTTTAATGTTTGCAGGACAGTTTTCATGTTTGTTATTTGATAATCTCCAAGTAAAGCAGCTGGATAAGTTTCTAGAATCAAATCGGATGCAAAGTAAATTTCAGAACGGTTTTCTTTTGCTATAGTTAGGAAAACAGGTTTGGTTTCCTCAACATATTCACCAATAACTGTTGGGATACTAGGTTTGATAATGCCTGCTTTTTCAAAAGCTATGGCTTCAAGAGTATTGCCTAAAAATTGTGTGTGATCTAATCCTATATTGGTAATGACAGCAACTAGTGGCGTCACGATGTTGGTTGAGTCCAGTCTGCCACCCATTCCAACTTCTATTATAGCGATATCTGTTTGTTTTTCAACAAAATATTCAAAAGCTAATCCCACACTCATTTCAAAAAAACTCAATTCATTGGTTTCAAAAAATGCTTTATTCTTGGTTATGAAATCACTAACATATTCTTCGGAAATTTGTGTCCCATTGATAGCTATTCGTTCCCTGTAATCTAGCAAATGAGGCGATGTATACAGTCCAACACGATATCCTGCCTCTTGTAAAACTGAAGCAAGAAGGTGTGAAGTTGATCCTTTTCCGTTTGTTCCGGCCACATGAATGCATTTCAAATGCCTTTCGGGGTTTCCTAAATGCTTGGCTAGTAAAACAGTATTAGTAATATCCTTTCGATAGGCTGTTGCGCCCTGTGTTTGATACATTGGCAACCTATTAAACATCCACTCTAGAGTTTCTTTGTAGTTCATAATTTTAGGAAAAAATTGTAGTGAATATATACTTTAATACACTTTTTTTCGTTTATATTGTGCGGTGTATTTTAAGAGTACAAAAGTGAAATTATTTTCAGAATTAATAGAAAAAAAATCAATAAATATGATGAGTACATTTTTGCAAGTACAAGCCGATACTTTAGCCCAAGCACTTCCGGTAGCAGAAAAAGCTAATGCTGCTTTAACCAATGAGGTTTCTGTATTAGAGTTTATTTTTAAAGGGGGTTTATTTTTAATTCCAATTGCCATCCTACTATTTTATACTATTTATGTAATTTTTGAACGCTATTTATACATTCATAAAGCAGCCAAAATCGACAATCATTTGATGAAAGATGTGCGCAATCATTTAAATAATGCGAATATAGAATTGGCTGTTAATTCAGCAGAAAGAAGTGGTAATGCTCAGGGTAATATTATCAAAGAAGGTGTGCTGACTATTGGGAGACATATCAACGAAATTGAATCAAACATGGATCGTGCTGCCAATATCGAAATTGGTCATATGGAAAAGAAATTAGGACAACTTGGATTAATTGCTGGTATTGCACCAACTTTAGGATTCATCGGAACTATTTCTGGAGTTATTAAAATTTTCTACAGCATTTCTGTTACCGAGGATATTAGTATCGGAAATATTTCAGGCGGATTGTACGAGAAAATGATTAGTAGTGGTGCCGGTTTGATTGTGGGAATTATTGCTTACAGTGCGTATCACTTGTTCAACGGAAAAATTGATGCTTTCTCTTTGTCGATTCAAAAGCAAGTATTGGAGTTTATTAATATCATTCAAAGACCAAACCATGGCAATAAAGCGAAATAAACGATTTCATGCAGAAGTTGCCACATCTTCTTTGAGCGACATTATGTTTTTCTTATTGTTGTTTTTCTTAATCATTTCGACCTTGGCCAATCCAAACGTTATCCGAATGACATTACCAAAATCGAAAACCAATGAAAAGACGAACAAGCAATTAATCACGCTGTCTGTGACAGAAGATAAACGATTTTTTGTTGATAAAGAAGAAGTTGACTTTGGACAATTAGAAGACCGATTGTTATCCAAAATGAATGCTTCCAAAGACCAAACGGTAATCATCCGAATTCCAGCCAATTTGCAAGTGCAAGACTTAGTAGATGTGCTGCAAATAGGAGTAAAGAATAAACTTAAGTTTGTAATTGCAACAAGTCCGAAATAAGTTAAAGTAAAATTAAATTTTAGCATATGAAACTAAAAATAGTACTATTGATTGCGTTTGTCACGGCATCCTCCTTTGCTCAAGACACAGTGTTTAAATTCTCAAAAGAGGGTTTAACCGATTTTATTGTTACCACTTACGATAGCCCAGCAAAGGATTCCTTTACTAGAACATTGGTTTGGATAAAAGAGAACAAAGGGTTTAAAGTACTTTCTTTTGTTGAAAATGAGAAGCTCTCTTTTCAGGGAGTGAAAGACAACTTTATTTGCAGCAAAGCGGGCGGAACTAACGTTTGTACTTTCGCAACCTTTGTTGTTGAAATTACTTTCAAGGACGGAAAATACAAGTTTGACGTTATTAGTATAGAAGAGTTTGACAAAAAAGAAACCACATTAGTTCACAATTTGAATGATTTTTCAGAATATTATAATAAAGATGGTTCTTTAAAAAAATATAAAGATGGAGTTCCAGCAGCTTATGAAAATTTATTTAATGATTTAAATAAAAGTCTAGTTACTTTTATGGATAAAAAGAAGAAAGCTGATAATTGGTAATCTTCGGATGGATTAATACTCTTTTTTATAAGTCCCTTTTTCTTTTAAAAATTGAACTTCTTTACCATCGTTTATTTTAAATTTAGTTCTGATGGTTTCTGGTTTTTCGATACGTTGAATAAAAACCATGAAATGTAAATGGGGTCCATTGGCCCAGCCGGTTTGCCCGCTATAACCAAGTAAGTCATTTTCTTTCACTTCATCACCTTCTGATACCAAGGCGCCATTTTGGTTGAGATGCACATATTGAGAAAAGGTTCCGTCGTTATGAAAAATCAATATGAGATTATTGAAAGCGGCACAACTTTTATCTGCACAACCTTGATTGTTATTTTCAACTACTTTTACCACAACGCCAGCTCTAGCTGCCAGAATTTCAGTGCCAACAGGCATCGTAAAATCTAAAGAATTCTCATTTTGATGTGAGAAATTACCATTATAGCCTTGATACACTGTAAACGATTTGCTTTTTTGAAAAGGAAGTGAATAAGTATATTCTGAAGGATTAGTTACCGTGGCATCACCATAATTGGCTTGTGATTTTGTTTTAAAACCGCCACCGGCATTCGGTTTAATGATTTGTAGCGTTGTGATTAAAAATCCTTTTGTCTTTGCTGGAATCACAAAAATCTTATGATTGCCATTAGAGGATGAAATATTAGTTAATTCGAAGTCAATTTTCATTGAAACCGGACAATATTCATTGTTGTCGACCAGAACTTTGTATCCGTTTTGGATTTTTTCATTGTAAAGATTGGTCTTGAGTTCTTGAGAAAAACCAGCCATGCTATAAATGAGTAGTAAAGCAGTTATACTAAATTTCATCTTAATTCAGGCTGAACGTATAGATGATCTTTCCAACTTGCTTTTCTGGGGCATTACTATCGGCTTGCCATTTCGTATTTTGAGCTGCAATTTTTGCTTGATCTAACAGACACTTTGCGGTATTTGTGGTTCCTTGAACACCTGCAGTGACGCTTACCGTATTTCCGTTTCGGTCTACTGTAACCTGAACCGCTACTCTCCCTTGTTCTTGACAAGTGTAGTCGGGTTGGGGTTTGTTTAACGCTTTTCTACCTCCTAAAGAGTATCCAGAACCACCGCCACTTCCACCGCCATTACCAGGTCCATTACCAGTTCCGTTACCAGTTCCATTACCAGTTCCACTTCCACCGCCAGTTCCACTTCCACTTCCGTTACCGTAATACCCACTAGAATTTAGATTTCCGTTGGCATTTCCTTTGTTCCCGGCTTTAGTATCATCCCCATCTCCGCCTTTATTTCCTAGAATACTCGACAAAGCATCATTGGCGTTTTTAGAAACTTTTGGCTTTTCAGGTATAGGTTTAATGTCTTTTTTTACGGGAACGGGAGTTTTAATAGCTACTTTTTTAGGTACAACCACATTGTCATCGGAATTGTCATCGGAAATGATATCTTCCTCCGGAGTAGCTGCTTTTATTGCTTTGACCTCATCTTTTACATTTAAGACTTCACTTTTGTAGTTAGTACCCATTCCATAATCACTATCGCCAAAGTTCATTTCGATGCCACCGCCACCGCCACCGCCCATGATTTTCATGTCAGCTGGGGGCCAAAAACGCAATAAGAAAAGGAGTAGTATTAGCAAGGCGTATACTACTGTAGTAATACCTAGTGATTTTTTATCATCTTGAGATAGTTCGAAACTCATAACAGTCTTATTTGATATTGTTACTATAACGGTTAAAAATACAATTTATTGTGTAATATTAACCGCTTTTTCTGTTATACTAGTTGTTTGAGGGCAATTTCGAAAGCAGTTGCGCTGATATTCTTTTTGTCAGCATTTAAACTGTGTGCCTTTTCTAGAGCTCTTTTAATTGTTTCTGAAATGTCATAGAAAATGGCTTCGTCTGTCATTTGTACTTTTTTCTCCATGAAGTAAGCAAATACACGTGCCATACCGCAGTTAGAGATAAAGTCAGGAATCAGACTTATTTGACTGTCGGTTTCTTCCATGATGCTTCCGAAAAAGATTTCTTTATCGGCAAAAGGAACATTTGCCCCACATGAAATGACTTCTAGGCCACGACTGATTAGGTTGTCAATTTGATCTTTGGTTACCAAACGCGATGCGGCACATGGAGCAAAAATATCGGCGCCCAAGGTCCAAACTTTATCATTTATTTCGGCAAACGGAATCATGTTTTGGGCTACCAACTTGTTTCCGTCTTTGTTCAAAAACAACATTTTAATTTCGTCAAATGAGAACCCATTTTCGTTGATTACTCCACCGTCACGGTCAATAATTCCCACTATTTTGGCACCCATTTCGGCTAAATAAAATGCAGCAGCTGAACCTACGTTTCCGAATCCTTGCACGATGGCTTTCTTCCCTTTTACATCGCCACCATAAATTTGGTAATAATGACGGACAGCTTCGGCAACGCCATAGCCCGTAATCATATCGGCAATAGTATATTTGCGTAAAACATCAGGTGAGAATTTCGGATTTTCAATAACTTTGATAACACCCTGACGCAATTGTCCGATGCGGTTTATTTTATCAGCATCTGTTGGTTTGAAGTGTCCGTTAAAAACACCTTCTTGAGGATGCCACACGCCACATTCTTCAGTGAACGGAATTACTTCATGGATTTCATCAACATTCAAATCACCACCAGTGCCGTAGTAACTTTTTAATAATGGAGAAACGGCTTTGTACCAACGTTGTAAAACCCCTTTTTTACGAGGGTCATTTGGGTCAAAGTTAATTCCTGATTTAGCTCCACCAATCGCTGGCCCGGATACAGTAAACTTTACTTCCATAGTTTTGGCTAATGATAAGACTTCGTTCATGTCTAGTCCTTTTCTCATTCGGGTACCTCCACCTGCAGCGCCACCGCGGAGGGAGTTTATAACGGTCCAGCCTTCAGCTTCTGTTTCAGCATCTCTCCAGTTAAATACTATTTCGGGTGTTTTGTCTTCGAATTTTTTTAATAATTCCTTCATTGTAATTAGTTTGTTTGTGGTGCAAATATAGGGATTTGAGATTTACGAATTGGAATTCAGGAGTTAGGATTTATATAATTATTTATCTTAAAATAGGGTAAGAAACCACATGATATATAAAACTTTTTTAAACTCATTCCGCTAAAATTTGCTTCTTTTTTATTATTTATAAATGAGTAGTTCGTTTGTAAACTTAGCTTATTGTTTATTCTTTTTTTAGATAAAAACAACCCCTGAACTGTGGTCGTGTTTTGCGCCAGTGACACTAGATAAAACATTAATTTCATTTCGAAGTTTTAAAACACCAAGCAAACCAAAAATTAAGGCTTCTTTGTATTCTAAAATTTTGGTATCAGGAATTATGATTTCAATTTTGGACAAATGGTATTGCATGCGTTTCACTAAAAAGTCATTATAAGCGCCGCCACCAGTAATTAAAAGTTTACCATTTTTATTTGGCAAAGCCAATGAGGACTGAATTGCAGCATGTTCAATAAAAGTATGCATTTTGTCTTCTATTGGAATATTGTATTTTTCAATCAATGGTAAAATAATTGTTTTTACAAATTCAAATCCGAGTGATTTTGGAAATGGTTTTTTGTAATAATCCACAGAATTTAATGCATCCAATAAATCACGATTTAGTTTTCCTGATTTTGAAATCAGGCCCTTATCATCAAAATCAAATCCCAATTTATTGGCGTAGAAATTTAAAACGGTATTCACCGCAGAAATATCAAATGCAATTCGGTTCCCTTTTTGTTCGAAAGAAACATTTGAAAATCCACCCAAGTTCAAACAATAATCATAGTCAGCAAATAAAATCCGGTCGCCAATAGGAACCAAAGGTGCTCCTTGTCCGCCCAATCGGACATCTTGTACACGGAAATCACAAACTACTGTTTGATTGGTAAGTTTTGCAATTTCAGGAAGATTTCCGATTTGAAGTGTGAAGCCATTTTGAGGTTGATGCAAAATGGTATGGCCATGTGAGCAAACCGCATCAAGGTTGTGCAAATTATTTTTAGCGATAAATGTTTTAATACAATTTGCTAAGAGTACAGTATAACTTTCATTGAGCTGTTTCAATTCGGTTTCTGAAAAAACAACTGCAGTTTTCAGTTTGTTTAACCAAATTAGGTCATACGAAACGGTTTCTGCTTCAAGGATTTCATAGCGCCATTTGGAACCAACTATCGAAAAATGGATGTGCGCTAAATCAATCCCGTCTAGTGAAGTGCCAGACATTACTCCGATAACATTGTAGGTTTGTTTAAACATTGGCTAAATTTACGAAATCGTTTGAAATTTTAATTTTTATAGTCTATTTTTGCTCACCAAAATTAAAGAAACTACAAACATAATTTTCACATCTATGGATTTTAATTTAACCGAAGAACATTTAATGATACAACAAGCTGCTCGAGATTTTGCTCAAGCTGAATTGTTGCCTGGCGTAATTGAAAGAGACGAACATTCGAAATTTCCGACCGAACAAGTGAAAATGATGGCTGAACTTGGGTTTATGGGCATGATGGTGGACCCAAAATACGGTGGTTCTGGATTAGATAGTATTTCGTATGTTTTGGCGATTACCGAAATTGCAAAAGTAGATGCTTCTGCAGCCGTAATCATGTCGGTAAACAATTCTTTGGTTTGTGCCGGAATGGAAAAATACTGTTCAGAAGAACAAAAGATAAAATATTTAATACCCCTTGCAAAAGGGGAAGTGATAGGAGCTTTTTGTTTGTCAGAACCAGAAGCCGGAAGTGATGCGAGTTCTCAAAAAACTACAGCTGTTGATATGGGCGATTACTATTTGCTCAACGGAACCAAGAATTGGATTACCAATGGTGCTTCTGCTGCTACTTATTTAGTAATGGCTCAAACCGATGTTGAAAAAGGCCATAAAGGAATCAATGCTTTTATTGTAGAGAAAGGTTGGCCAGGTTTTGATATTGGTCCAAAAGAAAAGAAAATGGGAATCCGCGGAAGCGATACGCATTCTTTACTTTTTAACGATGTTAAAGTTCCGAAAGAGAACAGAATTGGTGCTGATGGTTTTGGTTTTAATTTCGCAATGAATGTATTAAATGGCGGAAGAATTGGGATTGCATCACAAGCACTTGGAATTGCAACTGGAGCTTATGAATTGGCTTTAAAATATTCGCAAGAACGAAAAGCTTTTGGAAAAGAAATTTTCAAACACCAAGCAATTGCCTTCAAATTGGCAGATATGTTCGTAAAAATAACAGCTGCAAAATTATTAATTATGAAAGCTGCCTGCGAAAAAGATGAAGGAAAAGATATTGCACATAGTGGAGCGATGGCCAAATTATATGCTTCTGAAATTGCATTAGAAGTGGCTAACGAAGCGGTTCAAATTCATGGCGGAAACGGTTATGTGGCAGAATATCATGTAGAACGTATGATGCGTGACTCTAAAATTACACAGATTTATGAAGGAACTTCAGAAATACAAAGAATAGTTATTTCAAGAGGATTGGTTTCCTAAAAATATTCGGTATCCATTTATTTTAAACCCTTTCAATTTTAAATTGAAAGGGTTTTTTGGTTTAGAATAATTAGTACATTTACTTTTATGTATGAAGAACTAAAATATTGGTACCTCCGCGATCACAAATTATTTAGAGCCTTGAGTTTTTCTCAAATTAAACAATTGTGCATTATTACTGGATTTAAGAAAGCCAAAAAAGGCGACATTATTTATTTCTCTTCTTCAGATGTTCCTCGGGTTTTTCTGCTCAAAAAAGGAAATATCAAAATAGTCACCATCGATGAAGATGGAACCGAAACTATCAAAGATATTATTCAGAAAGGGGATTTGTTTGGGGAACTTGAACTCGAAAACGACAGAAACTCTAATGAATATGCCAAAGCCTTAACCGATGAGGTCGCTATTTGCAGTTTCTTAATGTCCGACTTTGAAGATTTGTTGTTGCGAAATCCTAACCTAGCATTGTCATATACCAAATTTGTGGGATTAAAAATGAAACGCCTTCAAAACAATTATTCCAATTTGGTTTCTAAAGATGCCAAAACTCGTTTGTTGACGTTCTTGAAAGAATGGGCTGCGCGCGACGGCAAAAAAGTGGGGAACAGAATTATTCTTGAAAACTACCTCACGCAAACGGATATTGCTCAAATCATTTGTACTTCGCGCCAAACAGCAACTTTGCTACTGAACGAATTAGATGAAAACGGCATAATGCATTACGGACGCAAAGAGATTATTATTGAAGATGTATCAAAACTTTAAAATTATTTACATCCAATTGTAAACTACCTGACATTTCCTCTTTTCTTATAAATTTATTTTTGTTTAACAAAAAAGATAAATTATGAAAAAACTATTTTTAATTCCAATAGCAGTCTTGTTTTTTTCGTGTCAAGAAGAAGGAGCATTGACTAAAAGTGCTGCAAGTGCTTTAATTAATACAAACGCGATTTTAAAATACTATGGAGTTTTTGAACCCACAAGCGGAATAACCGTTTCGGGCGAAGCCAAAATCTATCAAGAAGGAAATCAATACAAATTACAATTAGAAAACTTTAGTATTTCAAGCGGACCTGATTTGAAAGTGTATTTATCCAAAGCAGCTTCACCTTCAGGTTTTGTCAATCTTGGGAATCTGACTGCTCAATCGGTTTATTCTATTCCTTCCGCAGTTAATGTTGCTGAGTATTCTCATGTGCTAATTCATTGCCAACAATACAATCACTTATATGCTATTGCACCATTAACTCAAAATTAAAATTATGAAAAAGATTTCACTAGTAATTCTACTACTATCATTAAGTAAAATAATGGCTCAAGGTTGCAGCGATGCCGGAATATGTTCTGTGGCTCACGGTTTTCAATTAGAAGAAAAAGCGTTTAAAAACCATATTGAGATTGCAACAATTTTTGGGGCAGGCGAATCAGATGTTACTTATTTTTCACATTATGTTTCCTATACTAAACGATTTAATGATCGGTTTGCTTTCAGCAGTAAAGTAACGTTTTCGACAGCCAATGGAAGTTTTGGCACACGGAGTCAATTTGGGGATGCTTTTTTAATTGGTAATTACACTTTTAAAGAAAAGCAAAATAAACAATGGAGCGCTTTACTAGGCTGGAAATTTCCGTTTACAGCGTCAAATTTGAAGATTAATGGGTTATCACTTCCGTTAGATTATCAATCGAGTTTGGGAACAGTTGATTTGTTTTTGGGTACTAATCTCAAGTATAAAAAATGGGATTTTAATGCGGCTCTTCAAATTCCGGTGCTTAATCTTAATAAGAATTCCTATTTCAAAGAATATGGCGGAACCGATGATTTTCCGTCAACTAATTTATTTGAGCGAAAGTCAGATGCTTTGTTAAGAGCAACTTATTCTGTAAAAACGCCTAGTAGTAAGTTTACTTTTAAACCTAATGTCTTGTTTATTTACCATTTGGGAGAAGACAGTTATGAAAACATTTTTGGACAAAGAGAAAATATAAATGGTTCCGATGGTTTAACCATTAATGGGAACTTGCTAACTGCTTATAAATTAAGTAAGCAAAGCAGTATAGAGCTTTCTTTAGCAATGCCATTTGTAGTTCGAGATGTTCGCCCTGATGGTTTAACCCGAAGTTTTGTTGCGGGTATTCAATACCAATACTCATTTTAATTGTTTTTTTTTGCCTCTATTGTAAAGTAGCAGACAAACCGCTTTTTTTACCTGCTATATCTTTGTATCATTAAATGAAAACAATTATAAAATAGACTAAAATGAAAACAAAAATTTTGATGGTATTCGCTGCTTTAATTACAGCAACAACTTTTGGACAGATTGCTGCCAAAAGAAAAACGGAATTCAATTTAGAGAAAGGAATTGCTATTCAAGGCTACGATCCTGTGGCGTATTTTACGCAGAAGAAAGCTGTAAAAGGAAAATCAAATATCGCGTCAACTTATGAAGGAGTAACCTATAATTTTTCTTCTCAAGCCAATAAAGATTTGTTTGAAAAAAACCCAACAAGTTACGAACCGCAATATGGTGGATGGTGTTCTTATGCCATGGGTGCAACTGGCGAAAAAGTAGAAATTGACCCAGAAACTTTTAAAATTACTGATGGAAAACTAAATTTGTTTTACAATGCTTTTTTCAACAATACATTGAAAACTTGGAACAAAGACGAAGCTGGTTTGAAGAAAAAAGCTGATGCCAATTGGAAAAAAACTATCGGACAATAATTAATATATAATTAACTAACATTAAAAACCTAAATTATGAAAAACCCAATTTTTACATGGATCGTCAAGTTAATAGCAGTTGTAATCCTAGTACAAACCCTTTATTTTAAATTTACTGGAGCCGAAGAAAGTGTTTATATTTTTACCAAACTAGGCATCGAACCTTTTGGAAGAATAGGTTCGGGAATTGTAGAACTTATTGCTTCTATTTTAATTCTAATTCCTAGAACAACTTTACTTGGTGCTTTGATGGCATTAGGGACTATGGTTGGTGCAATTTTTTCTCACTTGTTCATATTAGGAATTGTAGTGAAAAATGATGGTGGAGAATTATTTACTTTGGCAATAATTACTTTAATTTGTTGTTTGATATTAGTTTTTCAGAATAAAAGTAGAATCCCAGATTTGTTGAGGTTTAAAATATAAAACTTTAAAAAAAATCGTAATTAATTTAAACATCAAAAACATGCTTATCCCATCTATACATAAAACATTAAATGAATTGGTTTCTTTGTTAAACCAACTTTCAAATGATGATTTTACATCACCTTGCAAAGGATTAAGCAATTCCACAATTGGTGAGCATACACGTCATATTATTGAGATGTTTCAGTGCTTAGAGAATCAATACGAAAATGGCATCGTGAATTATGATAAAAGAAATCGTGATTACCGAATTCAAACCGATACCGATTTTGCATTACAATGTATAGCTGCTATTAATAATCAAATAGATAAAGAAAATAAGACGCTTGTTCTACAACAAATTGTTGATGACGAAGAACTTCGAATTGACAGTAACTATTATAGAGAACTGTTGTATAATTTAGAACACTGTATTCATCATCAAGCGTTGATAAAAGTGGCCGTTTTGCAATTAGAACATTTGCAGATTGACGCTAATTTTGGCGTAGCACGTTCTACAATCGAATACCGAAAACAATGTGCACAGTAAGTTTTGTTAATTCCAATGGCAAAATCATCATCACTTCTAATCGGGATGAGAAGGTACTGAGACCAAATGCCATAGAACCTAAAAATTATTTCATCAATAACAAAAAAATCATCTTTCCAAAAGACAAAAAAGCGGGAGGAACTTGGTTTGCTATCAATGAACATTCTACTATTTTAGTGCTCCTAAATGGCGCTGAAGAAAAGCATGTATTAAAAGAAACTTATCGAAAAAGTCGCGGTTTAATTGTCTTAGAACTCATCAGCCGCGAATCGGTAATTAGTGAATGGAAAAGCATCGATTTAGAAAACATTGAACCCTTTACTTTAGTGCTTTTTGAAAATCAGAAACTCTATGAATTGCGGTGGAATGAAATTGAAAAAAGCATAGTAGAATTAGATACAAATCAAAGTCATATTTGGTCATCTTCAACCTTGTACTCCAAAGAAATCAGAGAAAAAAGAGCCAATTGGTTCTACACTTTCTTAGATACAATTCCAAAAGTGAATGCAGAAGAGCTATTTAATTTTCATCGGTATACCGAAGCAGAAAATGCGGAACACGGATTGGTAATTAACAGAAATGATGCTCTAAAAACACTTAGCATAACGCAAACCGTAATCGAAGAAAATAAAGTTGAAATTCATTACAATGATTTGATTGCCGAAAAGGATTTTTGCAATACCTTCATATCCGTTTAATTCCAAATTTAAAATTCGTAATTCATAATTAACTTGAGACTATTCCTCCATAAATTGCTTCATTGGGAATATTGGCCCTTCCAAATTGTTTATATTCCTATTTATTTTTTATGGGCTGTTTATGCTTTAAGAGCTAGAACAATTTTCTTTTTTAATGCCTGCAATCCAACGATGAAAAATGGCGGATTTGTTATGGATAGTAAAATAGAAATCTATGATTTGATTCCGCGACAATTTTATCCCACAACTAAATTTGTTAAAGAAAAACTCCCCTTTGAAGAGGTTGAAAAACTCCTTGAAACATCAAAAATTAATTTCCCTTTTATTGTTAAACCAGACATTGGTCTCCGGGGTTCAGCTGTAAAAAAAGTTGCCAATATTGACGAATTAAAAGCATATCATATCAAAGCTAATTTTGATTATTTACTTCAGGATTTGATTCCATATCAAAATGAAGTCGGTATTTTCTACGTTCGGTTTCCACATGAAAAAAAAGGAAGAATTACCGGAATTGTAGCCAAAGAATTTCTAATCGTTGAAGGCGATGGTGATTTGACTATTGAGCAATTATTGAAAGCTAATCCACGCTACGAATTTCAATTAAAAGCACTCGAAAAAGAATACGGCAATCGGTTACAAGATATTTTAGCCAAAGGAGAAAAAAGAAATTTGGTTCCGTATGGAAATCATGCCCGTGGTGCAAAATTCCTTGATTACAGCCATTTAATTTCTCCAGAATTGACCAAAGTTATTGACGATATGTGTTTGCAGATTCCTGAGTTTTATTTTGGCAGAATGGATTTGATGTACGACACTTGGGCCAAATTAGAACAAGGCAAAAACTTTTCTATTGTAGAATTGAACGGCGCAGCTAGCGAACCAACCCATATTTACGATCCAAAACATTCGCTCTTTTTTGCATGGAAAGAGTTGGCAAGACACATAATGTATATGTTTCAAATTAGTGTTGCAAATCACAAACGCGGATTTCCTTATTTGACTCACAAAACTGGAATGGAACAGTATAGATTACATTTAGAACAATCTAACAAAATTGTAAATTTTTAATGCAAAGTCTCAAAAACATAGCGGTTGGTTTTTTAGTCAGTTTCGTGGGTTCAATTCCGTTGGGATATTTAAACGTTGTTGGCTTTAAAATTTATAATTCATCTGGAATCACACCAACTTTTTTGTATTTATTCGGCGTTATTTGCATCGAATTTTTTGTAATTTATCTGACGCTGATTTTCGCCAATAAATTAGCCAGCAACACCAAATTGCTTAAATTCATAGAGGCTTTTTCGGTACTATTTATGTTTGTTTTGGCTTATGTTTTTTATTCCAGTGGCAATTCAGATAATATAGATTCTACTGTTTTCAAAAATGCTTATGACAGTTGGTTTTTAACTGGAATCGTTTTGAGTTGCCTGAACTTTATACAAATTCCGTTTTGGTTAAGCTGGAATTTATATTTATTAAACGGGAACTATATTGAAGTGGAAAAATCTAGAAAATATTTTTACGTTTTCGGAACCATTACGGGAACATTTTGCGGCATGTTAGTGCTTATTCTTTCGCTTAACTACTTTGCTAACAATGTTGATTTTCTTTCTAAATATTTGATGCAAATCATTATTCCGCTCGTTTTTCTTGTACTGGGTATTTTTCAGGCATTAAAGTTTTACAAAAAGTATAACAACTGATTTCATTTCTTTACTTTTATTATATTTACGACAAGAAAAATACAAATGAAATCCGAGATTATTAACATCAGTTCGACTTTTAGGCTTAGGTCAAGAAACCAAAAAACAATTTTAAATTGTGAGTAAAAACATCATCATCACAGGAACTTCTCGTGGAATTGGCTACGAATTGGCATTGCAATTTGCAAATGCTGGACATCAAGTACTAGCCATTTCCCGTCAAACACCACAAGGATTATTAGGAAACCAAAACATTACTTGTCTTTCGGTTGATTTGTCAAAAGAAAACGAGTTGATTCAGATTGAAAAATTTCTATCAAGTTCATGGAAAAAAGTCGATATAATCATTCATAACGCTGGTAGTTTAGTAAACAAGCCTTTTGCACAAACCACACAAGAAGATTTTGAAA
Source organism: Flavobacteriales bacterium (assembly GCA_038202695.1). Classification (GTDB taxonomy): domain Bacteria; phylum Bacteroidota; class Bacteroidia; order Flavobacteriales; family Flavobacteriaceae; genus Flavobacterium. The sequence continues at coordinate 29,645 of JBBRET010000013.1, forward strand.
ACGTATACAAGGTTAATGTTTTTGGTGTTGCCAATTTAACTCGGATTTGCTTGCCTTACCTTCAAAATGGAAGTCATGTAGTTTCCATAAGTTCGATGGGTGGAATTCAAGGCAGCATGAAATTCGCTGGACTTTCAGCATACAGTTCAAGTAAAGGCGCAGTTATAACACTGTCTGAATTATTAGCAGAAGAATATAAGGAGCAAGGAATCGCATTTAATGTATTAGCACTTGGTGCAGTAAACACTGAAATGTTAGCAGAAGCTTTTCCAGGTTATGAAGCACCAATTTCGGCCAAAGAAATGGCTAATTATATTTTGAATTTTGCTTTGACAGGGAATAAATTTCACAACGGAAAAATAATTCAGGTTTCATCCTCAACGCCCTGATAATTATGAGTTATGAATTATAAAGTATGAGTGAAAGTATAATCAAGAACAAGAGTTTTGAGTTGGCTGTATCTGGTGTTAAATTTTATAAAGATTTAATTTCAGATAAGAAAGAATTTGTGATGAGTAAACAATTTCTTCGTTCGATTACTTCAGTAGGAGCAAATGTTCGAGAAGCAGTTAATGCACAAAGCAAAGCTGATTTTATTCATAAATTATCCATATCTCAAAAAGAATGTGATGAAAGTATGTATTGGTTAGAACTACTTAGAGAAACAAATTTCATAAATGAAAAAGAGTTTGAAGAAATACATTCAAAATGTAGTGAAGTTTTGAAAATAATTAAAAGTATTATAATAACTACAAAGAAAAATTCATAACTCATAACACAAAACTCATAACACAAAACTCATAATTTTTTGGACGTTTTACTAAAATACCTACCCGAACATTCTGTTGATACTTTGTTTGAATTAATCAAAGCGAACAATGTGCATCTTAAAATCGTAAACGAGCGACAAACACGTCATGGTGATTATCGACGAGCGGTTGGCGGAAAACATGAAATTACTGTCAATGCCAATTTGAATAAATACCGCTTTTTGATAACTCTGGTTCATGAAATTGCACATTTGGTTGCCTATGAAAAATACGGACGCTTTATAAAACCACATGGTAATGAATGGAAAATAACATTTCAGCGCTTGATGGTTCCGTTTATTCGTCCAGAAATTTTTCCGCATGTTGTTTTGCCTTTAATTGCCAATCATTTTCGAAATCCAACCGCAAGTAGCGATACAGATGCACGTTTAGCTTTTGCTTTGAAACAATTTGACGAGCGGAAACCCGATGTGCATTTCATACACGAAGTACCAAGCGGCAGTATGTTCCGAATAAAAAATGGTAGAATTTTTCAGAAAAAAGGATTGCGCGTTAAGCGTTATGAATGTTTAGAAGTAACTACAGGAAGATTGTATTTGTTTAATGCCAATGCTGAGGTCGAAATTTTACCAGGTTAACCTAGGAAAACAGTATTTCAACTAAAGAAAGTAACATCAAATCCTTTACATAACTACTATATCTTTTATTATAAATATATTTGTACCGTATTAAAAAAAGCGATAACATTTCGGAAGATTTTTGGTCTTCAAAAAATAAAAAAAATGAATAAAAATTATTACGCAATATTAATGGCTGGTGGCGTTGGTTCCCGATTTTGGCCTGTAAGTACTAGCGAGTTTCCAAAACAGTTTCACGACATGCTTGGCGCTGGAAGCACTTTGATTCAAAAAACTTTTAGTCGTTTGTCAAAAATAATTCCAGCGGAGAATATTTTTATTCTAACAAACGAACGCTATAATGACTTGGTTTTAGAACAACTGCCAATGGTAAAACAAGCGCAAGTATTGCTAGAACCTGCTATGAGAAATACGGCGCCATGTATTTTATACGCTTCCTTAAAAATCCAAAAGCTAAATCCAAATGCAGTTATGGTCGTTGCGCCAAGCGATCACTGGATTGAAGATGAAGACGCGTTTTCAAATAATTTGAAAAGTTGTTTTGATTTTTGCCAAAATGAAAATGCGCTACTGACTTTGGGTATTCAGCCCACATTTCCCAATACAGGCTTTGGTTATATTGAGTTCGACCAATCGGATGATCATCCCATAAAAAAAGTAAATCAGTTTCGAGAAAAACCAGATTACGAAACTGCAAAATCATTTTTAGAGGCAGGAAATTTTCTTTGGAATGGCGGTATTTTTATTTGGAGCGTAAAATCAATCACAGCAGCTTTTGAGAAATTTCAACCGCAAATGAATTCTTTGTTTCAAAAAGGTATCGCAAGTTATAATACGGATAACGAAAAGGAATTTATCAACAACAATTATCAGAATGCCGAGAACGTTTCTATCGATTATGCCGTGATGGAAAAGGCTCAAAACGTTTATGTTTTACCAGCTACTTTTGATTGGAATGATTTAGGAACTTGGGGACAACTTTATGAAAAGTTAGATAAAGATGACCAGAATAATGGAATTATCAACGCAAAAGTAGTTATGGAGAATGCTACAAATAATATTGTTCGTTCAGATGCCAATAAACTTGTGGTGATAGATGGTTTACACGATTATATTATTGTGGATAAAGAAGGAATTTTGCTAATTTACCCCAAGAGTAAAGAACAAGAAATTAAGCGAATTACTGCTTTGGCTAATAAATTATAAAATAGAAAGGAGCAAATTTTGCTTCTTTTTTTATTCCTCTTTATTTTGGGCTTTTTTGATTTTTTTGAAAAGATTGGACGAGTAAACGAAATCGACTACGGCCTCGTTATCGGTTTTGAAAATCTCTTTTTTGCTTCCTTCCCAGGCCAATACGCCTTCTTTTAAGAACACAATTTTTTCTCCAATTTCCATTACCGAATTCATATCATGAGTATTGATTACGGTTGTAATATTGTATTCAACTGTTATTTCATGTATTAAATTGTCAATGATTATAGCAGTTTTTGGATCAAGACCCGAGTTGGGTTCGTCACAAAAAAGATATTTCGGATTGTTAACTATTGCACGTGCAATGGCAACACGCTTTTGCATTCCACCCGAGAGTTCTGAAGGTTTTTTATGATTGGCATTTTCTAGATTCACTCTTTTGATTACAAAATTGACGCGTTCTTTTATTTCTGCCTCCGATTTAGTGGTAAACATCTTTAAAGGGAAAGCCACATTTTCCTCAACAGTCATGCTGTCAAACAAGGCACTTCCTTGAAAGACCATGCCAATTTCTGTGCGCAATTCTCTTTTTTCTGCATCCGAAAGTTCGGTATATATTCTGCCGTCAAAAGCAATAGTTCCTTTATCTGGCGTGTGAATTCCGAGTAAACTTTTGAGTAAAACAGTTTTTCCGGAACCACTTTGTCCAATAATAAGGTTGGTTTTACCGGTTTCAAAAGTGGTTGATATTCCTTTTAAAACTTTGGAATCTCCAAACGATTTCTCAACATTTTTTACTTCTATCATTAGGTTAAAAGTAATTGCGTTAATATATAATTCACTAAAATGATGGTAACTGAGGTCCAAACAAATGAAACGGTACTTGCTTTACCAACTTCAAGCGCACCACCTTTCATGTAATAGCCATGGAAGGATGGAATTGTAGCCAATAGTAGGGCAAAAATGAATGTTTTAATAAAGGAATAGGTAATGTGAAACGGGATGAATTCCATTTGAAGACCACTAATAAAATCGGTACTATTACCAAAACCGCCATAAACACTGGCAATAAAACCACCAGCAATTCCTAAAAACATTGCAATTCCAATTACAAAAGGGTAGAGTAGCAGTGCAATTAGTTTTGGGAAAACCAAGTAATTTAAAGAGTTCACACCCATGACTTCTAAAGCATCAATTTGCTCGGTAACACGCATCGTTCCTATACTTGAAGTAATAAATGAGCCCATTTTTCCTGCCATAATGATAGAGATGAATGTGGGAGCAAATTCTAAGATAATCGATTGTCTGGTTGCAAATCCGATAAGGTATTTCGGAATTAACGGATTGGTTAGATTCAGTGCAGTTTGAATAGCCACAACACCACCAACGAAGAATGAAATGAAGGCTACAATTCCGAGTGAATCTATAATTAAATCATCAACTTCTTTAAAGATTAAGGTTCTCATCACGGACCATTTTGTAGGCTTTCTGAAAATTTCAGCTAGCATCAAAAAGTATTTTCCGATTTGTGATAAATAGCGAACGAGCATCATTTTTTTAGTGTTCAGTGATCAGTTTCTAGTAGACCGTAAAAATATGCATTTTAGTTTACTAATGTCTTACTTTACTAAATTTAGATTTCATTTTTTGAATGCGATACTTTCTAATAAATTTGGCTTGTTCTGGGTTAACTAGTAGTTCTTTTTTTTCAGATTTAGCATTCCAAAATCCTTTCATGTAATCTATAAAAAGGAATGGTTTTTTCTTCAGCAAGGCCAGTTTAGCCGATGCAATTGCAGTAATCCAAAATCCGTAACCTAATGTATAAAAAGCTTCTCCTTGTTTGTAACGCGCTGTTTTATTATAGTTGGCACCTGTTGCTTTTAAATGTTTTACTTTTAAAGTGGGATCGGTTACGACTTTCCAGCCATAGAATTTAGACAACAATTCATCAACGGTATCCCAACCCATTGCAGGTTTTAAGCCGCCAATTTGCTGAAAACATGCTTTCCTGTAAGCTTTAAATGCGCCTCTAATGTGATCTTTATCGGTTAAGTTTTCTAGTATCCAATTGCCATTTTTTTCGATGTAAGCAAAACCACCTACCATTCCGATTTGCTCGTTTGATTGAAAATGTGACTTTATGGTTTCGAAATAATTTTTTGGAAATATTAAATCGGCATCAGCTTTTACGATGAAATCGAATTGATCATCCAACGTTTCGAATCCTTTTTGAAAAGCTTGAATAACTTTACTTCCCGGAAGGTGAATGGACTCTGAAGTTTTGTTAACCAAGGAAACCCAAGTGTTTTTTTCGGCAAAGGCTTTTACGATTTCAGCAGTTTTATCGGTTGAATTATCATTGACAACGATAACTTTTTTGGGCAAAAAAGTCTGCTCAGAAATAGAGTGTAGTGTTTGTTCGATGTGGTTTTCTTCGTTATGTGAAGGAATGACAATATAGTACTTCATTGTTGCCCGAATTGTTTGGGTAAAAGTATCAATTTGAAACATAAAAAAAAGGATTTCGGTTAAGAAATCCTTTTAATTCAAATTCTAAAAACAACCAATTTACTCTAAGTTTGCTACCTCAGTAGTTTTCTTTTTACCGGTAAATGCTTCTATATTATCGTATACTACCGGAATAACTTCTTTACCAGACTTGTCAATAAAGCCAAGTTTTTCTTTTCTGTTTTTTACCAAAGCCCAATTTTTTCTAACTCCGTCAAATTTGGAAACTTCTACATATTTTACGGGAACAACGATGGCTCCTTCTTTGTCGATAAATCCTTTCAGTCCTTGACTTTCAACAAGCATCCATTCTTTGGCATACTCACCAAATTTGCCTACTTTGTCATAAACAGGTGGTACAATTTCTTTTCCGGCTTCATTCATAAAACCATATTTTCCATCTTTAATAATCATGGCCCAACCTGAGTTTAATTCGTCATAATTTTCGATAGTTTGATATTTGGGTTCTACTACAATTTTTCCGCTTTTATCAATGAAACCATATAGGTTTTCTAACTCTACTTTTGCCCAATTAGGATGCATTTTATCAAAATCATCAATGGCATTGTATTTAGGTGGAATTACTTCGACACCCGATTCGTTAATAATTCCGAATTTTTCATCAGATTTAACAATAAATAATTTTTGACCGAAAGAGAAAGTAACAACAGTCAACATCGAAAAAGTAATTAATTTTTTCATAAATAATAGATTTAGGGGTTTTGTTTTTGTTTTGTTTAATTTCAATTCAAACATACACACAAAGACGATAAAGTGACAAATAAAATCGATGAAATACATATAATTTCATTAAAAGTAAGATTATATTATATAAATAACTTACAAGAGCTCTTTTTTTAAATGTTCAAATTTTAACATTTTTTTTATCTTGCTTTAGTTCTAAAAAAAATGGATTATTGTTATAAATTTAACATTCTGTAAGTTGAAATTTACGATAACACAGTTGAGATTTATTTATGTAACTGTAAATCAATTATTTATAATTCACCCCGCCTAAAGACATAAAAAAAACCACTTAATTAAGTGGTTTTTACTATAAAGATGATCAACTAGTGCTATTTAACTTTTTCAGCATACACAATATAATAGCGCGGTGTAAATTTTCGTAATAAAGGCCGTAACCCAATTTTTTTAACGGGATGCGTGAACTTTTGACGGTCGATTATTTTCCACCCGGTTTTTTCAAGTAGCCAATCCAATTGCCAATCTTCGAATTCGTGGTAATGTCTGTCCCATTTATCGGTTTTGCTCCTGTAAGCTGGTGAAAACCATAATCGGAGTGGTATTGAAATTAATAATTTATTGCACTTTACGTTTTCTAAAACGGTGTAAGGATTTAATAGATGTTCAAATATTTCAAAAGCGGTAAATACGTCATAGGTTTCTTTATGTAGCGCACTTTGGTCATTATCTAAATCTTCTCCGTGGGTATTGATTACTTGATAACCATTATCTAGCATGATTTTAGAGAACGGATTAGGCTCACCGAGATCAAAAATAGTTTCAGAAGGTTGGATGTGTTTTTTTAAAAAGGACAATGTCAGGTTGAAACGCTTGCTAGGATAGGTCTTCTCGTACATGTAAATAGGTTTTTTTACAAAATTAAACTTTTCTACATTTTATAAACGATAGCATTTAAGTTCATTCCAGCGCCAACAGAAGCAAACAAAATCACATCTCCTTTATTTAGGCTTTGATTTTTGATTTCGCCTCGAACCATTGAATCATATAAAGTTGGAATCGTTGCTACGCTTGAATTTCCCAATTTATGTATACTCATTGGCATAATGCCTTCGGGCATTTTCTGGTGGTGCAGTTTATAAAAGCGTTGCACAATAGCTTCATCCATCTTTTCATTGGCTTGATGAATTAGTATTTTTTTCACGTCTTTAATGTCCACACCGCTTTTTTCTAAGCATTCTTTCATGGCTTTTGGCACGTGGCTAAGTGCAAACTCATATATTTTTCTTCCATACATTTTGATGTAACGTATGTCAGGATTATGATCAGTATTGAACGATTTTCCAAAAAATAAATAATTGGCTTCTTCAAAAGTAAACGAAGCACTTTCGTGAGCTAATATGCCACCTTCTTCTTCCGTTGCTTCGATTATTGTTGCTCCTGCTCCATCTGAATAAATCATAGAATCTCTATCGTGCAAGTCAACAACTCTTGACAAAGTTTCGGCACCAATGACCAAACATTTTTTCGCCAATCCAGCTTTAATAAAGGCATTAGCTTGAATTAAAGATTCTACCCAACCAGGACAGCCAAAAAGCATGTCATAGGCTACACATTTTGGATTTCTTATGCCTAAATTGTGCTTAACTTTAGACGCTAAACTTGGCAACATATCGCCTTGAATAGCCCCTTTTTTAACATCTCCAAAATTATGAGCAAAGATGATGTAATCTAATGTTTCTGGATCAACTTTGGCATCTTCAATAGCTAATTTAGCGGCAATAGTTGCAATGTCAGAAGTCAATAAATCATCTGAAACATAGCGTCTTTCTTGAATTCCAGTTATTTCAAGAAACTTTTGTGCCACCACATCGTTCGGATGCGGGAATGGAGTTCCATCATCATTCAAAAAAACATGTGCTGCAAAATCCTTATTAGTTACGACTTCAGTTGGAATATAACATCCGGAACCAGTAATTTTTATATTCATTATTACGTTTCTGTAAATTCTATGCAAAATTATGAATAATAATCTGAAAAAGGAGCAAATTATTTATATGCACGCATAGTATTATTGAATTATTAAGAATACTAAAATAAAAGCAGGTTATTACTAATTAATTCTCTGTTTTTGCGATTTTTATTTGCATAATCGTACTAATATTCAATGCCTGTGTTTTTATTTCTTCTGCTTTTTTTCCTTTGAAGTTTTCATCAACAGTTACATAAAAATGGTTAAGCCATATTTTGAATAATGCTGGTGACAAATATTCCTTAGCATTTACATCTAAATGGATTTGAGTTAAGTTATTCGTATAACCACCAGTTCCCAATAGTGCTTGAGACCAAAATGTAACTAAAATAGGCAAATGTTCTTCTATTTTTATTTTAACAACATCAGTAAAAATGTAGCTTATCGATGCGTCTGTGAGTAGTTTTTTATAGAATTCGTCAACGAGTAAATAGAGGTCTTGTTGGTTCTGGATGTCTTGCATTGTTGCTGTTTTTGTTTCAAGTTTCAAGTTAAATATTTTACAACTTGAAACTTGAAACTTGAAACTTGAAACTTTTTTTCTTTAAACTTAGTTACATATACGCTTCAATAGGAGCACAGCTACAAACTAAGTTTCTATCGCCATAAGCATCATCAGTACGACGAACTGTTGGCCAGAATTTATTATCAGAAATATAATCCAAAGGAAAAGCTGCAGTTTCTCTAGAATAGGGCATATTCCAAACATCAGCCGTTAACATTTGTAAAGTGTGTGGTGCATTTTTCAAAACATTATTTGCATCATCTGCTACTGCATTATCAATTTCTTTTTTAATCGAAATCATAGCGTCACAAAAACGGTCTAATTCAGCTAAATCTTCACTCTCTGTTGGTTCAATCATCATCGTACCGTTTACTGGGAAAGAAACAGTTGGCGCATGAAAACCATAATCCATTAATCGCTTGGCAATATCCACTACTTCAATTCCGTTTTGCTTAAAAGAACGACAGTCAATAATCATTTCGTGTGCAGCACGTCCCATTTCTCCTGTGTATAAAATAGGATAATATTCCTCTAAACGCGCTTTCATATAATTGGCATTTAGAATTGCAAACTCCGTTGATTTTTTCAATCCGGCTGCACCTAACATCGAAATATAGCCATAAGAAATTAAACAAACTAAAGAGGAACCAAAAGGAGCACCCGAAATAGCCGTAATAGCTTGACTTCCGCCAGTTGGAATTAAAGGATTTGTTGGCAAAAACGGCACTAATTTTTCGTTTACACAAATGGGTCCAACACCTGGTCCACCACCACCATGTGGAATGGCAAAGGTTTTATGTAAGTTGAGGTGACATACATCTGCTCCGATTGTGGCCGGATTTGTTAGTCCAACTTGTGCATTCATGTTTGCACCATCCATATAAACCAATCCACCATTGTCGTGAATAAGTTGTGTTATTTCGCAAATAGCGCTTTCAAAAACGCCATGAGTAGATGGATAAGTTACCATTAATGCTGATAAATTATCTTGGTGTAAAATGGCTTTTTCTCTTAAATCTTCAATATCAATGTTTCCATTTTCCATTGTTTTGGTAACAATAATTTCCATTCCAGCCATGGCAGCTGATGCAGGATTTGTTCCGTGTGCCGATGAAGGAATCAAACAAATATTTCGGTGCGTATCGCCACGGGATAAATGGTAGGCACGAATAGTCATTAGCCCTGCGTATTCTCCTTGTGCACCTGAATTAGGTTGCAGTGTAGTGCCAGCAAAACCAGTAACCACATTTAATTGTTGTTCTAATTTTTTAAGCATTATTTGATAACCCTCTGCTTGTTCAATTGGTGCAAATGGGTGAATACTGTTCCAATTGGCCATAGATAACGGCAACATTTCAGCTGCAGCGTTTAATTTCATCGTACAAGAACCAAGTGCAATCATCGAATGATTTAATGATAAATCCTTGCGCTCTAATTTCTTGATGTAACGCATTAATTGGCTCTCTGAATGATGATTGTTGAAAACATCATGTACCAAAAACGCTGATTTTCTTTCCAAGCTAGCAGTAAAATTATCAGAAGTTGATAAATTTGAAATAGTAAACGGATCTTTTCCAGTTGCTGCTGCAAAAATTGCTATAATTTGGTTAATGTCTGTAACCGAAGTCGTTTCGTTTAACGAAATTGCTATCGTTTCAGCATCTACATAATATAAATTCACTTCATTTTTCTCGGCGATACTTTTTACTTTTTGAGCGTCTGCTTTTACAGAAATTGTATCAAAAAAAGAAGTGTTGGTTTGGTAAACGCCTAATTTATTTAAAGCATCAGCCAGTGTAACAGCCGATGAATGAACTTTGTTGGCTATATAACGCAATCCTTTTGGACCGTGATATACTGCGTACATTCCAGCCATAACTGCCAATAAAACTTGAGCCGTACAAATGTTGGAAGTTGCCTTTTCACGTTTGATATGTTGTTCCCTTGTTTGCAATGCCATACGCAAAGCACGGTTGCCGTTCGTGTCAATGGTCACTCCAATAATTCTTCCTGGCATGGAGCGTTTGTATTCTTCTTTAGTGGCAAAAAATGCTGCATGTGGTCCGCCATAACCCATCGGAATTCCAAAACGCTGGGTGGTTCCAACTACAACATCGGCACCCATTTCCCCTGGCGGTGTTAGTTTTACTAATGATAAAATATCAGCAGCAACTGCTACTTTTATTTCGCTAGATTTTGCTTTCGCGATAAATTCAGTATAATCATTTACCTGACCGTATTTTCCAGGATATTGTAAAATTGCTCCGAAAAACTCGGTCGAAAAATCAAAATTTTCATGGTTTCCGATGACCAACTCGACTCCAATTGGCGTTGAACGAGTTTGTAAAACCGAAATAGTTTGCGGTAAAACCTCTTCTGAGACGAAGAATTTACAAACGTTATTTTTCTTTTGGTCACGTGTACGGACATCAAACAATAAGGCCATCGCTTCAGCTGCGGCAGTACTTTCATCCAATAAGGAAGCGTTGGCAATTTCCATACCCGTTAACTCAATAATTGTTGTCTGGAAGTTCAAAATCGCTTCTAGTCGTCCTTGAGCAATTTCTGCCTGATAGGGTGTGTATGCCGTATACCAGCCTGGGTTTTCAAAAATATTGCGCTGAATCACTGCAGGAACAATCGTTGGGTGATAACCCAAACCGATATACGATTTGAAGACTTTATTCTTTTTCCCCAATTCCTGAATGTGATTTAAATACTCATATTCCGTCAAAGGTGCATCTAGAGCTAAGTCATTTTTTAAGCGAATATTACTGGGCACCGTTTCATAAATCAATTGATCTAAGTCTTCGACTCCTATAGTGCTGAACATGTGGTTTAGGTCACTCTCACGTGGACCTATGTGGCGTAATGCAAATGCGTCTGTTCTCATTAAATTTGATGTGCTAAAGTGTGTATAGTTGTGCTTGTTTTTAACGCCAACAAAAGTAATTATTAATGTTCTATTTTTATCCTAAACAAAGCCCAATATTTTGAGAAATTTTCAACCAAAAAGACTTGTTATTAACACTTTGATTATTTTTGTAGGATGACTTTAGTAAAACGATTTCTTGATTTTTACATTAACAGCAGTATTCATGTGGCTTTGTCGGTGTATGCTATGGTTCGGATGACAGGATTTTTATTTACAATAAGCGAAATAAATCCAGTTGCTTTCTTTGCTTTTTTTGGAACGATTGTAGGTTATAATTTTGTGAAGTATGATGCGTTGGCTCGAACTCAAAAAATCAATATGAGTCTGAATCTAAAGGCCATTGCTGTTTTGAGTTTTATTTCCTTTTTTGCCACAGTTTATTTCTTTTTCCAATTAGAAACGACGACCAAAATTCTTGGGATTCTATTTTTAATTTTAACCTTATTGTATTCGTTGCCCTTTTTTCCGAATAAGAAAAATGCTCGAAATTGGGCCGGAATAAAAATTTATATCGTCACACTGTGTTGGGTTGGAGTTACCTTAGTTTTGCCCATAATTAATGCAGAAATTCCGATGGAAAATCAAGTTTTTTGGGTTGCATTACAACGTTTTATTTTTGTATTTGTGTTGGTGTTACAATTTGAAATCATTGATTTACAATATGATGACCCACATTTGAAAACTGTTCCGCAACAAATTGGCGTGAAGAGAACAAAAATGGTTGGGTTTTTATTAATGGTTTTATTCGTGGTGATAGAAATCTTTTTTACTCATTCTAATAATGATGTTGTGTTCTTAAAACTGGGAATAGCCATAACAACTACTCTTTTTTTACTTTTTGCCGATGAAAAAAAATCGAAATACTATTCCACTTTTTGGGTAGAAAGTATTCCAATTTTCTGGTGGGTTTTGTTACTGATTTTTCAATAAAAAACCGAAGCACAAATTTCGGTTTATAAATCATTTATCGTTAATCAACAATCTCAAATTTAAATCAATCCCGCTCGTTTCAGCAACGCATCAGGTTTTGGTTCTTGACCTCTAAATTTTTTGTACAACTCCATTGGCAATTCCGTTCCGCCTTTAGAAAGTACATTATCTTTAAATTTGGTTGCCACTTCTTTGTCAAAAATTCCTTTTTCTTGAAAATAAGCAAACGCATCTGCATCCAAAACTTCGGCCCATTTGTAGCTGTAATATCCTGAAGAATAACCGCCTTGAAAAATATGTGAAAACGATGTACTCATGCAATTTTCGGCAACATCTGGATATAATTTTGTGCCTTCAAATGCCTTGTCTTCAAATGCTTTTACATCATCTATGGTTTGTGCTTTTCCATGATACGACATGTCTAATAAACCAAAACTAATTTGACGCAACGTTGCTATTCCTTCCAAAAAATTAGCACTTTCTTTGATTTTTTCCACATATTCTTGAGGAATAATTTCATCAGTTTCATAATGTTTAGCAAACAATGCAAGGGCTTCTGGCTCGTAACACCAATTTTCCATAACTTGACTTGGCAATTCTACAAAATCCCAATACACTGATGTCCCAGACAAACTTGGATAGGTTGTGTTGGCTAACATTCCGTGTAAACCGTGACCAAATTCGTGAAATAAAGTAGTAACTTCATTAAAGGTTAGGAGTGAAGGTTTACTTTTTGTTGGCGGCGTAAAATTACAAACATTGGAAACATGTGGCCTTTCGTTTGTACCATTTTGTATTGATTGTGATTTAAAAGAAGTCATCCAAGCACCATTTCGTTTTCCTTTTCTTGGAAAAAAGTCAGCATAAAATATAGCGACCAATTGATTTTCGTAATCCAACACTTCATAAGTGGTAACGTCATCATGGTATTTGTCAATATCAAAAACTTCTTTAAAAGTAATACCGTATAATTTTTCGGCTATGGTAAAAGCACCGTTCAACACATTTTCTAATTTGAAATAAGGTTTTAGTTTTTCATCGTCTAAATTGAATAACTTTTGCTTTAGTTTTTCTGAATAATACGCACCATCCCATTTTTCTAATTGATTAATTCCGTCTAATTTGTTTGCGAAATCAGTTAATTGTTGCATCTCTTTATGCGCAGCTGGTTTTGCTTTTTCTAACAGTTCATTTAAAAAAGCAATCACTTTATCTGGATTTTGAGCCATGCGTTCTTCTAAAACAAAATGTGAATGCGATGCATATCCTAATAAATTAGCACGTTCGTGACGCAAACGAACAATATCTTTCACATTGTTTTGATTGTCGAATTCATTATTTTGAAATGCTTTTTTTCCGGCAGCAATAGCAAGTTCTTTTCGCAATTCACGATTAGCAGCATACGTCAGAAAAGGCAAATAGCTTGGCATGTCTAAGGTAAAAATCCAGCCTTCTAATTTTCGGCTTTCTGCTTCAGCTTTTGCGGCTTCAATTAAACCTTCGGGTAAACCTTTTAAATCGGTTTCTTTAGTAATGTGTAAGTGATAATTGTTGGTTTCTGCCAATACATTTTCGCCATAAGTTAATTTTAGTTTAGCTAATAGTGTGTCAATTTCGCGAAGTTTTGTTTTTTGCTCGTCGTTCAGCAAAGCACCGTTTCTAACAAAGCCTTTGTATTTTTTGTCTAATAAAGTATGTTGCTCAGTTGTTAGTGTTAAACTATTTTTTTGGTTGTAGATGGTTTTGATTCGTTTGAATAAATCTTCGTTTAACGTAATGTCATTTCCAAATTCAGTCAATAACGGAGAAACTTCTTGTGCAATTTTTTGCATTTCTTCAGATGTTTCAGCAGAATTTAGATTGAAGAAAATAGACGACAATCTGTCCAATTGATTTCCAGCAAAGTCCAATGCTTCTAATGTGTTTTCAAAAGTTGGAGTTTCAGGATTGTTGATGATTGCATCGATTTCAGCCTTCGCAATTTTGATATTTTCTTCAAATGCAGGTTTGTAATCTTCCATTTTTATTTGAGAAAATGGTGCTGTATCGTATTTGGTAGTAAATTTTTGGGTAAGTAGTTTCATGTTTTTGTTTCACTGAGTTTTGCAAAGTTTTTTCACTGAGTTTTACAAAGAATTTTGTGTAACTCTGTGTTTGACTTCGTTTAACTTTGTGTGATTTTTTTATTTTTTTATTTCATTCGATGATTTAAGCACCGCAGCTTTGAGACTTTCTTTATACGAAATAATTTTGTCTAGCACAGTTAGATTAGACGAACCAATAATTTGTGCGGCCAAAATCCCAGCATTTTTGGCTCCGTTTAATGCCACAGTTGCCACAGGAACGCCACCAGGCATTTGTAAAATAGATAAAACCGAATCCCAACCATCAATTGAATTGCTTGATTTTACAGGAACGCCGATTACAGGTAATGGCGACATCGATGCTACCATGCCAGGTAAATGTGCAGCACCGCCAGCACCAGCAATTATTACTGAAATGCCACGAATGTGTGCGTTTTTACTAAAATCAAATAATTTTTCAGGCGTTCGGTGTGCCGAAACAATATCGACTTCAGTTTCGATGTCAAATCCTTTTAAGATGTCGATGGCTTCTTGCATGACAGGCATATCCGAAATACTTCCCATTATGATGGCTACTTTGCTCATAGTTTTATTTTGAATTTTGAATTATAAATTTAAATTATTTTTTTTTCATTTATAATTTCTGCTAACTTTAACAGATTACTCTAATCGTATTCTTAACTTCTTCTGCAATGCGTCGGGCTTCGTTCATGTTTTCATTGACAATTGTAACGTGTCCCATTTTTCGGAAAGGCCGTGTTTCGCGTTTTCCGTAAATGTGTGGCGTTACTCCATCAATTGCCATAATAGTTTCTATATTTTCGTAAACTACTGGTCCAGAAAAACCTTCGGCACCGACCAAATTTACCATAATTCCGGCTACTTTACTCGTGGTATTTCCCAAGGGTAAGTCTAAAATCGCCCTTAAGTGATTTTCGAATTGCGAAGTGTAACTGGCTTCAATACTATAATGCCCTGAATTGTGTGGGCGTGGCGCTACTTCATTTACTAAAATCCCTTCATCATGTGTTTGAAACATTTCAACAGCGAGCAAACCAACATGGTTATAGGCTTTTGAGACTTGCATTGCAATTTTATTTGCTTTTTTGGCACTATCAAAGTCAATACGTGCGGGACAAATAACGTATTCGACTTGATTGGCTTCGGGATGGAATTCCATTTCAACTACAGGATAGGTCTTTACTTCTCCTGAAGCGGAACGCGCCACAATTACTGCCAATTCATTTTTGAAAGGAACCATTTGCTCGGCGATACATTCCACATTGGGAAGATTTTCAATATCATCAATTGAACGAACAATCTTTACGCCATTTCCGTCGTATCCAAATTGGGCACATTTCCAAACAAAAGGCATTTGAATTAAGCCATTTTCAATTTCGGCACGAAGTCCGTTTAAGTTGTTAAATCTTTTAAAAGCGGCAGTTGGAATTTGGTTTTCTACATAAAAATCTTTTTGAACTCCTTTATTCTGAATCAATCTCAGGGTTTTTGGAGAAGGATACACTTTCAATCCCTCCGCTTCTAATACATCAAGGGCATCAAGATTAACGTTTTCTATCTCAATTGTCAAGAGATCAACTTTTTTTCCAAAATCATAAATAGTATCAAAATCCATTAAATCCCCTATAAAAAATTGAGTGGCTCCAAATTGGCATGGCGCATGCATACTTGGGTCTAAAACATACGTTTGAATGTCGAATTTTCGGGTTTCGGATAAAAGCATTTTTCCGAGCTGTCCGCCACCGAGGATTCCTAGTTTAAAGTCGGAAGAGAAGTACTTCATTTGTGTATAATCTGAATTTTTTTCAGATTCTTGTTTAGTTGTTTGTGTTGCAAATATACAGATTTCAAATCCCAAAAATCAAATTCTAAATCCCAAAAAATCAAGAATTTATTTTTTGCAAAATCGCTCTTGCCCCAGCTTTATATCCAGAGGATTGATGCCGAAAATCTTTATTGATTGTGGATTTAAGTTCTTCCTTAATCCATTCTTCTGATTGGGCATAATGAGCTAAAGCATACATTGCATATACCTTTGGAGCAACTTTATAAGCACCAATTAGTCGGTCTAAGCTGATTTCAATGATTTTTTCATGCTGTTTTTGAGTAAGTATAATTTTTTTAGAAATAGTAAGGAAAAGCAGCGCACGCGAAATTCCTCTGATTGCTGATTCGTGCCTGTATTTTGCTGCAACTTCACAAATTTCATTCAGAAATGCAACAAGTATTTCCGGATGGCTTTCGGCTAGCATTTCAATTATCCAAACTGCTTTGTAGTGATTTTTATCTTTTAAATCAATAGCTAGTGCAATCAAATCTTTCAAATATTCGGAATGTTGTAACACTAAATCACGATTGCGATTTCGGCAAATTATGGTGGCATTGCTTTTGGCAATTCTAGAATAAAAAAGCTTGTCCATGAAGTAAATATACCATTTTTGCAAAAAAGTCTTAATACTTAATACTTAATACTTAATACTTCTGTAAATTTGCACCTTATTTTAAAATCAAAACCACATGATACACCTTCACGACAAAACATTCGAGCCATTTATTTCTTCAGATGAAATTGATTTTGCGATCAAAAACATGGCCAAGCAAATGGATGATGATTTTTTTGATGAAGTGCCTGTGTTTATTGGTGTTTTAAATGGAGCTTTCATGGTTTTATCTGATTTGATGAAGCAATATCGCGGCATGTGTGAAGTAAGTTTTGTAAAAATGGCTTCGTATGAAGGAACGGCAACTACCAACGAAGTAAAGCAATTAATCGGATTGAATCAGGATTTAGAAGGAAGAACCGTCGTAATTGTTGAAGATATTGTTGACACTGGAAATACAGTAGAAGAATTGAAAGCTATTTTCAAACAAAAAAAGGTGAAACACTTAAAATTTGCAACACTTTTTTTCAAACCAGAAGCCTACAAAAAGGACATTAAAATTGATTATATCGGAATCAGAATTCCAAATAAATTCATTGTAGGTTACGGATTAGATTATGATGGATTAGGAAGGAATTTACCAGATATTTACCAATTAGCGCAGTAAAAGAAAGCAAATTTCAGAAGGCTGAATGGAACCTTCTAAATTTTTAAACTCATAAATTTTTTAAAATGATTAACATCGTTCTTTTCGGAAAACCAGGTGCAGGAAAAGGCACACAAGCTGAATTTTTAAAAGAAAAATACAATTTGACGCATCTTTCAACCGGAGATATTTTCAGATACAATATTAAAAACGATACCGAGTTGGGAAAATTAGCCAAAACCTATATAGATCAAGGCGATTTGGTTCCGGATGAAGTTACGATACAGATGTTGCAAAGCGAAGTAGATAGGAATCCACAATCTGCCGGATTTTTATTTGATGGTTTCCCAAGAACGTTGGCACAAGCAGCTGCTTTAGATGCATTTTTAGCAACAAAAAACCAAAAAATTACAGCAACAGTGGCTTTAGAAGCTGATGATACTATACTGGTAGCTCGTTTGTTAGAAAGAGGAAAAACATCGGGAAGATCAGACGACCAAGACGAAGAAAAAATTAGAAACCGATACGACGAATACAACCAAAAAACAGCACCTTTGATGCATTATTATGTAGAACAAGGTAAATTTCATGCAGTTGACGGCATTGGTTCTATCCAAGAAATAACACAACGATTAAGCAAAGTAATCGATAGTTTATAGTTAATAGTTTCAGGTAATAACTTGAAACTTGAAACCTTAAACTTGTAGCAAAATATATGGAAATACTCATCATACTTTTTTTAATCCTACTCAACGGCGTTTTCTCTATGTCGGAAATTGCACTGATATCTGCCCGAAAAAACCGTTTAGAAACTGCAGCCAAAAAAGGAAATACCAACGCTAAAGTAGCTTTAGATTTAGCCAATGCTCCAAATAAATTTCTATCTACTGTTCAGATTGGAATAACATTAATCGGAATTTTAACGGGTATTTATTCTGGAGATAAAATCACACATGATGTGAAGTTTTTTATTGAAGGTTTTGTAGTTTTAAAACCCTATGCTGATACTATCGCGGTGGGAATTGTAGTGGTAGTTTTAACATTTTTTTCGCTAGTTTTAGGCGAGTTGTTGCCCAAAAGAATCGGGTTAAATCATCCTGAAAATATTGCTAAAGCTGTTGCGGTTCCTATGAAAATTATTTCACAAATTACAGCACCTTTTATTTGGCTATTGACCATTTCAACAGATGGATTGTTGAAATTATTAAATATCAAACCAACGGCTGACGGAAAAGTAACCGAAGAAGAAATTAAAGCCATCATCAAAGAAGGTACTGAAGGCGGTGAAGTTCAAGAAATAGAGCAAGACATTGTGGAACGTGTTTTTCATATTGGCGACAGAAAAATAAACTCGTTAATGACACACCGAAAATCTATAATTTATCTTTCATTGAAGGATACAGTTGAAGGATTAAAAACAAAGGTTTTGAACGAATTGCATTCCGTTTACCCTGTTTGTAACGATAATATGGACGATGTGGAAGGAATCGTTTTGTTGAAAGATTTGTTTGCTAGTTTTGAAACGGGAAACTTTAATTTAAAAACGATTACTAAAGAGCCCGTTTATCTAATTGAGCACACTTCCGCATATAAAGCCTTAGAGAATTTTAAAAAGTCAAAAGTACATTATGCTTTTGTTACTGATGAATACGGAGTGTTTCAGGGCATAATTACACTCAATGATATCTTAGAAGCTTTGGTTGGTGATGCTTCCGATTTTGATGAAGATGAATACCAATTAATAGCTCGCGAAGATGGAACTTGGTTGGTGGACGGGTTGTATTCACTACATGATTTCCTGACCTATTTTGATATGGATGAGTTGATTAATGATTATGAAGTGACCACAGTAAGCGGATTAATAATGACGGAGTTAGGAAAGATTCCAACTACAGGCGAAAAGTTTTTTTGGAATAAATTTGAGATAGAAGTCATAGATATGGATGGCGTAAAGATTGATAAAGTGCTTGTAAAAGCAATTAAAGAATAGTTCACAGTGGTCAGTATTTAGTATTCAGTTATGCTGATTACTAATATTCTTCATTGAAAACATTAAATAGTTTGAATTTTAGTACTAGGTTTTATTACTGATCACTAATAACTGATGACTGAACACTAAAAGAAATGACAGAGGGAAATTTTGTAGACTACGTTAAAATTTATGTTTCTTCTGGTAAAGGAGGTAAAGGTTCTTCGCACCTTCACCGAGAGAAATTTATTGAAAAAGGTGGGCCAGATGGTGGTGATGGTGGGCGTGGTGGACACGTAATTTTAAAAGGGAATAAAAGTCTTTGGACTTTGTTTCACCTCAAATTTGCGCGTCATGTCAAGGCTGGTCATGGTGGGGATGGAGGAAGTTCCCGTAGTACAGGTCATGATGGTGAAGATAAAATAATTGAGGTGCCACTGGGAACAGTAGTGCGCGACAAAGAAACTGAAGAAATTTTATTCGAAATTACTGAAAACGGTGAAGAAGTGATCTTGATAAAAGGGGGAAAAGGAGGATTAGGAAACTGGAATTTTAGAAGTTCTACCAATCAAACGCCACGGTATGCGCAACCTGGAATGCCATCAGAAGAAATGGATGTTATTTTGGAATTAAAAGTGTTGGCCGATGTAGGTTTAGTTGGTTTCCCCAATGCAGGAAAATCGACTTTACTATCGGTATTAACATCTGCCAAACCCAAAATTGCTGATTATCCTTTTACTACTTTGAAACCTAATTTGGGTATTGTAGCTTATCGCGAATTTAAGTCGTTTGTTATGGCCGATATTCCCGGAATTATAGAAGGTGCAGCCGAAGGAAAAGGCTTAGGACATTATTTTTTGAGACATATCGAACGCAACTCAACGCTATTGTTTTTAGTTCCAGCTGATGCCGACGACATCAAAAAAGAATACGAAATTCTATTAGATGAATTGCGCCGGTACAATCCAGAAATGCTTGATAAAGATCGTCTGATTGTTGTTTCTAAATGCGATATGTTAGATGACGAACTCAAAACAGAGTTAAAAAAAGAATTAGACAAAGCCTTCAAGGGCATTCCTTACCTATTCATCTCATCTGTTGCAAATCAAGGACTAACAGAACTGAAAGACAAACTTTGGGAAATGCTAAATATTGATACCGAAGAACCCGAAAACAGTCACGGTTTGTAATCAATCCTACTTAAATGCTATTGATGAGTATGCTTTTTATAAAATTTGAAGTACTAATAGTAAAGTATATTAAAACCGTCTGTTGCTATCATTGTAAAAAAGATTCACTAATTTTTAACAGTTGTTAATGTAATAAACTCGATATATTGCGCACTTGTATTCCTCTATCTAATAACTTATTAAAATTTAAAATGAAGAAAATTGTTTTATCCCTAATCGTTGGGATGTTCTTAATGCCAATGAGCATGAAAGCCGACGAAGGAATGTGGTTCCTTATGTTTATTGAGCGTTTAAACCACCGCGACATGCAAAAGCAAGGGTTGCAACTAACCTCAGAAGAAATCTACAGTATTAACAACCACAGTTTGAAAGATGCTATTGTTCAGTTCAATGGGGGTTGTACCGCCGAAATTATTTCAAAAGATGGTTTGGTATTGACTAATCATCACTGTGGTTATGATGCCATAGCTGAATTATCCTCTACAGACAAAAACTATTTGAAAGATGGGTATTGGGCACAAAACAGAAAAGCTGAAATTAAACCATCTAGTTTATATGTTCGTTTTTTTGTGCGCATGGATGATTGTTCCAAACGTATTTTAGCCAAAGTCAATCCTTCAATGACTGAAGCCGAAAGAGAAAAAGCCATTAATCAAGAAATAGCTTTAATTGAGAAAGAAAATAACCAAGGTGGGAAATATACCGTTTCTGTTCGTCCCTTTTTTCAAGGGAATGAATTCTACTATTTTGTTTATCAAGATTTTAAAGACGTTCGTTTAGTAGGTACTCCGCCAGAAAGTTTAGGAAAATTTGGTGGTGATACAGATAACTGGGAATGGCCACGACATACTGCTGATTTTTCTATGTTCAGAGTTTATGCTGATGCAGCCGGAAACCCAGCCGAATATTCGGAAACCAATGTTCCTTTACAACCAAAACATTATTTACCTGTAAATCTAGGTGGCGTTAAAGAAAATGATTTTGCCATGATTCTCGGTTATCCCGGAAGAACAAACCGTTGGATGCCAGCTGGTGGAATTGAGCAAAACGTAAAATTTGCTTATCCGGCTTGGGTTGAAGGTGCTAAAACTGGGATGGACAATATGAAAAAGTACATGAATCAAAGTGAAGCTTTGAACCTAGTATATGCTTCTAAATATGCTTCAACAGCCAATTACTGGAAAAACCGTCAAGGGATGATTGATGCCTTATCAAAGTTTCAAACTTCAAAATCAAAAGCAGCTCAAGAAGCTAAGTTTAATGTTTGGGCGAATAAAACAGAAAATAAAGCAAAATATGGAAATGTCGTTTCTAACATTAATAAATATTATCGTTTAACCAATGAAAAGTCTAGACATGATAATTATATGCAACAAATGTTTAGAACAGCGTCATTCTCAACTGTAGGAAGATCACTGGGCAAGCAATTAGACAATTATGTAAAAGCAGATCCAGCTAAAAGAGCACAATCGGCAGCAGCTATCGAAGAAATGGCAACAGAAATGTACAAAGAATTGCACATACCTGCAGAGAAAGATTTATTAGCAGCACAATTGAAATTGTATGCGACTAAATCTACAGGATACAAAATTGCACCTTTGGTAGAAAAAATCGGAAATGAAACTGCTAATGACTTTACTAAATATGTAAATGCGATCTTTGATTTGAGTTTGTTTTCATCCGTAGACAAGATCAAAGCTTTTTTACAATATCCTACACAAGGTCAATTAGATAATGATCCGTTATATGCATTGTCTAATGATATGATTAGTCATTTTAATTCCAAATCAGAAGAGATCACTAAAGCTCAAAATGATTATGCTGCTTCTTTCCGTTTGTTAGTAGAAGGATTGAGAGAATCAAAAATCGGAGAAATCAAATATCCAGATGCCAACTCAACGATGCGTTTAACCTACGGTAAAGTACGATCTCTTCCTGCAGATAAGACTAACGATGCTAAAACAAACAACTATACTACACTTGACGGACAAGTCAAAAAATATAAAAAAGGCGATCAAGAATTTGATTTGCCTGTTAAAGTTCTTGAAATGAACAAAAACAAAGAGTACGGAAGATATGCTGACAAAGACGGTTCACTTCACGTAAATTTCCTTACCGATAATGACATAACAGGCGGAAACTCAGGTTCACCAGTTTTGAACGGAAAAGGAGAATTAATCGGACTTGCATTTGATGGAAACATCGAAGCCATGGCTGGTGATGTGATTTTTGATAAAAAACTACAAAGAACAATCAATGTTGATATTCGTTACGTGCTTTGGGTAATTGAAAATTTATCTGGAGCTAAAAATATAGTTGACGAAATGACATTGGTGAAGTAAGCAGCTTTTAAAAAAAAATAAGAATAAGTTAAATCCGTTCTGATTGCTATCGGAACGGATTTTTTTGATATAATTACTTTTTACAAATCGCAATAATAAACTACATTTGTTATTCTCATAGATTAGTTGCCATTCAATGAAAAAATTCTTTCTTATGCTTATTTTGTTACCATTAATGACGCTCTCGCAAACTAGTTTTGAGAAGGCAGAAAAGTTATTTATTCAAGGTAAATATTCTGTAGCAAAGCCTATTTTTGAAACGATCCTTGCTGAAAACCCGAACCACCTTAAAACTTTAGAGTATCTTGGCGATATTGAAGGATTTAATAAATCTTGGGATAAAGGCCTGATATATTACGGTAAATTAAAAGCACTCAATCCCAATAACGCCAACTATTTCTATAAATACGGAGGCTGTCTTGGTATGAAAGCTAAAGAAAGTAACAAATTCAAAGCGCTTAGTATGATTGGTGATGTAAAGGCTTCTTTTGAAAAGGCAATTCAACTCAACCCAAATCACATTGATGCGCGCTGGGCATTGATAGAATTGTACCTTCAATTGCCCGGAATTGTAGGCGGAAGTGAGCGAAAAGCGGTAAATTATGCCAATGAATTATTAAAAATTTCTCCTGTTGATGGGTATCTTGCTAAAGGCCATATTGCGGAGTATTTCAACAAATACAAAGAAGCCGAGAAAAACTATACTAAAGCAATTGTGATAAGCGGTTCTAAAACAAGCTACCAAAAATTGGCTGATTTATATAAAAACAAAATGAATCTGCCCGAGAAAGCCAAAATAGTACTAGAGAATTATCAAGAAAGAAACAAATCATAATGAGAACTCATTTCATTGCCATTGGAGGCGCTGCGATGCACAATCTTGCGCTAGCATTACACAATAAGGGATATCAGGTTACAGGTAGCGATGACGCAATTTTTGAACCTTCCAAATCAAGATTAGAAAAGAAAGGTTTGTTGCCCCTTGAATTGGGTTGGTTTCCCGAAAAAATAACTCCTAATATACAAGCTATCATTCTGGGAATGCATGCCAAATCCGATAATCCAGAGTTATTGAAAGCTCAGGAATTGGGTTTGAAAATCTATTCTTATCCTGAATTTCTTTATGAACAATCAAAGAATAAAACACGTGTAGTTATTGGGGGTTCACACGGAAAAACTACCATCACTTCAATGATTTTGCATGTCATGCACTATCACAATATTAAAGTTGATTATATGGTTGGAGCACAACTAGAAGGTTTTGATACCATGGTTCATCTAACTCATGAGAATGATTTTATAGTTCTTGAAGGCGACGAGTATTTGTCTTCCCCAATTGACAGAAGACCAAAATTTCATTTGTATCAACCCAATATTGCTTTGCTTTCTGGAATTGCTTGGGATCATATCAATGTTTTTCCCACGTTTGAAAATTATGTAGCACAATTTGAAATCTTCGTCAACCAAATCACTAAAGGTGGAATTCTAGTATATAACGAAGAAGATGCCATTGTTAAAAAAGTTGCGGAAGAATCAACCAATACCATTAGACGACTGCCCTATTCTACTCCAGCATACTCAGTTGAAGATGGAACGACTTTATTAAACACGCCCGAAGGTCCAATGCCCATTGAAGTTTTTGGAGCACATAACTTGAATAACTTGGCTGGAGCCAAATGGATTTGCCAAAACATGGGTGTTGATGAAGCCGATTTCTACGAGGCTATTGCTAGTTTTAAAGGAGCCAGTAAACGTCTTGAAAAAATTGCCGAAGGGATAGGTAAAGTAGCCTATAAAGATTTTGCACATTCACCAAGTAAAGTAGCAGCAACAACCAAAGCTGTTAAAGCACAATATCCTAATCGAAAATTAGTAGCTTGTTTAGAACTCCATACTTACAGTAGTTTGAATGCCGAATTCCTTAAAGAATATGAAGGCGCATTAAATGCTGCTGATGTTGCAGTTGTTTTCTATTCGCCCGATGCGGTTAAGATCAAACAGTTAGAAGAAGTGAGTTATGACCAAATTGCTCAGTCATTCAAACGAGACGATTTAATTATTTATACTAATCCGGCAGAGTTTAAGGATTTTCTTTTTAATTATGATTTGAATAATTCAGCCTTACTATTAATGAGTTCTGGTAATTATGGCGGATTAAATTTTGATGAGGTGAAGGGATTAATTGCCTAATACCAACATCATTTTTTATACTTAAAATGACCCACAATGTTCCAATTAAATAAACAGTCTTCTAAAACTTGACCGTTTCCCACATTATGAACAATCATTAAATGCTTGCCGTTTGGTGATTTTGTATTGGTTACAATTCCGATGTGCGGAAATTTATCACTAATCATCCAAGTTACTAATTCTCCAGCCTTATAATCGTTTGGATTGGCTGTAATTGGTAGAGCTTTTCCTTTTCTGCCAAAAAAGACTTCCAAATTAGGAACTCTTCTGTGGTCAATATTGGTATCGGTTTTGTACAATCCCCATTTTTTAATGTTCGGATACAAAGCAAAATTCTGGAGCATGTCTTCATGAACTTCTTTTTGTAAATCAATATTTAGTTTTCGGTAGGCTCTAATGACAACATCGGTGCAAACTCCTTTGTTTTTAGGGACATCCCCATTTGGATATTTTATAGCAAAATAAGTTGGATCATATTCAATGCTCGAGTCAATGATAGCAATAGCAGCAGTTGAAAGTTTATTTTCAAATGAATCTGGAGTAAAAGAGCTTTTTCTGTCACTATTTTTGGATCCACAAGTAAAATATATAAGAAAAGTTAGCAAAAAATAAATAGGTTTCATACTTTTATGTTTTATTTGATAACGGAATAGTCTTAATAAAAGTATTTTGATTTGGAACAAAATTTCTCTATAAAGAACTGGGCAGAAGATGATAAGCCTCGTGAAAAGTTAATGCTAAAAGGTAAAACTGCTTTGAGCGATGCTGAGTTGGTGGCTATTTTAATTGGTTCCGGAAGCAGAAATGAAAGCGCAGTCAGTTTAAGCAAACGAATCCTAGCCAGCGTTGATAATAACCTGAATGCTTTGGGTAAATTATCATTAAAGCAATTCATTGTGTTTAAAGGAATCGGAGAGGCTAAAGCGGTTAGCATCGCAGCTGCTCTAGAGTTAGGAAGACGGCGCAGAGTTGAAGAAACAATTGAACTTCATAAAATTACCTCAAGTAAAACCGTTTTTGAAATCATGCAACCCATTATAGGTGAATTGCCACACGAAGAATTTTGGGTGTTGTTCCTTAATAATTCTAATAAAGTTATTTATAAATCGCAATTGTCTAAAGGCGGAATTACCGGAACCATCGTTGATGTGCGATTAATTTTCAAAACCGCGTTGGAACATAATGCTACTTCCGTAATTTTGTCTCACAATCATCCCTCAGGAAAGTTACAAGCCAGTGATGCCGATAAAGAAATAACAAAAAAGTTAAAACTGGCAGGGGAACAATTAGACATTAAAGTGCTAGACCATTTAATTATTACTGAAACGGGCTATCTGAGTTTTCAAGATGAAGGAATTTTTTAAAATGAAAAATATTACTGATATTTTCTTTGATTTAGACCATACTTTATGGGACTTTGATGCCAACTCTTTTTTGGCGTTTGACAAAATATTTAGCAAACAACATTCCACCATTGATACGGCAAAGTTTATAGCAATTTATGCTCCCATTAACCAAGCGTGTTGGAAGCTCTATCAGTTTGATAAAATAACTCATGAAGAATTACGGTATAACCGATTACGGCAATCGTTTGATGCCTTGAACTACAGCATCTCTGATGAAGAAATCAATAAGATTTCAGAGGATTATATCGAGTTTTTACCCGATAATAACCAGTTGTTTGATGGTGCCATCGAAATTTTAGAATACTTAGCTCCAAAATACAATTTGCATATTATTACCAATGGTTTTGCCGAAGTGCAAGGCAGAAAAATCGCGAATTCTGGTTTAGAAATTTATTTTAAAACCATAACTAATTCGGAAATGGCCGGAGTAAAAAAACCACACCGCAATATATTTGAATTCGCTTTATCTTTGGCTAATGTCCAAAAAGAAAATACGGTAATGATTGGAGATTGCCTCGATGCAGATGTTCGAGGCGCTATAGATTTTGGTATGCATGCCATCTTGTTTGATGAAAAAGGAATCCATTCAGTCGACAACATCAAGATCATCAACCATTTGTTAGAATTAAAAAACATAGTATAAAATGAAAAAGTATTTAGTGTTATTTGTTGTCCTCACAAGCCAAGCTTATTCACAAAGCGTTTCCGATTATCAATACGTAATTGTACCTACGAAGTTTACCGGATTTAAAGAGAATGACAAATACAGATTGAATACAACCACCAAATTGATGTTGGAAAAGTACGGTTTTAAAACTTTTTCATCAACAGACAATCTTCCGAATGATATTGGAGACAATTGCCAACGCTTGTATGCCGATATAGGGGTTGCTAAAGATTTTTTTGAAACTAAAGTAAAAATAGTGCTCAAAGATTGCAAAGAAAACATTGTTTATGAAACAGATTTCGGAAAAAGTCGTGAAAAAGACTATGCGAAAGCACATAACGAAGCTTTGAGAGAAACTGCAAAATCTTTCGACAAGTTACACTACAAGTACAATGGTAAAAATGAAAACGGAATTGAAAATGTAGTTTCCAAGCAACCTGAAAGTACAGTTTCAAAAAGCAACTTAACCCAAACCATAGAGACTAAAGACGAATCAGAAGCTTTCTATTTTGCTGAGCCAAATGCTACCGGATATCAAATTGTAGATAGCGAACCCAAAGTGATGATGCGGTTGTATTTTACGTCACAAAAAAATGTCTTTATTGGAGCAAAAGGAAAAATTAACGGGGTGGTTATTTCAAAAAATGAACAATGGTTTTTTGAATATTATGAAAACGGAAAATTTATCTCGGAACCTTTAAAAATTAAGTTTTAATACTCATATTTATCCTTCCAACGGTTCTTTAAGAAAGTGCGTAATTCATTTTCTCTAACATTATCTCCCGGTTTGTAAAAGGCTGTATTTTTGATTTCCTCTGGCAAATATTCTTGTTCAGCAAAATTATTGGCGTAGTTATGCGAATACAAATACTCGTCTCCATACCCTAATTCTTTCATCAATTTGGTAGGTGCATTTCGCAAGTGAATCGGAACCGCTAACGCTCCGGTTTGTTTTACAACACGCTCAGCTTCACCAATAGCCAAATAACTGGCATTACTTTTGGCTGATGTTGCCAAGTAAACGGCACATTGACTCAAAATGATTCTGCTTTCCGGATTTCCAATAGCTGAAACTGCCTGAAACGTATTGTTTGCCATGATAAAAGCAGTTGGATTGGCGTTTCCAATATCTTCACTAGATAAAATCAGCATGCGACGTGCAATAAATTTTACATCTTCTCCACCTTCAATCATTCGGGCCAACCAATAAACAGCACCATTTGGATCGCTGCCGCGGATTGATTTTATAAACGCGGATACAATATCGTAATGTTGTTCACCTGCTTTATCATAAAGAACCGTGTTTTGTTGCACTAATTGCAACACTTTATCATTGGTAATCTCAATTTGTCCGTCCGGACTTGCATTGACCACCAATTCAAAAATATTCAAGAGTTTTCTTCCATCACCACCAGAAAGTCGTAGTAAAGCTTCGGTTTCCTTTAATTTTATTTTCTTTGATGCTAAAAT
The DNA here is from genome assembly GCA_038202695.1 of Flavobacteriales bacterium. GTDB lineage: Bacteria > Bacteroidota > Bacteroidia > Flavobacteriales > Flavobacteriaceae > Flavobacterium. The sequence continues at coordinate 58,228 of JBBRET010000013.1, forward strand.
CACATCTTCTACCATGGCTCGGTGCACTAGCGCTAACAAATCTTCTTTTGAAAACGGGTTTAAAATATAAACCTGACAACGTGACAAAAGAGCCGGAATTACTTCAAAACTTGGGTTTTCAGTAGTAGCACCAATTAGCGTAATCCAACCTTTTTCAACAGCAGCCAAAAGCGAATCTTGTTGCGATTTGCTAAACCGATGAATCTCATCAATAAATAAAATCGGATTTTTAGCGGTAAATAAACCACCGCTTTGTTTGGCTTTGTCTATGACATCACGAATGTCTTTTACGCCGCTATTAATAGCACTCAATTCATAAAAAGGCCGATTGCTTTGCTTGGCTATAATCTGAGCTAAAGTAGTTTTACCCGTTCCTGGTGAACCCCAAAATAGCATTGACGGAATGATGCCTCGTGCAATTTGCTGTGTCAACGAACCGTTTGGACCCACAAGGTGTAATTGGCTTATATAATCTGCTAATTGTTGCGGTCTTATGCGTTCGGCAAGTGGTGCTTCCATGCTGTAAAAATACGGCTAATTTTTTTTTGGAGCCAATCGTTTGGGTTTTTTTTAAATCATTTTCCCGCTATCCGTTACAATATCTTTGTCAAAGTTTTAAACTTTGACAAAGATGATTTTCACTGCTATCGGGGCTAATTACGCGCTGTTGGCTTTGCATAATCTTTCATTACTGACAAATTAGCACTACTTTTGATTTGGCTGTATTTTTGACTGTAGCACAAAACAATTTTATCTATAGCAATGAACGATTACCATCATTTTAAGTTTACTCCATCGGTTTGGCTAGTGCCAAGTCTGTTGCTTATTCTGATGTGGTCTGTTTTTTTGATTGAAGACAGTTTTAATGTAGATTTGACAACTCACGGAATTTTACCAAGATCTTTTATTGGATTACAAGGGGTGTTTTTTAGTCCTTTTTTGCATGGTGATTTAAATCATATTGCCAACAACTCAATTCCACTTTTCATACTGACAACAGCACTGATTTATTTTTACCGGGCAGTTTCATTGAAAGTACTTTTCTATGGCATTCTACTCTCTGGGATAATTACTTGGGTTATTGGTAGAGATTCGTATCATATCGGCGCCAGCGGTTTGATTTATGTTTTGGTTTCCTTTATTTTTTTTAAAGGAATGATGACTAAATACTACCGATTAATGGCTTTGTCTTTGACCGTGGTTTTGATTTATGGTGGACTAATATGGTATGTTTTTCCAGAAGTAGATAAAAAAATCTCTTGGGAAGGACATTTGGCTGGTTTAATAACAGGCTTCGTTTTTGCCGTGCGATTTAAAACGCCCGATTATGTCAAAGACATGCAATATAATTGGGAAAAGCCTGATTTCAATCCAGAACAAGATGTGTTTATGAAACATTTTGACGAAAACGGAAATTTTGTAAATACCCCAGAACCTGAAGAACCTGAAGAGGAAGTTTCATCAAACGGAGTTAATTATGTCTATATTTATAAAGAAGCAACAGAGGCTGACAAGGCAATCAACTAGTTTGCTGTTTAGCCCCGATTGCAGTGAAAATAAAAAGTCCCGATTCTGGGACTTTTTATTGTAACGTAAAGCGGGAATAGCGCTGACAAATACACACCATACCATGCGCTCCTAAATATTGAATACCGCGGTCTTATTATTGTCTTTGTCTTACCGCTTCATAAAGAAACGCCCCACAAGCTACGGAAACATTGAGAGAACCAATACTTCCAAACATTGGTAGTTTAGCTTTTTCATCAACTATTTTTAAAACGGATGGGTTGATACCTCTGTCTTCACTTCCCATGATGATTGCCACAGGTTCATTTAGCGAAATATCATAAATGTTTTGATCTGTTTTTTCGGTTGCAGCAACAGTTTTGATGCCGCTTCCTTGTAGGTGGAAAATAGCATCTTTAATGTGTTCAACTTTGCAAATAGGCACATTAAATACGGCACCAGCAGAAGTTTTTACAGTATCGCCATTTACAGGAGCAGAGCCTGCTTTTTGAACAATGATACCATCAACTCCAGTACATTCGGCAGTTCTGATGATAGCACCAAAGTTACGAGCATCACTTATTTGATCAAGAATTAAAAACAAGGGTGTTTTTCCAGTTTCTAATACTTTTTCAATCAAGGTTTCTAAATCATGAAAAGCAATAGGAGAGATGGTTGCAACTGCCCCTTGATGATTATTTGAAGTTAATCGGTTTAGTTTTTCTACGGGAACATAAGAGAAGTTGATGCTTTTTTGTTTCATCACTTTCATTAATTCCTTCATTAGTTCCCCTTGTGTATCCGCTTGAATAAATACTTTATCAATTGCTGCACCTGATTGAATACCTTCTATAATTGCTCTGATTCCGAAGATTTGATGTTCTTTTTCCATGGCGCAAAGATATAAAAAAACCATCCCGTTTTTGGGATGGTTTTAGTTTATAAAATTTTAAAATATTTATAAATGAACAGGAGTTTTAACTGTTATTGATGGTATTGGATTCGGTGTGTTTGAATTTGAATTTATCTCTACTTGAGGATAAAGTAAACGTTGAGGTGTTCCCGGTATTCCTGGTTTGAGTTGAATTTCTGCAATGTTATTTGTTCTTCCAAAATCAGTAAACGCTTCATATGAACCTATGAAGTAAATATATCGTTCTTGATAAATTTCTCTCAATAATGCATTTTGTTGTGTTAAAGTACCAGGGTTTTCAATTCCTCCGCTAATAAAATCCAATGCATCATAATTTAGGTAACTAAAAGTTTCTGTTTCATATCCGGAATTATCAATACCAATTGAGTAACCAGTATTCAATAACGTTCTGTAATTATTGTATGAACTTAAACCATTTAAGAAAGCACTCCTCGTGTCTGTTTCTGCAATTATTAATAGCATTTCTCCATAAGTTACCATTGGCATGCTAGAATCGCTCCCAAATTTTCCGTTTGTTCCGCCATAATCTCCACCATAAATATTTAAAGTGTATGGATCAAAATATTCACCATTGTTTAAATAATTAAATATAAATCTTGCTGATTCATCAGTATTAGCATTTCCTCTATATAATGCATCAGAAGGATCTAATAATCTAGCTGCATAACTATCTCCAGACATATAATCATCTCTATCATATACTAAAAATGAATAATAAGGATTGAAATCTTGATAACTTGCGTTTCCAAATTTTGCTTTAAAATCTCCTGATGGAGAGTCTATGCCTAATAGAGCATTTACTTTAGCTAACGGATAATTTTTTACATGAAGATAAAATCGTGCTTTTAAAGAATAAGCTAGTTTAATCCAATTTTGTTCATCACCAGCGTAATAAATATCTTTATCACTAGGAATTCCTACGCCACTACCATTACTTAAGTTAGCTATCGCATCGTCTAACAAAGTTTGTACACTAGCATAAACATTCGCTTGACTGTCATAGGTAGGTGCTAAATTGTTTCCTGTTAGATCTAATTCTGAATAAGGAATATCTCCCCATAAAGAAGTAACAGTTCCCACACAATGTGCTTCAATAACTTGTGCTGCACCAACTAATCTTGGGTTGTTCTCTTGTTCGGCTTTAAGTTCTGTCAATTTTGCTTGTGTGATACAATTTACGTAAGCAATATTCCAGCTACTGTCAAATTCAGACGCTATTGAACTGTTCCAGTTGTTAAGAGAAACATATTGTCTGTTTTCACCATTAGCTTGGTTTAACCAGATCATACATCCTCTAACGTTTTCAGAGTTTTGAAAAAATTGATTGGCAATTAATACTCCCTGAAAAAGGTTTCTAGCATCTGAGTCAGTTAATAAATCTGGATCAACATTTTGATCTTCTACAAAACTAGTACACCCAGAAAAAGTGATGACCAAAAAGCTAATACTGATAAATTTTAATATATTATTTTTCATTTTTTAGAATTTTAAATTTACACTAAATAAGTATGATTTTGTGTTTGGACTATTGAAATATTGTAATCCTCTACCATTTCCGCCACCTGTTAAATTTGTTTCAGGATCTTGACCAAGTGTTTTATCCTCAGTCCATAACCATAAATTTCTACCGGATGCTTTTAACGTTATACTTTCTATACCTAATATTTTAGAATCTTTAAAAGGAATTGAATATGACAATGATAATTCTCTCCATTTTACCCATGAAGCCGATTTAATGAACTGTTCAGCAACTGGACCAAATCCACCACCTAAACTTTGATACCATGATTGATCTAAAAAAACAGGTCCACCACCAAAATCTGCAATATTTCCTCTTACTGTTCCAGGTTGAATAGTATCACCAGCATAATTAGTAATAGGATTAATTAATGTTGTTTCATTTGCAGTTTCCCATGTTCTACCAAAGTTATTTAAAGCTCCATTTGTACCATCCCATAAATCACCACCTATGGATGCATCGAATAAAGTACTTATTGTAAAGTTTTTGTATTCAAAAGATGTTCCAATTGCGCCTCTCCAATCTGGATTAGGATCTCCAATTACACCTTCGGAGTCAGCAACAGTAGGAAATCCATTTGAGTCTAAAATAAGAGTCCCATTTGTATCTCTGTCGAATGTTCCTCCCCAAAGTACACCTAATGGTTGTCCTAATACAGCTCTTGATGATGAACCAGTAAATCCACTTAAGAATAAGGAATCGGTTCCATCAAGTCTGGTAACTTCATTTCTGTTTGTACTCCAGTTACCGAATAAGTTCCATTTTAATTTTGAATCTTTTGGTAATAAAGCGGCATTAAATTCTACTTCAAAACCTCTATTTTCAATAGTTGCAAAGTTTCCGTAAATGCTACTAAAGGTTGAACTACCATTTAAAGGGACGTCAACAAGTAAATCTTTTGTGGTATTTGTGTAGTAAGTTGCGTTGATGTTTATTCTGTTAAAAAATTCTAAATCAGCACCTATTTCAACTTCAGTTTTTATTTCAGGTTTTAATTTGTCATTCCCTTTTGTTCCTGATCTTTGAAAAGAACCATTATATGCTCCTGCATCATAAGCTCCACCCCAACCTTCAACTCCAACTGCAGAATTGAAATAAGTTGTGCCAGCATATGGTCTTGGTATAGATGCGATTTGTCCAAATGTTAGTCTTAATTTTCCATTCGTTAAAATATCATTCTTTTTCATGTTTTCCGTAAATCTATATCCTAATTCAACTGAAGGATAAAAATAAACTTTGACATTCGGTCCGTATGATGAAGTAGTTTCAAATCTACCACCGGCTGTTAAGAACAAATAATTTTTATAATCAAAAGCCGTAGAAAAATACGCTCCACTTAATTTAGAATAGGTTCTATCAAGGAACGTAGTTTTGTCTGTAATTAAGGCATTGTCATAAGAGAAAATACGCGTATCTACAAGGAAGTTTCTATAAGTTCCACCTCTTTGGTCATATTTAGTTTGACCAATGTTAACACCTGCTATATAATTTAAATTAACGTTGTTATTTACTTTTAAATCACCTAACAACATTATATCAGCATTGTATTGATTAAAATCTGTAACACTTTCAGATGCGTTTCCGTTTCCTCCATTTTCAGCTGAATTTACAGGAAACATTGTGGCACGTTTGTCTGAATATCCATCAATACCTAATCTTCCTAAAATTGATATCCAATTATTGATCTCATGCTTTAATTCAAATCCAGCAATATATCGATCTACTTTGTTTGGGTTTCTTTGAATGTCCGTACTCCATAATGGATTATTATAACTAGGCGTTAAATCTCCAGTAAAAGTTCCAGTGTCTTGTCTATATGCTCTGTGGCTATTAAATGAAGGAACTCCAGCATTCGTGAAATTTGTACCAATGTATTCATTATTGTCAAAATCTGCAGGAGTTCTATATAAACCTAAATATAATCCAGCCAAATTAGATCCTTGTTGAACTCTATTTGAATTTATATTTGAATAAGTAAATTTACCTTTGAATGAAGTTTTTTCAGCAATTTTTGTTGATATTTTAAAGTCAATTGAAGTTCTTTCATAGGTTGCGTTTCTAACTACGCCATCTTGTGTTACATTTCCAATACCTAAATAAAAATTACTAGTTTCGTTACCTCCACTTATTCCTATGTGGTTGTCTAAAGAACTTCCGTTTCCAATAACAGCATCCATATTAGAGTCGTTGAAGTTAGCAGTACTATTTTTTCCTCCAGTAGCAATAGGATATATTGTGATGCCGTTATTCGACACAAAGTATCGTCCTGTTGTATTAAAAACATCACTAGCGCCACTTCTGTCTGAAATTTTGTCGCCAAATGAATTAGCATTATTTCTTCTCCATGCTCCGCCTGTTCCCTGTCCAAAACGATCTTGAAGGTCCATCTCAACGTTAACTTTGTCAAACGAAGTTACAGAATTCAATTCTACTGAAATTTTCCCTTTCTTTCCTTTTTTAGTTGTTATCAAGACTACACCATTTGCAGCTCTATAACCCCATAATGCACTCGCAGATGCACCTTTTAGTATTTGTACCGACTCTACATCGTTAGGGTTTAAATCATTTAGCCTGCTTTGTTGTGCAACACCATCAACGTCTGAGCCAATTTCATCGTTAGACATTGGAATTCCATCAACAACAAATAGTGGTTGAGTAGATCCAGTAATCGAGTTTTGTCCTCTAATCTGAATGTAAGCACCAGCACCAGGGTCACCAGAACTAGAGACAACACTTACTCCAGCAGCCTTTCCTGAAAGCCCTTTCAAAACTGACTGTTCGCCTGAGTTTCTGATTGTTCTTCCGTTAACTTTAGCAACAGATGAAGCAACTTGACTTCTGTTCACTTCTACCCCTAAAACATTAATTACCACACCTTCAAGTTCAACCGCATCATCTTTCATTTTTACATTAATCGTTGAAGATGAAGCCACAATTTCTTGAGATTTCATTCCAATGAAATTAAAAATAATAGTTTGTGTAGTACTTGCCTTGATAGCGAATTTACCATCAAAATCAGTTTGGGTACCCATTTTAGTACCTTTTACAAGAACATTTACGCCAGGAAGTGGAAGACCACTGTTATCAGAAACTACTCCAGTAACTGTCCTGTCTTGTGCAAAAGAGATTTGCACTAATAACGCAATGAAAAGCGTTAAGAATAGATTAAACTTTGTTTTCATATTTAATTTGGTTTTTATTTAGTAAATCAAATGTCTTAATAATTTATAAATTAACCTATAAAAAGAGCTTAAAATTTTAACAAACTATTAACATTTTTTTAATGCTTTAAAAACTAGCTCTATAACTAATATGAATTATCGAATTGGATAGTTTTATTGCTTGATTGTTTACACTTCCGTTGGCATAAACGATATTGAAAAGTCCGTTTTTAGATAATAATCCAATGCCAAAACCTAGTCCGAGAAGATTTTGATTGGTATTCGCAGTTTTGTCTTGAAGGTACCCATAGTCAATAATGGAATGGGCATATAGTCCTGATGAAAGAACGTATCGGTATTCTGTCAGGATGGAACCAAATAAATTACCTTGAAGACTGTTTTCGTTAAAACCTCTAATCGAATTAATACCGCCACAGCGCTGAAGTTCATTAACGATATAATTATTGCTTCGGAGAAAAAAATTCTGAGATTTAATAGTTACAATGTTTTTGTCATTTATATAAATGTTGTGTTTTATGACTAAATTTCCAAAAAGCTGCTGGTCTGTAATTAGTTTAGAATCTCTTTTACCAGTTCCAACTTTCAAATTGAAAAAAGTTTTTTCAGGAAAGAGAAAATCATCATTCTTAAAATCTTTAAATTCTAATTGCGTTGTTAAAAAGGAATTGTTGAAGTCGCTCAAGGTTGCTGTGTTTGCATTCTGAATATCGCTCGATTCTGTTGCTTGATATCCAAAGTATAAACGCGTGTTGTAATTAAAAAAGTACCCCAAGTCAATCGCCGTTTTAGTATTCTGAAAGGTGCTGTCTTGTTTGAAAATGTTTAGTTCTGCTTTTAATCCTAACGGACTTTTAAAAATATAGGGTACTTCGACTCCAAGGTTAAAAGTTTTTTGGTCTTGACCGTCGCTTTTCCAATACAAGGCAAATTTTTCGCCAGAGTTGAGGATGTTGTTTAAAACCAAATCTAGGTAACCGCTAAAAATTACTTTTTTGTTTTCGTCATTGGCAAATCCGACAAAACCATCAAAAGTGTTTGATTTTGTTTTTTCTAAGTAGACATATATTTTGGTCGAATCTTTAGTAAAAAGAATTTCCGGGTACTTACTTTGTTTGACAAATCGAAATTTTTCAAAATCAGTGTAAAGTCGGTCCAGATTTCTTTGATTAAATACTTTATTACGGTACAATCGAATGATGTTTTTTTTGTGACTTTCTGGGAATTTTGTGTAGCCATTAATAACGATATCATTAACATTCCTTTTAATCTCTTTACTAATATACAAATCTGCTTTGAGATAGCCATTGGATTTTTGTATGCTAACAAGTTTCACCTTCGTCATTGAAAAACCAATACTTTCCATTTTTTTTAAAACAGAATTTAAAAAATTTTCAATTTCATTATAGGGTAATACTAAAGTATCGTTTTGAATGGAATAGCTGCTGTTTATGTTTCCATGCAATTCTCGGGCTATATGTATGTGGATAAAATTTACTTTTTTGCCTAAATTATATTTAAAGGTAAATGAGGAGTCGTTCGGTTTAAAACTTTCTAAAAGCTGCGCTTCGGGGAATCCCTTTTGGGTCAGTTTTTCATAAAAGGAATTATTTTCATCTACAATTGATTTGGTATTCTGGTGTTTTAAGAGGAACCCAATACTGTCAATTATTTTATTTTCTCTGTCGCTATTCCCCAGTATTTTGAGCTGAAATTTCTGAGCAACTGCATAACAAGAAAAAGAAATTAACAAAATAAGGGTGAAAATGGTTTTCAATAGCGTTGTAATTTATTTCAAAATAACGCAAAAAATCTGTTTTTATTGTTGTTAATAGCCTCTAATAACAATTTGTTTGAAAATTAATTAATTACGATTTGTTTCGTTCAAAATAATTACTACATTTGCAACCCCTAAAAAAGTGGGAATTAATAAAATAAAGAAAAATTAGTATTTAATTATGCCAACAATTCAACAATTAGTAAGAACAGGAAGAACTCAAATCACTAAGAAGAGTAAATCGGTTGCTTTAGATTCTTGTCCTCAAAGAAGAGGTGTTTGTACGCGTGTTTACACTACTA
>JBBRET010000014.1:0-65596 GCA_038202695.1 Flavobacteriales bacterium
GGAAGACTGATTGAGCAAAGAACTGTAAGCGTATCTGATATGGAAGCTACAACACTAGGAGCACAATATCCAAGTGGCGTTTACAACGTAGTTGTATCGCAAGAGGATAGTGTACAATCTGTTAGAGTAGTTAAAAGATAACTAAACGATTTAAATTTTAAAGCCCGAATCACTTGTGTTTCGGGCTTTTTTATTTTTTTTAATTGAGTAGAGAAGGTTTTTCCAATGCAAGGTTTTCTTTATTCTAATGCAAGATATTTTTAGATTACCATAAAAGGTTAATTTTTCGCAGTCTTTTTTTGATATTAATCGATAAAATATTGGTTAATCACACTTAGAATTATATATTTGCACGTTTCAAAAATAGCAGAAACCTTGTAAATACGATGGATTGCATTATAAGCCTTTGTATTTCAGGTGTTTTTTGTGTTTTTTACACCAATAATTTTAAACCAAAGAATTAATTAATTTTTAGTAATAATGCAGAATAAAGGACTAGTTAAATTTTTCGCAATACTATTTGCATTGGTAAGTATCTACCAACTTTCTTTCACATTTGTGGCAAATAAAGTAAAAGATGAAGCCAAAAATTTTGCAGGAGGTAATCCTGAAAAAGAAATTAAATATCTTGACTCGATTGGAAAAGAAAAAGTCTTCCTTGATTTTTTTACTTACAATGAAGTAAAAGATAAACAAATCAATAAAGGGCTTGACCTTGAAGGTGGTATCAACGTAATTCTTCAAATTTCGGTTAAAGACGTATTGGTTCAATTATCAAACGGTTCCAAAAACCCTGTTTTTAATAAAGCATTAGAAGATGCGAAATTGAATCAAGAAGGAAATCAATCCTATTTAGATGCTTTTTTCGAAGCATTTGAAGCAAATAAAGGAACAACAAAATTAGCTGATCCAACTATTTTTGCTAACAGAAATTTTGATGATAAAGAAGTTAACTTTAACTCAACAGATGCAGAGGTGCAAAAAGTATTGAGAAGAAAAGTTGACGAATCAGTTGAATCTGCTTTTGGTGTATTAAGAAGCCGTATAGATAAATTTGGTGTAACGCAACCTAACATTGCTAAATTAGGACAAACGGGAAGAATTCTTATCGAATTACCGGGTGCAAAAGATGTTGATCGTATCAAAAAATTAGTTTCTAGCAAAGCTGAATTAGAGTTTTGGGAAACATACAAAACAGAAGAATTAATGGGCTTTTTGCAAACTGCAAATGAAGCTTTGAAAGCTACTGTAAAAACTACTGAGATAGTAGAAGTTGCTAAACCAGCTGATTCTCTTACTAAATTATTAACTGATAAGGATAAAGATTCATCAGCTATCAAAAAAGGCAACAATCCATTATTTGACAAGTTTATTTCTCAAGGTGGTGGTCCCATTTTATTTGTAGCCTCAACAAAAGATACAGCAGCTATAAATAGTTATTTTAAAAGACCAGAAATCCGCAATTTATTGCCAGCAGATAAGCGTTATGCTAAATTTGTTTGGGGTAAACCAGATGTGAAAGTTGACGAAAAAACTAAAAAAGAAACTGAAACTGTTGATTTGTACGCATTAAAAGGAAACAGAGCAGACGTTGCCCCAATGAGTGGTGGCGTTATTGTTGATGCTGGTGCAACGTTTGACCAAATGGGAAAACCAGCCGTTTCTATGCAAATGAACGGACAAGGTGCTAGAGTTTGGGAAGAATTGACTGGAAGAGCGTATACTCAAAAAAGTTTTATTGCTATAGCATTAGACGACGTTGTATATTCGGCTCCTGGAGTTACTTCAGGTCCAATATCTGGTGGAAGATCAGAAATCACTGGAAGTTTTGAAGTTTCTGAAACTCAAGATTTAGCCAATGTATTGCGAGCGGGTAAGTTGCCTGCAACTGCAGAAATTATTCAATCAGAAGTGGTTGGACCATCTTTAGGGGCGATCGCAATCCACGCCGGATTAATTTCTTCTATTGTTGGATTCCTGATGGTATGTTTGTGGATGGTATTTTATTACGGAAGAGCCGGATGGTATGCTAACGCTGCTTTGATTTTGAACTTATTATTCTTGTTTGGGGTTATGGCAAGTTTCGGTTTTGTTTTAACATTACCAGGAATCGCTGGTATCGTTCTTACATTAGGTACTGCGGTTGATGCCAATATTATTATATACGAAAGAGCAAAAGAAGAATTGCGTGAAGGTAAAACTTTAGGTGATGCTGTAATAACGTCTTATGGATGGAAAGGTGCTATGCGTTCAATCATTGATGCCAATGTAACACACATATTAACAGGGACCATTTTGTTTATATTTGGAACAGGATTAATTCAAGGTTTTGCATTAACCTTATTGATAGGTATTTTTACATCATTATTTACCTCAATCTTTATTGCTAGAATTTTTATCGATAGAGATATTGCTCACAACAAAAATTTGACTTTTACAACTGGAATTACTAAAAACTGGTTTACAGGTTTCCACTTTGATTTCATCGGAATTAAAAAATGGTCTTACTTGATTTCTTCAATAGTAGTAATCGGAAGTTGTATTTCTTTTTATTTCAATGGATTGGATGAAGGTGTTGATTTTGTTGGAGGAAGAACCTTCCAAATCAAATTCGAAAAACCAGTAGAATCTACTAAAATTTCAGAAGAATTATCAGCAGCATTTGGAACAACAGTTGAAGCAAAAGTGTTTGGTAGTGATGACCAATTAAAACTTACAACCAAATACAAGATCAAAGAGGAAAGTGTAGATGTAGACAAAGAAGTAAATGAGAAGTTATTTGCTGCCCTACAAAAGTATTATGCTCCAGGTTTGACTTATGATAAATTTATTAATTCTTATGATGGTAAAACTATAGGAATATTGCAATCTTCTAAAGTAGGTGCTGCGATTTCTGCAGACATCAAAACAAACTCTTTCTGGGCTGTTTTGGGAGCGATGTTAGTAGTTGGTTTATATTTAGTAATTTCTTTCCGTAAATGGCAGTATTCTCTTGGAGCAATCGCTGCTGTTTTCCATGACGTTATTTTTGTATTGGGAATTTATTCTCTATTATACAAATACATGCCGTTTCACATGGAAATGGATCAGCACTTTATCGCTGCGATCCTTACTGTAATTGGATACTCAATGAACGATACCGTAATTGTATTTGACAGAATCAGAGAGTTTCTTGCTGGAGACAGAAAAGGAAACTTTAAAGATGTGGTAAACGCCTCTATTAATTCAACATTATCTAGAACGTTGAATACGTCATTAACGATGATTATGGTTTTATTAATCATGTTCATCTTTGGTGGAGATTCAATACGTGGATTTATTTTCGCGATGCTGATAGGTATCGTAGTTGGAACTTACTCTTCATTATTTATTGCGACTCCAGTACTTGTAGATACTATGGGGAAAGGTGATATTGATGCTATCGAAAAAAGACACGGTAACTAACTAGCCTAGTTTATAGAATAAAAAAGGGTTGTCAAATTGGCAACCCTTTTTCTGTTTAAAAAATACCCGTCAATGCAGTATTCTTAATGCCAATTTTAGTGTAATCAAAGTTCATTTTATTTTGCAACAAAGAAGCATAAACACTTCTGAAATCAACTTCATATTTCAAATCACCTTGGTCTAAGTCGACTAGATTTGGATTATTTCCAATAATATTCCCTTTGTTTTTTCCACCAATAATAAACATTGGCGCTGCTGTTCCGTGATCAGTTCCGTTGCCATTGTCTTTTACCCGTCTTCCAAATTCTGAAAAGACAACTAAAGTTACATTTTGAAGTAATTGTGCTTTTTTTAATTCGGAATAAAAACTAAAAACAGCATCATTTAACTCGCTTAGATTGCGCTGGTGAATGTTGAGTTGATTGTCATGGGTGTCATATCCACTCTGTGAAGTATAATAGACTTTTGAATTCAAATTCCCTTTAATTAAACGGGCTATCCATTCTAAGTTTTTTCCTAAACCCGTTTTGGGATACTTAATTTCTGATGTCGATTTTGCTAATGCTTTCTGAATGTCATCCGATCCTTCAGAAACTGAATTTGCAATTTTTCTAACAAAATCCAATTGTGGATTATCCGAAAGTTGTACCGCATCTTCAGTACTATAGCTATTTTTAAATCGATTAGGGTCTTTTACCGTTATCGCGTTGGGTTCGTTTCCTTTTAACGATAAATTGTCGATGCTGTCAAAATTAACTCCTGCAGTCGGCTGGTGTTCCTGACATTGTAAATCTAAATAGCGTCCGAGCCAACCATTTGAAACATACTGATTGGATGCCGTAGCCGTTTGCCAAATTTCCTGACTTCGGAAATGCGAACGATTTGGTTCAGGATAGCCTACATTTTGAATAATAGTCAAATCGTTGTTTTGCTGTATTTTGGCAAAATCTTTTAGCGCTGGATGAAATGCCATGCCTTTGTTGCTGCTAATAACATCGTTTTTAGATAACCCAATTTTGGTCCTCAAATCATAGTATAACGGATTCTCAAACGGGATGAAAGTGTTCAAGCCATCGTTACCACCATTCAACTGAATAAAGACTAAACATTGTTCGCCAAATACTAAATTGGACTGTGAACCAAATGCATGCAGAAAATCGGGGAGCAGTAACGCTCCGCCAGTGAACGTTCCGGTAAGCGATAGAAAATTTCTTCTGTTCATGGCTAAATAATTTGAAATTCAGGAGTTTTTATCATGTTGTTAAACAACCGCATTACTGCGTTGTCTGCGCCCTCAGCTTTAGGGTTAAAATCATATTTTAAAATGATTTCCCAATCTTTTTGTAGATTTTCATCTGCCTGAAATAACAATCGGTCTTGCAATTCAGCAATAATCGTTTTATTAGTTCCTGTTTTTGTCCAATGTAAGGATACATTTACTAGTTGATTCTTGTTTTCTTTTGCTATTTCATCCCCCAAAGTCTGAACTCTTCTGCTGATGTTTCTTCCATTACACAATAAATCGGCTGCAGTATTTCGCTGCAAATAAACTTGCGAACTCAGCCATTCTCTACCACCATTCCATCCTTTTACATTTGGTTGGTTAAACAAATCCATACCTTGTTGTTTTAAATAGAAAGCCAATAGCTTCGGATTCATTTTTTCTATATTTAATTCATTCATCACTTGCAGAATGTAAACCAAAGGGTCTTTGATCTTACTCCCAGCATTGTTTTTCTGAAACTCTTCAGTAACTATTTTACTTAGTAAAGGCTTTATTTCAAAAGTAACTTCCCTAAAATAATCACCATAATAAGTAACCATTTCTGGGGTCGGATTGTCATAAATGAACCATTGTAATATTTTTCGAGTAATAAGGTATGGAGCCTCTTTTTGCTCAAAAATGATATCAATCATCTCATCTGCTTTAAATTTTCCGGTCTTGCCAAAATAGGTTATGAGATCATCGTTCATAAGAAATGGGCGATAGTCCGCTTGGTTTTCTCCAATGTTAAGTCCAGCCAAACCTTTAGCACCATTTTTAATATCCTCTTCGGAATAATTGCCAATACCAAGCGTGAAAAGTTCGAGTAACTCCCGGCTCAAATTTTCATTGATTTTATCTCTTTTGTTGTCTACATTATCTAAATACCGGACCATTGCATTAGATTTCACCATCATTTTGGTCAGTGTTTTGAAGTTTCCAAATGCATGTTCTCTCAAGATTTGATTGTGTTGGTAAATCCAATAATTGACTTTAACTTTTTGAAAAGTAGCAACAAAATGATTGTGCCAAAAGCAAGTCATCTTCTCTCTTAAAGGAAACTCTTCAGCAATCATTTTTTGCAACCACCAAGCTTTCATTTCTTGAGATACTTGTAGTTCTTTCTTCAATAATTCTTTCACTACTTCCGAATCTAACTTTTTAATTTCTTGGCGTTTGGCCCTAAGTTCTTGGATAGATTTTGGACTATTATCTAATAATGAAGGTATTTTTCTATCGAAATCAGCAGTAAAGGATTTTTCAAGAAAATTTGGTAACCCCAATTGCTCAATGGCTTTGCTTTGTTTTCCGGAATATCCTAATCGAAGTGACCAAAGTGTGTGCTTATTCATCTCATCTATTTTATTTAAATGTACATTATTCTTTGGGTGTTCACTTTTAGGACTTCTTTGGTATTGATGCAGTTTTTGTACCCATAAAAGTATACCAACAAAACTAAAAGCAGTACAATAGTTTTATACCAACTATAAATTTTGTTTTAAGACTATATCCTACAGATAAGGTTTAAAAGCTAATGATACTTTGTGGGTTTTATAATGAAGGGCATTTAGTAGTACCCAAAATTAAAAATAATGTATCTTTGAATCAAATTGTTACAGCATGATTACCACAACAACGGAAACCCAATTAGAGCATTACTTTCAGCAATTTCGTAAAAATATTATCGGAATAGACCAAGAGTTTGAAACGCCTTTTGGAAAAAAGAAAATAGTCTATACAGATTGGACAGCCAGCGGCAGATTATACCGCCCAATTGAAGAAAAATTAATGAACGATTTTGGTCCGTTTGTAGCCAATACCCATACTGAAACTACCATTTCAGGGACGGCTATGACAATGGCCTATCATGAAGCAAAACACATTATCAAACGACATGTAAACGCCAATGATCACGATGTTTTAATCAATACTGGAACCGGAATGACAGGTGTTGTGAATAAATTCCAACGGATACTTGGACTTAAAATTCCGGAAAATCTTAAAGAATTTATTAAGCTGCCAATGGAATTAAAACCGGTAGTTTTTATTTCCCATATGGAACACCATTCCAATCAAACATCTTGGTTAGAAACTATTGCTGATGTGGTGGTGCTTCCTGCTAATGAAGAGGGTTTGTTTTGTCTTGAAAAATTCAAAGAAGCGCTCCATAAATACAAAGACCGAAGTTTTAAAATCGCATCCATAACTTCTTGTTCAAATGTTACTGGAATCAAAACGCCCTATCATGAAGTGGCGAAAATCATGCACCAAAATAATGGGGTTTGCTTTGTCGATTTTGCTTGTTCCGGACCTTATGTATCTATTGATATGCACCCCGATGATGAATGTTATTTAGATGCTATTTTCTTTTCGCCTCATAAGTTTTTGGGTGGACCTGGAACTTCTGGCGTATTGATTTTTAATAAAAATTTATACCACAATAATGTACCCGATTGTCCCGGTGGTGGAACTGTTTCTTGGACAAACCCTTGGGGAGAACATAAATACATCGACAATATAGAGGATAGGGAAGATGGCGGAACTCCCGGCTTTCTTCAAGTGATAAAAACTGCATTAGCAATTCAGTTGAAAGAGCAAATGGGTATAAAAAATATCTTAGATAGAGAACATGAAATTGTAGACTACATTTTTTCAGAATTAAATATTATTGATAACATCCATATTTTAGCCAACCAACATCAGGAAAGATTAGGTGTGATTTCTTTTTATATTGATAATTTGCACTTCAATTTGGGTGTTAAATTGTTAAATGATAAATTCGGAATCCAAACTCGAGGTGGTTGTAGTTGTGCCGGAACTTATGGCCATTATTTGCTACATGTAGACCAAGAGACTTCGCATGATTTAGTTTGCCAAATTATCTCAGGAGATTTAATAAAAAAACCAGGATGGATAAGAATGTCTATTCATCCAACGACAACCTCAGAGGAAATTAAAATGGTTTGTGACAGTATCAAAAGTTTGGCAGAAAATCACTTAGAGTGGTCAAAAGAATATTTATACGATTCGACTACCAATGAGTTTGCTCATAAAAATGCTTTACATCAAGAAAAGACAATGGTTAAAAACTGGTTCAAATTCTAATCACTATTTCTTCTTGTGTTTCCAACGCTTGTGTGTCCATAAATAAAACTCAGGCGCTTCGTGAATTTGTTTTTCAACTCTTCTTAAAAAGTCTTCTGAAATTTCATAATTCGGAACTTCTTTAGGAACTTCTGACATAAGTTCTAATGTAGCTTCGTAGTAACCTCGTTTTACTTTTTTATTTTTCAAAAAGATAACATTCATATCAAATCGTTTGGCAAGCATTTCGGCTCCGGTATGAACCGGGGTTTCAATTCCCATAAAAGTAGCCCAATGATAGGCTTTACTTGCTTGAGGAGATTGATCGCTAGCAAAACCATAAACACCTAAATGCTTTGTTTTATAGTTTTTTTCAATTACAGGTATGGTTTCCTTGGTGTTAAGCAAAGTAGCTTTGAATCTTGACCGTATGTCTTTAATTAATTTGTCAAAATATTTATTATTGATTTTTTTATAGATGCCGTATCCTTCAAATGTGATATGGTAATTCATAGAAATGGCCCATTCGTAAGAGGCATAATGGGCACAAAGCAAAGCAATACTTTTTCCTTTTTTTTCTAAATCTAGATACAAATCTAAATTAGTGAACTTAAAGCGCTTTTCCATTTCTTTTTGAGAAATAGACATTGTTTTTATCATTTCCAAAAACATATCACACATGTGACTGTAGAATTTTTTTTCAATTTTCAATCGCTCTTTTTCGGATAAATAAGGCAATGCCATAGCAATGTTTTGTCGAACCACTTTTTTACGATAACTGAAAATATGATATACCAAAAAACAAACGCAATCAGAGAATAGATAAAGCAATCGAAACGGAAGAATAGAAATCACCCAAATGATAGGGTAGACAAGGATGAAAAGTAGTAATTGCATGTACTATAATTTTGTACAAATATAAAGTTTAAAGTCATTTTAACGTATTCTATTTAACAATTGCTAAGAAGTATTCTTATTTTTACTAAAATATTTCAAAATGGTAGACGGTATTTTTTTATGGGCTTTAATTGCAGTCAATGTACTGATTAGTTTCCACGGATTTAAAGATCAATTTTTTTATCGAAAATACCTATTCCATGTCGGTAGTATTCGTTCAGGAGAACAGTATAGAATGGTTACTTCTGGTTTTTTGCATGCAGATGAAATGCATTTGGCTTTCAACATGCTAACACTATATTTTTTTGCACCCTATGTGTACGTTAATTTAGGAAACTTTTCTTTTTTGCTGATTTATTTTGCAAGCTTAATTTTTGGAAGTCTTTTGAAGATGATTTTTCATGGTAACGAATACAGTCATAGCTCTGTGGGAGCTTCCGGTGCAGTAACTGGGATTGTGTATTCCGCCATATTACTAGAGCCTCAGCTTTCTATTTACGGATTTATTCCGGGATATCTTTTCGGGATGTTATACTTACTGTATTCTATTTACGGAATCAAATCAAAAAGAGATAATATTGGTCATACAGCACATTTTGGGGGCGCTATTGGCGGTTATGCTATAACGCTTTTAAAAGATCCTATACTTTTTCAACAAGAGACATTTACAGTGGTAGCTTTAGCCATTCCAATTGTGATTCTTTTTGTAATGGCAAAAATGGGGAAATTATAATTGGCACAACTTTTGAAAAACAAGGACTAACATAAAAATCAAAAACGATGAAGAAGGCAGTATTAATTTTAGTAACAGTATTTGGATTGACAGCACAATCACAATCACAAGAACAAAAGCCACAAGTTCCACAAATTTCAGTAACGGGTGAAGGAAAAGTAAAAATTGTACCCGATCAGGCTTCAATTAATGTAGGGTTTCAAAATTCAGGTAAAGATGCTAAAGAAGTAAAAAATCTGAATGATGAAGTAATCGACAAAGTAATTAAGTTTTTAAAGAAGACTGGAATTCCGGCTACCGATTATAGAACCAGTAATATAAGCTTGTACAAAAGTTACGATTATGAAAAAAAGAAAAGTAATTTTCTAGGTAGTCAATCGCTAACCATTACACTAAAAGATTTAACAAAATATGAGGATGTAATGCTGGGATTAAACGATGCCGGAGTTAACAATATCAGTGGTGTCGAATTTAAATCTTCAAAAATGGAGGAATACGAAAGAGACGCTCGTAAAAAAGCAATTTTGAATGCCAAACAAAAAGCACAAGATTATGTATCCGTTCTAGGGCAAAAAGTAGGTAAAGCTTTATTGATAACCGATAATTCACAAAATTATAGTCCACAACCAATGTACAAAGGCAATATGATGGCTATGGCGGCTGAAGGAGATGTTTCAAGAGAAACCTTAGCTGTAGGCGAATTAGAAATAAATACAAATGTCAGCATAACCTTTGCATTAGAATAAAAAACATACTCCGTTTTTTTTAAAATCCAGAATCTAAAATGCCCCCAAATAGTGTCTAACTTTTTGAGGGCATTTTAAATAAACAAGGTTTTTTTATTTTGAATCTACTGCTTTTTGTAAGGGCTGCCCCACTGCAATATCACATCGATGGCCTTCTTGTCCGTGTGGTGGATTCATACCAGGTGCAGTAACTATTGGAGTGTTTGTTTTTAATAATTCTGGATTACCTGTCGGTGCTGATGTTGGAGTAGGAGTTGTTATGCTCGTTTGGGTAAACCCAACTTGTCCGGGATTAGCTCCTGATTTAGCAGGTTTTCCGGGTGGAGAATTTAACGGAGCTCCAACCGCAATATCACATCGATGTCCGGTTTGTCCATGTGGTGGATTCATCCCTGGTTTTGTTATAACTGGAGTTTGTGCAGTCATCTGAGAAGCATTTTGTACAGGCGTATTGGCTTGTTGCGTAGGTTGTACATAGTTTTCAGTTCGAATCTTATTTTCGACAGGCGGAATAAATATTGGTTGTTGTTTCGTTGTTGTTACCGCCTCAGTTTCTTCTTCTTCTTTTTTACAAGATGCAAGGGCAATTGAGATTGCTAGTAATGAATAGAGTGTTAGTTTTGATTTCATAGCTTCAATTTTAATAATTTCAAATGTAAGTTTTTTTAAAATTAAAAAAAAGTTATATTCATAAAATCAGATGGTTAGAATTTTAGATTGGCTAATTTCTTATTTTGCAGACTTAGTCAAAAAAAATCAATCCTGTTTTTTTAAGTAAATTGTTATGTGTAAGAGTATTTATTTTAAATGAAGCGCTGGATTGAGTTCTTAATTCTGAGCAAGGTTTGCTTAATGAAAGCAAAAAAGCCAAAACATTTTTAAAAGAAAACTTTAAAAATATTTTGGACTCTATTCTGTGGGGAGAGCAGGATTTGAACCACACTGCTAAACCTATGTTTTTAAAGGAGTTTCACATTATAATAATTCAAGGGCATCGATTTTGCTTCTGTAATGCAAATATCCTCAAATCTTATGATGTAAATTTAGTCAATTCTTAGGATTTGACAAAATAAATTGTTCAAATTCGTACTAAATATTGAACTAGTTTTAAGTAGTTTCAGTTGTCCAACAGTCTCTAAAGCTGTTCAAATTTTATCCAACTATGCAACGCACTACATGCTCTATTTTAAGTCCTGAATACTCGCAAAACTCCTCAATTGATATTAGTTGATGGGGTTCTTTATTTAAATGCTTTTTTATCTTCAATAAATACAATCTTGCCTGAGCATATTCTTTTCCCATGATGCGCTGCACATCTTTTGGATATATACATACCCTTGTGCTGCCTGTAATCACTTTATTGCCTTTTAATACTTTAACCATGCCTTTACCTAGTCTTTGACCAAGGGTTGATGGCTAGTTACAAATCTATGTAATTTTTGATAAACTACACATATTATATAAGTCGATTATGTATGGTTTTATGTGGTTACGAATTGCATGTATTTGAATTGTGATTTTTATGTCTGAATCTTTGATTAAATCATTTTGGGATTTAGTTGCAACGATTATCGAAATGAAAGTGAAATGTGAAAATGAGTATTAATCAAAAGTTTAGAAATTATGGCAAGACAGAAAGGCATAATTAAATTAAAAGGTACTATCGGAGGTATTACCTTTTACAAAACTTCTCAAGACGGGCATCTTGCCCGCGAGAAAGGGGGTATCGAAAAAAGCAGGATTATGAATGACCCTGCGTTTCAGAGAACTCGGGAAAATGGCTCTGAGTTTGGAAGGGCTGGGAAGGCTGGAAAAATACTTAGAACAGCGCTCAGAGCTTTGTTACTAAACTCTTCCGACGGCAGAGTGGTAAGCAGACTTACCCAGCAAATGGTAAAAGTTATTCAAGCTGATTTGATCAGTGAAAGAGGTTTGCGAAATGTTATTGACGGTGAAGCAGAATTACTATTAGGCTTTGAATTCAATATCAGAGGTAAATTGGGAACTAGTCTTTTTGCTCCTTATACGGTGGCAATAGATCGCGTTACTGGTGATATGACTGTGGATATTCCACCGTTTATTCCAATTAACATGATTGCAGCTCCATCAGGGACAACGCATTATAAAGTCATTTCTTCAGGTGCGGAAATTGATTTTGAGGCTGAGACCTTTATTGAACAACATTCGGAAACTGCTATTTTACCATGGGATGCTGTAGCAACGGTTGCTATTGCCCAAACTAATGCAGTTACTCCTGCAAGTACCAAACCACTATTCCTTGCATTAGGGATTGAGTTTTACCAACAAGTGAACGGACAAATGTACTCGTTGAAAAACGGGGCTTACAATCCATTGTCGCTAGTTGCTGTAACTGGTTTGTAAGATGGTTTTAGAACTATCGAGAACTTATTTCCCAGAAGGAACTAACGGTAAACTCGAATGCGAGGGCAAATTAATTTGCAATACAATTGAGTTGCCTTGGAAGATTAACGAAACAAAGGTTTCCTGCATTCCGGAAGGGAAATATTTTATTAGAAAGCGATACAGTCGAAAGTTTCAATGGCACTTGGAAGTGATTGATGTAAAAGATAGAAGTTTGATTCTATTTCATCCTGCCAATAATGCTTTGAAAGAATTAAATGGATGTATCGCACCGGTTATAAAGATTTCGGGAGCCGGATTGGGTTTACAATCCCGAAAAGCTTTTATCAAGCTTAAAGCAATTGTTTATAAAGCTTTGGAACAAAAGCAACGAGTTTTAATCATTATCAAATCTTAAATTTTATTATTATGAAAACAAATTTTTTAAATAAACTGAAACAAGGATTGTTTCTTTTAATTGCCTTTCTAGGAACATTTGTTGGCTATTCTCAGTCAACGCAAAACACAACAATTGGAGGAAGTAAAACTCCAAACGACACAGGAGGTTTATTAAACATCGGAGGAGGTAAAAGCTCTGATGGTGGGCTTGGAATTGGGCAGATAGTACCAATTGTTCAATTGTTAACAGAAACACAATGTACTTTCGCATTTTTAAGTGATACTGGTGGAGGAAAAGGGACGTCTACTGATACTGGTCAGGTAAATGATCCTTACGATATCGGGGGACGAGGAGATGTAGGTACTGGTGGAATTGCTTTCACTGAAATTGGTGGTGGTAAAGGAACTTCATCTGATACTGGACAAGTAACTAATCCTAATGATGTCGATGCTTGTGACATTGGCGGTCGTGGAACAGACTTGGGTACAGGGTTATTTGCGAGCTTTGAAATGGAATACTTACCTGGTTTGGGTTGCATATTCGATACTGGTGGTAGAGGTGGTCAGGGAACCTCAACTGGAGGAGGTTATAATGATGATGATACTGGTGGCAGGAATTCAGGTGGCACTACTGGAGAAGTTTACGATTTGATACAGTTTACCATTAATTAAGAAATCATCATGAAGTTTGTACAGAGAGCAAAAGCTCCCACTCCGAAATTTTTCAAAGTGCTTCGAAATGTTGGTTTGGTATTGGCTGCGATTGGTGGAACTATATTGGCAGCTCCAATAGCATTACCCATAATTGTAACTTCAGTTGGTGGCTATTTGGTTGTGGCTGGAGGAGTAGCTTCGGCGGTAAGTCAGTTGACTACAAAAGAGGAAGAGATCCTTCGCAAAGCTCAGGATGACAATGTCAACAAATAATCATACGATTATGGGAACTGCCGGTGGTACATTTTTGAGTGTAGTACCCAATATTCATTCGGCAGATATTGCAAAGACGGTCTTACTAGCTACCATTGGCGCTATTGTCAGTTTTACAATTTCCTTGATTCTTAAAAGAATTATGAAGAAGCACAAAAAATAGTTTAACCTTAGTTGTGGTGACCTTTGGGTTAAACAAAATTAAAGCCAAGTCGCGAGATTTGGCTTTTTTTATTGACATTCCTCACATAAGTTTAAAGTAACTTCTACAATTACAACGTCATTATGTTTCGATTTTAATATGTGATATTTTGCGCAGTCGCACGCTTTGCTTCTGCAATCGAATACTCCAAAAAATACTCGTGATGATTTTGTTTTCCAGATGTCTGTTTGGTAAAGGATAAATAGTGTCATAATGTTGGTTTAAGCGTTAATTATTTGCAATAGCGATGTAGAATGATTCTACGCATATCATTAATTAAAATGAGGTTTTGATTAAATTGGTTTGCCTTTGCTTCTAGGAGCTGCAATGCCTTTACATTTTTTTGATGCTCTTCAAAATCATTGAGCATTTCATCGGCTTTAAGGGAAAATTTTTTTATGAAATCAGCTATTCTCAGAAATGGAATTACTGAACCTACCAAGTTTCGGTGCCAAAATTTGGATTGCCAAAGGCTGTAGGTTATCCAAAAGATGTTTTCGCAATCCTCTTCATTTTCGAAAAAGACTACAAAACTGTTAGTAAATGGCTCTTTTTGAGGTTTTCCGCTGTTCATTCCTTTGTTAAGTATAAATAGATGGGGTTCTGCGTAATGCGTGTCTTTTTTGTGGGTTTTAATGATATAGTTCTTCATCGCTTTGGATTTAAAAAATTAGCTTTTCTTCTATTTCCTGCTTGGCTTCTGATGATTACCCAAGTGCCTCGCTACGCTCCGCCCATAAAATTTTTCAAAAGAAAAAAGGAAAAAAGAAAGCCAGTCGACCAAGTGGAGGGTTTCAAAAAAGCAAGTTTTTTAAAAAAAATACTACCCGATGCGTCAATAGAATTGTGTGCGTCATGGCAAAATAAAATGTTGTTTTTAAAATTGTTAGGGTGGAGATTTTTTTTAAAACCCGGAGGGCTTGAACTTGCTTTTTTGAATACCCGGAACTTACCTTTGCTCTCTTTTATTTATTTTTTATTTTGATTAATTATTTAAACCGTCGTTATTTAATAGGGGTATTGAAGGGTAATTTTAAAAGGGGAAGTTGTTGGAAAGGGTATCAAATTTTTTAGACTGATGAAAAATCAAAATTGGAAAATGCACCTGCTTTTCATTAGTCTAAAAAATTTGATACTCTTTCTTGGATTTGATTTTTGAGGATGCCTTTAGTTCAGTTGACAGTCGCAGTGTTCAGTTTGCGGAAGTGCTGTGTTGAAAATGGGGCGCCTCTTCAAAAAACAATGCAGACATTTACCTAGTGCGACGGGGCAGTAGCGCGGGCAAGGGTATCATTTTTTATTTCTTGACTGTGAGGTTTCTGATTGCTTTTGTGATGGCTTGATGCCAAGAATAGTGTTCAGTGTTCAGTTGGCAGTATTCAGAACAAAATGTGATTTGAAATGGTTATAGCATCGGGCCAGCGTGAAAGCAATTTACTATTAGGTTACTAGGAAATAAAAAATGATACTCTTGCTGGGTCTTATGGTTTTGTGGGTTTTAAAATTGGCTTGTACCAACGGCAAATCAACTGCTACTCTAAGCCATTTTTAAAACTTGCAAAACCAATGAAAATACTACCGATTTAAGTGGTTCGCTGATAAAACAGTGACGGAAAAAGTTCTTGAAAGCAACTACAACGGTAAACTTTCCTATGAAATGTAAACGTTCTTAAAGACAGTGGCGAAGGATGGTGTTTTTTGTAGCTGGGTGATGCGATGGGAGCTGCAAAAAATGTTGTCCTGGAGCCACTGGCAAGCGGGTGGGGTGCGCGGCTTTTTTACATAATGTTATTATGGACTCTTTAGAGCCATAATGCTACATTATGTAAAGAAGCTTGGGAGAAAAAATTACCGGCGCAAGTCACGCAGTGTACGCATTATTGTGCCAATAATTGTGACGGTAATTTTTTTTGGAGCGAGGGGCTCCAGATATTGCGGCCATTTATTTTGCATTTAATTGCAGCAAATCTGTCAAGTAAATATTTGGTTTTTGAAACCATTTGATTTCAATTGATGTAATTTGACTAAATAAATGATTTTAATCGGTTAATTGTGTTTTTAATCGAGATAATGATTTTGTTTATTTTCTTTTTATATAAGTTTATTACGAATACCACCGATAATTCCAAATTATACTTGCTGTACAACAGTAGGCATAGTTTGGAGTTGTCGGTTTTTTTGTCGCTAATTTGAATATCCAGCCATAGTACTGGGTCTAGAGATTAATAAAAAGGAAAAAATAATCAATTTGGCTTTGAAAGAACAGGATAATCAAAAAATAAATCAAAACAGGGTTGCAGAAAACTGTGAAGAGTATGCTAATAAAATATTTTTAAAATTATGAACGAAGTTAATCAGCAACAAGTTTTATTTAGGTTCGGATTATTGAGAGCACCACAGCTTAATGATAAAGAGAAAGAGGAATATAATTTTTTATTCCATACCAAGGATACAGGTGATTTTGAAGCTGCAGTCAATAGCAGACCTGAAGGGCAAAGTGTTTCTAAAGCAATGAGCCTAGAAGCGGTAAAATTCAAAGAAAAAGCTTTAAGTGCAGATGGACTGCGAAGTAAATATAGTTCACAATATTTGCTTGCAGAATGGATTTCCAGAAATAAATATAGTTTTGTTACTGCTGATGTAATGAAAAAGCTTGATGGAGTGTCTGATTTGACTGACGCCGTGCCACTTTGGGATAATTTGTTTTACCAAGTTATTACTCAATCTGACTACTATGCCAAAGACCTCATTATTGAGCTTCTTATTCTTGGTCATATACAAAGTGTGAGAACAAAACTTAATGACGATAAGAAATTTGTATTGGTTCTTCCTGATGTTATGACATCTACATCGGTTCTTCCTTTATATCTGTTTCCTGATGAGCCTATTGAAGTGCCCAAACCGGATGATAACAAAATTATATTCAGCAGCAAGGATCTTTCGAAATCGCTCGACGTGCTGTTAGCTCAATCGGGCATCCAATCGTATGAAACGGCTATTTCTGAAGTAACTAAATTACAAATACAATACCAACGTGAATATGATATTAAATATGAAGCAGCCTTAAAAATATATAATGCTGCAGTTGAAGCTGCTTATGCTGCAGCCACTCCAGTGGAGAAGTCCTATATAGAATGTCCAGGCGGATGTGTCAGAATATATTACGAATATGAAAATCTCATCCTCCCGAATTTTAACTTTGACCCGCCAAGCAATGTGGACCAGAAATGGCTACAGGCAAAACTTTCCAAAGAATCTTATGCCGTTATTGAATCCTTGTCGCTACAAGATGAGCCTACTTACGACAGTATTATAGACGGAATTAACGCAGCGATTGCAAAGCTTAATATCCAATATTATGCTAATCAGCCAACGGGCCAAAATATTATCGGAATTGGGGGTATGATGTTTCAAAACTTAAAAGCAGATTCTGATAACTCTACATTTTTGTCAAGCGACCAAATTCCATTTACAGCTTATTTCGATTACACAACCTATTCACCCATTGAAGGCAAAATACAGCTCGTACTTGACTTAGGTTATACAAATGGTGATGCAGTTTCTGCAATATATACCGCAACATGGCCTGGCGGAAGTGAGGTTACAGCAGAAAATTTTTATGATGCTCCAAATGGAAATATGCTGAACATGACATTATTCAATTCAGCGGCCCTATCAGTACCCAGCGGTAAGGAAAGTTTTGACTTAATAGCAGCAGTTGGCTTATCCGATGGAACGGTTATCGAACTGGAATGTACAATGCTTGTAAAAAATCGATATCGGGTAAATGGTGTCGCAAAAGTGATTAGTGGTCAATCTACGGACAACGGCCAGCCTTTTATTCCAAGTAAGTTTGGCATCCGAAGATTAGGAATCGGTGAATACAAAAAAGTGGTTTCTGAAGTTTGCTGTTACAGAGAGGCTGAAGTTTCGCACATTATTAATATAATGGATAAAGAATTTTTAAGCCGTACCACAACAAGGGAGCGAATTGAAGAAAATACTATCACTGAACAATCTTCTACAGAAAAAGAAAATCTTACCGACACTACGAGTAGTAATCGTTTTGAAATGCAGACAGAAATTTCAAAAATCCTGGAGCAAGATAGACAAATAGGTGCCTATGCCAATGTGAAAGCGCATGGGACTGCATGGAGCCTTGACGCCGGTGGGAATTATGCAACTAATAATTCGAAAGAAGAGAGCAACAGACAGGCGGTTACGCAGGCAACAGAAGTGACTCAGCGTGCAATGGAGCGTATTGTGACCAAGTTCAGTACAGAAGTCGTTCACAAAGTTACCGAAAGCTACAAAGAAGAGAATTCACATATCTACGATAATCGTGGAGGTACTGGACATGTGTCGGGTGTTTATCGTTTTATAAATGCAATATATAAAAATCAAATATATAACTATGGTAAGCGATTAATGTATGAATTCATGGTGCCGGAACCAAGTAGAATATACCGCTCAGGTATGACTGTAAACCGTTTAACAAACCCCGCAGGCAATACTCTTCAGTTAGTTATGCCGATAGATCCTGTTTCTTTAGGAATTCTGAGTGCGAGTGATATTACAGAAGCGAATTATTTATCGATTGCTGCAAAATATAGCGCAGAAGTTGAAGCGCCCCTACCTGAAAAATCAGTATCAGGCAAAGCTTATCAAGGCAAAGGAGTAGCAGGCTCAAATGCGTCGGACTACGAATTCAAAATTCTTGAGGGCTACCAAATAAATTTTATTGAATATAGTTTTTCGACTAGAAGCTCAGGTCCAAATCTTAATGCAGAACTTATTATCGGTACTGATATAATCCCTATCTTAAAAATGGGTACGAGACCAACTGGTAATATAACTACTAAGAGTGGCTATTTTTATTATACATACCCTATAAGAAGAATATATGACTTAGATAATTTGCCAATGTCGGTAACAGGTTGGGATATGGGATCCTTTTCATTTACAATCACAGCATCATTAAATCGCAAAACAGCTATCTTTGATCAATGGAGGATTAAGACTTATGACGCAATTATGAAAGCGTATCATGACCTGCTAGATAAATTTAATCAGCAAGTTAGCGAAGCTCAAGTTGATGCGAGCGAATTACTACAATCCAATCCATTATTTTACAGGGAAATTGAACGAATTACTTTGAAACGAAACTGTATCTCTTATATCCAGCCTGTAAATTATTTTGGAGTAGATTATTACAATGGGTCAGATTTCCAAACTTACTCGGTTAACCAAAGCCAGGGAATGGATGATTATGCCAGCCACGCCAAATTCATGGAACAGGCATTTGAATGGGACATAATGAGCTACAATTTTTATCCTTATTATTGGGGCAAAAACGGCAACTGGAAATTACTTTATCAATCTGATAACGATGATCCGACATTCCGTAGTTTCATGCAGTCAGGAATGGCGCGTGTGATTGTATCAGTGAGACCAGGATTTGAAACAGCAGTAATGCATTATATGAAATTTGGACTTATTTGGGATGGTGGTCAGATGCCAGTTATTAATGATCCCCTATATCTTGCTATCGTTGATGAATTAAAAGAACCTGAATATACTGTTGATCAAACTTGGGAAACCGTTGTGCCGACCTCTCTTATTGGTATTCAAAAAGAGGGTGTTCTTGTTGATGAAAGTGGACTGCCTTGTGGCGGAGGTTGCGAAGGAGGAGAAAATCTTTTAAAACCTAATGACAATACATTGCCGAATCCTCCAATAACAGAATTAACAACTTAATACTAATAGTAGATGCTTGCTAATGTAGGCATCTACATTTTTTACTTTTATATGTTTACAAAAGAACAAGTTGCCAAGTGGGAAGCAGCATTAGGCGAAGTGCCAGAATTTTGGAAAGAAATTGCTTCAAATCCTAAACCCTTTCTTGAAATATCCTTTGTATCAGTTACAAGTGATGCAACAAATTTTTATGTTGTTTTATCGATCAAGTCACAACTCGTTGGTGATGGAAAAGCGCAAATTGACTTAAAAGAAATTAATCGCGTATTTTCTGACACACCTGTAGCTGGAACTCAAATAAATTTAAATAGTTCTCAAACTTTAAATATTAAATTAGCAGTACGAAAAACTATCATTAACAGTTTGGATGGTGATTTTGAATGGGGAGGATTTGAATTCAAAGCTTTTATTTCTTGTAATGGTTTAGCGGGAGAAACGCGTATATTTAAGCTTCAAAATAAACCAGAAAAGAAAAAACCCAAAGTTGAATGTACCCTAGTAGGTCCAATCACAACAAAAGCAAAACCATTAGTTCTGGATGATAAGCAAAAGGCTGAATTTATTGCTGTTTCGATGGGAGAATCCGCCAATGGAGATAGAGAATTATGGGATGTTGCATGGCTTTATTTTAATTTAGTGACAGATCAAGGATATAAAGTAGGAATGAGTCGTTCAGTATTTCATAACTCAAAACCTGAAACATATAAAATATTCATGTATTATCTTGGACAAGGTGATGAATATAAAGATTTTAAAATGGCAAATGGTGTTCTAATTAAAGATTGGGTAGAAACGGCATATTTTAAAAATGGGTTGCAAAAGAAAATTGACCTCATGAAAAAATTTATTGAAGATTATATTTATATAGACGAACCCATGAATTTATATCCACATTGGCATGGACAAGGATACTGGCGTGACCTTAATCTAATTGGTTCGAAAGATGATCCAAAATGGTTTCTTGCAAGAACCTATTTTTGGCTTCAAGAAGATTGTAAAGTATCTGTATTGTTAGTAAAGAAATTAGAAGATGGAATATCTACTACATATATCTTTGATGAGGATTCGATAAAGAGATTTTTCAAAGACAAACCTGAATTATTACCAAAAGATAAAAACTCAGTTAAATTATTTAGCTATGTACCAAAAGAGTAAAATTATTTTTCTAATCTTTTTTTTAGTAAGTTGTAACAACAACAAACAAGAAAACAAGAGGCTTCAATTAATATCTAAAATTACAATAGAAGGAAATAACAATTCAGCAAAATTAGATTCAAAATTTGCTCTTTCTGATAATGTAGTATTGTTTCAAGCTAATAGCTATTATCACACTTCTGAGTCGACCGCCGATTCTACTGTAGTATTAATTGTAAATGGTAAAAAGATTCCAGAGAAAAGGAATTTTAGTTATTTGCTTAAAAAATATAACCTTCAATCTACCTCACTAAATAACTTACTTTTTTCTAAAAATGATGAGTTAAGAAATTCTGAATCGATATTAAAAAAATATGGAGATATGAATGTGGTCAGACAAGGAAAAGATGGTACTATATATCAAATGTATAATAAAGATAAAAACATTCAAGTGGCATATCTAAATATATATTACCCAGATAAAGAGGTTCAAACTTTTAAATTCAATGTTAAAAATGGAACACCTGCCTTTTTCCTTCACGACATTAATGGTGATGGTAAAGAAGAGTTGTTTTATACTGAATGGGATTTTGGGTATTTGGGCTACATATATCACATCAAAATTTTTGAGATAAAGTTATGACCTACAAAATTTGACAGCAAACATCCAAAAAGAGGTATAAACGGTTACGATGAACGCATGATTTTTTCTAATATTATAAAAACATTTTTAATAATGGATGCAAATAAATTTTTATTAGTATTCATTGCGATTATATGCTTTTCCTGCAATCAACAGAAGAAAAAAACGACAACTCAATTTACTACTAATGTAGTTGATTTTGATAAAGATAGCCTTATTTATAAAATCGATATAAGAGAATCAAAATCAAATCCGACAATATTTTTGGTTTTAAAATGCATATATGTTGGCGAGCATTTCATTGGAAGTTATTCTGACGAAAATTTTAAAAAGGCATATCAATATCAAGATGAAAAGAAATTATCGGATGAGCCTTTTATAAAATATTTGATAAAAGAAAAGAAAAATGAGGAATATTTAGAATTGTGGACAGTTAAGGAATCGATAAATACAACTTCGTCACTTCAATTATCCCAGGGTATAGCAACTTCAAAACGAGGGGTTGAGGATTATTTTTTGAAAATTGTAAGGCATCAATACGGAAGCCTCGGATGTTATGCTTTAAATTTTAAATTGCATAGCAAAAAATGGAGTTTAGAGTCAAAAGAAAGAATCGTCACAGATTCATTTTACAATAAAACCATAGGTTATTGTATTGACAAAACTAATAAAAGACTCAGTTATCCTATAGATGGTGAAAAACTACCCGAGAATGAAATTGATTTTTCCACATTTGATCAAATGCCGGATGCTAATTGGGATTGTAAATAATTTTTGAAGATATATATATTGTGTCAAAAATTATTAGCATTGCTCGGTGATTGAAATGATTGATGAACAAGGAATCGATGCGGTATTGAGAACAGCGTTGTATTCAAAATATAGTTTCCCAGTCAAGCGGGATTTTTAATAACAATTAAAAAGATTAAAAAATGGAATATAGAATTTCAGGTGTCTGGAAAGATGGAGACACTATTACGCATTATGCGTTTCACAGAATGACGGGTAATATTGCTGCGCTGCCAACAAAAGTTACTAAAGCAAGAGCGATAGAGCTAGTTGAAGATACAGCTAATACAGTTTCAACTAGAGTTTGGAATTATAGTCAGACAAACTGGTATATAGGAGAGAGCGTCCATATTGTTGGGACAGGTGCTGACAGATATTTGAGGTCGAATCCTGATAATAGGCTTACTGATAACCTCGGGCATCTTATCAACTACGGAACAATTTTTTAGTACGATAAAACATCTAACAGAAATGCTAATAACAGAACCAACAACTTAATATTAATAGTAGATACCTGTATTTGCAGGTATCTACATTTTTTTTACTTTTATATGTTTACAAAAACACAATTAAATTATTGGCGAAGCTTAGGAATACCATTTCCGTCATTCTATGACGAGATCGCATCTGATCCTAAGCCTGCGCTGAAAATATCTGTTCAATCTGTCACGAGTAATATAGATACTTTTTTTATTATGTTGTTGGTCAAATCAGAATCAGTTGGAGATGGAGATGCTCAAATCGATATTATTGAAATTAACCAAGTATTTAAAAACACACCCGTTGCGGGAGTAAAAATTAAAATAAAAAGCACTGGCTCAACCAGTATTAAATTGTCAGTCCAAAAAAGTCTTATAAATAATTTAGATCCGGATTATGAATGGGGAGGTTTTGAATTCAAAGCCTTCATATCCTGTAATGGGTATACTGGTGAAACAATTGAATTTAAATTAGAGAAAGCAAGGAAAGAACCTCCTAAAAAAGAGGCAAAAAAGGAACCATGCATTTGCAAAAAAACAATATTTACATTGGAAGATGTTACATATCTTGTTACACAATTACGAAAATTAGACACCTGGTATATTGATAGGGCAGCTATTAATCCTGACACTGGAAACAAACAATATAAAGATAAAGACAATAAAGTTTATCAAAGTACCGCAAGAGGGCGTAAACCTAAAGTTAAAGGAAAAACTTTAACGGTTTTAACGGAAAGAGTGTTGATGTCGGAATTTGAATATAAATCTGACGGAACAGCACCCGACGGAGACCGATTATTTTTTATCGATTACCCTGAAAAAATTATTGTTCAAGACGCAACTTTAACTAAATTTACTACGCAAATAAATAAAATCATTGACAAATGCCAATTAAATTCATGCATCCTAAAAATGCATTTCTTTGCACAAATTTACCAAGAGTCTCAAAAGTTAAGAGCTACCTATGAGCAAAGTCCATCCTCAAACGTACAGGGAGGGGACGATTATAGAGGCCGCGGAATTGGTCAGCTCACACATGACTACAACTATTTACGCTATTATGATGATCAAAAAGGAACAACTTTTTTTGATATATACATGAGGAAAAGACTTAAAGATAAATTCGAATCGGTGACAGCGTTCAATGCTAGAACAAATAATAAATGGATAACTGTAGAGCAAATGGATGCCGTTAAAGAATTTGCAACTACTGTTGCATCTGACTTATTTCAGGCTTGTAATTCTGCTGCCTGGTACTGGAATATCAATGAAATAAATAAAATTGCGATTGATGACAGTGATAATTGCGTTAAAGCAGTAAGTGCAAAAATTAACAATCCAGACGCAAAGTTTAATCCAAAAGCTCAAATTAATGGTTATGACGAGCGCCAAAAATACTTTGGGTTTTTAAAAATACTTTTTAAATATGATCAATGTAAATAAATTTTTCTTAGTCCTTACCACTTTTTTATTATTCTCCTGTGAAAAACAGCATCAATACTTAAAAAAAGATGACAACGAAGCAAGGCAGATTTATTACCTCGATATTTCTGATAATGACCAGTACGATCAAATGGAAGATGATGACTGGAAAGAAACCTTGAAAATAACTAAATCGGTGTTTGTCGGCGATTCCTGTTTTGGAGATTTAGGTACATTGCCTGATGCGATAAAATTTGTGCGAAAAAATAATATCGGTAGCTCATCTGATTGTTATATTAAAACGGCAATAAGTATTAAAGACAAGAAGAAAAATTTTATTGATTGCTGGGTTCTAAAGCAAAATTTTTTGTGGGAAGACGGTAGTTTTGGTGAATATGCAGGAACAATTGATTTAGATGAATGTTACATTAAGAAACGAGGGGAAATCTTGAATGGTTTGAAAATTATTTATAAGCTTAATAATGATAATAACTATCGACTTTATTTTTTAAATTTTGTTCAACGTAATAATGAATGGAAATTGGCATCAAGGGAAATAATAACTGCCAATATGAATGATAATTCGTCCACTCCCGCTTATTGTTTTGATACGATTAATTTAAATTTCGTAAGATTAAAGAATAAGGAAATATTTATCAGTGATGAAATGTTATTTAATTTAAATAATCCTAACTGCAAGTAAATATGTGCTAAAAAATTCCAGATGGCGGGATTTACCAACTCTTTTAATTGTACAAGTTCTACCCAGATTTTTCAGGTTATTCATGACTGTGGCGGATGTACAGCCCCAGAAGTTGTTGATATAGCTGTAAATAATAATGGTTGTGATGGAATAATAGCTTACCCAACCTTGCTTCCTGCGGGGTATACCTCAGCAAACTGGCAAGTAAGTTTGCCTGGAGCCACGATAATAAGTTCTGCCACTTCTTACTTCGAAGCCGAGAATATACCACCTGGTGAATATCCTATCCGATTAAATGCTTTTTATGATTATGGTGGACAAAATTGCCACACTTTTAAAGAGCTTAGTTTTATTATTCCGTATAAAGCCGATTTGAAATACCAAGTAAGTTGTGGAACGGGCAATACTTATCAAGTTACCTTATTGGACTTTTCAACTTATTATGCTCAGACTCCTGCCACACAATATTGGTTTTCAGTGGATAATGGCAGTAACTGGTATTTAGGAACCACAGTAAGTGGTATCTATCAATTTTCTGCAAACTTATCGCCAGGTAATTATCAACTAGGAATTAGAATATACCGACCAGGATATACTGCATGCGAAAAATTTATACCTTTAAACTTGCCAAATTTACCATCGGCAAGTTTCACATCTACTAATAATATTTGTAAAGATAGCGCTGTTCAATTTACAGTAACCAACCCACAACCTGGGAATCAATATTTGTGGAATTTTAACAATGAGGCAACTAACCTACAACAAAACCCTGTAAAAACATTCACTTCAGGAGGTCCTAAACAAATCACGCTTACGGTTTCTAATCAATATGGTTGTTCGGTTACATTTATACGGGTTGTAACCATAATTAACTCAAATATGGCAGGTACTATACAGGTTACACCTGCTACAGTATGCCAAGGAGGGCAAATGACACTGCACTATAATCCAACTCCTGGCACAATAACTCCAACACAGTATGCTTGGTATCAAAATAATGTAACTGCTACACCATTTGCAAGTACCTCATTACCCAACTCTAATTTAGCAGTTACCCAGAATGGGCAATATTTAGTGTATTTACAAGATAGTAATGGATGTCGTTTATATACCACACAAGCTGCTACTGTAGCATTCACTCCACTACCTCAGACCCCAGTTATAACGGGCAACTCCATTGCTTGTGTTGACAGCCCCATAACACTAAAAGTGCCAGTTAACAATAGTGTTATATACGAATGGTATAGAGATGGTGTATTGCAATCGTTATGGAATAATAGTAATACCATTACAGATACACAAAGTATCCCAGGTATTCATATCTATAGTGTTATTGCTAAAATTTTAGCAGGAGGCACCACTTATTGCAACAGTGCAGCGGGTACATTAGCAGTAAACGTTGTGGCGTTACCTGATATGCCAGTGTTGTCGCTTAGTGTGTTAACTTGTGATCCTTATCAAGTAGCAATTGAGGTAACCAATCCGCAAACCGATGTGGGTTATTATTGGAGTAATGGTGACACTGGGGCAAATACTATTATGACTCACGATGGTCCTTTGCAGGTTCGTGCCGTAATTAATGAATGTGTTGTGAAAACTCAGTTGGATTTACCGATGGATTTGGAACCTTTATCGTGGATATTTCCTAAAGGGTGTTATCAAGCATGTGATAAACCTACAGGTTATATTATAGGACCTTTGGGCGAGTTTGAAAAGTGGTATTGGTTAGCTAATAACACGCCAATATCAAGTGGTTCTGGTAGTATGTCGCCTTTGGTCGATTTAGATGCTAATACTGATTATAGCATGGAGTTAGACAACGGATACTGTACTCTAGTTACAGGTAGTATGTCCATTGAATCTATTGTTTGCAGCGAATGCGGCTACGGTGTTGAGGTTGGCGAAATTAATTGCATCCGTACTAATAATCAAACTATGTATCAGGTAGTGCTACATATTAATAATCCTGGTACTACTTCGGCTTGGGCTACTTTTTCAGCACCAAATGGTGAAGGTTTTTTTACTCCAGTAACAGTTAATTTGCAACCTGGCAACTGGACATACACCGTATTATTCACGGGTCAAGCAGGCTTTAATGGTGGGCTGGTCTCAACAATTATAACCTCACAAACTAGTGACAATACATGTAGTCAAAAAATAGATATAAGCTTTCCGGAAAATTGTGAATCTATCGAAGAGTGTCGATTTAACTATAAGTTAAAGACGTTAAATTGTGTCAAAACAAATGATGGGAATCTATATCATATAGCTTTTGAAATAACTAATCCTTATGCAATAAATGCCACCTCTGTATTGAGTATTCCGGCAATCTTTGGAACCATAACTCCAAGTAGTGTTACAGCACCTAATGGCGTAACAGTGCAGCATTTCTATTTTTATCCCGTAAGCGGGTTTGGTGGTGGAGTAGTTCCATTAACTATCACTAGTAGTATAGGTTCTGTTATTTGTACGAAAACATTCGATATTAAAATGCCAGAATATTGCCCTGAAGTAAAACAATGCGAGTTTGTTTTCTCAAGAAGAGCAATTACTTGTGGACTTATGCCAAACGGTCAGTATGCCTACACAATTACAACAACTATTAATAATCCATATGGAACTGCTGCAAGCATAGGGCTGTCTGCACCGAATGGCGAAGGTTATTTTGTTCCAAGTGTACTTAATTTACCTTTGGGTTCCAGTGTACAAACGTTTGTTTTTTATCCTACTAATGGTTTCCTAGGAGGAACTGTAAGCGTAGTTGGAGAAGGTCATTATAAAGATGATATCTGTTTAACGGATTTGGTCTTCACATTTAAAAGATTATGCTGTCCAACATGTAGAACAGTTGATTTAAACGATCCTCAGGTAACCGCTGCTAATTTATTAGTACTTGCTCCTAATCCGGCGGGTGATAGTAGTACAATTTTTTATAACTTTGTTACTACAACAGGAATAAAAGTTATTGTTTTGACCGATTTGTTAGGTAGAACGCTACAAGAATGGCAGCCTTCCGAAAGTAAAGGAACAATTACTGTAGATTGTAGTCGCTATGCTCAAGGACATTATTTAATTTTAATGAAACAAAACAATACTTTAATAGAAAGTACTCGAATGATAAAAAATTAAAATATGAAAATATGAAAAAAATACTGTTATTATTCCTTTTACTTCTAAGTTTTGTCTCTCATTGTCAAAGTTGGCAATGGGGTAAACGAGGGGGTGCTTTAGAAGCTATGGCTCCTGACTACATACATAACCAAGAGGAAACCTATAGCTTAGTAACCGATAACAATAAAAACATTTATGGATTATCAAGGGTGGGTGCATCAGGCTTGAATATTGATAATGTAGTAAAAACCAATTTTGATTCAGGGTCTTATCCTTCCGATTTTGCTTTGTTTAGTTTTGGTTGTGACGGCAGCTACCGTTGGTCTAAGATTATTGGGGGTAATGGTCGGGAAACTGTAAATCAGTTGCAGGTAGATAATCAGAATAACTTATATGTAGCAGGTCAGTTTGGGCAATGTCAGGAAGGTTCATTTTACCCTCCTCGCATTGATAATGATATCATCATTAGTCAAACCCCACAGGATTGTAGAACGTTGTTTTTAGCCAAATACAATGATACTGGGGTGTTGCAATGGATAAAAAGACCCCAGCCTGTTAATGTTGATCAAACCCTTAATTATAGTTTTACCGCATCAAGATCACTCCAGACAGATGCTGATGGAAATAACTATTGGCTGGTATTGCTGCCGCCGGATACTTATGAAGGAGGTGCTTTCGTTAATACAATGGCAGGAGCTAATTTTTTTATTTTAAAATATGATGCTCAGGGTAATTATATGGGCAATATTCCTTTAGACATACAAACTACTGGAGGATATGGATATCTTAGTATGTATCGCAATAAGTACAATGGTTATTTTTATATAGTTTCCACTAAATCTTATGACAGTACTGAGACAGCAGTAGTAGCTGGCAATACAGTTACTCATTCTACATTCTTGGCTTGTTTTGATCCTCAAGGAAATTTTCAGTGGGTAAGAGAAGATACTTATGCTGATGCGGGAGCATTAAATATTTATAACCTTGACTTTGATGCCCAAAACAACATCTATATTGGTGGTAAAATTCTTGGCTTTGGAATGGAAAGTTTTTTAGGATTTAGTGTGCCTGAAAGTGTAATACCTGGTTTTGTAATGAAAACAAACCCTACTGCCAGTCAGGTCTTATGGAGTTCATATAACAATAAAGGTTCTCAAAACTATGGGGGAATAGTTTTAAATGGCAATGAACTGGGTTATACCAGTTATTGTGCTGGTACAGATTTTACATGGGGAACTCAAACTTTAAATGCAAGTAACATATTTAATAATGAAGGTGTTGAGGTTCTATTAGCCCGTTTTAATAAAGATACTGGAGCTTGTATAGGGTTAACCAAAATACCAGGGAATCTTGGGTTTGACGATGTGGGAGCTTCAATAACTTCAGATGCCTCTGGCGATTATATATTAGGCGGCGCTATAGGTGGTACACAGTATTTTAACAACAGTCAGCAAATAGTTAATGGTGGTTCGCAATCAGATTTTTTTGTTGCTAAATATGCTACAGAGGCTTGTTCGCCTTTAGCTGTAAATGAAAATGTAATTCCTGTTATTCGCGTTTATCCTAATCCTGCAAAGGAAACGC
This sequence comes from Flavobacteriales bacterium, assembly GCA_038202695.1. GTDB lineage: Bacteria > Bacteroidota > Bacteroidia > Flavobacteriales > Flavobacteriaceae > Flavobacterium. Next base: position 29,680 of record JBBRET010000014.1, read on the forward strand.
TTACTATAAATGGTGATTCAGTTATTCTCATAAAATATTTATATATATATAATCTGCTAGGGCAATTAGTTCAGAAAAATACTAATCCAAATGAAACTATTGATGTTTCCGAATTAAAAACGGGGAGTTATTTTATTCAGATTGTAACCGATAAAGGAACAGCAAGTCATAAGTTTATTAAAGAGTAAAGAATATACCTCTTACAGGGTAGTATCATAATAAGACATCACCTAAATTCAAAATTTAAATTATTGAAAAATAGCAGTTAGAATAAAATCTAATTGCTGTTTTTTTTACAAATATTGTATTGCTAAACATATTTACAAATCTATAAAGCGAATAAAAGTAAGAATTTTTTTTACTTTGCGTATTAAATTAAAACTTGAAAAAAGTAAAATGCCCAAAATGTAATGGAGTATCAGTAAAGAATGCTTTTCAGTGCAAATTCCAGAAAGTAACTGAATTTATTTTTTTACCTATTATTTTATATAATTTTTGCATTTCCATTTCAGCAAGGCGAGTTAGGATATTATATACTTCTTCGGCTTTCATTTGGCTTATTTAAACCGAAAATTATTTTTTAAAAAGTGTAATGACTAGTTTGTAGATTTTTAGTCAACATTCAGTTATAAATTTAGCAGTAAATTCCTAAAATTAATTTTGTCATTATCTCTCTTTCATACTCATTTGAATTTAGTTTATACTCACTGTTTCTTTGTAAAGTCTTTAATATTGAGTAAGATTTAATTTTATGTTAGCAAGTTTTATGATTTATAAATATCTGATATTAAGAAAAATATCCTTTTATATTTTTTTTATTTAACAAGAATTATTACTTTAGATTTAATTCTCTTAAAGAGAATTAAAATACCACAAAATTTTATTGTTTACTGTATTAGATTTCTATATTGAAATCGGACAGTTTTTTTGTGCCATTATATTCTGTTTTGGGATATAGGGTGCATTGGCTATTTATTCACTTTTAAATTTTAGATTATGAAAACTTTGGTTATGACGTCCCAATTCAAAATGATTTTACTGCTATTCCTCTTTTTAGCACCAATGTATGCTGGTGGGACTGAAGCTCAAAAAAATACTCCATCTGATAAACCTAAGGTGGAGAAAAAAACCGAGCAATCGGATACCACTAAAAATCCAGAGGTTATCACTAATGCTGTCGAGAAGAAAACGGTTGTCAAAAAAGGAGAAGTTACCACTGAAAAAGAAGGATGTAAATCTGATTGTTTTAGAGAAAAAGGTTATCTCGCTATTAGTATCTTATTTTTTGTGGTTATGCTATTTCTGTTTTATAATTTTTTTGCCCATATCAAAAAGCACGACCAGTACATAGGTTTTCAATCTATTAAACTTATTGGGCTCGTTTTAATGTTTCCGGGAATTTGCATCTTGGCATTGGCTGGAAACAATTTAATAAGTGATACCACTTTGGCAGCATTACTGGGAACTATTGCCGGCTATGTGCTTTCAAGAGATGAAGATTCAAAAGCTAAGAATGCCAATGATAACCTAACAAAATTAAAACAGGAAAATGAAGCGTTGGAAGCAAAATATGCAGAGATGGAACAAAAATTAAATGATGAGATTGCCACTTTAAAAAATAAGAATTGATATAAACTTTGATTTTAAAACACCTAATATTTGAAGTATGAAAATATATGAAAAACCAATTAACAGAAGGTTGTGGGGATATACCTTTGACCCCAGTCTTTCTAATAATTCAGACACGGCTAATTTTAACAATTTAATTTTTAACATACGATGGGAAGATTATGAATTTCCTGGACCAGTAGGAGCCTATCTAGAAGTAATAGACTATGACCCTTCAAGTAATTGCTTTTACCCACCAGTCGATTTAAATGATATTAATGTTGTTGCGACTGATGGTTTGACCCCCTCAGAAAGTAATCCGCAATTTCATCAACAAATGGTTTATGCTGTCGCAATGACTACGATTCAAAATTTTGAAAAAGCATTAGGACGATTTGTTCTTTGGTCACCAGGCATTATTTACAATAAAAAAGGAATTATTGAGAAGGATATTTATGTTCCTAAGTTGCGACTGTATCCCCATGCAATAAGAGAGGCTAACGCTTTTTATAATCCAAATAAAAAAGCTATATTATTTGGTTATTTTCCTGCCGTTTCTGAAAACACGGGAACACAACTTCCCGATGGCATTGTTTTTACTTGTTTGTCGCATGATATTATAGCGCATGAGGTGACTCATGCTATTTTGGATGGTATAAACACTAAGTTAATTGACAAGAACAATCCAGATACCCTAGCTTTTCATGAAGCTTTTGCCGATATTATCGCGCTTTTCCAACATTTTACTTTTAAGGATGTTATTAAGAATCAAATTGCAAAGACAAGGGGTGATTTGAAGAGTCAAAATTTATTAGGTGAGCTAGCTCAGCAGTTTGGACATGCGATAGGGAACTATGGCTCGCTCAGAGATGCTATAGGAAAAATAAATCCTGACACAAAAGAATGGGAAACTAAAGCACCCAATCCAAACGACTATCTATTAAAAACTGAGCCACATGACAGAGGTTCTATATTGGTAGCTGCGATATTTGAGGCTTTTATTCAAATATATAAACGAAGAGTCTCCGATTTATTTAGAATTGCCTCGAACGGTACAGGTATTTTACCTTTGGGAGATCTCCATCCCGATTTGGTAAACCGATTATCTGAAGAAGCTTCCAAAGCAGCACAACATGTTTTGAATATGTGCATAAGAGCACTTGATTTCCTTCCACCTGTTGATATTAATTTTGGAGATTTTCTTAGAGCACTTATAACGGCTGACTGTGAGATAGTGCCCGTTGACGATAAAAATTACAGAGTTATTTTTATTGAAGCCTTTAGAAACAGGGGTATTTATCCAGATGGTATTAAAACACTTTCTATTGAGAGTTTGCGTTGGTCAAAAATGGATACTTTGCCTGACTCTATAAAAAATCAATTTTGGCAACTACAGAATTTATTAAAGGATTTTGTAAAAAACCAGGAAAATGTATTTGATGACAGAGATACCTACTATAAAGAGCATAATAAATTTAAAGAAGAAATACATAACAGGCTTTATTTCAAATTTGAAAATGTAAAAGAGTTTGAAGACTTAACGGGGTTGGTTTTTAACGACTCAGAATATGAATCATTGGGTGTTGAATTGAGTGATAAAAATAGGTTTCCTAAATTTTTTGTACAATCCCTTGCTTTTAACCGACGTATCGATTTTAACGGAAAAATTAATAATCAGGCCGTAATGTCTATCAGTCAAAAGAGAAGAGTAGCTCTTAACAAAGATGGAAAAGAAGAAATTAGTTTTTATGGTGGAGTTACTCTGATTTTTGATCTGGACACTGCCGAATTGTTATATGCCATTAAAAAAGATATTCAAGATGAAGAGCGTCTTGAAAAAAGAAAAAACTTCATCAATAATTCGATGTTAGAAGCAGATGATAATGCTCTGCGGATGTCATTTGAAACGAATAGTTTTTATGGTCCCTTTGCCTCATTACATAATTCAAAACATTAGTATTATGAAATCAATTGAAAAATTAAAAATAAGAATGTATCGTCAGGGTTTAGGGGATTGTTTTCTACTTACATTTAATGACTCTGAAAATACATCATTCAACATGCTCATTGATTGTGGCGTTCTTTCGAAAGGAAAGGTGTATTCGGATAAAATGAAGGCTGTGGCACAAAACATAAAAGAAAGTACCAATGAAAGGCTTGATGTAATCGTTGCTACTCACGAACATTGGGATCATTTATCAGGATTTCTTCAAGCTAAAGATATTTTTGATAGTATAACAGTTGATGAAATATGGATGGCTTGGACAGGAAACCCAAATGATGACTATGCCAAGAAATTAAAACAGAGTACAGAAAAAAAATTAGCGGCTATTACAGCTGCCTATGTTAAGTTAAAGGATGCTCCGGCTAATAATTTTAGTGTTAAACAAAAGCAAGGACATCAGGAATATCTATCCGCTTTTACTTCTTTTTTCAATTTTTTTGGTATTGACAATAAGGGTGATGTTTTAGGAATAAGTGGTGGAGGTACAGGTGAGGCTTTTGATACCTTACGAAAAAGAAAAAACTCTAAACAAGTTTATCTAGACCCTACCAATAATAATGTAATAGAATTAAAAGAATTACCAGGTGTACGAATTTATGTTTTAGGTCCTCCCAAGGATAGTAAAGCTTTAAATAAGATGAGTCCCTCTAAGAAAAATAGTGAAATCTATGAGATTGATTATGGTATTGCCTTAGGAGATAATTTTAATTCTGCAATAGCACATTCTAACAATATTGAAAATAAAGATAGTAACAGACCCTTTAATGATAAAGAATGTATCAGTATTGAAGAGGCAACAAAGTATTATGCATCTTATTTTAAACCCGAAAATAGTTGGCAAAATATTGATGGTGATTGGTTATTTACTGCAGGTAATTTAGCCATTGCTTTAGACAGTGCTGTTAATAATACTAGTCTTGCATTGGCTTTTGAATTTATTGATACTGGAAAAGTATTATTGTTTCCCGCCGATGCTCAAATAGGAAATTGGCTTTCCTGGTTCAATTATGAATGGACTGTTAAAAATAATGGCAAGGATGAAATTGTGAAAATTGATGATTTATTCAAGAGAACTGTATTTTATAAAGTTGGTCACCATGGCAGCCATAATGCTACTATGAAAGAGCGAGGTCTTGAAAAAATGGTAAGTAAAGAATTAATAGCCATGATACCAGTTGATAAAGGCATGGCAAAAGCAAAGCATTGGAAAATGCCTTTTCAGCCCTTGTTGGATGCTTTAAATGAAAAAACTAGTGAAAGAGTAATTATTCAAGATGAAAACTATCCTAATACTATAAACCCAACCAATATGATAGAAGGAGGTGCTACCAACTTGTACTTTGATGTAGTCATCCACAACAAATAATTTAGAACAAAAGTATTCTATTAAAAAAAACATGAAAAACGATAAAAGAGTAGGTCTCAGTTTATCTGGTGGTGGTTATAGAGCTACCATATATCATTTAGGCACTCTTAAAAAACTTAAAGAGCTAGGGTTACTCGATAAAGTTGATGTTATTTCAACAATATCGGGTGGTTCTATAACAGGTGCTTTTTATAACCTACACCAAAGTAATTTTACTGATTTTGAAAATAGACTCAAAAAAGCTGTCAAAAGAAATATTATAGACACTATTCTTTTTTCTACTAGGATGCTATTTGTATATGGTATTTTGTTGGCTATAATTTGTTTGTCATTCTGGCTTTTATATACGTCGTATCCGTGGATTTCTTTATTAATTCTTGTTGGAATTATATATGTTATTTTGAAGTTTCAGTATTTTATTTTTCCTTCGAGTAGGATGGTAAATAATCTTTATTCTAAATGGTTTTTTGACAATAAAACACTTGACGAACTTTCGGAAAAACCTATTTTGGCCATTAATGCCACAAACATAGAAACCTGTAGGTTATTTACTTTTTCCAAAAACAGAATGAGTGATTCTTCCTATAGTTCAAAGGCTCGTCCTGACGGAGGCATTGCTTTTTCTCAAAAAAAATTTCCTATTTCACTAGCAGTAGCTTCCTCTACTTGTGTTCCGTTTGCTTTTAGTCCTATTTATATCGATAAAAGTTATTTTGAAGACCCAAAGGATTATGATCTCATCAAACCTTGTTTGGTAGATGGCGGTGTATATGACAATCAAGGATTGCATAAACTAACGCAAGACAATAGTGAGTATAATTGTGATATTGTTATTGTTAGTGATGCTGGTAACAAATTAGTACCACAAAACCATTTTACGAATGTTATCCATTTATTGACACGAACCTGTGATATATTCATGGATAGGATAAAAAAAGTTCAAATGATTCAGCATGTCTATGAAAATTACCGAACGAATAAAAGACAAATTGCCTATCAATCGTTGGGATGGGATGTTGATAATTGCCTTAGTGGTTTTATGACTAATTTAAAAAAAGGAATAGTCACTCAATCGGTACTTCAGGATCATGGAATACCTCAAATTGACATTCAAAATAGGGAATGGGATAAAATTGAGCACTATTTGAAAACTAAAATAAATTATACACAAATTTTAAGCCAGAGCCCAAGTGCAGAAGAGATTGAGCTTGCACGAAGTGTTGTTACCAACCTTAAGCCGTTGAGTGATGCTGAGATTGATGCTTTAATCAAACAAGCCTATTGTATGACTGAACTGCAAACGAAACTATACTGCCCCTATTTATTTTTAGTTCCTTAATCTTTACTATATATTATATGATTGATTCAATTTTTACTTTTCATCCTGTCGGGCAGGGTTCATTTTATACTGGTGAAATACTATTTGAAAATAGCCGAGATACTCCTTTTAGAATGGTTTATGATTGCGGTAGTTTGAGTAATCGAATTCATTTGCAAAGCAGTATAAATGCATTCAAACGGAATCCACATCATCCTATTTCAAGATTTAATTTGGATGTTTTGTTTTTGTCCCACTTAGATGACGACCATGTAAACGGAGTAAAAGCTTTATTGACCAATTGTATTTGTGATACTATTTATTTGCCCTATCTGACTCCCATTGAGCGTCTATATGTTGCCTTGAGACATACTGTAAATAATACCGTAGACTATGATGATTACATACGTTTTATTATTAGCCCGCATACTTATTTAATAAATATTGAAAGTTCAGAAATCAAACGGATTGTTTACTTAAGAGGTAATTCAGAAGGATTCAATGTGGATACTAATGAAACACCAGATAATCCTTTAAAAACAGACTCTAATTCTTTTGAATTAATTGATTCTCTCTCTGTTTCCAAAGGAGTAGATACATCTCTTGAAGATAAATTTTTACCTGCAAATGTTGAATTTAAAGAAGCTAACAATTCATTATACTTAAACGACATTTGGGAGTTTTATATTTATAATGAACTTGGGCAATATGAAAAATTAGAAGCTTTAAAAACAGAACTGCTAAGTCATTATGGGTGGCGTATGGATAGAGAAGAATTAGAACAAAGTCGGTTAGAAATTATCTTAAATGATAAGGAAAAATTAGCTGAATTGCGAAAAACCTTTAAAAGAATATTTAAATCCCATAATAAAACAGGTTTGGTGGTACAGCATAAACCTATTGGTTATTCAAAAGCTCATTTGTTTAAAAACAATTATTACTATACTATTCCACACTACTTTAATTATTATTATCAATATAAAAAAGACTTTCATAAAGTAACCTCAATCCTAAGTAACAGTAATCATTATTATTGGGGGGTTAGTCTATTGACGGGTGATATAGGTATTAACCAAATTCATGACAGTAACTATATTAAAAATCATTTAAAAGATGTTAGTGTTTTTCAAGTTCCGCATCATGGCTCTGTACATGGATGGGATAAAGGCTATATACCAAGTTTGTCAACAGATAAAAGCACTACTGTGGTAATAAATTTTGGTTATGGAAATAAATACGGACATCCCAATCCAGATGTTTTGAAAGATTTGGATTCTAACGATTTGGAAGTTCGGTTTTGTAATCAATTTGAAGGGTTTATTTATTCCGTAACAATTGATAAATAAAGTAGTGTGTCAAATTAGGGTATAACAAAAATTAAATTCATAATCAATTGAATAACAGCAGTTATTATATAAGCTAATTGCTGTTTTTTATTATGAATATTGTATCAAGTAAAGTATATATTAATCTTTAGAGCGAGTGAATTGAGGGTTTCGTTTGCTTTATGTATCAAATTAGTATATTGGAAAAGTATATTTCCAAAATGCAACGAGGCATCAGTAAAAAATGATTTTCAGCCGGAAGGCTAACGTTATTAATGTAAATTGCGCAAAAAAATCAAATAGATTGCAGTAGCTTTGGAGAAAGAATTATCAATGCAAGTCACGCTGTATATGTGTTATTGTATCAATAATTGTGACGGTAATTTTTTAGGAGCGAGGGGAAGGAGTGCCAATATTAAAGCGGCATTTTTCGATTAGTCATTTTTTTTGGACTGTGCTAAAATATATTCATATGATAAAGAGAGTTAGTCATATTCGCTTACGAACTCTTCTTTCCTATGTTAACTTAAAGCTATAAGCAGCTTATTGAAATGGAAATTCTCTACTTACTAATGAACCTCACTATTTTGATTTTGAATCGATTATCAATTGTTTAATTCTGTCTTGTAAATTGCCTTGATTTTGAATTTCTTTGTTTTCAATTTTTTTAGCCCATTCCATAAATTCTGGATTGTGTCGCACTTTTCTTCCTGTTTTTAAACTTATTGGAACGAGTTTAGACCTCATGACCGCTTTAATTTGATTTTGTGCTTCATTCATCATAATGGTTTCGAGATGAAGTTGGTCAAGATCTAATTGTAATAAAGTAGATTGAATAGTAACTATTTCATTGTAAATGGCAGGTTTAATATAGGCAATTTCGTGTTCGCTGAATACCCATGCTAAATCATTTTTAAAGTACTCTTGATAATCAAAGTTGTAAAAGTCCTTTAAATGGTCTTCCCTGGCATTGATTAAATAATCGAGGTATCTTGAGTTATTCAAATGGCCTAACATATCGCAATCAGTGAAGCGAATTTTATCTTTTGATATTGGATTTTTTTCCATCTTTTTTATTTTTATGTAGTTTTACTGCTTTCTATATTTGGATTTATTCTTCCGTAATACATCATATCTACAACTTCTCCATTTGTCTTTTTGTAGTCTTTTTTGATAGTTCCTTCCACTGTAAAGCCACAATTTTCAGCCACATTTATACTGGGTTTATTTTCAGGATGAATTCTTAATAAAAACTTTGAGAATTTTAGGTTGTAGAAAAAATGAGAAACAATCTCTTCAAGTGCTTTTTTTGCAAGTCCTTTACCTGTTTGATTTTTATCAATAAAATAACCAATTTCAGCTTTAGGAATACTCCAATCTATATTTTTAACATCAAAAAAACCAACAAATTCATTATTGATTTTATCGATTATAACCAGTGGATAATAGGTTTTATCAAATTTTTTCTGAATTATTTCATCCATGAAAATTTCAGTGTCTGTTCTGCTTTTTGTTTTAGAAACAATTCCAGCAATAAAATCTTCAAGTCGCGGTCTATTATTTTCTATCAATTCAAAAAAAGCAAGAGTGTCTCCTTTATGTAGCACACGAATTTCATAATGTTCAAATTTCATTACTTCTTTATTTTCTATTTGATACTACCTGTAATAATAATATTCCACTGCTTTGTTATTTAGGATTTTGAAGGCATTTAATACAGCCTGATGCATTATACTAGCATGGTTTTCATTGGGTAAATAATCGAAAAAAACTGAAAGGTATTTGTTTTCTATTTTTTGGATTTTTTCATTTAGAATATTGGCGTCGACTTCCATAACTCTTGGGATTTCTGTTGGCGTTAACCCTTCTTTTCCAACACCAATATATATGTCTGTTTTTTGATTACAAGTTTTTAATCCCGATACCCATTCATCATTCAATAAAGAGCCATTATTCCACCATAGACTTGGGCTTATGATTATGTATTTATTGAAAAGAGTGGGTTGAGTTGCCAAAATTTCGGTTGCTAATAGTCCTCCTAAAGATTGGCCAATTATTGTCTTATCTTTGTTTGCTTTGTACTTTTTTTCTATAAATGGTTGAAGTTCATTTTTAATAAATGCTATAAACTTGTTAGAATTTCCGGAAGTTGGGTACGATTTTAAATCTCTAGTAATAGTTGTCGGAAATGTGAAATCTCTTCGTCTGTCAATAGTAGCGATACCAACTACAATTGACTTTGGTACTTGATTTACCCATTCAAAACTATTGAACTGAACTAATCCAACAATATGAATAAAGTCTTCATCTGCTGAACCGTCGAGTAAATATATTACAGGATATTTTATAGTGTCATTGACGTTATAACCTTCTGGTAAGTAAATGTTTACTATTCTCTTTTCGTTTAATTCAACAGAATTTAATTCGTCAATGTTGCCTAAAACAAATTGTTTTTGAGAGTAGGCTAGTGAATTAACAATTAGTATTGATAGTAGTAAGATAGTTCTAATCATGGTTTTTCGTTTTTTATTATTATATAAATCTTCTATGATAATTTATTTGACCTAGATGATAAGTTAAGTGAGTAGCTAGATGTATCAACAAGTATTCAGTTGTTGTCATTTCTGATAAGACTAATAGAGGATATTCTTTTTTTAAATCATCTTCGGTCAACTTAATAAGTGAGTCTTTAATCATCGTAACAGTTTGATTTAGACTTTCAATTAAATCTTGTCTTGGAATGTTTGAATTGGAAAATTCAAGTTCTCGATATCTTACATAATTGGTTTTTCCAATTTCTTTTCCGATATAGGTGTTTAAGTTTCCTACTATGTGTAAGGTCAAGTTACCGGCTGAATTTGAAATGTTCTTTTCCACTTTCCATATATCGCTTTCATTTTTATAAAGTTCAAGCTCTGAGATTAATTTATTGAGGTTTAGCTCAAATAGTGTTGCTAAGGTGTTTTTAATCATTGTGTTATTTTTATAGTTTCACTTAATGCTTAGATTTTTTGGCGGTATTATTTTATATTTTTAAGTACAAATCGCTATCTAATTTTATGAAATGAATTTCTCCACTCATCATTCCCGGAACAATTAATACGTCATTTACTATTGTGAAATCAGCTGGTCCGGCAATAGGTTCTGAAATGTTGATAGTTATCACTCTATTTGATCCGTATATTCCTATGCCTTGAATCACACCTTTTTTTTCAAACGCTAACCAATTACTCACAAACAAGACATCGTTGCTGATGCATATACCATCAAAATAGCCCTCTAAATTAGTGATGCGCGTAAATTTGTTGTCTTTCAAATTAATGTAGCCAATGATTCCGTTCGGTTTGTTGTCGCTTCCAAATCCGTTGACATATATTCTACTCGCTTTTTTGTAACAAAACAATCCATTTATTCCTGCAATAGTTATATCGGTTACAATTTCAGAATAGGATTTATCCACTAAATTGACTTTGAACAATTTACTCTTGTCTGTAGCAGAAACATATAATGTATTATTGTCCCAAACGGCAATATCATTTAGAAACGTTGTTTCTTTACCAAAGTCTATTTCATATAGTTTTGAACCTGTTTTTAAATCAATTGCCAGCACCTTATCTACATCATTTACAAATAAAATTCCTTTATTAATTGCCAAACCTTTCGGCGCGTTTAGCTTTTCTTTTACAAAATTTGCGTCAATGATGTTGCCCTTTTTGTCCAATTTAATTATTTGTCCGTCACCATCTTTTGCGGATGGGTTCAGTTCTTTACCAATATCTGCTGCGTAAATAAATTTACCATCACTAGCCACACTTTCAACATGGTTAAAGCCTGAAATTGTTTTCATTTGAGCGCTTGAGATTGTTACTCCAAATAAGCATACTATTATGCTTGCATTTATTAGATTTTTCATTTTTTAATTATTTACTAGTGATTTATATTTTTCGAGCAATTGTGTTAAGGCACTTTCAAAATGCGGCGTTGGGACTTTAAATAATTTGGCTTCTGCAATGACATATTTTACTAAAGAGTCTACCTCAGTTGGTTTGTTTTTTTCTAAATCCAATTGAAAAGAAGATTTTACAGTCCCTTTAAAATTGCCTAATAGGTTCATGTTGTTTAGTACAGTGTTATCATCAATAGCAATTTTTTTTGCTGTTGCCAATTGCATTAATTCGGAAGTTAAGTTGATAAATAGATACTCTGTTTTTGTAGTTTCCAAAATTTCAGAAAAAGTTATTTGGAATAGTGCTGTAACTATAGCTGCAGGAGATACGAACATAAACTTTTTCCATAATGCACTGCTTATATTTGTTGTGTAGCTAGCATCTATACCTGCATCTATAAGAATTTTAGCGATTTCATATCCTTTGGTATTGTTTTCTTCTTCAGTACCAAAAAACAGTTTTGCGGGACCGCTAACGTGTAACACCTTGCCAGGTTTAATAATGTTTGAAGCTATATAAATGCATCCTCCCATAAGTGTTGTCGAGTAAGGTAAATATTGGGTAATTATTTCTCTAGCATTTACAATGTTTTGGGTAGTAATTACAGTTGCGTTTGCGGCAAGATTATTTGCGTATTTTTTAAACACTTCTTCCAGTGAAAAGGTTTTTGTGCATATAATTAAAATGTCAATTGCTCCTATTTCTGAGGGATTATCGGAAGTTAATGACGGCACACATTTATAGGATGAATCATAAGAATCTAACCACAATCCCTCTTTTTTTATGGCCTCTGCCATTTCTCCTCTTGCTATAAATATGATTTCTATATGTTTATTGTTTAAATAGTGATAGGCTAATTTACCGCCGATAAACCCTCCAATTCCACCTAACCCAGCGATGGCAATTCTTGTTTTTTTTGTACTAGTCATTTTGATTGTTTTTTAATAATTTTATAGTTGTGTTGTAAATTAATTAACAAAGTCAATATTAGTAAATGCAAACCTGCCCTTGTCCGATAGGCTTGACGGAAGCAATCACGTCTTCTTTGATCTTGCTGTCATAAAGTTTCTCAATTGCCCAACCGATTAAGTCAACTGCAGCCAAGCAACCTGCTGCTGTTCCAATATTTCCGTGTGTTACTAAATGTTTATCTTTAAGTACAGTAACACCAAAGTTTTCTAAATCTGCAACTGCAGATGGGTAGGTTGTAGCTGATAGCCCTTTTAAGTGTCCGAGTGCGGCTATAATTAATGCACCTGAACACATTGAAGCGATGATTTGTTTATCGGGATTTAAATTAAAACGATCTAGGTAACTTTTGTCTTTAATTAAACGTCTTGTTCCCGGACCACTCCCAAAAAAGACAAGGTCTGCGTTATTACATTCCTCTATAAGACCGTGGGTAGTTATGTCGAGACCACAAATGGATTCATGTGTTGGTTTCGTTCCAACAATTTTAACCTGAAATTCACTATCACGAAGTTTTACTCTATTAAGTAAATCCCAAGCTAGAAAAATATCGATATCGGTAAATTTATCGAATGCCACGATTACTGCTTTTTTCATAGTATAGATGCTTTAAATTTGATTTTATATTTTTTATTACAAGTATTTATAGACCAGAGGTTGCGTATGCAACTATAGCTTCAGAATGTATTTTTGCTGTATCAAGAATAAGGAATGGAAAGTCGTTTTGACTGATTAACAGTGGTATTTCTGTACAACCTAAAATGATACATTCCGCACCCTTTTTAATTAACTCGTCAGCAATTTTGATATATCTTGACTTGGTATCGGTATTAATAAGACCGATGCTTAATTCTTCTTTAATTGTTTGTTGTATGTAATCTCTTGTTTCTTGACTTTCGGGAATGATTACCTCGATGCCAAACTTTTCTAATTTATTGGTGTAGAAATCCATTTCCATAGTGAATTTGGTGCCTAGAAGGCCTACTTTTTTGATACCGTTTTTACTTATTACTTTAGCCGTTTCTTCAACAATATGGATGATTGGCAATTGTAATTCTTCTTGTAATTGGTCTGCGAATAAATGGGCTGTATTAGCACAAAGGACTATGCAATCAACGCCACTTCTTTTTAAGCTTTCACAAGCATTGCGAAGCAAATCGTATGAATTAGTCCAGCCCACTGCTTGGACTTCTCCAAAATTTAACGAGTAGATTATACACTCTGAAAAATTAAGTCCTCCGTGCTTCTTGTTAATCCCTTCATTTATAAATTTATAATAATCCATGGTTGAAACCCAACTTATACCTCCAACTAAACCTATTTTTTTCATTTTATTTTTCATTTTTAGTATTTATATTTTTTGATTAACTCTGATATTCTAGCCAGATGATGGTCGTCGTGTTCAGCAACGAACAAAAAAAGATCCATTGTTCTCATGGGTGTTTTTAATCGTGGATGAAGTGCTGATTTGAAAACAGTTTCTTCATCAATAGATTGTAGCGTTGTAATAGTTTGCTTTCTAATTTTACTAAAGGTGGAAAGGAGTTCTTCTAACGATTTAACATTGTGATTTGCCAGATCAGTTTTAGTATTTAGTAAATCAGTTGGACGTAATTCAATTTGCCCCTTTTTTATATCGTCTAGTCTTCCTATCCAAAGAGGTTCAAGGTCTGTTAGATGCCCTATATTTTCTTTTATTGTCCAAGTATTATTTGATGAAAGCACTAAAGTTTCCTCTGATAATTCTTCTACTTTCTCTTGTAATCTTATTGGTGTTCCAGAAAGTCTCTCTATTATAGCCGGGAAAATATTTTGATCATTATCAAAATTAAAAGTCCTGTCAAACCATTTTGCTTGTTCCATTTTCTTTGATTTAAAAAGTTATAATTTCATTTCTAATAATGCCACTTTGAGGTTCCGGTGTTGGTCGGGAAGCTCTAGGGTATTTGGAGTTGTATAATTTTCGATGTGAATAAAACCAAAGCTTTTATAATATTCAATTATATTTGGATTAGCTGCCCAGGTATCCATACGTATGTATTTCAATCCTTTTTCGGCAGCAATTTCTTTACTCCAATTGAGAATTTTATCGAACTGCTTTTGTCCTTTAAAAAGTGGATTTACCACAATTCTATGCAAGTAGATTGCATCGCCTTTTTCCATTTCCCTCCAAATTAGTTCATCTGTATAGCAAACACTATAAACGCATACCATGTCTTTACCGACAGTAATCTTGAATTGAAGTTTTTTATCAATATTCTGCCTGATGAAGTTCTTGTCATAGGTTGTCCAGCCCACATAATTATTCTTTTTTATATATCTAATTGCTTCTTCAAACAATTTGTAAATACTATTCAAATCTTCTAGTTCCGTATTTGAAATTTTGTAATTGATGTCCATAGTTGCATTATTTAAAATATTAATTGTTACTCTGTTTTTATCTTTTTCAAATGTTTTACCATATAAATTGCATCTACATATTGATTATCAATGATTAAATCACCTTTAATTACATCACCTAGTATTTCAAATCCAAAGCTTTCATAAAATTCAATTAGTGAATTTTTTGAAATGATAGTAGATAGTTGTAATTGCTCAATTCCTGAAATAGGTTCTATGGTTTTTATCAAATTATTAATTAGTTTTTTGGCAATTCCTTTACCTCTATGATTGGGTAGTACATAGAGTGAAAATAGAGAAGCCCTATGTCTTGCTTTTGAACGATGGTCTCTCTTGTATTTTACAAAACCAATGAGTTGATTTTCATTAGTGAATGCACCTAAAGTGAAACTTTCCAATGTGTCACCCTTTTTCTCAATTTCAAGCTGAAAATCTAGAATTGATTTATGCACTTGGTCTTCATAGCTATCGCTAAAGGCAAATGGCGATTCCTTCAGACTACTTAGCCTTAATTTGCGATAAATTAGAGTATCATTTTTTTCTAAAAATCGAATATTCATGGCTTAATTTTTCATTTTTTTGAATAATGATTCATTATTATTTGCTCGTGATGTTGCACATGGTAAATAGTAAAATACAGTGTTTCTCGAATCGTTATTGTTCCCAGAGCCGGATGAGGACAATGGTATAGGTCTAATTCCTCTTCTGTCCAGTCTTGTAAATTGGAAATGAATATTTCGAGTAAATTTTTGCCATGACTGATTAACTCTTCTATATTTCCATTTGGGTTTACTTCTGGGATAAATGAATCTGTTGCTTTTACGCCACTAGACATTACATTGAGGTATATTTTGACGAGTTTTTCATAGCTGGTTGACATTCTTTCAGATAAACCACATAAGGTTTCGATTTGTGATTTTGGTAGTGCTAGATAATTCCCTAATCGCATTAATGCAATATTAATGTGATCTACATTTTGATATACTGACCATTTGCCCTTTTTACCTATTGTTGGATTTGGTAATTGAATTGCACTTTTCCAAAAAGTAGCGTGCGATTCATTTAGATTGGTTATTATTTCGCTCTTATTCATCGTTATCTGATTTTTTTAGGAATTCGTCCGTAAAATGTTGTCTGTGTTTTTGTTTTGAAAATCTTTCCGCATTGAACGAATTGGAATTTCCTTTTGGAATAGAAAGTGAAACCCACTTTTCGTAGCAAATCATTTTACCAATAAATACTAATTGACCAATGTGATAAGGATAATGAGCCAATTGTCTATTAATAGCTTCAAGGACTGTATGCCCCTCATTTCGGATATAGATTATTTTTGATAAATCATCTTCTTGCAACGATTTTAATGTGTTGAGAAAGCAATTCCAGCCCTCATTCCATTTTTGAAGGATTTCTTCTTTAGTTTTACTTTTATTTTCAAATTCAGCATCACGATTTCTCCATTCTTTTTCACCGTCAGATGTTAAAAAATCAGTCCAACGCGATAGCATATTTCCACTCAGGTGATTTACAATAATGGCTATACTGTTGCTTTCTTGATTGTATTGCCAAAATAGCTTCTCGTCTGGTATTTGAGTCATTGTTTTGTCACCAAGCATTTTGTAGTACTCAAATTGCTTTATTGTGCTTTCTAAATAAGTTGTATTCATATATCTTAAAATTTTAAAGTGTTGCATTTTTCAATGACTTGTTTTTCCGTTAACCCAAAAATGGATGGTGTTTTTATATCTAAAAGATTTAAATAGATACACAATGCACCGGAATGATGGATTTCATGGATAATTAAGGCTCTCAAAAAACTTCCAATTCTTGTTTCTGCATTGCTTAGTGTTTTTATTTTGCGATTGAGGTCATTATCACTTAAAGAACTAAAGATTGTCATTGATTGTTTGTGCATTTCATAGAAGTAATGTACTGCATCATCATAGCAAGTTGCAACCTCTTCGCCACAGCCATTGTAACAAGGAGTGTTTCCTATTACTATTTCCGCAAATACATTCCTTTCTATTGCCGCAATGTGTCTGATTACGTCGGCAATTGAGAATTTACCGGGTTTGTATGACCAATTCATTTTGTCTTTTGGTATGACTTGTATGATTTGATTTGTTCCTTCGCGAATTTTTTCGAAGTAGGATAGAAAGGATGCTGTTGTTTTAATTTCCATTTTCGGTTTTTTAATAGACCAATCGGTCTTTTTTGTACTAAATTTTTTTACGCTTTTAAGTTTTTAATCATTTCTTCCAAATGATTCATAGTGATGGTAAGTACTTCTGAGTTCCCCGTAACTTTTGCTTGCATCATGGCTCCTTCTATTAAAGACATTAGAATATAGGAGAATTCGTTTGCATTGATTGAAGCTTTAATTTCCTTTCTTTCAATACCTGTTTCAATGGATTTTTCGATTGCTTTTTTCCAAAATTTAAGTGCCGTGATTGCTTTTTCTCTCAATAGTGGGTGCGTGTCATCGGCTTCTGTTGCCGTATTCAATATTGGACATCCTGCTTTTAAAAAAGGCAACTCTAAAAATATTCTATATGTTTCAGGATACACTAGTAATCTATCGATCATATTTGGTCGAACTTCTATTTGTTTTCTTAGGTATGCCACGATGGTATTATAATTTTGATCAAAAGCCGCAAGGGCTATTTCGTCTTTGTTTTCGAAATTACCATAAACACATCCTTTGCTCAATTTAGTAGCTTCTAAAATATCGCTCATAGAAGTTCCGACAAATCCTTTTTTGTTAAATATTGGAGCTGTTTTTTCTATTATGAATTGTTTGGTGCGTTCTGCTTTGGAAAGTATCATTATCATTTGGTATTAAATGCCAACAAATATAATTCAAATGTACCAATCAGTCTAAATCGATACACTAAATTGAGTTTATCATTTGTGTTGATTATTTAGTTTACTGTTTTTCTTACTATATAAAAAGTAAATAAGAAGTCCAATTATTAACCAGACTGCTAATCGCAACCAATTTGTCCAACCTAAACCATAAATCATTGCAAGGCAAACTAAAACGCCAAGAATGGGTATAGCTGGTACTAATGGTGTTTTGAATTCTCGTTTCATATTGGGCTCTGTCTTTCTAAGTACTATTACAGAAATACAGACTAATATAAAGGCAAATAGTGTTCCTATACTTGTCATTTCTCCGACAATTTTACCAGGAATAAATCCTGCGAATACGCCAACAATTAGTAAAATAATAAGGTTTGCTTTGTATGGTGTTTTGTATTTTGGATGTAATTTTCCCAGAGATTTCGGCAATAATCCGTCATTACCCATAGCATAAAATACTCTTGATTGACCCAATAGCATCACTAAAATTACAGATGAAAATCCTGCAAGTATCGCAACTGTTACGAAATCTGCTAACCATTTGTAACCTATCATGTATTTTTCAATAGCAAAAGCTACTGAGGCTTCTTTACCTCCAGTTCTAAAATCTTCAACTGTTGCGATACCTGTTAAAACATGAGCAAAAAGAATATATAAAACGGTGCAGATTGCCAATGACCCTAAGATGCCAATTGGTAAATTTCTTTTTGGATTTTTTGTTTCTTGGGCAGTTGTACTGACTGCATCAAAGCCAATGAATGCAAAAAACACTGTTCCAGCAGCGCCTAAAATTCCATTTATACCCCCAAAAATGGTGACTTACCCCATTTTCATCAGTAAAAATACTTGGCGTTGGAATATATGGAGTATGGTTTGTTGGGTTAATAAAATTCCACCCAAATACGATTACCAATATTACGATTGACACCTTTATAATAACAATTATGTTGTTTACAAAAGCTGATTCTTGTGTTCCTTTTATTAGTAAAAGACTAATTATTGCAACTATACCTATTGCAGGCAAATTAATTATTCCGTGTTCTCCACTAGTAGCTACTTGAAATGGTGAATGTGAAAGTGAATACGGAATTGGGTTTACATGGAGTACATTAATTAATAGGTTATTAAGGTATTCACTCCAAGCGATGCCTACAGTCGCAGCGCCAACAGCATATTCTAAAATTAAATCCCAACCAATAATCCAAGCTAACAATTCTCCCATTGTAGCATAAGTATAGGTGTAGGCACTACCGGATATAGGAATTGAAGAGGACAATTCAGCATAACACAGACCTGCTAAACCACAACCTATAGCTGCAATAATAAATCCAATAGTTACGGATGAACCAGCATTATTTGGAATTGCCGTTGCTGTACTTACAAATAGACCTGAGCCAATTATAGCACCAATTCCTATTGCAATTAATGACCAAGCTGTCAAAGTTCTTTTTAAACCTTTTTCGGTTTCAGTTGCTTCTAATAGCAGCTGTGTTACCGGTTTTCTTTTCCAAATTGACATAAATCTGTTTTTTTATTTTATATAATTTTATATAAATTCTGATCAGTTGTATTGACTTTTCCGTCCTAAATAAAACTAAATCGGAACAAATATATATAAAATAAACCAATCGGTCTATTTTAAACCAAAAAAAACAATAATTATTTTTTATACAGTATATATGTAGCTTGATATAATTTACTAAAGCATTTCTACTTCACTATTTATGTTTATTCGTGCTTGGTTTTCATAGATATCGGAGAAGTATTCCGTTTTGAAAATTTTTTCCATCTGAATAAAATGCTGTAGTGCTTTTTTTCTTCCAGTAGCGTACATGAAATCGGGATAAATCGTATATTCTTCCCTTATTTGTTCGTTATATTTTTGATACTCGTATGCGTTTTTACCTAGTATAGCCAAGTCTGCATCAATTAGGTAATTCGTATCTTTATCCAATGAAAGTTCGTGTAATTTGGTTGCCATAATCATATCGGCACATTTGGCAATCTTTTCGGCAGGATATCCAATTTCGCTAAGTCGTTTCATTGCTAGTTTTGCACTGTCGCCCTCGTTGGAATTACCTGAAGCTTTGTAAATTATGTCATGATAAAATACTGCAAACAATGTTGTTTCCCAGTCCTCTATCTTGTCTTTTACATTTTTTAAATCGGAAATTACAGCTTCTAAATGGTCAATGGTATGGTAGTGCCTTTTTGGTTCTGAATATTTAGTAAATATTTCCAGCCACAGGTTTGTAGCCAATTCATTGTTATTGGAGTATTTATTTACGAGTTGTAGAAATAGGTCTGTTAGCATAATTGGAAAAGAGGTTACAAATTTAATATATTCTTTTAGTTTATACTTGATTGTTTTTATCTGATTTAAAATCTTCAATAAATGATACTAAATAACAAAATTCAAAGAGGGTTGTATTGGTTACTGGTATTTGGGTTATATCAATAAATGAAAGGTCATTTGCAAATGATTTTTCACCTATTAAGTGTTCTATCTGGATATAGACCGCTTCCTTGAGCTTTGGATTGTCTTTATGAAAGATGTAATTATTAATGTAGATGCATACCCCTAAATCTTGATGATTCGTTGGTTTTTCAAGCGGTAAAAAATACATTTCACTAATTTTTAAACTTATTCCATAAAATTCAAATGGTTTGTCAGTACCTTCTTCATACTTTGTTATGTTTTGCTCTGGTTGGAGGAAAGCGGTTATTTTCCAGCGTTCTATAGTTGGGGCATGGTGTACTAACAATTCTACTTCTTTGAAAAGGTATGGATTTCCGTGAGCTGTAATAATTAACTCGGATTTTGATTTTCCATTTTTGATTATGAGTCCGAGGTCTTTGTTGTATTCATTTAATTTTTCATTTAGTTTGTTGAAATGTATTTCTAGTTCTACTGCCGGAATTTCTTTAAGAAGCAGAAATGCGAAGTTATTTTTTTTGAAGTGGTTCCAGAAGGATGTTATTATTTCGTGGTTCATATTTATTAGTTGTTGGTTGTCGGTTGTCGGTTGTTGGTTCCGATGTATTTTTGCAATGTGTGAGAAACGAGAAGAGACGTTACGATTATTTATCTTTTGTCTTTTATTCCGTTATCAAATGCAATTAAATTGAACATCTCTCGCATCCTGCTTCTGACGCGGTTTCCGTAATGAGTTTCAATTTCGGATGCAGACAGGTTAGTGGTGATGTGGGTTTGGATATGGCGACTAATGTATAAGTCGTATCGACTTAATAGTATTTCAGCCATTACATTGCATTCGTTGCCATAGTATTTCAGGTTGTTTTCTAATCCTAGATCATCAAAGCAAAATATTTTAGGATCGAGTTGTTGTAGTTTTCCCTTTGAGTAACGGTGTATAACTTCATAGCCGTCCTGAATGAATTCGAAGCTGATATCACGGCATGGCTTAACAATGAACTTAAATTCGGTGGGTGTTAGGTATTTCATAAGTGTCATGATTGAAGTTTTGCCGCACCCCACCGGGCCGGATAGGAGTATGCCCTTGTTGAGGTTGAGGTTGTATTGAAAACAGGTTGGCTCATCTTTGAGAAAATAGGCGATTAGTTTGTAAACGATTGGGTAATCGCTTTCTAGGATTTTGAAATGATTACCGTATAGTTCGATGCCTTTATTTTCTATCCATGTGATTACTTCTTGATAGTTGTAGTGGGCTTTAATTACTTCATTCATTTGATTTTTTTTTTGTTCGCTAAGGCGAAGGTTTTGGGACACAGATGGCACGGATTGAACAGATTTGCACAGATTAGCCACCCCGCCCTTCTGGCACCTTTCCAAAGGATGGGAATTCTATAGCGGTTCTGAATAGTCTTTTTCGGTTGTGGTGTTGAGTTGTTTTGCTCTGTTGGGTTGTTGCTCTTGAGAAATGAATTTGGGTGCGTTTAATATCCAATTTTGAGATGCTGCTTGCCAATTGACCATTGGTGTTTTGCCACCGACTAACCAGCCGATGCTTGAGAAATAGTTGTAGAATTTTTGGGCTTCGATTTCTGGAAAGTCTTGTTGTTGAAAATATATTTTTACATTTTCAAGAGTTGGCTTCTCAACGGCGCTTGGTATGACAAAATCATTGTCAGCTCCTTTCTTTTTTTCGCGCAACTTTTTTTCTTTGGAAGTTTCTTCATCATCTTTTAAAAGAACAACATCTTTAATTTTTAAATTTTGCTCGTGCTGTTTACCCAAGTTTGAATTGTTTAAAATGTTTGTATTGTTTGTATTGTTTATATAAGGTACTACGACTTGTTCATTAAGCTGTTCAGTACTTGTTTCACTACTAGTGCAAGACTTGTTCACTACTTGTTCAACGACTGGTTTAAAATTTGAACTGGTGTTTTTTGGTAAAGGTTTCAAATCGTCGGAAAAATTGAATAGGAAAACATGACTGCCTTTGAAGGGATTGTAGGAAGGTTCGTATTTGATATAGCCCTGTGCGTGTAATGCTTTTAGGCATTTGTGGTAGGTTGCTTTTGAACTAATCTTGCTAATTCGCATTATTTCATCACGGGAAATGCTAATCGGGTTTTTGAACCGATTGCAATTCCAGAATTGGAATAGTGACATGTATAGACTTACATGCGTTGGGTTCAGATTTCTATCTGTTGCTACTTTTTCGAAAAAACCAGTTAAGTGTTTTATGTAGTTCATGAGAATTACGAATTAGGAATTACGAATGAGTTCCCGCTGTCGCGAGGCACTTCCACAGGCTCAGTGTGACAAGTTATTTGAATAGGGTTGGGTTGGCGGTGACTTTGTTGGCTGTTAGCAGTTTTTCGATATCGGCGTTGTTGTAATAGAGGATGCCGCCGATTTTGGTGTAGGTAAGAGTTTTGTTAATACGGAGGGTTTGGAGTGTTCCAGGGGAAATGTTTAAGAGTTTGCGGACTTCTTTGGATTTGAGCCACTGTTTTGTTTGTTGGGGTGTAGATTGAATGATTTCTTTTAAATCATTGAGCAGTAAGATTCGGAATTCATTTAAATCTTCTCGGGTAATAACTTCGATAGCCATAACGTATATTTTAGATTGTTATGGTGCAAAATTGTAGGGTTTGATTTTATTTAAATCACAAGTCGTTCACAAGTTGTGAAAGAAAAAAGTAAAGTTTATTGGGAATCGCTCGCCGTTATTGACTTTTTTAATTTGTAAATAAAGTAGGTTGGTGAAATTCCGTTTCGCTCTTTGAAAGCGCGAGTAAAATTTTGAGTAGAACCAAAACCAGCTTCTTCTCCCAATGCTTTGTTGGTGTAGTTTCGGTATTTGTTTTCCGTTTTTAGTATTTCGGTGATGTAATCTATTTTCAAATCGGTTATGTAGTCAATGCTTCCTTTGCCTCTGTGTTTGGCAATAACCTTGGTAACATATTTGGTATTTGTGTTTAAGAATAAAGCCATTTTGTATAGTGTCATGTCTTTTTCCAAGAACTTTTTGGTTTGTTCAAACTTCTCCAGTTTTTTTAATATGCCAGCTTCAATATCTGGGCTTATTTCTTGCGTACTTTGTTTGTCGCTATTTTCAGCATCAATAGTCCTTACAATTTCTCTCTTTCCGATATTATCTAACGATATATTGGTATTTCTTATTTCATGACTTCGTAGTGTAGAGGTGTCCCGTTTCATTATTTCTTCAAACAATCTTTTATTTTTGAAATGTCTGTAGACTAAATATATAATTGCCAGTGCCATTAGGGTAATGATACTGAAACCAATCAAAGTTCTGAATATCATAGTATTTTCGATATTCTGCTTTGATTTTAGTAACTCTTTAGTATCATATTCCTTGACGATTTTTTTTAATAGGTACTTGTAATTTTGACCTAGCACTTGGTCGACTTTCAGTAACTGGTTGATGTAGAATAATTGGGATTTTGTGTCATTCTTCTTTTTGTAATAATTGATTAAAAGTTCATAGCTTTTTCGTATATCTGGACGAATGTATTTTTCTTTATCAAATATTGCATCAACTTTTTTAAAATAGGTAATTGCTTTCTCTTTTTGTTTTAAAGCCCAATAGGATTCACCAATATAATAGTATGCTACTGATTCGTTTGAAAAATCTTTGTTATTGATAATCTTTGGTAATACTGTTGTTAGCTTTTTGATTGCCTCATTGTATTTACCCTCACAACATTGATTTACACCTTCGAAATGGATGAAATAAGGTTCCATTTCAGAGTTCTCCAACTTTCGCCCTTCATCGATACCTATCTGATTTGTTAGTGTGCACCACTCATAATTACCTATACGATTGTAACACAGTCCTAAACAATGCAATGAATTGAGGTATGCCCTGTCATTTTCTTCCTTAAAAAAATCAATACACTCCCTAAACAAAGAAATTGCTTCATCATAGAATCCTAAGTAGTACTTTGTTTGAGCAATGCCGTATTTGACTTTATAAACCGAATAAAGATCATTTGTTTTAGAGATATATTCATCAGCGATAATAAAGTTATCAAGTGCTTTTTTATGCTCTTTTTGACCGTAATATACTGTTGCTTTCGTCATGTAAGCTGAACCGATAAGAACATTATCAGATTCATGTTTTGCTGCTACAAGCATGCTGTCGGCATATGCAGTCCAAGTTGTTTTATCTGAGAGATAGAGTATCGATTTATACGCCAAAGCTTCTTGCTCAAAATCACTTTCAGACTTAGCTTTTCTAAGCCAAGTTTGCACATATAGCAAGGACTTTTTTTTATCGTCTTTATATTTTAAACTGGCATTACTGAGATACTGATAATTCTTGGTCAACAAACTGTCAGGAATTTTTCTATCAAATTGTTGAGCATCCACAAAATGGGAGTACAGTAACAATGCTACAAGTAGGTGTCTTTTTTGAATCATTTTACAAAATTGAAACTTAATCAATGAAAAATCACAAAATAAATTCGATTTGGGGTCTATTTATTGCGAATAAAAGTAGCTAAATAATATTTATAATGTACGAATTATGTTAACAAATAGCGAGTACGTCTATTAAAAGGTAAGTAGTTGATGAGTTGTTGATTAGTTGGAAAATCAAAGTGTGTGATTCCCGAATCATGCCTATTTTGATTCCCGAATGGTTGATTAGTGGGCTTGTGAGAAGTAAATCACCCCATTAGTTTTGCCTTGAATTCAAGCGGATTTTGTTATGAGCAAATCCAAACCAACTGTTCAGATTACCCCGGGCGAAATGAACTGAAAAAAAACTTTTTCAGTAACATTTAAAACATCAACCACCATGAAAAACATTTATTCATGCTTATTTATTTTGACTTTTTTTATTTCTTGTGATAGTGCTTCTGATACTAAATCAGAAAGTATCATGCACAGAGAACTTACTAGCCGAATTGCTAACGAGCTACCAGGCTATGCTGCTAATCCTTATGATGAAGCCGGTTGGATTCATAATGAACTTTTTGAATCGTATTATGAAAGTGGTACTTTACCTAAGAGTGTTACCAATATTATTAGCAGTGTGCAAACTTTAGCTGACGGAAACCCCAATTTTAATGCTATTAAAACTCTATCGTATCATCCTGTATCAGTTGAAAGAGTGAATTATATTTTAGAGCATAAAAATACTTGTGTTACGGATATCATTTCTAATTCTACTTTGACAACGAGGGGAAAATTGAGTCTTACTACTTTTATTAATTCTTTGGTTTTCACTTTTGATACTGAAAGTAGTTGTGACGTACTTTATAAATTTGTGACCGATTATGAAAAAGGAGTTCTTGAGGATACCTTACTGACAGTAAGAGATAAACAAATTATCTTGACCACTACATCCATTGCAAGGCATTCTTTTTATTTAGCCAAGAAGAAGCCTAAAAAGAATACTGATCCTGATTGGACTATACTTGTTGGTAATATTATTGCAGCAACTGAAGGTGCAGAAGAGGGTTCTGCTAAGGCTGTGACTATGGCACTTGTGACAGGTATTGCTCAGAATTAGAAAAACCTCACCCTATATCCCTCTCCAAAGGAGAGGGATATTTAATTTTCGTCGGCATCGTCCATTCGTAGTATGAGTTTTTCTTTTAAGGTGTTTAGGAATTTTGTTCTTTCGGATTTTCGGGAACGAATTTCAAGGAAAGTGCGGTTGAATTGCCCTAAATCGACTTGGAATGCTGTTTCGAAAAAGGTTGTTACTTCTTTGAGTTCTGAATTACCATTGTTGAAAACCCCTTCGGTGTGGAGCGCATAGATTAGTTCTATTAAAGCCACTTTTGAACCGGTCCATTTTTGGGTTTTGGTAGTGCTAGTTTCAATTTTATGTTCTGTTTTTTGTTCGAGTTTTGAAATTTCATTTTCTATGTAGGATTTAATCATTTCGTTTGCCAGAATCATTGCCACTTTGTAATCATGTGATGTTGAAAAACGATTGTCAGCCTGGAAATAAAAACTATCCAATGTCAGCTTTACATCATATTTACCACGAATGAAATATTTAGTATCAAGGTGAGAACTGCCAGTGCGGTAATACTTGTAAAATTCTAAATTTGCATTGAAAAAGGCAGCAAGTTTGCCGAGTTCGTTTTTATAGTACTTGCGTAGTGCTTTATCGGAATTGAAAGGTTTGTTGGTTTCTATATTGTAGATTTCGTTGAAGTAAATGAGCTTGGCTGCAAATTGCGGTTTAATGTTCCGGAAGAAATCAATTTCTTCTGATTTAGACTGAAACTTATGCTTTATGAATTGTGTTTTAAGTTTTTCTAAAATACTTATAGCAACTTTAATACTTTGTTCTGTTGAATGAATCCCATTTTGTGTTTCGCGGTTCACTTCGTTTAACTGTTTGTTTAGTTCGCTTTTTAAGGATTCGGAAAACAATTTCATTTGCTATGCTTTTGAGTTGACAGAAGCAAATCTATCGTTGCCGACTATGAAGACCAAATGATTAAGTGTGTGATTCCCGAATTGAATAGTATTTATTCCCGAATAGAATAGTGGTTTTTTAAGAACTTTCAAGTAGTATGGGTACTTTTGTCTAACCTAAAAACCCTTAAATGTATAACCTTATTCCAACGCTTTTCTTTTTAGTATTGTTTGTTTTCCTATTTTACAGGGAATCGAAGCTTGAACAAAATGAGCAGCGTAAAAGAGAGCGACTGGACGATGAACACATATGAAGGGAAGTAGAACGGTTTTTACAAGAAAAGAAATCAATGAGTTGACACTAATGGGTAAACATTATGTTTTTTTGATTGATTGTTCACTTTTATTCTTTGTTCACGTTTCCGTGAACGTTCAGAAAATGTGAACACTACACCCTATTTTACTCCAATAAAATGCTAAATTCTTTGCGAATTCCATTAATAACAAATTCCGGAATGTTCTCTTCTTTGGCCCTTTGTTCCCATAATGGCACTACACTTTGAACCTCCTGAATAATTTTCTTTGGATTCTTGATGGCATACAATTCTGCTATTGCAAGGACATCGTTTAAGTTGATATCTATTCTTTTATTATTAATAGACAGCGCTCTTCCTTTTCTATAAATCTTGTACTTTAGATTGTGAGGGTATGTAATATCGTAGGCGGGTGCCAAATTCCAGGAATCGCTTTCCCTGTCATAAATAAAGCTATGGTTTTTAAGGTGGTCATCATCATTTGCAAAAACCACGTTAAAAATCATTCTGCGGTATAATTCCTGTAGGTCTTTATGAGGAACTTTAAGGTCTGCTGCCAATTTAAATACATTTTCGTAAGATGCATTTTCAGGCTTCATAAAGTCCCATCCGGTCAAACCGCAAGCTGTTAGTACGTGTTGTTTTTCTCCGTTTTGGCGGTCGTATCTCCGTGTTGCAAAATGCCTGTCTTCTACGAGTTTTGATTCCATCATCTCTATTCCTGCTTCCTTTACCAGTAGGGAATAAACATATTCTACTATTTCCTTGTTATAGCTTTCTTCATCATCAACATTGAGCTTAATCAGCCAGTGATTGTACTCGTTGGAATAGACCATATCACCAGGAATAATTTCATGCGTTTCTTTATGTTCTGAAATTAAGATTTTTGGACGTGCTCCTCCGGCAGAAGAACCAATTTTAAATATGTTAAGCAATGCAGCGGTATCCAGATTTTTTTCTACGGTACTTTTTTTAACATCGAGAACCTGTTTCAATACTTCTACAATCTGATCGAGATTAATAGTGGCATTGTCCGGTACCTGCACCACCGGTTTATATTCGAGGGCACCCATACCACGGTTTGCCACATAAGCCAATTGTTCCAATGGCGTAATCTTGTCGAACCCTTTGTTGTTTGCTTCAAACCATTCCTTAAAGATTATGTTTCCAAACATATCGGGTAGGGAATCGGCAATCATTGGTGGTAATCCTCTGAAGGTTGTTCCTTCATATTGAGTAAAAACCTGTACAAGTGGGATACGTTTGAAAATATATGGAAATATCCTTTGGTATTGCCCTGATTCTAAAAACTTAGGGTTGTATTGAAACGAACATAGCAATTGATCCATGTCATAACCTAGTTTTCCAATTTCGATACCAAACAATTCAATATCTATCAGCTTGTTTATTGCCATGGTTAATAAAGAGAGTTACGGTTATTGTTATCTATGTCCTGTTTAATACCCTGGTAGATGGTTTGCAGTCCGTCAAAATGATTGGCGACTTTTAGTAGTGTATCTATGTTTACATTTTTACCGCTTTCGACTTTTACTATGGTGATACGGGACATATCTAACGCTTCTGCGAGACCTTCCTGTGAGAGGTCATAGCTTTGGCGTTTTTGTTTACACCACTCACCAATTTTGACTTTTACTTCTTTTATTGTGATTGTATCTAACATGTGAATGTATATTAAAGCATACAAATATACTAAAAAGTATATAAAAAGTATATTATAATATACAAAAAATAGATGCTGGTATACGAGTTCCTGAATGAGATACTATCTGAACTGTTGCTACTACAAGTAATAAAGTTGTTATGGAAGTACTCACTATTAGCTACCCGGGTTAAACTTTTGCAGGTACAATTTGGTGTGTGAGGGTACCTATTTTATTATCTTTGTATCGGAGATACAAAGATAATAAAATAGGTAGGTTTATGTCTAAATCCTGACATTATTTTGACCGCTCTGGTGTATTTACTTCTTGACTTTGTCGAAAAAAAAGACTAACTTTACCGAACGGAATTCGTTTCGATATTCCGTTCACGCGCGCAAGCACTTTTGTTTTACAAAAGTGCTTGCAGTGTTAATTCCCGCTATACATGACGTCTCACAAATCGATGAACTACCTATTTAATTAACACCCACAGGAGTATCTTTAACATTACCCTATTTACCTTTACAGTCCCAAATCATAACAACATTAACCTATGTCTGTAGCGACTACAATACGTTTTTGTTAATCATGTCCTGCGTTTCTTCTGCTGAAGACTGGTAAATATATCTTAGATAACGTTTACATTGGTTGCTGTTGGCCCTTTCTGGCCATCTGTTACATCATAAGACACCTTGTCGTTTTCCTGCACTGGGCCATTTAGACCGGTAGCATGTACAAATAAGTCTGCTCCGCCATTACCTGGCGTAATAAATCCGAAGCCTTTGGCTTCATTGAAAAATTTAATTGTTCCTTCGTTCATGAAAATAAATTATTAAGTGGCAAAGATACCTTTTATTATTGATTTTTAGGTATTTAGTCTTACTTGTTTAAAATATTGCAGCAAATAATTAACCTTATGGGTTTTTATAAACATTGATCTGTGATACCTCATTTTTCCTATCTTCGCTCTACCACAATTATTTTTTATGAATCTCCCTTATTCTGAAAACCTTCCTGTATCTAAACTTGCCGCTTCGTTCGGCAACACCTCAGCGACTTATAAGTTTTATTGGCTTATTGCCCTTATTGAAGCGGTAGAGAACGGGAATACTACTATTAAGAAGCGAACACTTTTTTCGAGTATGATTGCTAATTCGTGGTATACCGTGAATTATTTTAAGGTGTCCTTTGGGAAGCAAGACCTCATTCAGCAAGCGGTGGAAACCATTTTGAATGCAGAAAAACTCACCATTGATTTGCGAAAGGATGTTTTGGTTGCGGTATTGGAAAACTCCGATAATACTATTACGAAGCAGGCACTGCAGCATTTTAATAAAAATGTACCTCATTGGTTTTTATCGCCGTGGTTTACTAAGACAAAAGGGGAAAACGACTCTGATTATAAAAGACGTATATATTCTTCTTCTGCTGTATTTGAAAATGACTGTCTTTATGCGTTGCATGATGACCATGTTGTTATTAACCCGAAATGGATTGCCTATTTGCAACTGAATCCTAAAATACTGAAAGACTTTTGTTATTGGAATCTTGCTTTGTTTTTACAGACGCGTAACCCGAATGTACCTGATATTCCTAATAAATTGATTAAACCCGCGATTAGAAATACGCTGACCAACCAACGCACTAATTACTGGAATATCGTATTTAAAGAACTAGGTTCTATTGATTGTATTTTTACCAATACCTCATTAACGGTTGACCGTTATGCTCTTGACCATTTTATTCCTCATGCATTTGTATCGCATGATTTGATATGGAATTTGGTGCCGATTGATACAATTTTTAACACTCAAAAGAGTGATAAGCTGCCGAGTATGGCTACTCATTTTGATGGCTTTTTTAATCTACAAAAACAAGCTTTTGAAATTGTACAGCATCAAAGCTCTAAAAATAAATTTCTTGAAGAGTATCTGACTATTTACCCGGATTTAATCAATTCCCATAGCTTTGATTATACCAAGTATAAAGAAACTATACAGCCATTAATTACTATTGCCCATAATAATGGGTTTGGGTATTTGTAGGTTTTCTTAAAGAAGGTATCCGGCAATAACCGGAAGAAATTATATTTGCAGTGTCTTTTATAATATGCTGTAAATAAAGATTTTGCATAAATTCGGTTTCTTTATCCGGTAATATCCGGAACAAATTCTACAGTACAAGTTTTTAGAAATAAAACTTTATCCGGCAATATCCGGTAAAAACCACTAATTATAAAAAATATTTAATATGTTGATTTATATGGATTTAACGAAAATATAAATTTTATCCGGCATTATCCGGCAATTCTTTCGTGGTTCTTTTGTATCTTGTTGTTGCACCATCACCAACTTTTACTACTATTCCAGACTCTTGAAGTTTTTGTATGTCTAAACGTGCCGTTCTTTCATTTAAAGGAGATTCGAAAAAATTCATATATTCATCCCTAGTGAAAAAATCGTCAGCAATATGGCTCAAGTATTCTTCCATTCGCTTGTTAAGTTCAAATTTTTTCGGATTACTGTGCAGTGTTAATATAACAGTTCCATTTTTATTTCTCCATGTAGGTGGTTCTAAATTTCTTTCCTCAAATAATTCATTTATTAGCGTTGTACCCCGACCAACTTTCTCAATTATGCCACATAGAAATACAATATGAGTTAAGACAGGATTTGGCGGATTCGAACTATGTGTTTTTTTTAACTCTTTATCAGTTAATGGCAATTTTCCACTATTTATGATTTGTATTTTATCTTCTGATATCCCAATTAGAACTTCTCCGGTAATATCAGAATAATCCCTGTGCATCAACGCATTTATAATGCCTTCATCAAGTGCTTCCATCGGATATTTATAATCGTCTGAGCGTTTCCAATCATTCTCACTGAAATTACTAATTAAAGGAAGATTTTTTCTAAAATAATTTTGAGTTTCAAAATAGGTTTTAAATAAATTTTGCTCGATAAGATATGTATCCTCATACCGGTTGCTGCTTTTGCCTTTTCCAAAATCGATTATTCTTACTCTACACTGGGGTAAAAAATAGGAAGGGTCTTTTGCAAATAGAACAATGGCAGCATTGGTCAATTGATTATTACGAAATAATTGATAATGGGTTAAGAATGTTCTCTGGTCATTACTATTGAATTTTGCAGAACGTCCTATCTTATTTGCTAATTCAATCGCCTGTGTGATATCTTCAGTATCTAAATCTTCAAAAGTTGCGTCTAAACAAGGCGTTTTTTCCCATGTGTAATCATCGACATTGCTTGTACGGATTAAAATACTCATTTCATTTTCTGAAGCGTTAATAGTATTATCGCCAATACGTACAAAACTTCTGCCATTAATTGAATACGGTTTTCTATTGCCTTCAATTACCTCTATTAAAATAATATCCTGATTTTTATAAATCTCTTTCCTAATACCTATCAAGCTTTGTGGAATGATTTCGACATAGATAAAATGCCTTAGTGATTGGTAATCCTGTTCAAAAGAACCTATTTTTACTCCTTTTCCTTCCTGGTCAACGCCAACTATTATTCTACCTCCATCACTATTTAAAAAAGCGCAAACTGTTTCTCCGATTTTTTTAAAATCAAACGTCGAAAAGAAAGCAAGCTGCTGACCTTCTTTCTCATTAATTATACTTTCTATGAATTCATTTTCTGTCATGACTATAGACTTTTCATGTAATTAATAGTTTTTTGCACTTTTTCTGCATCTTTAAATTGTCCTTCGATATACCGTTGCATTCCCGGTAAGTCATAATATTCCTGAGCCCAATGACCTATCCTTTCTTTTGGAGGAACCTTGTCTTTTGTTACTAAATTATAAATGTCAATACAGCGTACGTCGATGAGTGTATTTGGCCTTACTATAATATTATCTGCTTTAATAGGTTTTAATGTATGCTTGTCTACAATTTCTGCTTTATTAAGCAATTGCCTTGCGAATGTAACTTTTGAATCTGCTAAAAACCAACGTGCTTTTTTCAATAAAATAGCTTTTAATACCTCTTCGTGTGTAATGGAAGTTTCACCTATAACACCTGATCCATAGTTTGGTCTAATTATACCTAAAAATGCATCACATTCTTCGACAGCGGCAAGACAATTTGCAAGATTAGATTTGTCGGCACCAGCATATACTGTTCCCATGTGAGAATTTAAAACGTCATAGCCGTAGCTGTCTAGTTGTGCATAGATAGATGCTAATTGATCTTCAAATCCATAAATTGTAGAAGCTACTAAAACTTTGATGTTATTTCTTTCTGCCATAAAGCGAATTACTGAATCAGTGAACTAAATTTTAGCGCCACCGCAATTTTATTTAACGATGCTAAGGTAACAAAATAACAAATAATATTCTTACCAAAGCTGAGCTAGATTTTTTATTAGATTGAAGTTCTAATTCAATACAATTTTTGTTCTTGTGGTCTTGGTTTCTCCCTTAGGAAAAATTAAAACAAATGCATTGTATGTGTTATCAAAGTAATGATATGTAAAATCAACATCCCCGTTAAGCGTCTTAAGATTTATAGAGCCATTAGTTTTCCATTTTTTCTTTAAAAAAAGATGATCCCTTATAAATATCCACTTGTAGCCAAAATTTTTGGGCCATTCAATTGAACCAAAGTTGTTCAAAAAAGATTCTGAATGAAAAGCATTCCGAAAATCGCCGTTTGCTACTTCTCCCTTTAATGATAAGTTTTTTAGAACAAGCAAGGCACATCTAAATTTTGAATTTTCTACATAACGTCTAAAAGTAGCGTGAACCGAAGCACCAAAATAATTTGATAATTGCATAACACAAGGCATTCCCAGCTCAAATTTTTTAACCTCATTATCAAAACGATCATTTTGAAACAGCGTTACAGAAGCAAAATAGTTTGCTTCCTGCTCAAATTCCTCTTGAGTGTCATGGTCTAATGTTTCATCATCGTCAAGAAATTCCATGGTTTTGCTTTGCCATGGAAGTACGTTATGACCGGTTTCGTGCAACGTAACAAAATTCTGTCTGCTGCTTATTTGATCCATATCAAGATAGATGACTTTTTCCCGACGATCTAAAAAGCCCCGAATTTTTGACAAACCTGATTTTAGCGCTTCAGTAAAATGAGCACTCTTATACTTTTTTTCTAATGATTTTAAATCAATTCCACCAGCAATATAAAGCTCAGAATGTTGAACAATTTTTTCAATAGGGGTTGGAAAGACATCTAATGCCTTGGAAGATTTTAAAATGTCATATGAAATATTGTCAATGTCTTTCTTAGAGGTCAGAGTCATTAGCTTTCTTATACCTTAAAAATTTAATGAAATCGACAACATCTTTGGCCTCTTCATTAGTGAGTTTGTCTTTATAAAATGCTATTTCTTTTTCAAAAAATGTTTGCTCGGTTTTTAGTGACTCATCATTCTTTTCAATAATCCCAGCAGCATGTAGTAATACGTTTAAATCAATTTTATAAACATTCGCTAATTTATACAGTATGCTAGCTGAAGGTTTTTTTATTTTTTCATTTTCTAACTGACTTAAATAAGCATTAGAAATACCTGTTGCGTTTTCAACGTCCTTAAGAGTTAAAGAAACATTTTCACGCGTACCTTTCAAAGTTTTGCCTAAAGTTTCCATGATTAATTTTTTACAAAGTTATCAAAGATATTAATTATATCAAAACAATTGTTAATTATTTTTAGAAAATTCTATCAAACTACTTGTTTGATATAATTAGATTATGTATATTTGCATCATATTGTTTACTTAACCTATAAATTCACTATGATAAAACACAACAAAATGAAATAAAATAACCCAGAACCGTTTGCACCGGTGCTGGGCTACATACGAGGGAATAAAGTTTTCGAGGACTTCTTATTGACAGGCTTATCACCTAAGTCAACCCTTCTTTTCGTGGTTACAAAGTTAGACGTTTATTTAAACTGTACAAGTTAACCTCGATTTTTTAGCACTTTAGGACATAAAAACAACTCCGTCCTATTGTAAAAATGGAGATAACTATATAATTAAAAAAAAAGTCGAAAGACGTAAAATTTTAGAAATTATGAAAAATAAGTTTAAATTAAACGACCAGCTGTTTGAATCTGAGAATTCAAAAATTACAGGTAAAGAAATCCTTCACAAAGCCGGATTAGTACCAATAGAAGACTACGAATTATTGATTAAAGTTAATGAAAATGGTTTTGAGCCAGTTGAATTAAAAGAGGTGATTGATTTGCGCCAACCGGGGCTTGAAGGTTTTTTTGCAAAGCCATATGCAAAGATTGCCATTTTTGTAGATGAAGTGCCATTTCAAGTGGAAGAAGCGTTTATGACACCTAATGAAATTCTGAAATTGGCGGGTAAAGTAGTAAAGGACTTTTACTTAGTTGAAATTGATGGCGATATTGAAATTGGGTACAAAAATGATCGTGAGCATAAAGTAGCCATTAAAAATGGGTCAAAGTTTGTAACCTACGAAGTTGAGATAATTGATGTTCATGAACACTGTCAATGTGGACAGCCTGTACCTGAAGGCTGCAAATATAAAATCTTAATTGACCGAGAGCCTTATGTGGTTGATGAAGAATGTCTGACAGGAAAAGAAATTTTGATGTTGACTGGGAAAACGCCGCCAGATAGATTTCAACTACGTCAGAAATTCAAGGATGGCCGAGTTATTACTATCAAAAATGATCAAAAAGTTTGTTTTACTGAGCCTGGAATTGAAAAGTTTAAAACTATTCCACTTGATCAAACTGAAGGAGAAGATGTAATACTTCGTAAAGAATTTGAGTTGTTAGAAGAGGATGAAGCATATCTTTCATCCCTTCAACTACCTTACGAGACATTAAAAGTTGGAAATCAGAACTGGGTCATTATTCATGATTATCCAATTGCTCAGGGTTATAATGTTACAACTGCATCTATGGCTATCAGAATGATTGCGGGTTATCCGACTGCTGGTTTGGATATGGTATACTTTTATCCTTTTTTAAGCAGAGCTGATCAACAGCCTATTATTGCATTGACAGGACATCCGCTTGATGGTAAAACTTATCAGCAATGGTCGAGACACCGTACGTCAGCAAATCCGTGGCGTAGTGATCTTGACAATTTAAGTACTCATATCCCATTGGCAGATTTTTGGCTTGCTAATGAATTTGTAAAAAGACCGACACATGCGTTATCAGCTTAGAATAGCAGGTAAGCACTATAAAAGTCTTCAGCAGCATCTCTTTCCCGGTGACGGGGAAGAGGCTGTTGCTGTAGCATTATGTGGACGGTATGAAAGAGATGGTATATC
>JBBRET010000015.1:0-61735 GCA_038202695.1 Flavobacteriales bacterium
GTGATTCTCTACCATTCTTCGAACTACCGACACCTTTCTTGTGAGCCATGATGTTTTAGTTTTATAGATTATTATTAATTAAACTGCTCTTCCGCCGTTTAACTCTTATTTTAATTTTTCTAATTCGTCCATTTTACCATCAGCAGCAAGTTGTGCTTGTTGTGCCCATGTTGTTGGATCTAAATGCTGAACTTTGTTAGTCGATGCATCAAGAATTTCTTTAACAGCTTCTGCAGTAGCCTTCGCTAATTTTGCAAAAGTATCAATTCCAGCGGCTACTAATGCTTCAGCAGCTTTTGGTCCAATTCCTTCAACGATCGTTAAGTCGTCTGCTTTTTTAGAAGTTTTTGCTGCTTTCGGAGCTTTTTCTTCTGTAGCTTCTATAAGTTTTTCCGCTTTTGGAGCTTTCTCCGCTTTTGGAGCTTCAACTTTTTCTGCTTTAGCAGTTGCTTTTTTTCCACCAGTTGCACTAATTCCTTCAATAAGAATTTGTGTTAAATACTGACGGTGTCCGTTTCTCTTTTTGTAACCTTTTCTTCTTTTCTTTTTGAAAATAATTACTTTATCACCTTTTAAGTGTTGTAACACTTTTGCTTCTACTGAAGCACCTTCTATAGCTGGGGCGCCTAAAGTGATTGATCCATTGTCGTCTAAAAGAAGAACTTTGTCAAAAGAAACTTTTGAACCTTCTTCATTTGTCAAACGGTGAACATAAACCTTTAAGTCTTTGCTTACTTTAAATTGTTGCCCTGCTATCTCTACGATTGCGTACATAACAATAATGTTTAGTTAATTTTTTTAAGTCTGCAAATATAAGACTATTTCTAACACTCACAACACTTACTTTAAAAAAGTTTAAACTTCTAAAACACAGGGTTCGGTTTAACTATAGAAAATAAGATAATATTCTAAAATTTAAAGAAAATAAATTACTTTTGATGTAACAAAATATAGGGTTAGTTAACTAATAACAAAATCAACAAAAATTTATGTTTTTTATGAAAAATTCATTAATCGCTTTAAGTTCAATGCTTATGCTTGGAGGAACAGCTCTTGCCCAAAAGGTAGCTTTTGAGGAATACGATTTGCCAAATGGTCTGCATGTAATTTTACACAATGATCAATCGGCTCCTGTTGTAATTACCTCAGTTATGTATCACGTAGGTTCTAAAGATGAAAATCCGGAAAGAACTGGATTTGCCCATTTTTTCGAACACTTATTATTTGAAGGTACCGAAAACATCAAACGTGGTGAATGGTTTAAAATTGTAACTTCAAACGGAGGGACAAACAATGCCAATACTTCTGATGACAGAACGTATTATTTTGAAGTTTTCCCTTCAAACAATGCTCAATTAGGTTTGTGGATGGAATCTGAAAGATTAATGCATCCCGTTATCAACCAAATTGGTGTTGACACCCAAAATGAAGTTGTTAAAGAAGAAAAAAGACTTCGAGTTGACAATCAACCTTACGGTCAATTAATTGCCGAAGTGAAGAAAAACATGTTCAATGTGCATCCATACCGCTGGGCAACAATTGGCTCAATGGCCCACTTAGATGCAGCTACATTAAAAGAATTTCAGGACTTCAACAAGAAATTTTATTCTCCAAACAATGCTGTATTGGTTGTAGCAGGTCAGATTGACATTGCTCAGACTAAAAAATGGATATCAGATTATTTTGGACCTATTCCACGTGGCGTTGAATTGAAAAAGGAAACGTTTACTGAAGCGCCAATTACCGAAACCATTCATGCTTCTTTTGAAGATCCCAACATCCAAAAACCAATGGTAGTTGCTGCTTACAGAATACCATCAATGAAAACTCGTGATGCAAGAGTACTAGACATGATTTCTACATATTTAAGTAACGGTAAAAGTTCTAAATTGTACAAAAAAATCGTTGACGATAAAAAAATGGCTTTGCAAATTGGAGCTTTCAATTATGCTCAAGAAGATTATGGTCAATACATTCTGTACGGAATGCCACAAGGAGAATTTACATCAAATGATTTAGTTAAAGAAATTGATGAAGAAATCGTGAAATTACAAACGGATTTAATTTCAGAAAACGACTTTCAAAAATTGCAAAACATCAACGAAAGTAACTTCATAGACAGTAACGATAACATTGAAGGTGTTGCAGAAAATTTAGCTACCTACTATTTATTATATGGCGATGTAAATCTAGTTAATACAAATATTGACATCTTACGCTCCGTCACTCGTGAAGAAATGAGAGCCGCTGCTAAGAAATACTTAAATCCTAACCAACGTTTGATTTTGGATTATGTACCAGGAAAAGACAAAGCTGAGAATAAATAAATCTAAGAAAAATGAAAAAATCAATTATAATTTTATCAAGCTTGTTTTTAACTCTTATTATGCAAGCACAAGACAGAACACAACCAACGCCTGGTCCTTCTCCAAAAATCAACCTGAAAAAGCCAGAAACTTTTTCGTTACCAAACGGATTAAAAGTTTTAGTTGTTGAAAACCATAAACTCCCAAGAGTTTCCTATAGTTTAACTATTGACAACACTCCTTATGCTGAAGGCAATAAAAAAGGTGTTGACGATTTGACTAGTAGCTTAATTGGAAATGGCTCTACAAAAACACCGAAAGATTCTTTTAACGAAGAAATCGATTTTTTAGGAGCAAACATTAATTTCTTTTCTTCAGGTGCTTCGGCAAGTGGATTGTCTAAACACGCCAAAAGAATAATGGAATTAATGGCTGAAGGTGCTTTGATGCCAAATTTCACTCAAGATGAATTCGACAAAGAAAAAGATAAACTTATCGAAGGCTTAAAAACACAAGAGAAAAGTGTTCCTGCAGTTGCCGGAAGAGTTGAAAAAGTTTTGGCTTATGGTAAAAACCATCCTTATGGAGAATATTTATCAGAAGAAACCATTAATAATGTATCTCTTGCAGATATAAAAGACAACTACAGAACTTATTTTGTACCTGAACACGCATATTTAGTAATCGTTGGTGATGTTAAAACCAAAGACGTTAAGAAAAACGTTGAGAAACTATTTGGTTCATGGGTAAAAGCAACTGCGCCAAGATTGTCTTATTCCAATCCAAGCAATGTTCAATATTCTCAGATTAACTTTGTAGACATGCCAAATGCTGTTCAGTCTGAAATCACCATTTTAAATACGGTAAATTTAAAAATGACTGATGCTGACTTTTTCCCAGTGATTTTAGCTAATCAAGTTTACGGAGGTGATTTTAATAGTTACTTGAACATGAACTTAAGAGAAGCTCACGGTTGGACTTACGGTGCTCGCTCAAGTATTGGTTTTGACAAAAACATGTACAGCGAATTCAAAGCCAATACTCAAGTTAGAAATGCAGTAACGGATAGTGCTGTTATTGAGGCTTTGAAAGAATTGAAAAAAATCAGAACCGAAAAAGTAACTGCCGAAGTTTTAAATAGTGTCAAAGCAGGATATATTGGTAGATTTGTAATGCAAGTTGAAAAACCAGCTACTGTAGCTCGTTATGCTTTAAACATTGAAACTGAAGGATTACCGGCTGATTTCTATGAAAACTATATCAAAAACATCAATGCTGTTACTCCAGAAGATGTAATGCGAGTTGCAAACAAATATTTCATGGAAGACAATCTCAGAATTCTAGTTGTAGGAAAAGGCTCTGAGGTAATTGCTGGGTTAGAAAGCACCAAAATTCCAATGTTTTACTTTGACAAATTTGGTAATCCGACCGAAAAACCAGCAATGAAAAAACCTGTACCTGCTGGCGTTACCGTTAAAACTGTAGTTGATGCCTATATAACCGCAATTGGAGGTGATAAAGCAGTAAAAGCAGTAAAATCAATTTCATCTGTTGGCTCAACTACTATTCCACAAGCACCTATGCCGTTGTCTTATAATTCGAAAATTGATTCTAAAGGAAGAATGATGATCGAACTTTCTATGGCCGGAATGGGTTCAATCATGAAGCAAGTTGTAAACGGGAATACTGGATACATGATGCAACAAGGACAGAAAAAAGTTTTAGAAGGTGATGAATTGGCTAAGATGAAAGAAAGTGCTGTGCTGTTCAACGAAACGTTATTGGTTACTAAAAAAGGAGTAACTATTTCGGCAGTTGAACCAATCAATGGTTCTGATGCTTATGCTGTAGTTGATGGGGACACCACTTACTATTTTGATGTAAAATCAGGGTTAAAAAGTGCCGAAGCTACAACAGAAGAACAAGAGGGCAAAAAACAAACTAGAGTAACCAATTTTAATGATTACAGAGCTGTGAAAGGTGTAAAAGTTCCGTTCAACACAATTATGAATGTTGGATTTGAACTAGACATCAAAATGAGCGATGTTAAAATCAACGAAGATGTTACTGATGTTGATTTTCAATAAATAGCTTAAATTATTTAGTATCAAAAGTCCCGATTTTATCGGGACTTTTTTATTTTTTATTGGCAAGATAAACGCCAATCAAAATGATAAACGCCCCAAAAAACTGCATTAATGTCAATACTTCGTTATCCATAAGTCCCCATAAACATGCCACAATTGGGATCAGATACGTAACAGAAGATGCAAAAATTGGTGACGAAATTTGAATTAATTTATAAAAAATCACATTGGCCACTCCAGTTCCAATTATCCCTAAAATCAGTACATAAAATAGCGCATGATGTGTTTCGGGCATAGTAATCTTACTTGTAAAATCAGTAAAAAATAAAATCACTATCGCAGGAAGCAACATTACCAAAAAGTTTCCAGTAGTAATACTTAACGGTTTTACATCCGATAGGTATTTCTTGATCAAATTAACATTCGTAGCATAACAAATAGTAGCAATTAAAACAAAAGCAGCATAGGAATAGTCTTCAGAAGTTCCTGTTGCCTTTCCGTTGAAAATCAAAACAGCTGTACCAATTAACCCAATAACAATTCCGAAAAATTGGTTTCTTCTAAATTGCAATCCAAATGCAAACGCACCTAAAATTAAAGTATTCAATGGTGTTAACGAATTCAAAATAGAACAAATAGAACTGCTTACCTTTGTTTCAGCAATGGCAAAAAGATAGGCTGGAATAAACGTTCCGAACAAAGAAGTTAGCGCAATATATTTCCATTGATGCTGCGCAATACCAGTTAAACTTTTAAACCCAACAATCAACAGAAAAACAGCACAAAAAATAATTCGGAGAGAACCTAATTGAAACGGATTCAAACCCTCTAACCCTTTTTTAATTAGTATAAAAGAACTTCCCCAAATTAGAGCAAGCGCTATTAAAATAATCCATTTTAACTGTAGTGATTTCATAGTCTTTTTTGATTGCTTCAAATTTTGTAATTATTTTAAGAATAACCACTTTTATTTTTTACTAATTTTGTAATTGATTTTAATCATCCCAACTTTTAAAAACTAAATTATGAATTTCACCAAGTCGATCATCACTTTTGGTATCGCTACAACCCTATTGATTGGTTGTAAAGATGCCGCCAACAAACCTACCCCTGAAAACAATGAAATTAAAATTGAAAAAAAAGTTGTAGCTGCGGTAAAACCTGAAACAGCAAGTTTCAAAATAAACGGAATGACCTGTGCCATGGGCTGTGCCAAAACTATTGAAACTAAATTGTCAAAAATGGATGGCATTCAAAAAGCTACCGTTGATTTTGATAAAAAACAAGCTACTGTTGATTTTGACGCTTCCGTTTTAAGTCTTGAAAATTTAACCAATGCCGTTGAAACTACAGGTGACGGAGAAACTTATAAAGTTTCAGAAATGAAGACTAAAGTAAAAATTTAATAAACTAAACTATAACAAAAAGTCCTTTCATCTAAAAATGAAGGGACTTTTTTATTTCCATATAATGGTTTCAATAATACGCTGCATGTCATCTTTTACATAACTTGCTGCTGGCATAATGGAATCAAAGTTAGGTTTAGCATAAAAATAAATCGAACCTGTCACAAAATGTTTGATGCTGTCTGTGGCATAAAATAGTGAATTGGTCGCGGCATTTCCGTCAACGCGGTAAAACATCCCGTAAACCTTTTTATCCTTGTTTATGTAGGGTTGTTCCAAAATATCATCCGCTTTTATTACGTGCTTATAAGTTAGGGTTTGTGCATCTCGCAATAAATCATTAAGATTGTTATCTACCGTTTTATAGTTCAAATAAATGGTTGCCTTCATTTTGGGATATTCTATTGTAAAGTCACAATTTTTATCCTCTTTGATAAAAGCATCTTCATTCATTTCAAATTCAAATGGACAATGATTACTGAATTTTGCATATTTGGCAACCGGGTAATCTAACCGCAACTGACTTGATGGCTTGGGTAAAACATCCTCTTTACAGCTAATTGCAAACCCAAAAATCAGCATGATTGCAAAAAGAATCATTATTTTTTTAAACATTTTAAAATTATTCTAGTGTTACTTTTATTTGTTTTATTCTTTTCTTGTCTACAACTTCAATTGTGAAACGCACTGTTGAAAAGTAAAGTTTTTGTCCTTTTTTAGGGAAATTACCCAAAATTTCTAAAAGAAATCCGGCAAGTGTTTCTGCTTCGCCTTTGCTGCCTTCAAAAGCTTCTACATCAACATCAAGTATTCTGTAAAAATCTTTAAGGTTGATTTTACCTTCAAAAAGAAAATTCTTGTCATCTATTTGGGAAAAGTTCAAATTTTCATCATCGAATTCATCTGATATATCGCCCACAATTTCTTCAATCACATCTTCTAAAGAAACCAATCCTGAGGTTCCACCATATTCATCAACCACTATGGCTAAATGACTTTTTTTATTTTGAAATTCTTTTAATAAATCATCTAATTTCTTATTTTCAGGAACGAAAAAAGGTTCCCTTATCAGTTTATTCCAGTCGAATTCTTTTTTGTTGATATGCGGTATCAAATCTTTTACAAACAATATCCCCTCAATATGGTCAATGCTTTCTTTATAGACCGGAATCCTTGAATAGCCCTTGTCTA
The DNA here is from genome assembly GCA_038202695.1 of Flavobacteriales bacterium. Taxonomy (GTDB): domain Bacteria; phylum Bacteroidota; class Bacteroidia; order Flavobacteriales; family Flavobacteriaceae; genus Flavobacterium. Next base: position 6,991 of record JBBRET010000015.1, read on the forward strand.
CTATTTTGGCATAAATTTCGGAAAAAGTTTCTTCTATTTCTAGTGCAAAAATATCTATTCGCGGACTCATTACCTGTTTCGTATCGGTATTTCCAAAAGAAACAATGCCTTCTAATATTTTTTGTTCTTCGGAAGAAGTATCCTCTGTCGAAGTCATTTCTAAAGCTTGAGACAATTGGTCTACCGATATGTTGGTTTTTTGCTTCCCTAGTTTTTCATGTAAAAAGACACTCACCGATCGCATTGGTAAACTAATTGGTGAAAGTAATTTATCTAAAACCGCCATTGGATTGGCAACAAATTTTGAGAATTGGATGTTATTTCGACTGGCATATATTTTGGGCAACACTTCCCCGAATAAGAGAATGAGAAAAGTTACCAATAAAACCTCAACAATAAATTTTAATAGTGGCGAAGCAATCCCATCAAAAATAGAGTTTCCAACAAACGAGAAAATAATTACAACTCCTATATGGCTAAAATTATTAGCTACTAATATTGTTGCGAGTAGTTTTTTGGGGCGTTGTAACAGTTCTGAAATTAAGTTGGCTTTGGCAGCATCCACTTCGGATAAAGTAGTAAGGTCATTTGGCGTAAGCGAAAAAAGAGCTACTTCGGCCGCTGAAACCATTGCAGAACAAAACAAAAGAAAAACAATACCCAAACTTCCTAAAAGTAAGTTGGTGTCAATGCTGGCAAGAAAAGTTAAACTGGGTTCAGGGTCCAAAGGAGTAAAGATTAATTAAATAATATCAAAACGGCAAATCATTTTCTGGCGCTACCGTATTTGGAGCTTCAAAATTAGTGTTTTTTGTTTCTATATTTTGGGGTGATTTTAAACCATCAACTTCTTTTTTGGTGGTCAAAAATGTAAATTCAGTAACTTGTATTTCGGTGGTATATTTTGTCGAACCGTCTTCTGCTTGCCATTGGCGCGATTTTATTCGGCCTTCAACGAATATTTTATCTCCTTTTGACAAATATTTTTCGCAAATTTCAGCTGCTTTATTACGTACAACCAAATTATGCCATTCGGTTGAAGTAATTTTTTCGTTGGTTTGTTTATTGATGTAGACTTCGTTAGTAGCCAAAGGGAAACGACCGATGCAGTTGCCACCTTCAAAATAGTGCATTTTAACGTCGTCACCTAAATGACCTATTAACATGACCTTATTTAAAGTACCGTTCATTTTTAATTCTTGTTTCTTTCAAATTTACTACTTTTTTTGAAATCTAAAACCAAACTTTTTCAATAAAATTGAAAATTACAATCGGAAAAGGAAATTCTGAAGCTGATTTACAGTCAATTCCGTTCAAAAGTGTTCCTTCTACATTAATTTTCCAAAATTTAATGTGTAGGTGTTGGTGTGAAAGTTTGTGTTTGATATTTTCAGGATTATATAATTGAATTTGCAGAATCTTATTGTTTACAAAGACTTGGTTTTCAATTAACTCAATTATATCGGCGTCGGTTTCAGCAAGTTGGGTCTCTACTAACGGAAATTCATATAAATTATGCCAAATTCCCTTTTGTGTTCGTTTCCTAACAATCGTTTTGGAGGTTTCATCTGAAAAGACTAGGTAGTTAAAATAGCGCTGAGTAACTTGAAGCTTTTTAGATTTAATTGGCAATTGCGATACTTTTTTGTATTTTAGAGCCAAACAACTTTCATTAAAAATGCAACCCTTGCAATCCGGATTTTTAGGCACACATTGCAAGGCGCCAAACTCCATTATCGCTTGATTGAATATATTAGCTTTACCATCCGGAATTAAAGCAGCAGCTAACTGGGTGAATTCTTTTTTGGCTCCAGCCGATGCAATATCAGTTTCAACATCAAAATAACGTGATAAAACTCGGAACACATTTCCATCAACCACAGGAACGGTTTCGTTATACGAAAAGGAGGCAATTGCTGCTGCGGTATATTCACCAATTCCTTTAAGTTTGAGCAACTCAGCATACGATTTCGGAAATGCTCCATTAAACTCAAAAGCAACCTGTTTGCCCGTTAGATGCAAATTTCTGGCTCTAGAATAATATCCTAAACCTTGCCATAGTTTGAGAACAGCTTCTTCATCGGCTTTTGCCAAATCAAAAACGGTAGGAAAAGCATTGGTAAAACTTAAAAAATAGGGCAATCCTTGTGCAACGCGCGTTTGTTGTAACATTATTTCGGACAACCAAATCAAGTACGGTTCGGTTGTGTTTCGCCATGGCAAATCACGTTTGTTTTGTAAATACCATTGAATAAGAGAATTAGAGAATTTCATAGCTGAATTGTGGCTCACAAAAATAAATCTTTATGTGATTAAATTTTAATAGATTATGCTTGAAATATTCTTTTTTTAATTCATATATTTGCAAACTCAAAAAAATACTTAACTAATATAAAATACGAAAGAAAATGACGAAAGCAGATATCGTAGCAAAGATTTCAGAAAAAAAAGGACTTGAAAAAGGAGATGTACAAGCAGTAGTAGAAGCGTTTATGGAAGAAGTAAAAACGTCTTTAGAAACTGGAGATAATGTTTACTTGAGAGGTTTTGGTAGCTTCATTATCAAGACTAGAGCTGAAAAAACGGGTAGAAACATTTCAAAAAATACAACTATCAAGATTCCTGCACACAATATTCCTGCGTTCAAACCTGCAAAAGTATTTGTAGAAGCAATAAAAACCAATACTGAAGTAGCAGTATAAAACTTATTTATTAATCACCAAAAATTTTCATACTATGCCAAGTGGTAAAAAAAGAAAAAGACATAAGGTAGCGACTCACAAGCGTAAAAAAAGAGCGAGAGCTAACCGACACAAAAAGAAAAAGTAGTTCTAAACTACTTTTCTTTTTTTTAAAAAACGTTCATTGACAAGAATTCAGAAGGCAGATTATAGAGTATAGAACGCAGTTTTAAGAACTGTTAACTAAAATCTTAAGGCTGTTTTCTACGAGGATTCACCGGGTAAAAAAATAATACCTGTTTAAAATGTTTAATCCATCCTGACAATTAGCCATATGCCATAAGTCATAAGCCATAAGCTTTTTTGCCTACTGCCTACTGCCTATTGCCTATTGCCCAAAAGTTCGGATAAAAATTTACAAAGTGAATAAAGAACTAATCATTAGATCTAGTGCTGACGCTGTAGATTTTGCCTTATTAAAAGATGGAAAACTAATTGAATTACACAAACAAGAAGAAACAAGCAACTTCCAAGTTGGCGATATTTTTATTGCCAAAATCAGGAAACCAGTTGCCGGACTAAATGCTGCTTTTGTAAATGTAGGCTACGACAAAGACGCCTTTTTACATTATCATGATTTAGGTCCAAGTTTTGCCTCTTATTTGAAATTCATAAAACTTGTAAGCGCAGGTAAACTAAAAGATTTCTCCCTAAAAAACTTTCAGTTTGAGAAAGAAATTGACAAAGACGGCGCAGTAGCAGACATACTGAATGCCAACCAGTCAATATTAGTACAAGTAGTGAAAGAACCTATTTCTACAAAAGGTCCTAGAATAAGCTGTGAGCTTTCATTCGCCGGACGCTTTTTAGTTTTAGTGCCTTTTTCGGATCGCGTTTCTGTTTCACAAAAAATAGAATCGAAAGATGAAAAAGACCGTCTTAAAAAGCTAGTACAATCTATCAAACAAAAAGGTTTTGGTGTTATTGTGAGAACAGTAGCCGAAGGCAAAAACATAGCCGAATTAGAAAAAGATTTGCAAAACCTTATGAATAGGTGGATTGCAATGAGTAAAAAAATACCAACCGCTCATCATCCTTCAAAAGTGTTGGGAGAGCTTAACAAAGCTTCTTCTATCCTTAGAGATGTTTTCAATGATACTTTTACTAGTATTCAAATTGATGATGAGGAGTTGTACCAAGAAACAAAGGATTATTTGGCTGAAATAGCGCCAGATAAACAAAAAATTGTTAAGTTTTATCAGTCGAAAGACACGCAATTGTTTGAAAAATATCATATCGAAAGACAAATAAAAACCTCTTTCGGACGAACAGTATCAATGAGTAAAGGCGCTTATTTGATTATAGAACACACCGAAGCTTTACACGTTATTGACGTGAACAGCGGAAACCGTTCTAACAAAGCAAACAATCAGGAAGATACTGCCATGGAAGTAAATATGATAGCCGCAGCAGAAATCGCAAGACAATTACGTCTTAGAGATATGGGCGGAATTATCGTTGTCGATTTTATCGATTTAAAAGATCCAGACAATCGCCAAGTGTTGTTCAACTTCCTTAGAGAAGAAATGAGCGACGATAAAGCCAAACACAAAATCTTACCGCCAAGTAAATTTGGATTAGTCCAAATCACCAGACAACGCGTAAGACCAGAAGTAAATATTGAAACAAGAGAAGAAAATCCAAATAATTTGGCAAGCGATATTGATGCGCCAATTCAGATTATTGACAAGATTGCTTTCTCTCTTGAAACAAAATTAAAAGACCATAAAAAAGTAACACTTAATGTGCATCCTTTTGTGGCAGCATACCTTAAAAAAGGTTTTCCATCATTACGTTCAAAATGGTTTTTTGAACATAAAAAGTGGGTGAAAATCATACCTCGTGACGCTTACACGTATTTGGAATATCATTTCTTTGATGAAAAAGGAAAAGAGATTTCAGAAAAATAAAAGAGACCATCCCGTTTTCATAACGTGGATGGTTTTTTTATGCTTTTTGCTAAAGCAAAATACCTGAAGCCCACCGAGCTTCCTCCTCTTAATATCAAATCTCGTGACGCTTACACGTATTTGGAATATCATTTCTTTGATGAAAAAGGAAAAGAGATTTCAGAAAAATAACTCTGAAACAAGTTCAGAGTAAAGAAACCGCCTTTCGCAAGATTGCTTTCAGCCAGTTCGGCTTAGCAGCCTCGAGTGGCGGTTTTTTTGTTTAGAGTTCGTGATACTCTCAAAACTATTTAATATCTATGCTACTATTCTCGTCTTCAATCTTAATTTGCAAAAGCGAAAGTGTATACAAAAACAGTGGCGCGATGGTTCGTGTTGCCGCATGATTTATAGTAAGTAACCAAAAAATAAAAAAAGGTAGAAAATAAAAGTTTCGTAAATCTTTAAAATAAAGTTGAAGCGGATAAAAAAGTAAAATCAATAACGCAAATAAACCCAAAACGCCATGTTCTGACCACAAGCGGGATAGTTCACTGTGCGTTGAAACGTCTTTATTGTACTTAATTATTCTTATCTCTTCACCTCTTCCAACGCCAACTCCTAGTAATGGATTTTCAATGAAATTTTCAATATCTGATTTGATTTGAATGCTTCTGCCATATTTATTGTGACCCTTAAAAAAATCTTTTGATTGCAATATTTCAAGATTTGCATATCTTTTTAACAAAGAGTTTTGCGTTTGATAAACCGTAAGTACAAATATGGATGAAATTGCAAGTAATAGTATGACCATTTTTCTTTTTAATTTAAAATATCCTGTTCTGCTTAGATATAGTGACAAAAAAAGAGTTAAAACTGCAATTACTCCAGTAACAGTGCCTCCTCGAGAAAAAGTCAACAAAGCACGATAAAAAATGAAACAAAAAATAATTGTATTAAGATAAAAGATTTTCTTATTCTCTAATTCGATGATTATTTTTAATAAATAAATAAATATGCCCAGTCCTAATGCTGTTGCCATTTGATTGGGAGCGTAATTTCCTGAAAAATAAAAATTGGACTGACTCCAGGCTTTAAAATCTACACTGTGTGAATATTTCAAAATCAAATAAACGCAGCAAGCAAGTATAGGAAGTGCTATTAAATTTAAAATAATTTTAATTTGATTTGCTGAAATTTTTCTTTTGTAGGTGTATAAAGCTAAAAATCCTAAGCAAATCGGCCCTAAAATTTCGAAGGATATTTTTCTCCTGAAATTACCGTCTAAATACATAAATGACAAAAAAACTGAGGGCAAAAGCACTAACAAATAAATCCAATACGGATTCTTGAATTTTGGGAAACCACTATAATAGAAACCTAAAAAGGTAAAAAACAACATAAAGTACTTTCCAAACTCATGTATTGGATTTCCGTATGTCGTTCTTAAAAACACCTCACTACCAGCAACGTATGCTATAACATAAAGTATTTCGTTATTTTTATTTTTATTTTTAACAACAATATAAAAACCAACTAAAACAATTAGAATTGCATAAATTTTAGACAACGGAAGATGAAATGCTATTAAAGAACCTATGCCTATATGAAGTAGGGTTAAGTTTAGTTGTTGTTTGTCATTCATCTAAGTTGATTAATAAGACAAATATATTTAAAAGATATTCTTATTAAATGTAATTTTGGAAAGCTTTTAATATTTAATTTTTATGGGTTTATTTGATAAAAACAAAAATTTCAATTTAATTTTATTCATTTATTTTGTTACACTTCCTTTTGTTTTTTTTAGTTCAATATTAGATCCTTTCTTATTAGCCAGACAATTATTAACTACCGTTTTACTTTTTTGTGTCTTATCTTTATTAATCTTAAAAAATAAGACCATTTCCTTTTTTATAATAGACAAGACAATGTTATTGTTTTTAGGTTTTATTCTTTGCTGTTTATTCTCTTTTTCAAAATCACAAGTACTAGATTTAAGTCATGCAGCACTGTCTAAATATCTGATTTTTTTGCTGTTCTTTATCCTAATCAGACATTTAATACTGAATGATTTAATTGCTGTTGACAGCTTAAAATCTGCTGTTATTCTTTTTGGTGCAATATCAATTGTAATTACTTTGTTGGCTTTCACCAATAAAACCATTAATGGCATGAATTTATTTAGACAGGTAGATATTATGAGTGGCACGTTTGGCAACAAAAACTTTTTATCTTCTATTTTGTTTTTTTGTTTGCCCTTTTATTTTATTGGGACTTCAATGTCAAAAAAAATAAAAATTCTGTCAATTGTCGCAATAGTTTTTACCATCATTCTACTTTTGCTGTTAAGAACCCGCGTGGTGTTAATCGCATTAAGTGTTTATTTATTTTTGGTGCTATTGCTTCAAATAAAAACTAAGTTTTCTACAAAAAAATTGCACTGGGTATTATTAGCACCCTTGATTACATTCATGGTTGGTGTTGCTTTTTTGTTTTCAATTAAAGGCAATTTTCATTCTTCTGCAGATATCAAAATGCAATATTTTTATAGATTGTTTTCTTCTAAAACATTTTACACAAGAGTAGAATATTGGCAACAAGCAATTGATATTATTAAAGACAATTTTTTTAACGGAATTGGGGTTGGAAACTGGATTACCACTTATCCAAAATATGGCTTAAATCATTTTTCTGAAATTGATATTTTGAATGGTAGAATGATAATTAGTAATCCACACAATGATTTTTTGATGATTTTTTCAGAAATAGGCATCTTTGGGTTTTTATGTTATCTTGGAATCTTTTTATCAATACTATATCAAGCCTATTGGCTTTTAAAAAACGAGATAAAAAATACTGACCAAAAAAATGCTGCTTACTTTTTAATATTTATAATTTGTTATCTAATTGTTGCTTTTTTTGATTTTCCGTTAATGCGAATAGAACATCAAATACTGCTGTTAATTGTGTTTTCAATAATCAATTCTAAATACTTAAAAGCCAATAATACCATAGGTTTTAAAGTTTCTTCCCGTTTATTTTATGTGCTCAGTTTCGTTATATTAATTTATTCATCAACACTATTGTTCTACAGAATAAATGGTGAAAAACATTTACTGAAAGCTTTAACTGCAGAAAAAAATACAGACACAACAACGGCTCTTTTCGAGTTCAATAAAGCCAAAAACCCTTTTTTTTCAACAGATAATTATGCCATTCCACTAGATTGGCATATTGGTAAAGCAGTCTATAATACTGGTGATTTTGAAGAAAGTTTAAAGTACTTTACTGCAGCTTATAAGCTTAACCCATACTGTTTAGTCGTGAACAATGATTTAGGTTCAACCTACATAAAAAACGGAAACACTGCAGATGGAATAAAGCATTATAAAGAAGCACTAACTATTTCTCCGAACTATGAAGATGCACTGATAAATATAGCGGCAACCTATTATAACATCAAAGAATATGAAAAAGCGTTTGAAATAATTGACCAATGCGATATTAATTCTAAAAATGATTCCTATAAAAAAATACTAACGCCTATAGTTGAGAAGAAATTAAATATGACGCTAATTAGCATAAACAATCCTCAACTAAACAGTGAACTGCGATCAAAAATAAAAAGTGAAAAAGACCTTTTGGCCTTATATTTTGATTACAGAAAAAATAACAGTAACTTCGACAAATACATGCAATCTCTAATCAACTGACAATGAAAAAACTACTACTCTTTTTGGCATTCTTTTTTTCTAATTTTATTATAGGCCAATCTATTGTATCGGTAACACCAAATAATGGAAATAAAGCTCAGTCGCTTAACGTTACTATCACAGGACAGAATGTTAATTTTTATGAGAGCAGCACTACGTTGAATGTTTCTTTTATTGATCAATTTTCTAATATTCTTCCGGCTACATCTTTTTATCCTCAATTTAATGGCACTCAATTATACGTGGATTTATCTGTTCCTGGTTATGCTATTCCTGGAGCCTATGATGTTCATGTAACTAGTAATGATTTCGACATGACATTGCCTGATGGTTTTACAGTAAACAATGCTTTCACATACACCATACAGGGTAATGTTCGTTATGATAGTAATAGTAACGGTTGTGATGCTTCTGATGTAAACTTACCCAACCAAAGAATAAATTTTGTTAATGGCGGAATATCTGGAAGTCTAATTGCTAATCAATCAGGTTTTTACAGTTATTATGATGTTACTGTTGGCAACAATATTTTTACTCCTGTTTTAGAGAATCCTTCTTATTTTAACGTCACACCACCAAATGCAAGCGTAGTTTTATCAACATCCAACAATTTATTTGTACAGAATTTTTGTATTGCGCCTAACGGAACGCATAACGATTTGGAAGTAAGTGTATTTCCATATGTGCCTGCACGACCAGGCTTTAATGCTACTTATAAAATTATATATAAAAACAAAGGAACCACTACTCAAAGTGGAAGTGTTAGTTTAAATTTTGATGATACTGTGATGGATTTAGTTACCGCAACACCAGCTCAAAATAGTCAAACAACAAACACATTAAATTGGAATTTTAGTAATTTAATGCCATTTGAAACGAGAGAGATTTATGTAACAATGAATATCAATTCACCTGCAGAAACTCCTGCAGTTAACGTTGGTAATGGTTTACTTTTCACTGCAACAATAAATGGTGCTACCGATGAAACACCAACAAATAATACTTCAAATCTAACCCAAACAGTAGTTGGCTCCTTTGATCCAAACGATAAAACTTGTGTGGAAGGGAATAATCTGCCAATTGCTGATGTTGGAAAATATTTACATTATGTAATTCGCTTTGAAAATACCGGAACAGCCAACGCAGAATTCATAGTAGTCAGCGATATAATTGATACAAGTAAGTTTGATATCAACACATTAAGACCCGTATCTAGTAGTCATCCATTCACAACAAAAATCACAAACACAAATAAAGTTGAGTTTATTTTTGAAAACATAAACCTGCCTTTTGATGACGCCAACAATGATGGTTATGTAGCATTTAAAATAAAAACCAAGACAACATTACCAGTTGGTACCACTATAAACAACACCGCTAACATTTATTTTGATTATAATTTACCCATAACTACCAATACCTATACGGTAACTGTATTTAATCCGTTAAGTACAAACGATTTTGAGTTTAATAGTCTGTATACACTTTCACCAGTTCCGGCAAAAAACACCTTGACAATTACTAATAAACAGGGTGCAGTATTGACTTCCGCAAACATATATAATATGCTTGGACAATTGATTCAGGTTATTACAAATCCGAATGAAAGTATAGATGTATCGGGATTGGAAACCGGAAGCTACTTCATCAAGATTGAGAGTGATAAAGGAGCTGCTAGTGGCAAGTTTGTTAAGGAGTAAAATTGAAATAAGTTCAAAAAAAAACCGCCTTTCGTTAGATTGCTTTCAGCCAGTACGGCTTAGAAGCCTCGAGTGGCGGTTTTTTTTTGTGCTTTATATTTTGAAAATTAATCTAATTCATACTCCAATCTCACTGTAATCCTAGCGGTTTTGTTTTTGCTGTAGGTATCGTTAATTCCACCATAACTATCATCTTCGGTAGAACCTTGACCTGTAATTTGGAAAACGCCCATACTTGCTTTTTTCAATTTCCCCAAATCACCATCGGCTGTTTTTACAATTTTTGAAGCGCGTTGGTTAGCATCTTTTGTGGCTTTTTCTATCAAGCTTTGCTTCAAACTTGGCAAATCTGAAAAGGTATATTGTATAGTATTCGACGATAATTCAATGCCTGAATTAACAAGTTCAGAGGTTTTGCTCGATACACTTTCTATTCGTTTCATCAAATCTAGATCCTTTTTAGCGGAGAAAGAAATCGTCTGAATGGCTTGATATCCATCAAAAACTTGTTCGTATCTCGTTTGATTATCAACACCTTCACTTCTTACTTCTCTAAATTTTTTCTGAAAATTAACTGCGCCAAAACTAAATTCACTTGCTTTGAACCCTTTGTTCAAAAAGAAATCAGATACAATTTTTTGGTCGGAAACAATTTTATTATAAGCTGTTTTAATGTCACTACTATTGGTCATAAAACTGCCAGACCAAAGAATTTCATCGGACACAAAATCTTTAGTTCCTAATCCAATGACATTAATTGAATCTAAATTTTGGTTTCGATTCCGAAAGGAATTCCCTAAAATCCATGCCGTGATAATAATCGCGACACTAATAATTATTGAAGATTTAATTTTTTCCATTGCTATGTAGTTTATTATTATAACGCAAAATAGTGCATATTAGTATAAATTTATTTTCTTCGTTCTGTAAAAAACCGCAACAGTAACTCCGAGCACTCATAGTCTAAAACCCCTTTTATTACTTGCGTTTTGGGATGAATTGTAGTGCCTAATTTTTCAAAACCCCGTTGTTCATCAGAAGCACCAAAAACAATTTTTGAAATCTGACTCCAATACAAAGCACCCGCACACATTTGACAAGGTTCGAGAGTTACATAAAGCGTGCAGCCTTTTAAATATTTTCCGCCAATATAATTTGCTGCCGAAGTTATCGCCTGCATTTCGGCATGTGCCGTGACATCATTCAGCATTTCGGTTAGATTATGTGTTCGGGCAATGATTTTATTATCGATTACAATCACAGCACCAACTGGAATTTCCCCTTTTTCATAGGCAGCTTCAGCTTCTTGCAAAGCTTTCTTCATAAAATATTCGTCGGTGAAAGGGTTTTCCATAAAACAAAAATACAATTTCAATTCGTACATTTGTCTCATGTCAAAAAAATTGCTCGATCATATCAACAATCCAACCGATTTACGAAAATTAGACCTTTCACAATTGCCGCAACTGGCTAAAGAATTGCGTGATTTTATTATCGATATCGTTTCAGTAAAAGAAGGGCATCTTGGCGCATCGCTTGGTGTGGTTGAATTGACTATTGCGCTGCATTATGTTTTTGATACACCAAATGATTTATTGGTTTGGGATGTTGGACATCAAGCATATGGTCACAAAATCTTAACCGAACGAAGAAAAAAGTTTGACACGAACCGTCAGCTTGGCGGCATTTCAGGTTTTCCAAAACGCAGTGAAAGTGTGTATGATACTTTTGGTGTTGGACATTCCTCTACTGCTATTTCAGCGGCTTTAGGAATGGCGCTTGCTTCTCAGTTAAAAGGCGAAAACAAGCATCATATTGCCGTGATTGGCGACGCTTCTATTGCAAGCGGAATGGCATTTGAAGGATTAAATCATGCCGGAGTTACCGATGCTAATTTATTAATCATTCTGAATGATAACGCCATCGGAATTGACCCAAGTGTTGGTGCCCTAAAGAACTATCTGACTGCCGTAAAAGAAGGAAAAAATCCAAAACAAAATAATATAATTAAATCTTTAAATATTGATTATTCCGGTCCAATTGACGGTCATGATTTGGAGGGTTTAATAACGGAATTGGAGCGATTAAAAAAAGTTAAAGGCCCAAAGTTTTTACACATCGTTACCACAAAAGGCAAAGGGTTACAACAAGCCGAAGACGACCAAGTAAAATATCATGCGCCCGGAAAATTTGACGCTGCAACAGGAGAAATTCATAAAAAATCAGACGAAAATTTACCTCCAAAATTTCAAGATGTTTTTGGTTTGACTTTGGTTGAATTAGCAAAGAATAATGAGAAGATTATTGGAATCACACCAGCAATGCCCTCAGGAAGTTCAATGAAATTTATGATGGATGCTTTCCCGAAACGCGCTTTTGATGTTGGTATTGCCGAACAACATGCGGTTACGCTTTCGGCCGGAATGGCAACTCAGGGCATGGTAGTTTTTTGCAACATTTATTCAACGTTTTTGCAACGTGCTTATGACCAAGTGATTCATGATGTAGCGCTACAAAATCTTCCTGTTATTTTCTGTCTCGACCGTGCCGGATTGGTTGGTGAGGACGGTGCAACGCATCACGGCGTTTTTGATTTGGCTTATTTGCGCTGTATTCCGAACATGATTATTTATGCCCCAAAAGATGAAAACGAACTACAAAATATATTATATACTTCTTCATTAGGATTAAAACATCCTATTGCAATTCGCTATCCTAGAGGAAGAGGGAAAAATAGTGATTGGAAATTGCCTTCCGATTTTCAGAAAATTGAAATTGGCAAAGCGCTGAAACTTAAAAAAGGAAAAAAAATAGCCATCCTTTCTACAGGAACTATCGCAAATAATGTGAGTGCAGCACTTGCTGATATTAACGATACCGAACAGCATTTTGCCCACTATCATTTTGGTTTTGTAAAACCTTTAGATGAAAAAAAATTACATAAAATATGTGACAAATTTGCCACTATCATAACGGTCGAAGATGGTGTCACAACGGGTGGTTTTGGAAGTGCAGTTTTAGAATTTTCAGCCAAGAATGATTACATAAATGAAATTTTCTTATGTGGTGTTCCCGATTATTTTATTGAACACGGCACCGTTGATGAATTGCAACAATTTTGCAACATTGACATTGACGGATTGCGCTCCCTTTTCTCCGGTTTGTTAGAAGAAGCCGATGAAGATTAGGCAGTAATAATTTTATTTAATTCCAAAGCTTTTCCATCAGTTAGCATCGAAATGAAATGGCAAATATGAAGCAATCTTTCATACAGCGTTTCCTTTTCCAAATGGTGTTTTTCGGGTAGTGTTTTCATTAATAATTTATCGTAATTCGTAGCTTTCCCTTCGTGATTGTTATTATATGCAGTAATAAATTTATCCAATAAATTATTGATGATTTGATACCCTGACAATTCTTTTTCAATCACTTCCCGACTTTGATAAATGTTCTTTACACTTAGCTTGATAATGTCGTCCATTTGGGCTTTGTACTTGCTTTTATCGGTTAAAGCAAAATGGAATTTTCCTTGTAAAATGGCTTCTTCATTTTCAATAAACACACTTACAGCGTCGTTGATTAGGTTGCCAATGGCTAAAGCTCTAAGATAACTTATTCGATCTTCTTTGGTGGTTAACTTCTGATATTTAGCAGTATCAATAGTGTCTTTTACTAGTTTTATTAAATATTCTAACGCAAAATCTTCAGAAACTAGACCAAGATTTATTCCGTCTTCAAAATCAATTATGGTATAGCAAATATCATCGGCAGCTTCAACTAAAAAAGCTAAAGGATGCCGTTCGTAACCAATATCGTTTCCGTTTTTATTGGAAATCATCCCTAATTCCTCGGCAACTTCTTTAAAAAAATCAGTATCCGATTGAAAGAAACCGTATTTTTTATCTGAAATATTTTGGGTTGGTTTTTTAGGAAGGCTTTCTTTAGGGTATTTGGTGAAAGCTCCAAGAACAGCATAGGTCAAACGCAAACTGCCATCAATTCCGGGACGCGAACTCGTAAGTACTGAAAAACCGTTGGCATTGCCTTCAAAATCAATCAAATCTTGCCATTGTTTGTCGGTTACTTGACCTTTGAATTGTTGCCCTTTTCCGATAGAGAAATATTCGCCAATTGCTTTTTCTCCAGAATGTCCAAATGGCGGATTTCCAATGTCGTGTGCCAACGCTGCGGCGGCAACTATGGCTCCAAAATCATTAGGTTGAAAGCCGTGGATTTCTTTTAAATAAGGATATTTTTCGATGATTTTTTTTCCAACCAATCTTCCGATAGAACGCCCAACAACCGAGACTTCTAAACTATGTGTTAATCGTGTATGCACAAAATCGGTTTTGGATAATGGAATCACCTGTGTCTTATCTTGTAAACTTCTGAACGCTGATGAAAAGATAATTCGGTCGTAATCTACTTCAAAGCCTAATCGGGAATCGTCTTGTTCTATGCGCAACCGTTTGCTGGTGTCGCCTTGTCGTTTTAAAGATAAAAGTTGTTCCCAGGTCATAAAATTTTTGCTTGATGATTACCTTTTTTTAATTTCTGAAGTTTGAAAATCAAAGATACTGATTAAATCTTTTTCTTCATACAAATACTATTGTCCACGCCGGTATATTGCCCAAAGTTTTCGCTGATTTCGTACCCTACTTTTTGGTACAAACTGATGGCGTCAATTTGAAGAAAACCAGTTTCTAGAATAGCAGTTGTGTAATTCTCTTCTTTGGCCCAAGTTTCTAACTCCGCTAAAATGGCTTTGGCAATTCCTTTGCCGCGGTATTCAGGCACTGTATACATTCGCTTAATTTCAGCGCTATTGGGTTCGAATTCTTTATACGCACCAATTCCAACGCACGCATCATTTTTATAACAAATCACCACATTTTTCAACAAATAAGTTTTATTAAACTGCGCATAAAAGGCATGATCATCGCCATCCATAATTCTTAAATAGGCATCAAGTTCGACAACAAGTTTGCCAAAATCTGGATTATCCGAAGTGGTTCTTTGAATTCTGATCATAAACTATTTTGTGGCATAAAACTGTTGCTTCTTTTCTTCGAGTAGTTTTTTGTTAACCACATACGTTTTAGAAAGCATGTCGTGCCAGCCTCGGGTTGGATTCACTATAAACGAGAATTCATAAAACGGAATCAAACGACTTAAGGTGCGGATTAAAATTACATCGTGCTTAGGCAGATTGCCGTTTTCATCAACTACTATAGTTTGCGTAACGAATTTGCCTATGGTGCGTCCAAAAAAAGTTTCTAGTACGACATAATACAACAACCGAATTACAGATACAAAAGTATACTGCCCAATGGGATTAATCAGCAAATAACTTGGCAAGGTCTTATTCCCGTTAGCATATGCTACTGTTGAAATAATGGCGAACGCAACAATAAAAAGCACGGTTTGGATTACGACATCCAAAAGCCAATTGATAAACCGCTGTTCTAATTTAGCTACAACATCAGGGGTGACTTTGAATTGCATTCCGTTATTTGCTTCCATACGTGACTATTCTTTTTGGTTTGACAAGAAGAAATTACGTGATTTCTTTGGGTATTTATTAAAACTTTTATCGCTCGGATTGGCAATCACCGTTTTAATGTTGATTTCGTCACCTAATTTAAAACTGGCTTCGGTGTATTTATAATCCAATAAGTATTCGCCACAGAAATAATTTCCGTCTTTATCCTTTTCGATGATTCCGGTATAAACTCCTTTTTTATCTTTTGACATGGTTTTATTTTTTTAGCCCCGAGTGCAGCGGCATCCTTTTTAGTTTGTACTTCGACAAGCTCCGTATGACAAACTAAAAAGATATAGCGGAAAGCGGGAAATTGCTCCTGAGACTCCGAAATAAATTCAGAGAAATTAAATTCAAGATTAATCCAAAATTAATAAAAAACAGCCATCTCATCGACAGCTGTGTTCTTTATTCTTTGTTTTTTATTCTATTTTCTTGTTATGACCCACACATTTCACAGTCATCGGGACCAGCATTTCTTGCCTGCTCTACCATGGCTTTGAAATCTTCGGCAGTCATTTCACCGTTTTCAGTAGGCGCAACAACTTCAACTGCTACTGGTTCTGGAACTTGTGCTGTTGGTTCGGCTTTTTTATCGTTGTTTAAGGTGAACTTAATGGCATCAACGGCCGCTTTTGTTCTCAAATAGTACATTCCGGTTTTCAAACCACTTTGCCAAGCATAAAAGTGCATTGACGTTAGTTTCGCATAGTTGGCATCTTGCATAAACAAGTTCAGCGATTGCGATTGGTCAATAAAATACCCTCTGTGGCGCGACATATCGATGATGTCTTTCATAGACATTTCCCAAACGGTTTTGTATAATTCTTTCAAATCTTGTGGAATATCCAAATTCTGAACTGAACCATTATTACGCATTAATTGTTGTTTCAAATCCTCGTTCCAAAGGCCACGTTTTACTAAATCTTCTAGTAAATGTTTGTTTACTACAATGAATTCTCCTGACAATACACGACGCGTGTAAATGTTTGAAGTATACGGTTCGAATGCTTCATTGTTTCCTAAAATTTGTGAGGTTGACGCTGTTGGCATTGGCGCAACTAAAAGTGAGTTTCTCACACCATGTTTAACCACTTCTTTTCGCAATGCTTTCCAATCCCATCGTCCAGACAATTCCTCGTCTTTAATGTTCCAAAGATTGTGTTGGAACAATCCTTCGGATATTGGCGAACCTTTGAAAGAAGAATAGGCTCCTTCGATTTTGGCTTCTTCCATTGATGCCGTTACGGCTGCAAAGTACAATGTTTCGAAAATTTCTTGGTTTAATTTTTTGGCTTCGTCACTTGTAAACGGCATTCTTAACAAGATAAAAGCGTCTGCCAAACCTTGTACTCCTAATCCAACTGGACGGTGACGAAGGTTAGAGTTTTCAGCTTCTTTTACCGGATAATAATTTCTATCGATAACTTTGTTTAAGTTTCTCGTCACGCGTTTTGTAACGTTGTATAGTAATTGGTGGTTGAATTCACCGTTTTCAATAAACATTGGTAACGAAATAGAGGCCAAATTACATACTGCAATTTCATCTGGAGCAGTATATTCCATGATTTCGGTACAAAGGTTTGAGGAACGAATGGTTCCCAAATTCTTTTGGTTTGATTTTCGGTTTGCTGCATCTTTATACAACATGTAGGGCGTTCCGGTTTCGATTTGTGATTCTAGGATTTTCTCCCAAAGTTCACGCGCTTTAATGGTTTTTCTTCCTTTATTTTGTTCTTCATAAGAAGTATATAATGCTTCAAATTCTTCTCCATAAACATCACACAGACCAGGACATTCGTTTGGACACATTAAGGTCCAATGGATATCTTCTTGAACACGTTTCATAAATAAATCGGATGTCCACATCGCGAAAAATAAATCTCTAGCGCGCATTTCTTCTTTCCCGGTATTCTTTTTCAAATCCAAAAATTCAAAAATATCAGCATGCCACGTTTCTAAATATATCGCGAAGCTTCCTTTACGTTTACCGCCACCTTGATCTACGTAACGTGCGGTATCATTGAAGACTCTTAACATGGGAACAATACCGTTTGAAGTTCCGTTAGTACCTCGAATATAAGAACCTGTTGCACGAACGTTGTGAATTGACAGTCCAATTCCACCCGCTGATTGCGAGATTTTAGCGGTTTGTTTCAAGGTATCGTAAATTCCGTCAATACTATCATCTTTCATGGTTAACAAGAAACACGAAGACATTTGAGGCTTTGGAGTTCCGGCATTAAACAAGGTTGGTGTTGCATGGGTAAAGAACTTTTTCGACATTAAGTCGTAGGTTTCAATTACCGATTCCATATCGTTTAAATGAATTCCAACGGCAACACGCATCAACATGTGTTGTGGTCGTTCTACAATTTTACCATTGATTTTTAGCAAATACGAACGTTCTAAAGTTTTGAACCCAAAGTAGTCGTAATTAAAATCACGGTTGTAGATGATATGTGAATTTAAATATTCAGCGTTTGCCTGAATGGCTTCGTAAACCTCATCAGACAATAATGGTGCTTTCTGTCCGTTTCTCGGGTTTACATAAAAGTACATTTCTTTCATGGTTTCCGAGAACGATTTATTGGTATTTTTATGCAGGTTTGAAATAGCAATTCTAGCTGCCAATTGTGCATAATCTGGATGTGCGATGGTCATTGAAGCGGCAGTTTCTGCAGCTAAGTTGTCAAGTTCTGAAGTAGTTACTCCGTCATACAATCCTTCGATAACGCGCATGGTGACTTTTACTGCGTCAACCAAATCGTTCAATCCGTAACATAATTTTTTAATTCTGTCCGTGATTTTGTCGAACATTACGGGCTCTTTGTGACCGTCTCTTTTTACTACATACATAATCTTGTCTGGTTTTAAAAACAGAAAATCCCTTCGCTGCTTTTGGTTATTTGTTTATGCTGAACTCGTTTCAGCATCTTTAAGTTGTACCGATTTGATTTAAAAAAGTTCAGTTTCTTTTTTTAATTTATTTCAGGAGCTATTCCAGCTTTCCGTTCTATCTTTTATACCTACCAGGTTTTAAAAACCTGATAGGTATAAAAGGATGCCACTGCAATCTGGGCTATGGCAGTTGTTTATTTTAGAAATCGGCGTCGAAAGTAATTTTACTGGCTTCAGAATCGGTATTCATCACGCCTGCTTTTTGGTATTCGGCTACCCTTTTTTCGAAGAAATTGGTTTTCCCTTGTAATGAAATCATGTCCATAAAATCAAAAGGATTGTTCGAGTTGTACACTCTTTTACAACCCAATTCTACTAATAATCTATCGGCAACAAACTCTAAATATTGTGTCATCAAATTGGCATTCATCCCAATCAAACTTGCAGGAAGCGACTCCGTGATAAATTCCCTTTCAATGTCTAAAGCATCGGTAATGATTTCAGTAATTCTTGTTTTCGACACTTTGTTAACCAAATGGTGGTTGTGTAAATGCACTGCAAAATCGCAGTGAACGCCTTCATCGCGTGAAATTAATTCGTTAGAAAAAGTCAACCCTGGCATTAATCCTCTTTTTTTCAACCAATAGATAGAACAAAATGCGCCTGAGAAAAAGATTCCTTCAACGGCTGCAAAAGCAATTAATCTTTCGGCAAACGAGTCGGAGCCAATCCATTTCAAAGCCCAATCTGCTTTCTTTTTGATTGCTGGAAAAACTTCTAAAGCATTAAAAAGCTGTGCTTTTTCGGCCTCATCTTTAACGTAGGTGTCAATTAAAAGCGAATACGTTTCGCTATGAATATTTTCCATCATGATCTGAAAACCATAGAAAAATTTAGCTTCTGGATATTGCACTTCGTTTACGAAATTCTCGGCTAAATTCTCATTTACAATTCCGTCTGAAGCTGCGAAAAACGCTAAGATGTGTTTCACAAAATATTTCTCGTCATCATTCAATTTATTGTTCCAATCCGATAAATCTTGGTGCAAATCAATTTCTTCAGCTGTCCAAAAACTGGCTTCCATCTTTTTATACCAATCCCAGATATCATGGTGTTTGATTGGAAAAATCACAAAACGATTTTTATTTTCTTGCAAGATTGGTTCTACATTTGCCATTTTGAAGGTTTATTATTTGTTATTTTAAAGTAATTTTTATCGAAATCAGTATGTTACAAAGATTGTCAAACGAAACGTAAAATGAAAGCCAAACTTATTCACAATACGCTCTAGTTTTTAACAAATCACTGTGTTTTGCCTCAAATTTAAAAATTATTCAATAATCTGATTTTCAGAATATTAAAAAAATAAATTTCTTCAAAAAGTCCTAAAACAAAGGAGCTTACGAATTTTCTGATAGTAAAGTTTTAACATTTACAACCCCTCTGAAATTGAATTTTTTGGGTCCAAAAAAAACGCAGTTTCCTGATTTAGAAAACTGCGTTTTTTATTTATGAAAAACTTTAGAAATTTATTCTTCTCCGTCTCTGTCAATATAGGTTTTGTTTCCGTTTTTGTTGATGTAATATTTGCCACCTCTTGGTCCGGTAAATACTTTTTTTCCTTTATAAGCACCTGTAGCTTTATCGGCTACTTTCTTTTCTGCAGCTTTTGAAACGGCAGTCTCTTTCATATCTTCTTTTTCTTCAGCAGCTGTTTTTTTAACTTTGGCTTTCGCTTTAGTTCCTTCGGCTTTTACTTTACTTTCCGTTGCTTTAGCTTTTTCTTTACCCTCTTTAGCGGCATCTTTGTAGCGCTTGTCAACGGTTCCGTCTTTCTTTAGTTTAGGCGCATCTTTCGCTGCTTCTTTAAAACGTTTGTCTGGTGTGCCGTCTTTTTTTAGTTTAGACGCTTCTTTTTTAACCTCTTTCTTAGCTTCTGCAGCCTCTTTTTTTACTTTTGCTGCTGCTTTTTCAGTTTTAGCTTTTGCAGCTTTCTCCTTTGCTGTTTGTGCGTAGAATGAATTTGAGAAAACAAATACCAAGCATAATAAAATTAGTTTTTTCATGATTTTTAAATTTTGTTAATTGAAATTAAAAGTAATGATTTTTTTAAAGCAAAAATAATTCCGTTTAAAAATATGCTCTCAACTGAACATTTCCTGTATGAATGGTTTGACTGGTTTCTGTATTTCGGCCTTGATAGTTAATGTTGATGTCTAAAAACTGAGTTAGATTTTTCTGTAAAAGCAAACGCCAAGTCATATTCTTTCCGGGCTGAAGTCCTTCAAGCATTGTAAAAGCAACAGGTGATTGTGCATCGCCAGTGAACTTGTTTTGGTATAAAGAAAATTCACCATTTGCTGTAAATTTCTTATCACTCGCATAGGAAAACGAGGTTCCGAAACGATTTTGCAGTAATTTTTCTGAAGCACCAATTAGATTGTTTTTGGCCTGATACTCATAAAATAAATCCCAACTCGCATTTTTATTGAACAAATAGGAAATTTTTGGAGTGACTTGATAACTTCGAACTTCAAAATTCTTAGCGCTGTAGTTTTCAGAAAGCAAATCTGACTTTGTCAATTCAGAGCCAAATGAGAAGAGCCAAGTTTTTTTAAGTAAATGAAGGTATTGTAATTGAAGTGCTTTGTTAATACTTTCTTGCGAACCAACAGACAGCAGACTTTTTAATTGATTGGCAATAAAAGTTCCCGTTACAGAATGCTTTTGTTTTCCTCGGTTGTAGAAAAAACTTGTTCTAAAACTGGTGTTTAATCCCAGCATATTAACATCCGAAACTGAAAACGGATTTAAATCAAAATTATTTCCTTCTCGTCTCACTTTCCGTTCTATTAAAAAAGACGTTTGATTATAGAAATGCGACAAAACTTTTTTGAAACCTGAAGTATTTTGCCATTGCGTTGGATTGATAGTAAGCGATGTCGAAAACTTATTCTGATGGGTTTTTACGAAAATTTGATTCGGAATAAACACGCGGACATATTTTGCTTGATCTGGAAATGGAGCTATTTCAAACTCCTGTAATTCCTGAATTCCGTTGCCGTTATAATCAATCCAGGTATAAACGCCTTGTCCAGGTTCAACTTCAAGATAAGTAAACTCTTGTTGCGCGATAGCTCCAGAAGTTGTTTCGTACGCCGTAGTTACTTGCATAAACTGCTTGAAATATTGATCGTTATACAACAATCTTGAATTTAAAGAAGGTTCATTTTTCAGGGCTTCATCAACATATTTCAGATTTCTGTAATTGACAAACAAAGTCAAATCGCTTTTCTTTGTTTGGAAAACTTTTGACTTGAGATAATAAGATTGTGACGCATTCACCCTTTTTAAAATTCCATTTTGCAAACTGTCGTTCAAACGTTGCAAATAACCCAATTCAACAAAAACTTTGGTACTGTCACCACGTCCTATAAAAGCACCATATTCAGTAAACCGTTGACTTAAAGCCGATAATTGATTTGTCGCAACTAATTTTTCTTTGTTGTTTTCTAGGTGTAAAGTGCTTCCGATCCAATACTTTTTAAAGTTGTAGCGCACTTGAGATTGGTTTCGGATAAAAGTGGAATTGGCAACAGTTCCATCACTTCTAAGATAGCTGCTATTTTGAAGTATATTCCACTTGTTCAGTTTGAACATTCCCTTTATTATGTGACGGTTACCCGAAAAACTCTTCGAAAAATCTAACTTTTCAAACTGATATGTTACTTTTCCTTTTTGAGGCAAACTAAAATCGACACCACTAATCAACAGACTTTGATTGCCTGCAAACGAAGTTAAATTCCAATCTCGATTGAACTCAATATTGAATAAGCGTTCGATGGTTTTGAAATTTTCTTGAACAAATTGATAATTCCCAAAAGCGTCAATCTGCCATTTTTTAGTCAAAACACTTTGTTTAAAATTCAGTTTCCCAGCAACACCTTTATTGTTGTCATCGTCTAAAGAAGAAAACAAATTCAAATCATTGTTACTGACACCAATTTCAAAGTTTATTGTGGTTTTATCACTTGGGTTGTAGTTTCCTAAAAGGGTTGCAATTTGAATTTTTGTTGGCGCAACCAATCGTGTTATCGGTTCATAATTCCCTTGCAGAATCCCCAAAATTGGCGCTACGTATTGATAAATTTTGCCTATTGCAGACGAATTGGTTAAAATATAATTTCCAAGATTCGCTCCAACCAATGTAAACCTAACATTATACAATTCATCACTTGCGTTGTTCGAATATTCAAAGGCTTCGCCTGCAGCTACCGTAATTTTTTTGTACAAAATTTTGTTTTCGGAATACGAATCCAAATAAGCGGAAGGTGCATTCATGAGGTTGATATTATCGCCAGCTTGACTCAAAATTGTGGCTTGTTCTGAAGATAAATTTTGTTGTAGCGGCTGATTTTTCACGTCATTTTCAGAGTACAAATATCCACCTAAACTCCATTTTTTAGCTTCGTGATTCGCGCCAGCATAAGTCACAAATCGGGTATAGTTTCTATCCGAATACTGGTATTCAATGACAATTCGCATTTCAGAAGTTATGGGAAAGAGTGAGGTAAATGTAATTTCTCCGGCATTATAATCAATCAAATAATCATTGTTTTCGCCTCGATTACGCAAAATTCCGTTCACATAAACCCGTTCGGAACCCGAAATCACCAGGACAAATAATTCTCCATTAGTACCGCGCAATTTATACGGACCTTGATTTCCTTCTTGACCGGTAAACGAACTTTTAGCATATTGTCCACGAACCAAAGCAGCTGATGCGAAGATATCCGTCTTATTTTCCGCTCCACCAAAAGTGAAATGTGCTGAAAGTCCTTGAACTTTTTTGTTGAAATTTAAAAAACGAGATTGTCGGTTTTCTAGGAATAAATCACCCGCACGAATGTTCCATTTATCCGTAAATAATTCTATGAAAATTTGATCAAATTCATCTAGTTTCTGGGAATATCCATTGTCTTGAAGCGGAATATTAGAATCCTGAATCGAAGCCCGAAGTGAGACTTTATCGGATATTTTTCCAGTAATTTGTAAATCTAAATTAGAACTTACTGAGGCATTTTGATTGTTCCCAATTGTAACCCCACGCGTGATGCTTCCTGAAGTATTTAATCCGTCAAAGGGTACAAACTTTTTAACGGAACGATTGACTTTGTAGAGATTTCCGTCATTGGCAACAACTCGGTCTTGGTCATAAATACTATACGTTTTGGTTAGTTGCTCTGGATATTTGAAATAGTGAATCGTTAAACTATCCTGAGAAATAAAGCCATTTTTGAAAACTAACTTCCCCGTTTTGAAATCTATTTTGTAGAATGAAGTGTCTATTTCTTTGCCTTCAGCAGTTTGCAATTTGAAGAAGCTTGGACTAATACTTACTTTTTCGATTGCAAGGGTGTCTTTGGAAACTGCTACTTTTTTATTTTGATACAACGATTTGATTTCCTGAGCCGAAAGCTTGGAAAAACCAATAAATACCAACAATAAAAAAAGTTTTTTTAGCATACATATTATAAACGTAAAATCATTTGATATCGTATGAAATTAAAGTCGTTTTGTCCAGTTTTTTGGTGAACGAGAAGTGTGAAAAACACCTTATATTATTATTTCTTCAGATAGATTTATGTAATGAATACCAAACGGAAATCTTAGGATTAATTTTATTTTAACTTTTTTATATCGCTTTTGAAATAATTCAGGATTTTTTTTCTTCAGACAAACCTACCTCAAGACACAATTCAAAATCATACGAAAGTCCAATTCTTTGCTCCTCATACCAAACTACAATTCCTTCTATGTCAAGAAGTGCTTCTTTGGTAAATTTAATCATTTCCGCACTTTATTTATATGATTTTGAACTTCTTGCCAAGTGTAAAGTTCTGTTTTCCCTTCTTCTAATAAGTGCAATCTGTGATCTAATTCTTTTTCAACATCAGATGAAATTTCAAGTTCTTTTTTTGAAACACTATCCCAAAGTTGTTCTGCTAATATAATCTTTTCAGCATTAGAATATTTTGAAAAATCTTTTGTTTCCATCTCTTTTTTTTATAAAAGTAATTAATTTATTCTTTCGTCACAATCTGCATTGTTTCTCTAGAGACTTGCTTTAGCAAAACGGTTTTCCCTGTTTCAACCATTGTAGCCGCGTTTGCATCAAAATGCCTAATCGTAAATAACGATACATTTTCATTATAGGCAACTTTGAATTTTTTGGACAATATGTTTTTTACTTCATTGAAAGAGCCAAATTTATCTTCTAAACAAACCGAAAAACTGATGGCAGAGTTCTGAATCAAACTCGTTTTAATTTTGAATTGGTGTAGTAATGCAAAAATCTCACTTATGTTTTCTTCCATAATGAAAGAGAAATCTATAGAGGATAATGAAAGTAATAATTGGTCTTTTTTAACAATAAAACAAGGGATTTTAGGATCTAAATCGGCTCCTTTTGAAACACTTGTGCCAGGCAATAACGGATTCAAAAATGATTTGACAAACAACGGAATTTCCTTTTTCTGTAGGGGTTGTAATGTTTTTGGGTGAATTACCGAAGCTCCGTAAAACGCCAATTCAATTGCTTCTCGATAGGAAATCTGGTGCAACAAAACGGCATTGTCAAAATATCTTGGGTCGGCATTGAGCACTCCAGGAACGTCTTTCCAAATGGTTACGCTTTCGGCATTCAAACAATAAGCAAAAATTGCGGCAGTATAATCGGAACCTTCGCGACCCAAAGTGGTTGTAAAATTATTCTCATCTGAACCTAAAAATCCTTGGGTAATGTTGAATGCTTTTTTCTTAATTCCTTTTGAAATGAATTGCTGTGTTTTTTCCCAATCGACATCGGCATCCCGATAATTAGTGTTGGTTTTGATGAAATTTCTAACATCAATCCAATTGTTTTTTAATCCGCTATGATTAAAATAATGACTCACAATAGTAGTGGAGACAATTTCACCGTAACACACTACTTGGTCGTATACAAAATTGTAATTTGGGGATTTATTACTTCGTAAAAAATATTCTAAATCGGCAAAATGACTGTTTACAGCATAAAAAACATCGTGCTCTTCGTCATCAAATAAGTCTAATAAAATTTGGTTGTGGTATTTTCGCACATCTTGTAGAGACGCATGCAACTCGTTTGATTTTTCGAAATAATTTTTGATTACGATTTCCAATGCATTTGTGGTTTTCCCCATTGCAGAAATCACCAAAAGTGTGTCTTCATGACCCACTTTTTCTAATACGCTAAATACATTTTTGATCCCAAGGGCATCTTTTACTGAAGCGCCACCAAATTTGAATATTCTCATAGTATTAAGTAAGAAGATTAAAAAAATCTAAAAAAACTTCCCTTTAGATTTTTGAATTTTTTAAATTATTTAGCTTGATTCAAAAACCTATTTATTCCCGCTTCATCCATTTGAGCCACTAACCAATCGTCTAGCACTTTTGCTCCTGATTTTTTGTAGAAATCTATTGCTGGTGTATTCCAATCAAGGACATTCCATTCTATTCTGCGAACCTTATCAAGTTTCCCTTGTTCTATAATTTTAGAATACAACGCAAAACCCAAACCTGAACCGCGCATTTTTTCTTTTACAATCAAATCTTCCAAATGAATTGTTTTTCCTTTCCAAGTAGAATAGCGGTAATAATACAAGGCCATTCCAACAATTTCTCCAGTTACTTCAGCGACTAATGTATAAAATAATGGCGTTTCACCAAAACCATCGCGCTCTAAATCGGCTACGGTTACGACAACAGCATCGGGCTCCTTTTCAAAAGTGGCCAATTCTTGTATCAATTCAAGAACAGCCTTCATGTCTTTTTTTTCTCCTTTTCGGATGTGCATTTGAGTCAAATTTGGAACAAAAATACAATTATTAATTTCTTAGTGAAATAGATTTTTTCTTTGCCAAATTTATCGATATTTGCAAAAACAACTACAACGATTTCGTAATGGAAGAACGCAACAAAACTCTAGGTGAATTTATTATTGAAAACCAAAATGCCTTTCAATATTCATCGGGTGAACTCTCTAGGATCATTAACTCTATAAGATTAGCGGCTAAAGTGGTTAATTACAAAGTAAACAAAGCGGGTTTAGTGGATATTGTTGGTGCTGCTGGCGAGCAAAACATCCAAGGTGAAGACCAGCAAAAACTCGACGTTTATGCCAATGAGGTTTTTATTCAGACGTTGATCAATCGTGAAATTGTTTGCGGAATTGCTTCCGAAGAAAACGATGATTTTATAACAGTTGCTGGTTCAGATAAAAGTCATAGTAATAAATATGTGGTATTAATGGATCCACTTGATGGTTCGTCTAATATTGATGTAAATGTTTCAGTGGGAACTATCTTTTCGGTTTACAGACGGGTTACGCCTATTGGAACTCCAGTTTCGATTAAAGATTTTCTTCAGCCGGGCACACAACAAGTAGCAGCAGGTTATGTAATTTATGGGACTTCGACTATGCTCGTTTATACCACAGGTTACGGTGTTAACGGCTTTACTTTAAATCCTGCTATAGGCACGTTTTATTTATCACATCCAAAAATGCAATTTTCAAGAGAAGGAAATATTTATTCTATTAATGAAGGGAATTATGTTCATTTCCCACAAGGAGTTAAAGATTACTTGAAGTATTGTCAACTAGAAGAAGAAGACAGACCCTATACTTCTCGTTATATAGGGAGTTTAGTTTCTGACATTCATAGAAATATGATTAAGGGTGGAATTTATATCTATCCCACAAGTTCAAAATCACCCAACGGAAAATTGCGGTTGCTTTATGAATGCAATCCGATGGCATTTATCGCGGAGCAAGCTGGAGCGAAAGCATCCGATGGATTTGGTCGCATTATGGAAATACAACCAACAGAACTGCACCAACGCGTTCCCTTCTTCTGCGGAAGTTATACTATGGTCGAAAAAGCCGAAGAATTTATGGCAAAGTATATTTAAAAAAAAGCCCCGAATGAAATCGGGGTTATTTTTATTTATTCATATTAATCATTTCATAGACAAAAGTGTCTAAATCTACACCCATTACTAATAACGACATTGCTTTTTCAACAATAAAAGTAACATTTCCTGGAGTGAATCCTAGTGCTAAGGCAAACTTGGTTAAAATCTGTTTTTGTTTTGGACCAAGAACATGGTCTACATAAACCATTCTGGATAAATCATACAAACGTTCTAATCGTTGCGTATGTAAATAAGGCGGATTAATTGGATATTTCGTAGGGTTTTCTAAAATCTCTTCGTACTCTGCTGCTGAAATTTCTAAACGAACTGCAAGTTTGTCTAAGAATTCTTTTTCTTCTTTGCTCAAATCACCATCGGCAATGGCCACACGCACAATTGCTGAAAAATGACTTTTATTTCTGCTTTTAAATTCGCTATCAAATAAATCTGAAAATGACATATTAGTATGGTTTTATTGGTACAAATATAATCGAAATAAACCTTTCTAGAAAACGGAAATCAAAAATGTTTTTAGTCGATTTTGAGTCTGATTTTTAATGGCAAAACAAAAAAAATTGTAAGTTTACATTCCTAAATAACCTAATGCTATGTCAGATTTTTGGAGTAACTTCACAATTGGATTAAAACATTTGTGGCACATTCACGCCTACATTGACGTTTTGTTTTTACTTGTGCTGACCGTTCCCTATGAGTTCAAAACATGGAAAAGAATCTTAATTCTTATTTCCTTGTTCACTGCGGGCCACACTTTGTCATTGCTACTGGCCGTTTTTAATGTGATTGCCGTCAAAACAAATACCGTAGCCTTTATCATTTTGATACTGCTTTTAATAGTGGCGGGATACAATCTTATTTCAGCTGGAAAATCGGGCAAAAAAGAATCAATTACCTTTATTGCAATAATTACTTCTCTTACTGGAATCATTCATGGATTGGGCTTTTTTACATATTTTAATAGCCTAATTTCGGGCAAACCGACCGATAAGTTATTGCCTCTTTTTGAATCTTCGGCTGGTTTTGGAGTGTGCCAGATTTTGGTAGTTATAGCCGCTTTACTTTTAGCTTATGTAGTGCAAACCTTGTTTAAATACTCCAAACGTGATTGGATTCTAATGGTTTCTGCCTTAGTCATTGGTGTAGTGATTCCGTTGATTTTTCAAAGTGAAATTTGGCTCAAATAATTGTATAGTAGCGAATGGTTTGGGTATCTTTGCTAACCTTATTCCTGCTGTACGTTTAATTTTTATACCTGTCCGGTATAAAAGATACCACTGCCATCAGGGCTAGATGATACACTGTAAAAATTTCAGAATATTTAGCGATAGATTCTGAAACCCTGAATAAATTCAGCAAAAAAAAGTTCAGAATAAATGAAAGAAAAAAAACAACTCAAATACGATATTGCTTACTTAAGAATAGCAGCTGAATGGAGTAAACTTTCTTATTGCAAACGCAAACAAGTTGGCGCCATCATTGTGCGTGACCGAATGATTATTTCTGACGGGTACAACGGAACGCCTTCAGGCTTTGAAAACTGTTGTGAAGATGAGGAAGGATTAACCCAATGGTTTGTGCTTCATGCCGAAGCCAACGCTATTTCAAAAGTTGCCCGATCTACTCAAACTTGCGAAAATGCAACTTTATACATTACCCTATCACCGTGTAAGGAATGCAGCAAACTCATTCATCAATCGGGGATAAAACGGGTGGTTTATCAAAACGGTTATCGCGATACCAGTGGTTTAGATTTTTTACAAAAAGCCGGAGTCTTAGTAGACCAAATTAAAGATTTAGAATAAACCCTACTGAACTAAATTCAGCCTAAATGAAATCAAAGGAAAAATATTTACCCATACTCTTGTTTGCTTGCGTAGCGATGGGAGTTGTCATTGGTGGAATGCTTAATTTTCCGAAACGGACCGTATCTAAAGACAGTGCTCGAAAGGCAAAAATTGAACGCTTAATTGATTTTATCAACGAGGAATATGTTGACGATGTTAATTCGGACTCTATTGTTGACCTAACCGTGAATAGTATTTTATCTAATCTTGACCCGCATTCTATTTATCTTCCGCCCAGTGAACAATCTTCTGAAGCTGAAATCATGAAAGGTGATTTTGTGGGTGTTGGCATCAACTTTTACATGTTCAACGATACCGTTGCCGTTGTAAAACCTTTAGCAAATGGTCCTGCAGCAAAAGCCGGAATTCTTGCAGGAGACCGCATTCTATTTGCTGGAAAGAGCAAGCTTTTTGGCCGAAAATTACCTACCGATAGCTTATTCAACAAATTAAAAGGAGCAGAAGGCTCTGAAGTTTTGCTGACAGTTTATAGAAAAACCAGCCATAAAATACTTAAAATTAAAGTGACTCGAGATATCGTTCCGATAAAAAGTGTGGATGCTTATTTAATGCTCAACAAAACTACGGGTTACATAAAAATCAACCGTTTTGCCGAAAATACTTATGACGAATTCCAAGTCGGTTTAACAGATTTGAAAAAAAGAGGGATGACCACTTTAGTAATTGACTTACGAGACAATGGCGGCGGATATCTTGAAAAAGCAGTTGCAATAGCAGACGAATTTTTAAAAGATAAAGAACTGGTTGTATTTACCAAAAACAGAAAAGGAACTGTCGAAAAAACATTTGCCACAACAGCTGGAATCTTTGAAAACGGAAAACTTTATGTACTTGTTGATGAAAACTCTGCTTCAGCAAGTGAAATACTAGCGGGTGCCATTCAAGACAACGATAGAGGAACGATAGTGGGTCGCCGTACTTTTGGCAAAGGATTAGTACAACGCGAAATGGATTTTGATGATGGTTCGGCAGTAAGACTAACCATTTCGCGCTATTATACACCTAGCGGTCGATCTATTCAAAAGCCTTATATTAAAGGGGAATCTGAAAAATACAGTGCCGATTTTGAAAGCCGTTTTGAGAGTGGTGAACTTTATGAAAAAGATAAAATAAAAGTGGCCGATTCTTTAAAATTTAAAACTAAAAAAGGAAGAGTCGTTTATGGTGGCGGCGGAATTGTTCCCGATATTTTTGTGCCGTTAGAGGTTAAAAAAGGAGAAGAAAGCTTGGCTTATATATTAAATTCAGGCATTGTAGGACATTTTGTATTTGAACAATTTGACACGAATCCGAAAGCATTTAAAGGATTGAAATATCAGGATTTTTTAACTAGTATACAAAATGACGATAGTTATATTGCTAAGTTTGAAAGTTATCTAAAAGACGCCGGATTGGAGATGAAATTAGAAAACAATAAGGCTTTGGTTAAAAAATACATCACAGCTGAATTTGCACAACAATTTTTTGGCGAAAGCCAATACTACATGATTCTGCTGAAAGATGATACCATGATAAAAGCAGTATTGAAGTAATTACTTTTTTCGGTTTAAAATAGGCAACAGCAGATAGGACAATATTCCTAATAAAATAGTTAGACCTGTTTGCGAAGCCCAAACCAACCAACCAAAAGCCGTTCCAACATCTTTGGTAATTCCGTATAGTGAAAATATCAGCGCAATTGAAAAAGGATAAGCACCCAATCCACCGTTTGAAAAACCAACGGCAAGACTGCCAAAAATAAAGCCCATAATCACGATATCAAAACTGATTTCAGCAGTTTCGGGCAAAGCAAAAATGGCTACGTAAAACATTAAAAGATACGAAAACCAGATAAAAAAAGAATGAAAAAGATACTTCCATTTTTCTTTCATCTTATACAGAGTGCTGATTCCCTCTATCAAACCTGAAAACTTCTTTTTTAGTTTCAAGATAATTTCCCACTCAGCATAAATCCAAATTAAAATAAAGAGCATCCCAAGAAAAATACCTGCAATTGCAGTAATAACTAATGATTGTAGGGATACATTTTCACTCAAAAGAAAGGCATAAATCTTATCAAACTGAGATACAAATCCAACAAAAACAAATAGGAGAAAAATAAGTAAATCCACAATTCGTTCGGCTACAATTGTACCGAAGGCTTTGTCAAATGGAATTTCCTCGTATTTTTTAAGTAACGCTGCACGCGTTATCTCTCCGGAACGTGGAACCGTGAGGTTGACTAGATAAGAAACACAAACGGTAAACAAATTATTAGAAAATTTGGTTTCATAACCCAAGTGGTTGAGAGCAAATTTCCACCGGTAGGCTCTTGACCAATATCCAATGCATGAAATAACTAACGATAATAGGATGTAATAGTAATTTGCCTTTTCAAAACTAATTTTTATTTTTCCGATTTCAACTGAAGTCAGTGTTGTAAATTGATAATAAATGATTCCGATTCCGATTAAGAGTGGAATAAGAATTGTCAGCCATTTACCAATTTGTTTTTTCAAGAGATTTTAGGTCAGAGAATTATTTGTTTCGTTTGGAAAAACCAACCAAGGCTTGAAGTTTTTGGCTTCCTCAAAATCCATTAAAGCATAGGACATGATAATAATGATGTCGCCTTTTTGTACTTTCCGGGCTGCTGGACCATTTAGCGTAATATCGCCAGAGTTTTTAGTGCCTTTAATTACATACGTTTCAAAACGCTCGCCGTTATTGATATTTACAATCGAAACCTTTTCACCTTCAACCAAATTGGCGGCTTCGACTAAAGCTTCATCAATTGTGATGCTGCCAATATAATTTAAATCGGCACCCGTAACTTTAACGCGGTGTATCTTAGATTTTACTATTTCAATTTGCATGGGGCAAAAGTAATTTAATTTAATGAAATCGTATCAATCAATCTGATTTTGTTAACAAAAACAGCAATGAAAGCACGATATTTTTGGCTTTTCTTTTTTCGGATACAAGGCAACAAAGAAGCTTCATCGGCTATTTGAAAATATTCTAATTCAAATTCGGGATGCTTTTTAAAAGTATTTACAACAAATTCGGATACCTGTTTTGCTGATTTTGAAACAAACATTTTTTTAGCTTGTAAAATGGTTTCGTAAATGACTGCGGCATTTTTTTTCTCTTCTGCAGTTAGCCTTTCGTTACGAGAACTCATTGCCAAACCGCTGGTTTCTCTATGAATTGCGCAACCAACAACGGTTACGGGTATCTTATATTTTGAAACTAACTTTTTTACGATTTGCAGTTGCTGAAAATCTTTTTCACCAAAGTAAGCCTTGTTGGGTTTTATAATCTCAAAAAGACGCTTAACAATGGTTCCAACTCCATCAAAATGACCCGGACGGAACTTCCCTTCCATCTGATTTTCTAAGCCATCAAAATCAAAATGATTCGAAACCGTTTTGCCTTCATAAATATCATCTACATTAGGCGCAAAAACGATTATCGTATCGGAAAGTGTTTTTATTTTCTCGATATCTTTTTCTAGTGTTTTGGGATATTTGGCTAAATCTTCGGCATTATTAAATTGTGTTGGATTCACAAAAATACTAATAATGTTCACGTTATTGTATTTCAAAGACTCCGCTAGAAGCGAAAGGTGTCCGTCATGAAGCGCGCCCATTGTGGGCACAAAACCAATAGACTTGGTTTCTTTCGAAACAGAGTTAAGATAGGTTACTAATTCCCTTTGAGTGTTAAAAAGAAGCATTGGCATTCTGTAATTGAGTTGCAAACTTACCATTTTCATAAATAACTGCATAAATTTTTGTACTTTTGCGTGTTTTTTAATGCCAATAAGTAAAGTAGAATAGATTATGGAAGATAAGAGGATATTGTATGTATCATCTGAAGTGGTGCCGTATTTGGCTGAAAATGAGGTTTCTTTGATGTCTTATGATGTTCCCAAAATGATTAATGATCAAGGCGGACAGATTAGAATTTTTATGCCTAGATATGGCAACATCAATGAAAGAAGGCATCAATTGCATGAAGTTATCCGTTTGTCGGGAATGAATTTGGTTGTAAATGACTTAGACATGCCACTGATTATTAAAGTAGCATCTATTCCGAAAGAAAGAATACAGGTTTATTTTATAGATAACGATGAATATTTTAAAAGAAAAGCCACGTTTAGCGATGAAGAAGGTGTGCTGTATCCTGACAACGACGAAAGAGCCATCTTTTTTGCCAAAGGGGTTGTAGAAACCGTTAAGAAATTAAATTGGGTTCCCGATATCATTCACGTGCACGGTTGGATGGCAAGTTTGTTACCCGTTTATATGAAGCATTATTATAAAGATGAAGCTTTATTTTCTGAAACAAAAATTGTTACGTCTGTTTACGGACAGTCTTTTGAAGGAAGTTTAGACAGCGAAATGATTAACAAAGTTAAGTTTGATAACATTCCGCATGAAGCGATTAAGGAATTAGAATCTCCTAACTATGAAAACCTTATTAAAACTGCCATCATGCATTCTGATGCTGTTGTAATTGCCTCTGAAAATGTGTCGCCAAGTTTAACAAAATTTATAGACTCTTCAGGAAAACCTTTTTTACCTTTCGCCTCAAAAGAAAAATTTACAGAAGCATATACCACTTTTTACAAAGGAATGCTTTCTTAAAAAATCATTACGTTTTATGTACAAAAAATCATTTTTACGGCCGATAGTACTTGTATTACTTACCCTTTTTACAGTTTCTTGTGATAAAGATTTTAATGAATTAGGAACAAATATAGTTGGCGAAGATCACTTTGGTTTTGAAAAATATACTGATGCCTCTATCAAAGCTTACAACCAAAAACTTGGTCCGATTGCATCAAATAATTTATCAATTAATGCTCTTGGTTTTTATAATAATCCTGCTTTTGGAACGACTCAAGCCAACTTTGTGACTCAAGTTGAACTGGCGTCAGTTAACCCAACGTTTAATAATGGTCCGGATGCAACTGAACACCCGAATGGGGTTAGCGCTATTGATAGCGTCGTTTTAGAAATCCCTTATTTCAAGACCTTTGTAAAAAAAGTAGATAAAATTACTACTTATCGTTTGGATTCAATTTACGGAAATGTGAATTCAAAATTTAAATTGAGTCTGTATCAGTCCAATTACTTTTTAAGAGATTTAGACCCAAATCAGTCCTTCACTGAACAACAAGCATTTTACAGCGACGAAAACAGCACTATTGAAAGCAATAGAAATTCCGTTTTATTAAATGATGCGCCGTTATCCGGAAACAACACGGATGGACATGAAAACGATCAATTCTATTTTGATAACAGAGAACATAAAACTGCTGCTGTAGACGGAGGGGAAGCTCCTAGAAGTGTTCCTTCTATGCGTTTGCACCTCAACAAAACTGTCTTTAATAGTACTATACTTAATGCTCCAGACGGAAAATTAGCAGATAATGTCACTTTCAAAAACTATTTTAGAGGACTCTATTTTAAAGTTGAAAATGGCGCACCGGGTCATATGGCGATGCTAAATTTCAAAGGCGGAAAAATCACCATCTATTACAATGAAGATAAAAAGAAAACTACGGGAACTGTGGTTACTTTTGAAAGAGTAGACAAAACCTATGTATTAAACCTTACAGGAAATACAGTGAGTCTGTTGCAAAATTCAAACGAAAATTTAGATTACCTAAATGCTACTACTAGCACCAGCGAAGCCTCTAAACTTTATTTAAAAGGTGGAGAAGGCGCCATATCAATTATTGATTTATTTAGCGCCACTGACACTTACAAATACACCCTTAAAGTGAATGGCACTGGAGATGCTGTTGATGAAAAAGGGAATAAGATTCCTATTGATGTAAATGGAAACCCATCAACTGGGTATTACTTTACCTATACAAAAGAAAATATCGCGAATGGCATTTCAGACGAATTAGATGATTTACGGTACCCAATATACACAACATTTAATAGTGTTGATTATTATTCGAAGAGAAATCGTTGGATGATAAACGAAGCGAACCTTACTTTTAATATTGCTACTGCTGACATGGTTGACCCTACAACCATTGAGCCTGGTCGAATCTTTCTTTTTGATTTGACTAATAATAAAGTAGTAGTAGATTACTCTTTTGACAATACAACTAACGGTGTATTTCCTAAATTTAGTAAAGGTGTTTTTGGCGGAGTATTGCTAGATGAAGATGGCAGAATACTAAAACAAAGAAATACTGATGAAAATACAGGCGGTGTTTACACCTACAAAGGATCAAAATACAAAATCCGAATTACAAACCATATTAGAAATTTAATTAAAAATGATTCAACTAATGTTCGTTTGGGATTAAGTGTAACCGAAAGTATTTCAAATGTTGGCTTTTCCAAATTAAGATCTCCAAACAGCAATATAAAAGGTGCACCAACTTCTTCCGTGTTGAGCCCTTTAGGAACCATTTTATATGGCACCAACCCAAGCGTTGCAGATGATAAAAGATTAAAACTTGAAATTTATTATACAAAACCTAATTAATACGTACTATTATGTGTGGAATTGTTGGCTATATTGGATTTAGAGAAGCTTATCCGATAGTAATTAAAGGGTTAAAAAGATTAGAGTATAGAGGTTATGACAGCGCCGGAATTATGCTGTGTGATGGTCATGAACTTAAAATTTCTAAAACCAAAGGAAAGGTATCTGACTTAGAAGAAAAGTCAAAGGATATCGCATCTTCCAAAGCAACGATTGGAATGGGACATACCCGTTGGGCAACACATGGTGTGCCAAATGATATTAATTCACATCCACACGTTTCTAACTCAGGAAATATTGTTATCATCCACAACGGAATCATAGAAAATTATGAACCCCTAAAAAAAGAATTGCTTAAAAGAGGGTATACTTTTACTTCTGATACTGATACCGAAGTTTTAGTAAATTTGATTGAAGATGTTAAAAAGAAAGAAAACATTAAACTCGGAAAAGCAGTTCAAATTGCTTTAAACCAAGTTGTTGGCGCCTATGCCATTTGTGTTTTTGACAAACAAAATCCAGATGAAATTATTGTAGCTCGGTTGGGAAGTCCAATTGCTATTGGTGTTGGTGAAGATGAATTTTTTATCGCTTCTGATGCATCCCCTTTTATAGAGTATACTTCTAATGCTATTTATTTAGAAGATGAGGAAATGGCAATTGTTCGTTTGCACAAACCACTCAAAATTAGAAAAATCAAAGATGATTCATTGGTTGATCCCTACATTCAAGAGCTTCAAATGAATTTGGAACAAATTGAAAAAGGAGGTTACGATCATTTCATGCTAAAAGAAATTTATGAGCAACCTAACGTTATAAAGGATACTTATAGAGGTAGATTATTAGCCAACCAAGGAATCATTCAAATGGCTGGTATTGAAGACAATATCGAAAAATTTCTTCGCGCTGAAAGAATACTAATAGTTGCCTGTGGAACTTCATGGCACGCCGGATTAGTAGCAGAATATGTTATTGAAGAGTTTGCCAGAATATCTGTTGAAGTAGAATACGCCTCTGAATTCAGATACCGAAATCCAATTATCAACAAAAACGATGTGGTAATCGCCATTTCACAATCTGGAGAAACAGCCGATACTTTAGCCGCTATTAAATTGGCCAAAGAAAAAGGCGCGTTTGTTTTTGGAGTTTGTAACGTTGTGGGTTCTTCTATTTCGAGAGAAACTAATGCCGGAGCTTATACACATGCCGGACCTGAAATTGGAGTTGCCTCAACCAAAGCGTTTACAACCCAAATTACAGTATTAACCATGATTGCTTTGCGTTTGGCAAAAGCTAAAGGAACATTATCCAACTCTGATTTTCACAGGTACTTACAAGAATTAGAACTCATTCCAGAAAAAGTTGCCGAAGCACTTGAAACTACTAATGAGAAAGCCAAAGAAATAGCAGCCAAATTTAAAGATGCTACCAACTGTTTATACCTCGGAAGAGGTTACAATTTTCCTGTTGCATTAGAAGGTGCACTGAAATTAAAAGAGATATCGTACATCCATGCCGAAGGTTATCCTGCAGCTGAAATGAAACACGGACCAATTGCATTGATTGATGAACACATGCCCGTAATTGTTATTGCGCCAAAACAAGGACATTATGACAAGGTGGTAAGCAATATTCAAGAAATTAAATCAAGAAGTGGTAAAATTATTGCTGTGGTTACTAAAGGCGACACTCAAGTTAAAAACCTAGCAGACCATGTTATTGAAATTCCTGAAACATCGGATGCGCTGTCACCATTAATTACTACAATTCCTTTACAATTATTATCTTATCATATCGCTGTACTACGAGGTTGTAATGTGGATCAACCAAGAAATTTAGCGAAATCGGTTACAGTAGAATAATTTGTTATTCTATAGTTTAAAAAGAAGCGAGATATTGTCTCGCTTTTTTGTTGGAAAATATTGAGATAAATATAATTAAAGTTCCATTTTGTATGTGTGCATAGTATATTTTTTATCAATTTCGCCAAAATGTTAAGAAAAACATAAAATAGTAAATTGCAAATAATTAAAAAAAATGAGTGAAATTTCATAATAGTGAAATTAAAAGCGCTATATAGTATTAATAATAAAAAATAATTTATATTTTCGCTACTTAAACCAACAAAATTTAAACCAAATGAAGATTTATTTATTTATCGTTTCATTGTTTTTTTGTGGCATGACTTATGCGCAAACTTCAATATCCGGTTCGGTAAAAGACAGTAAAAACGAACCAATTCCGGGAGCGAATGTAAAAGTATCTGGAGAAAGCGCCAGTACAGTAACAGACAGCGATGGAAATTTTACTTTGTCTACGACAAAAACGCCTCCTTTCAACCTTGAAATTTCTAGTGTTGGTTACGGATCGAAAAAAGTTAATGTTTCCTCTAACAATCAAAAGATTACTGCTGTATTATCAGATGAGGAAACCAAATTAGAAGAA
Source organism: Flavobacteriales bacterium (assembly GCA_038202695.1). Lineage (GTDB taxonomy): Bacteria > Bacteroidota > Bacteroidia > Flavobacteriales > Flavobacteriaceae > Flavobacterium. The sequence goes on from JBBRET010000015.1 coordinate 45,300, forward strand.
ATTGTAGTCTCAGCTTCAAGAACTCCCGAAAGAGTATTAGTAACTCCAGTTACTATTGAAAGAATGAGTTTGCAACAAATTAAAAACACTACTGCAGCAACTTATTATGATGGTCTTGAAAATCTGAAAGAAGTTCATTTTAACACCAGTAGTTTGTCTTTCAAGTCTATCAATACAAGAGGATTTGCAACTGTAGCCAATACTAGATTTTTGCAATTGGTTGACGGAATGGACAACTCTTCTCCTGCCCTAAACTTTGTATTAGGTAATTTAATTGGTGTATCAGAATTGGATGTTGCCAATGTTGAATTACTTCCTGGAGCTTCCTCTGCACTTTATGGGGCCAACGCGTTTAACGGGATATTGTTTATGAATAGTAAAAGTCCTTTCACTAATCAAGGATTGAGCTTTTATTTTAAATATGGTCAAACAACTCAAGAGACAGCTGGAACCAATGATTATTGGGATTTTGGAATTAGAGCCGCTCATGCTTTTAATAAAAATTTTGCCGCTAAAGCGAATTTTACGTTTCTTAAAGCAACCGAATGGATTGCTGCTGATAAAAGAGATTTAGCAATTAACAATACAGGTTCTGATTTCAATCCAAATTATGACGGACTAAATGTTTATGGGGATGAAGTTTCTACCAATCTTAAAAGTGTTGGAGTAGGTCTGGCGAATGCAGGTTTAATTCCAGCTTCAGCAGTCAACTTATTACCTAATTATAATGTAGCTAGAACCGGTTATGCTGAGCAAGATTTAACAGATAACACAATTAAAAATGTAAAAGCGGATGTCTCTTTACACTTTAAACCATGGGAAAATGACACAGAGATTATCCTACAACACAAAGTTGGACAAGGAAATACCATTTATCAAGGTGCCAATAGGTATTCGTTGAAAAACTTCTTTATGAATCAAACCAGAATCGAAGTTAAAGGTAAAAACTTCTTTTTAAGAGGATACATGACCAATGAAAACGCTGGAGATTCATACGACATGCGTTTTGCAGCTTGGAATGTTAATAGAGCATGGAAATCTGATCAAACTTGGTTTGGCCAATATGCTGGTGCTTTTGTACAATCAACCTTAGCTGGACAAACTCCAGAACAAGCTCATGCTACTGCAAGAACGGTTGCAGACACCGGAAGATTTTTACCAGGTTCTCCAGAATTTGCAAATGCACTGGCAACAGTCGCTGCAGATCCAAATTTAACTACTGGTTCTAGATTTCAAGATCAATCTAAAATCTACCATTCAGATGTGAATTATAATTTTAAAGATTTAATCAAATTCGGTGAAATCCAATTAGGAGGTTCTTTCAGACAATATGAATTGAATTCAAATGGAACCATTTTCACTGATTATGATGGTCCAATTAGATATGATGAATATGGTATTTACGGACAATTCCAAAAGAAATTATTAAAAGAAGAACGTTTGAAATTTACAGGTTCTGTTCGTTATGATAAAGCACAAAATTTTGATGGCTTCTATTCTCCTAGAGTTTCCTTTGTATATTCTGCTGGAAGTAATAAACAACACAACTTTAGAGGATCTTATCAAACTGGATTTAGAAACCCAACTACGCAAGATCAATATATTGGTTTAGATTTAGGACCATTTGCTTTGATTGGTTCAGCACCTGATAACTTAACTAGATTTGTTGAAGTACGCCCTGTAAGTGCTGCAGGTCAACCTATAGCTGGAGGTACAACAGCCACTTTGTCTGGAGTTGAAGCCTATAATAACTCTTATACTTTAAGTTCAGTTACTGCATTTGCACAATCTGGTAACCCAGCTGTTTTACAAGTTGCCAATATTGATTTGGTAAAACCTGAAAGAGTACAAGCAATAGAAGTAGGTTACCGTTCAGTAGTTAAAAATGATTTAGCAGTAGATTTGAATGTTTATTACAACATTTACAATGACTTCTTAAATCAATCTAGAGTCATTACACCTTATTACGGAACCGTTGGAACTGACCCAACTGATATTGAAGTTCAAAAAACGTATGCTGCTCTTGCAAATGGTGATAGAAGAGTATATCAAGTATACAACAATTCTAAAACAGAGGTAACTTCTTTAGGATTTGGAATCGGATTATCCAAAAAAGTATATAAAGATTTCGAATTGAGTGCCAATTATAACTATGCTGAGTTTACATTTGATCAAGCAGCAGATCCAAGTTTTATTCCAAGTTTTAACACTCCTAAACACAGAGTGAAAGCTTCTTTAGGAAACCAAAAATTATTTAAAAACTTTGGATTTAATACGAACGTAAGATGGAACACAGAATACTTATGGCAATCTTCTTTTGCTGACGGTATGGTTCCTGAAAACGTAGTGTTTGATGCTCAAATTAATTATGGTATTCCTAAATTAAAATCAGTTTTAAAAGTGGGTGCAAGCAATTTATTTGGTAAAGACTACATTCAAGTAATTGGAGCAGGTGCTATTGGACAACAATGGTTTGCTTCTATAACAATTAATCCATAATAATCAATAACACTATATAATTTAAAAGTTATGATAAAAAATTTCAAATGGCTTCTTTTGGTTTCATTAACCTTAGTAGCATGTAGTAGTGATGATGATGCCGTTGTTGATGCAAATTCAACTGATGGCACTCCACTAACAGCTGGTTCAGCCGATTTTTCTAAATTTGTGTCACTTGGAAACTCTCTTTGTGCCGGATATAGCGATGGTGCTTTATTTATAGCAGGACAAGAAGGTTCCTATCCCAATATCTTATCTCAAAGATTCGCTTTAGTTGGTGGTGGTGAATTCAGAATCCCATACATGAATGATAATGTTGGTGGGTTACTTTTAGGAGGAACTCAAATACAAGGTCCAAGATTGTTTTTTAACGGAAGTGGTCCTGCACCAGTTTCCGGAATAACAACCACAGAAGTGAGTACTGTTTTAACTGGACCATTCAACAATATGGGAGTTCCGGGAGCAAAAAGCTTTCACCTGTTAGCATCCGGTTACGGTAACGTTGCTGGCGTAGCGGGTGGACAAGCTAATCCTTATTTTGTGCGTTTTGCCTCCAGTCCAGGTGCCTCAATTATCGCAGATGCTGTAGCTCAAAATCCTACATTCTTTTCTTTATGGATAGGGAACAATGATGTATTGGCTTATGCAACTTCTGGTGGTGTTGGTGTTGATCAAACTGGAAATTTAAACCCAGCGACTTATGGCGGAAATGATATTACCGACCCTAATGTTTTTGCGAGCGTTTACACTTCATTAGTAACTCAATTAACGGCTAACGGCGCTAAAGGTGTGGTTGCTAATATTCCTTATGTAACTTCGGTTCCTTACTTCACAACCGTTCCAACAAACCCAATTCCAGGATTACCACCTGCAAGTGCTGGACAATTAAACTTATTATTTGGCGGAATCAATTCAGCATTAGCTGGAGCAGGTTTACCAGCACGTTTTCAGACTTTAGTGGCTGATGACGGCAATCCAGCAACTGTTGAAAAAAATCCTCTTTTGATTGTTGACGAATCTTTACCTAACATTTCAGCACAAATAACAGCTGCATTAACATCTGTTGTTGGAGCTACAACTGCTGGATTCCTAGGGCCATTATACGGTCAAGCGCGACATGCAAGTAATGCTGCGGCTTCGAGAGATTATATCGTATTAACAGCACAAACTGTCATTGGCAGAACACAAGCAGGGGCACCTTCTCCATTTAATACTATCGGAGTTTCTTATCCAATGCAAGACAATACTACCCTAACAGCAAGTGAAACTGCAGCAGTGAAAACCGCAACAGATGCATATAATGCAACGATTGCTGCTTTAGCTACAAGCAACGGATTGGCTTTTGTAGATGCCAATGCAATTTTAGCTCAAGTTGCTAATGGCGGACTTCCAGTTAGCGGCTATACGATGACCTCTACCTATGTAACAGGGAATTCATTCTCTTTAGACGGTGTTCATCCAAGTCCAAAAGGATATGCCTTAATAGCAAACAAATTCTTAGAAGCCATTAACTTAACTTATGGTTCTAATTTTAAAGGTGTAAATCTGGGACAATATCAAATATTATTTCCAGCAATGCTATAAAAAATCTTTTTACAAGTAGCTAAAACCATCCTTAATCATAAGGATGGTTTTTTGTTTTTAGCGCAATTCAAAAAATCTTCTTTTTTTTATAAAATATTTATTGATTTTTAGATTTATAAAAATTATCTTTGCACTCGGAAAAAAGAGGTTTTTTTTCAAACCTAAATAGCTATTTAATAAATACATAAACAATGTCAAACGCAATAGGAAAAGTTTCGCAAATTATTGGTCCAGTAGTAGACGTAGTATTTGATACTAAAAACGTTGAATTACCAAAAATTTATGATTCGTTAGAAATCGTTACCAAAAATGGTTCAATTTTAGTACTTGAAGTGCAATCACACATTGGTGAAAACACAGTTCGTACTATATCAATGGATTCAACTGACGGTCTGAGCAGAGGAACAGCAGTAAACGCTACAGGTGCTCCAATCAAAATGCCAATCGGTCCAGATATTTACGGACGTTTATTTAATGTAATTGGCGATGCTATTGACGGATTAGGAAACTTACCAAAAGAAGGCGCTAACGGAATTTCTATTCACCGTCAAGCACCAAAATTTGAAGATTTATCAACTTCTACTGAAGTGTTATTCACCGGAATTAAAGTAATCGATTTGATTGAACCTTACTCTAAAGGAGGTAAAATTGGATTGTTCGGTGGCGCTGGAGTTGGTAAAACAGTATTGATTCAAGAATTGATTAACAACATCGCTAAAGGGCACGGTGGACTTTCGGTATTTGCCGGAGTTGGTGAAAGAACCCGTGAAGGAAATGATTTACTTCGTGAGATGTTGGAATCTGGAATTATAAAATATGGCGACGATTTCATGCACTCTATGGAAAATGGCGGATGGGATTTGTCTAAAGTAGACAAACCCGGAATGAGAGATTCTAAAGCTACTTTCGTTTTCGGACAAATGAATGAGCCACCTGGAGCAAGAGCACGTGTGGCATTATCAGGACTTTCTATTGCGGAATATTTCCGTGATGGCGCTGGTTCTGACCAAGGTAAAGACGTACTTTTCTTTGTTGACAATATCTTCCGTTTTACACAAGCAGGTTCTGAGGTTTCGGCTCTTTTAGGTCGTATGCCTTCTGCAGTAGGATACCAACCAACATTAGCAACCGAAATGGGCGCTATGCAAGAACGAATTACTTCAACAAACAAAGGTTCTATTACATCCGTACAAGCAGTTTACGTTCCAGCGGATGATTTAACTGACCCTGCTCCTGCTACTACCTTTGCTCACTTAGATGCTACAACTGTATTGTCTCGTAAGATTGCTGAACTTGGAATTTATCCTGCGGTAGATCCATTAGATTCTACTTCTAGAATCTTAACAGCTCAAATATTAGGAAATGAGCATTATGATTGCGCTCAAAGAGTAAAAGAAATTCTTCAAAAATACAAACAACTTCAAGATATTATCGCCATCCTTGGATTGGAAGAATTATCTGAAGATGATAAATTAGCAGTATCAAGAGCCCGTAGAGTACAACGTTTCTTGTCACAGCCGTTTCATGTTGCTGAGCAATTTACAGGTATTCCTGGAGTATTAGTAGATATTAAAGACACTATCAAAGGATTCAATATGATTATTGATGGTGAACTAGATCACTTGCCAGAAGCTGCTTTCAACCTAAAAGGAACTATTGAAGAAGCTATCGAAGCTGGACAAAAAATGTTAGCTGAGGCATAATCTATTTTAAATGATGAATTTTGAATTATAAATTAATTTAAAATTTAGAATTTAAAATTTAAAATAACAAAAAAATGATTTTAGAAATAGTATCGCCAGAAGCCACATTATTCAAAGGTGAAGTTACTTCGGTTTCGTTACCTGGTGTGAATGGCTCATTCCAAATCTTGAATAACCACGCGCCAATCGTTTCTATTTTGAAACATGGTGTTGTTAAAATTGAAGCGCCTATTTTTCAATTTGACAAAGAGGTTGAAGACAAATTTACCAAGGTAAATGATCAAAACTACCTTTTAGAAATCAATTCAGGAACTATTGAAATGAAAGATAATAAAGTAATTGTATTAGCTGACTAATAAAATTCAAATAACAACAGTAAGCCCAGTCTCGTTCTAAAACGATATTGGGCTTTTTTATTAGGAGCCATTCCAGCTTTACACTATATCTTTTTATTTCGTTTTGTAAAAACGAAATAAAAAGGATGCCGTTCCAATCTGGGCTATAAAATCATTCTTCTTTCCTATATTTGCAAGAATGAAACTCCCAATATCATTACAACAAAAACTCCAACAACGCCAAGCAAATAATGCCTTGCGAAAGCTTCCCGTTGCCAATGATTTAACCGATTTTGCATCGAATGATTATATCGGCTTCGCCAAAAATGAAAACATCTTTCACGAAACGCATCAATTCCTTTTAGATAAAAACATCAAAGTAAATGGCGCAACTGGCTCACGGTTACTTTCAGGAAATCATGCTTTATATACGGAAGCCGAAGAGTGTGTTTCCAAATTTCATAACACTGAAGCTACACTAATTTTCAATTCGGGTTATGATGCTAATGTTGGTTTTTTTAGCGCAGTACCGCAACGTAATGATTTGATTTTATTCGACGAATTATGTCACGCTTCCATTCGCGACGGAATTCAAATGAGTAATGCTAAATCGTATAAGTTTCTGCATAATGATTTTGAAGATTTAGTGAAAAGACTTAGACAAGCTCAGTCTGACAATTTTGAAGGAGAAATATATATCGTAACAGAATCGGTTTTCTCTATGGATGGTGATTGTCCTAATCTAGAAGAACTATCAACGCTATCCGAAAAACACGGTGCTTATTTAGTCGTTGACGAAGCACATGCTCTTGGAGTTTTTGGAGAAAATGGTGAAGGTTTAGTTCAAAGTTTAGGATTGCAAGACAAAGTTTTTGCACGCATTATGACCTTCGGAAAAGGATTAGGTTGTCATGGCGCAGCTATTTTAGGAAGTATCGAATTGAAAAGTTACTTAGTTAACTTTGCCCGAAGTTTTATTTATACTACCGGACTTTCACCCCATTCGGTAGCTACAATTTTAATAAGCTATCAACATTTGGGAAAAGAAAAGGAAGCACTAGAAAAATTGAAAACAAATATCATTTTCTTCAATCAAGAAAAAATGCGACTCGGTTTAAAACCACTTTTTGTTTACAGCAAATCAGCCATTCAATGCGCTATAATTCCGGGTAATGAAAAAGTAAAAAGTATTGCTTCTCAATTGCAACAAAAAGGGTTTGATGTAAAACCAATTTTGTCGCCAACCGTTCCCGAAGGACAAGAGCGTTTGCGTTTTTGCTTGCACAGCTACAATTCAGAAAATGAAATCACCAATGTGGTGGAATTGTTGAATGATGCGCTATTTGGCACACAGATGAAACAGATCTAACAGATAAACACGGATACTAAATGGAAAATTTTTTACCTAAAAAAATTAAGCAATTCTATACTGAAAGCTTATTATGACGTATATAATCATTTAGGTTATGGGTTTTTGGAGAAAGTATATCAAAACGCAATGTATTTGGAATTGAAAGAGCAAGGATTTAAAGTGAAGCCCAAAAACAAATTAATGTATATTTCAAAGAAAAGATAGTTGGGGAATATTATGCTGATTTGTTTATAAATGATAGTATTATACTTGAATTAAAAGCTTGTGAATGTGTAATGGATGCGCATCAAGCACAACTCTTTAATTATTTGAAAGCTACTGAAATTGAATTAGGCATGTTGCTTAATTTTGGTACAGAACCTGAATTTAAAAGAGTTATTTTTACCAATGATAGAAAAAACATAAAATAATTTGTGATAATCAGTAGTATCCGTTTTATCTGTGTTTCAATTTTATATATTTATGGAAGAAGAAAAATTTACATTGTTACGCCGGTTTCAATACTCAAGCGAAGCAATCATTTACCAAGGCAAACTAGAAAGTCAAGGCATTGAAGTGTTTTTGAGAGATAACAACATCGTTGACTCCAATCCGTTGTACAGCAATGCAGTTGGCGGTGTCAAAATGTTTGTCAAAACTGAAGATTTTAATAAGGCCAATGAAATCCTCAGTGAAGTAAGCCTCTATGCTGTTGATGATGAGAACCAACCTATGAAATGTCCAAAATGTGGAGCAGAACAAGTAGCCATGGAGCAATCAATTGAAGGTATAAAATCATTTCTTCGGGTTGTATTTCTCGGAGCCTTTGCCCTATTCTTTTCAAAGCACAAATACCAATGTCAAAAGTGTAAATTTGAATTTAATTAATAACAAATCATATAATCTAATGAGGACTATTTTTATAGTACTTTCAATATTGTTTTCAATCCTTTCATTTGCTCAGGATTACAAATCGGACTTTGGAAAATATTTTCAAGACAAAGATACTATCAAGCAAAAAGAAACACTTCTCAAATGGGAAAGTGCAAAGCCTAACGATGCCGAACTATTTACTTCCTACTTTAACTTCTATTTTCAAAAATCAAAAACAGAAATACTTAGTTTGTCTAAAAATGAGCCAAGTGGTGATGCCTTAGTTTTGCAAGACAGTCTCAATAAAACAGCCGGTTTTTTGAGTAGTACGGAAAGTTACGATGCTACTGCTATAAAGAAAGCATTCATTAAAATTGATATGGGAATTAATCTATATCCAAATAGACTTGATATGAGATTCGGAAAAATCTATGCACTTGGGGAAATTGAAGATTGGACCAATTTTACTTCAGAAATTATTAAAGCTGTAGACTATTCTCAAACAAATAAGAATAACTGGACTTGGACAAACAATACAACAAAAGAGGCTGGTCAGGATTTTTTATTGTCATCCATACAAAGTTATCAAGTTCAACTTTATACTACGGAACGCGATGATTTACTGCAAAATATGCGAGAAATTGCATTAGCCATTTTAAAATATTATCCTGAACACATTGAAAGTTTATCCAATCTTTCAGTAACCTATTTCTTAATCGGTGAATTTGACAAAGGACTTGATGCTCTTTTTAAAGCAGAAAAAATTAACCCAAAAGATGCTATTGTGTTATCAAATATTGCTAACGGATACAAACAATCAGGGAATAAAAGCAAAGCCATTGAATATTACGAAAAAACATATTTGTATGGAGATGCAGAAGCTAAGAACTTTGCTAAAAAACAGATTGCAGCATTGAAAAAATAAATTACTTATTCTCAACTAAATGAAACTATTTATTACCGGAATTGGCACCGATGTTGGCAAAACAGTGGTCTCAGCCATAGTAACCGAAGCTTTAGAAGCCGATTATTGGAAACCCATACAAGCGGGCGATTTGGAAAATTCCGACAGTCATAAAATAAAGGCAAAAGTCGAAAGTAAAAAGTCAAAAGTGCATCCAAATGCTTATGCACTTAATACTCCAGCAAGTCCACATTATGCTGCCGCTATTGATGGAATTGTAATTGATTTAAAAAAAATAATCGAACCCAAAACAGAAAATCATCTGGTCATTGAAGGCGCAGGTGGCGTTTTAGTTCCGTTAAACGATACCGATTGTGTGATTGATTTAATACAAAAGGACTATAAAGTTATTGTGGTTTCGCGTCACTATTTAGGAAGTATCAACCATACTTTATTGACTTTTGAAGCACTTAAAAGCAGAAAAATTAACGTCGCTGGAATTATCTTTTCGGGTGATGAAAACAAAGCAACAGAAGAAATAATCCTCAAAAAAACTGGAGTAAAATTCATCGGTCGAATTGACAACGAGCCTTATTTTGACCAAAATGTAATTCGTTATTATGCAGATAAATTCAGAGAAAATCTATTAAAATTATAAAGATAAAAGATAATAGACGGATAGATAATAGACCCATAGATAAAAAACATTCAATCTATCCTCTTTTTGTCTATTATATATCATCTTCTTGTCTATCATCTATCATCTTTTAGTCTATCATCTATCATCTTTTAAAAAAATGAACTTAACCGAAAGAGACAAACTATACAACTGGCATCCGTACACGCAACACAAAACCACCGCTAATTTTCCGGCAATTGTCAAAGGCGAAGGGGCATTGCTTTGGGACGAAAACGGCAAAGAATATATCGATGCCATCGCTTCTTGGTGGGTCAATCCGTTTGGGCATTCCAATAAAATTATCGCGGATGCTATTTACAAACAACTGACTACGCTAGAACATGTTTTGTTTGGCGGTTTTACACATGATAAAGCTGTTTTACTAGCCGAAAAATTAATGTCTATTTTACCCAATAACCAAAAAAAACTCTTTTATTCTGATAACGGTTCAACAGCTGTTGAAGTCGCTTTGAAAGCCGCATTGCAATACAATTACAACAAAGGCAGTAAGAAAACCAAAATCATTGCGTTTGAAGAGGCGTTTCACGGAGATACTTTTGGCGCCATGGCTTCGAGCGGCATTACTTTTTTTACAGAAGCGTTCCAAGGTTCTTTATTACAAGTCGTTCGCATACCCGTTCCAACAGCTGGTACCGAAGAAAAAAGTATCGCAACTTTGAAAAATTTGGTTGCCACCAATGAATTTGCAGCTTTCCTTTTTGAACCTCTAGTTCAAGGTGCGGCCGGAATGGTGATGTATGCTCCAGAAGTTTTAGATGCAATGATTGCCATTTGTAACGACGCTAAGGTTTTCACCATTGCCGATGAAGTCATGACCGGTTTTGGAAAAACGGGAAAAACGTTCGCCTCCGATTATTTAGTGCATAAACCCGACATGATGTGTTTGTCTAAAGCATTGACGGGCGGAACCATTCCGATGGCAATTACCTCTTTTACTCAGGAAATCTTTGATGGTTTTTATGATGATGATACGAATAAAGCACTGTTTCACGGACATACTTTTACGGCAAATCCAACGGGTTGTGCTGCCGCTTTGGCAAGTATCAATTTGCTACAGACAGATGAAATGCAAAACAATATTGCCCGAATAAATACCTTGCACTTGGCCTTTGAACAAAAAATAAAACGGCATCCCAAAGTAAAAACCACAAGAGTTCTCGGAGTAATATTTGCCTTAGAAATCAAAACGGAAACTCAAGAAAGTTATTACGGCACGATGCGCAACAAACTCTACAATTTCTTTATTGAAAACGGTGTAATTCTGCGTCCTGTGGGAAATATTGTTTACATTTTGCCGCCCTATATTATAACCGAAAAACAATTAGAAAAAGTGTATGCCACGATAGAAAAAGCGTTGGAAATGATTTAAACACAGATTCGCACAGATTCGCACAGATTTTAAAATAATTATATACTATTAGCTTAAATCAGTCGCATCCGTTTTATCCGTGTGCTAATATCATAAAACATAAAATTCCTTGCGCCCTTTGCTAAAAACTTTGCGACCTTTGCAATCAAACAAACAAATCTTTGAAAACACCTATTGCCATAACTTCAATTGCCTCATTTTCTGCTTTAGGAACAACAGCGGATGAAGTCTGGAACAATTATTTGAATCCCAAAACCCATATCGTTGAACAAACGATTGGAGCCAGTACTGCTTTGGTAGCACCCCTTTCTGAAACATTAGCTCATGAAGTTCAAGCGTTGCGAAATTCAGATACTAAATACAAATCATTAGACAATTCCGTGCTTTATGCAATTTTGGCAGCACGAGAAGTAGTAAAAAAAGCGGGTTGGTCAGACGCTGCATTTGGCATCAACATTGGCTCCTCTCGCGGTGCCTCCCACCTATTTGAAAAACACCATCAAGAATTTTTAGCCACCGGAAAGACCCCAACTTTAGCGTCACCAACCACAACTTTGGGAAACATTTCTACTTGGGTAGCACATGATTTAAAATCACTTGGACCCGAATTGTCCCATTCTATTACGTGTTCTACCGCACTTCATGCCGTGCTGAACGGAATAGCTTGGTTGCAGGCCGGAATGGCAGACAAGTTTTTAGTGGGCGGAAGTGAAGCACCATTAACAGCATTCACCATTGCCCAAATGCAGGCATTAAAAATTTATGCTAATCCAAAAAATTCTGCTCAAGAACCCAACGAATGGCCATGCCGCACTTTAGATTTAGATAAAACCAAAAACACTATGGTTTTGGGCGAAGGCGCCGCAATGGCTTGTTTAGAACTTGGTAAAAAAGAAAATGCGTTAGCTTATGTAACGGGTTTTGGCTATGCTACTGATGATTTGCTACACAGCATTTCGATTACGGATGAAGCGGAATGTTTCCAGAAATCCATGAAAATGGCACTGCAAAATACAGCATTTGATGAAGTGGATGCAATTGTAATGCACGCACCCGGAACCATAAAAGGCGATAAATCCGAGTACAAAGCAATTCAAAAAGTCTTTGGTGCTTCGACAAGTTCAGTACAAGCAAGCCTTCCGATGTTGACCACCAATAAATGGAAAATTGGCCACACTTTCGGTGCTTCTGGAATGTTAAGTATGGAACTGGCGGTCTTAATGCTGCAGCGCCAACAGTTTATTGGAGTTCCGTTTGTAACCGAACCCAACCCGCGAAAAGCGATTCGAAATGTACTGATTAACGCCGTTGGCTTTGGCGGAAATGCGGTTAGTATTTTGGTTTCAAATAAGGTATAATTGGATTTGGTGATAACAAGAAGCACTGCGATACTTGCTTCGTGAATTAAAGACCCGAACTCAAGAGGATGGATTCCCGCCTTCGCGGGAAAGACAGCTAGGGTTAGCCTTGGCTTGTGGAAGCCCTTTTGTGAGGACTGCGATACTTGCTTTGTGAATCAAAGACCCGAACTCATGAGGGTGGATTCCCGCCTTCGCGGGAAAGACAGCTAGGGTTAGTCTTGGCTTGTGGAAGACCTTTTGTGAGGACTTCGATACTTGCTTTGTTAATTAAAGACCCGAACTCAAGAGGATGGATTCCCGCCTTCGCGGGAAAGACAGCTAGGGTTAGTCTTGTCTTGTGGAAGAGATTTTGTGAGGACTTCGATACGTGCTTTGTGAATCAAAGAACTAATCTCAAGAGGATGGATTCCCGCCTTCGCGGGAAAGACAGCTAGGGTTAGTCTTGGCTTGTGGAAGCCCTTTTGTGAGGACTTCGATACTTGCTTCGTGAATAAAAAGTAGGCACTTCGGCACTTCGGTACTTCGGCAAGCTCAGTACAGGCGTAGCTCAGTGTGACAATGTGGTTCTAATTGAGTTTTGTTTTAAGTTACAAAAGACACAATCAAATTACGCGATGTCAGTCTGAGCTTCGCCTGTGCTGACGAGTGAGGTAATGTAGACCTTCTCTCATTTATACAAGAAACAATCAAATTACGCGATGTCAGTCTGAGCCTGTCGAAGACCTTTTCTCTCCATGAAATGAAGGCCCGTGTTGAGTATAGTTTTTTGAATATAAAACAAGCTTATCCCAATCCTCATTAATCAATGCTTCTTTTTTTCTTCGGCTCCATCCTTTTATCTTCTTTTCAGTACTTATCGCATCCAAAACATCATTAAATGTTTCATACCAAACTAACTCTAAAGGGCGTTTGTCAAAAGTATAACACTCTTTATTTCTACCTGAACTATGTTCTGCAAGCCGTCGTTCCAAATTGTTTGTAAAGCCGGTGTAATAGGATGCATCGTTACATTTTACTATGTATACAAAGTACGATTTCATGTTGATTTTTTTGTAGGACTAAATTACAAAAAAAATAAGCGCTTCGACAGGCTCAGTGTGACAATAAGGTTCTAATTGGATGTCGTTTAAATTAGAAGCACTTCGGTAATTCGGCAAGCTCAGTACAGGCCTAGCTCAGTGTGACAAAAAGGTTCTGATTTGATTTAGTTTAATTTACAAAAGACACAATCAAAATACGTAAATGTCAGTCAGAGCTAGGCATTTGATGACGAAGGAAGTATCGAAGACCTTTTCTCAATTTACAAAAGACACAATCAAAATACGTAAATGTCAGTCTGAGCTTCGCTTGTGCTGACGAAGGAAGTATCGAAGACCTCTCACTTAAACTTACATCCCTATTTACCAAAGCACTTCGACAGGCTCAGTGTGACAAAAAGGTTCTGATTTGATTTAGTTTAATTTACAAAAGAGACAATCAAAATACGTAAATGTCAGTCTGAGCTTGTGGAAGACAACTCCTTCATTTTTTGGTAAACCAAATCGCTTTCCCAACCTTTGCGGAGTAAATAATCACAGAACTTTTTTTTCTTTTTTAAAACATGGGGTTCTCTTAGGGTTTCCCAATGGCTGTCGGCTACTTTATCAAAAGTGGTTTGGTATTCGGCTGCTGAGATTTCGGTTAACGCGCATTTTATATTGGGTGCTGAAATGTGTCTTTGTTTGAGTTCGATGACGATTCGGATTTTACCCCAACTTTTGATTCGGTGTTTGCCTCGGGCGAAACTTCGGGCGAAGCGTTCTTCATTCAAAAAATTATTTTCTAACAAATGCACCACAACGGCATCAATTTCGTGTGTCCGCAACCCCATATCATAACTTTTTTGCACCACTTCCTGATGACAGCGTTCCTGATAAGAACAATAATATTCTAATTTGAGTTGGGCTTCTTGAACCGTTAGTTTTTCATTCATTGTTGGATGCAAATTCGAATCAAACAAAGTTAGGAAATTACTATGAATCCTTCGTTACGATTACTTTATTTAGGATAAAACCGATAAAAATAAGTGACGCGAACACAATACCACAACTGAATTCGTAACCAAAAACCGAGTAATCTGTTTTATTGACAAAAAAAGGATAAAAAACAAACCTTTTCTTAATAACTTCTTAACTTAAACCTCTTGTGATTTAGCAATTTAGATGTAATTTTGTATGCCAAATTATAACTAGGTATTTCACAGTGTTTTGCGTCAAAAAAATTAGCACTGCTGTGAAAATTAACAAGATAACATAATTCATTTTCTATAATGAAAGTAAAACTACTTTTAATTGCGTTTTTGGTTAGTTGCTTTTCTTGGGGACAATCAATTTTTACCAATCCAATTACAGGAACAAATCCCAACACTGCAAACCCTTATACTACAGGTCAAGTTGTGGCTGCGAATATGACCGCCTCTGGTATAGGAAGAGGTGCCGGAATAGCTGGTACTAGTGCTAATGATAGATACAACGCTAACGGATGGAGCACAGGCCTAATAGACCTTACAGACTATTTCGAGTTTACCATGACACCAAACGCTACTTTCGAAATTAATTTAGTGAGTTTTGTTTACACAGGGCAAGTTTCCTCTGGCACGCCAGGTTTTGCTTTCCGCTCTAGCATTGATGGATATACAACAAACATCGGAACTCCATCTGCTACCGGAACTACTATTTCCTTAGCCGCAGGTGCTTATCAAAATTTAACAACGCCCATAACTTTTAGATTTTATGCTTTCGGACTACTAATGTCTTCCACAACATACAGCATTAATGATTTTACTTTTAATGGTACGGTTACTTCCACAGTTGCCTGCACTACACCTGCTACTCAAACTTCATCCTTAATTACCAGTAATGTAACTACAACTGGTGCTGATTTAAGTTGGACCGATGGCGCGAGTGCTTCTGGAACTTTGGTGGGACTTCGATTGACTGCCAATGCAAATGCTACGCCGGTTGCCAGCACCAATTATACGCCAACCCTAAATTTTTCGACCGCAGCCGGTGCAAATTTAATCAATGCCAACAACGTCGTGGTAGCTAAAAACTCGGCAGGAACCGTTACCGGAATTACAAGCTTAGCACCCGGAACACAATACACCGCCACGCCTTATGCTTATAATGGTAGCGGAACGAATGTGTGTTTTAACACTACTAATCCAGAGAGTTTGAATTTTTATACGTTAGCACTGGAACCTACAACTCCGGTTGGGAGTTTTACTTGTGGCGCTTCAACAACTACAAGTATTACTTTGAATTTTCCTGCTGCAAATACCATAACTAACGTAGGTGCGAGCGGAGGCTATTTTTTAATTTACCGCGAAGGTGCTGCTCCAACAGGTTTACCAGTTGATGGAACAATTTATCCCGGAGGTGCAACCATTGGAGATGCAACAGTTCGTGCAGTAACGGGCTATATTGGATCAGGTGCCACTACAATAGTAGTCTCCGGTTTGAATGGCGGGAGCACTTATTATTTTGCTTTAATCCCATATGGTGCTGTAACAGGACCAATACCCACGACTATAAATTACAGAACCGGTACACCAATTACCGGATTTTGCAGCACTTCACCCGCTCCAGAAATAAACGTGAGGGGAATTATTGGTGCGAACCCGACAATTTCTGATGGTGACAGTACACCAAGTGGGTTAGACAATACGTTATTTACCACTGTAGTTGTGGCAGGTAGTCAAGCTAAAACTTTTAGAATA
>JBBRET010000016.1:0-61529 GCA_038202695.1 Flavobacteriales bacterium
AAGTTCCTGAAACTAATGCCGTAGTTGTTGTTAAAGCAGTTCCACCAATAGCAACGTTGTACCATTTCAAAGCAGTTCCAGTGGCAACCAGGTTAGCGACCGTTGCAGAATTACAAAATGTCTGTGCCGGTGCTGTTGGGGTTAAAGTGATATTCAGTGTTACAGATACTGCTGTTCTTGAACCTTCACATCCGTTCAATGTTTGTGATACATAATAAGTTCCTGAAACTAATGCCGTAGTTGTTGTTAAAGCAGTTCCACCAATAGCAACGTTGTACCATTTCAAAGCAGTTCCAGTGGCAACCAGGTTAGCGACCGTTGCAGAATTACAAAATGTCTGTGCCGATGTTGTTGGCGTTGAAGTGATATTCAGTGTTACAGATACTGCTGTTCTTGTACTTTCAACTGAACTTACTGTCTGAGAAACATAATAAATACCTGTAGATAAAGCTGTAGTTGCTGTTAAAGCTGTTCCGCCTGTGGCAACGTTGTACCATTTCAAAGCAGTTCCAGTGGCAACTAGGTTTGCGACCGTTGCAGAATTACAAAATGTTTGTGCGGAAGCTGTTGGAGCTCCAGGAGCCGTGTTTATTGTAACCGAAACTAGTGTTCTTAAACTCTCACAAGAGTTTATCGTCTGTGATACATAATAAGTTCCCGTAGATAAAGCTGTAGTTGTTGCTAATGCTGTTCCTCCTGTAGCAACGTTGAACCAATTCAAAGCAGTTCCAGTGGCAACCAAATTAGCTACCGTAGCACCACTATTAAAAGTTTGTGCCGACGCTGTTGGGGCTGAAGTGATATTCAGTGTTACAGATACTGCTGTTCTTGTACTTTCACAAGAGTTCAGTGTTTGTGATACATAATAAGTTCCTGAAACTAATGCCGTAGTTGCTGTTAAAGCAGTTCCACCAATAGCAACGTTGTACCATTTCAAAGCAGTTCCAGTGGCAACCAGGTTAGCGACCGTTGCAGAATTACAAAATGTCTGTGAAGTAGCTGTTGGGGTTAAAGTGATATTCAGTGTTACAGATACTGCTGTTCTTGTACTTTCAACTGAACTTACTGTCTGAGAAACATAATAAATACCTGTAGATAAGGCTGTAGTTGCTGTTAAAGCTGTTCCGCCTGTGGCAACGTTGTACCATTTCAAAGCAGTTCCAGTGGCAACTAGGTTTGCGACCGTTGCAGAATTACAAAATGTCTGTGCCGATGCTGTTGGGGCTCCGGGACTTGAAGAAACTGTGCCGGTAGCAAAAGTAATTGTTGCTGAACCAGTACCTGTATAATTTGAAGCTTCAATAGTATAAGACATGCTCGTTCTAACTTCGGTTGGAGTACCAGATATCACTCCGGTTGCAGTATTAAAACTCATCCCTAAGGGTAAAGTTGGTACTATAGAATAAGGTTCAACGGATGTTATTTTTCGGATACGTTGTGTATAAGAATCAGCTACATAAACGTTTCCAGAAATATCTGTGGCTACTCCTACTGGAAAGTAGAATGAAGCTACATTTCCTATTCCATCTAAATATTGACTTGAACCATTACCGGCATAGGTACTCACGAGTCCACTTGGAGTAACTTTTCTGATGACCGAGTTGTAATAATCTCCAACATAAAAATTTCCTGTTGCATCTTTTGCTATTCCAATCGGATTATTAAAATAGGCCGCCGCTCCCAAATCATCCGTATATCCTGCAAAACTGCCTGCAAGTGTACTAACAGTTCCATCTATTGCAATTTTTCTGATTCTATTATTTGTAGTGTCGGCTATATATAAAATTCCAGTTGCGTTATCAATAGTTATCCCTTGTGGATTTTTAAATCGAGCTACTGTTGCTGCTCCATCCGCAAAGCCAGAAAGAATATAACCCGCAATCGTAGTTACAGCTCCACTAGTACTTATCTTTCTGATGCGGTGATTTTTTGTATCGGCAACATAAATATTTCCAGCTGAATCTAGCGTTAAAGCATAGGGATTATTAAATTTTGCCCCTATTCCTTGTCCGTCAAGATATCCCGCGGTACCATCACCAGCAATAGTTGTTACTACACCCGAACTTGTTATTTTTCGAATACGGTTATTAAAAGTATCGGCAACATATATAGTACCAGCCGCATCAAGAGCAATTCCTTTTGGGTTATTAAAATAGGCTGCAGCACCACTCCCATCCGCATATCCGGCAGTCGTATTTCCTACAAATGTTGACACTATACCATTGGCGTTTACTTTTCGGATACAGGAATTAAAATCATCTATAACATAAGTAATACCAGCAGCTGTAACTGCAACGGCTACCGGACTGTTAAACATTGCCATTGTTCCTGATTGACCGTTTTCTAGACCCCGTATTGCGCTACCAGAATAGGTGGAAGTGTCCCCGTTATTATCAACTTTTCGAATACAGTTGTTAGCTACATCGGCAGCAAAAACAGCTCCCGAAGCATCTACACATAGACCCTCAGGATACTTAAATGTTGCTATTGTTCCAGCTCCGTTAACAGCACCAAATGCTCCAGTACCAGCTAAAGTTGTTACTGTGCCACTATTGGTTATCTTTCTGATACGATTATTGCTGTAATCAACTACAAATAGATTTTCGGAAGCATCAACCGTTAAGGCACGAGGTGCATTGAATTGTGCTGCAATCCCTTGCCCATTAACCATTCCTGAAGCACCACTTCCTGCAATTGTCGTTACAACTCCAGTATTTGATATAGCTCTAATTCTATTATTAGAGGCATCACTTATATAAACTGTTCCAGAAGTTGCCACGGCAACTCCAATTGGATTATTAAATTTAGAACTAATTCCTTGACCGTCTTGATATCCTGCAGATCCATCTCCAGCAAAAGTGGAAACTAATCCAGAGCTTGAAATTTTTCTGATACGATTATTGCTTGCATCAGCAACATAAACAGTTCCGGAAGCATCAACTCCAAGTCCCTTTGGGCTTCCAAATAAAGCACTAGTCGTTTGGGCATCAAAATAACCAGATAGTGTTTCATTACCAGCAAAAGTTGTTACGACTCCAGCCGGAGTAATTTTTCTAACCGCATACGAAGTCGATTCGGTTACATAAACATTTTCGGCAGCGTCAACCGCAATTGAGTAGGGAGTATTAAATTGAGCAACTGCAGCAGTTCCATTTAAAAATCCGGCAACACCACTACCTGCAAAAGTTGTCACATAACCACTCGCAGTAATTTTACGAATACAGTGGTTTTGACTATCTGCAATATACAGATTCCCAGAGGCTGCTCTTGCAATTCCGGCTGGACTGTAAAATTTAGGTGATGCAGTACTTCCATCACCATAACCAGATGTTCCACTTCCCGCAATAGTCTCGACATTTGTTCTTACAGAAGGTAATCCACCAGCAAGATTAGGGGTTACTGTTGCAATTGGTGTGTTGATAGTATAAGTACTAGGTACTCCTGTATAAGATATTGTTGGAGCTTGAGCAAACAGGATTGAATTATACAACAATACTAAAAGCAGTACCAAGCTGGGCTTACTATCTATTCTTAAAAAATCAAGTAATTTTGTTGCTACAAAAATACAATAGCTATTAGCTAGATTTTTAATTTCAACAATACTATTATTGGGGTATTTGCTTCTTTTCATTTTCATTTTGGTATTGCAATGATATATAATTTTCATTATTTAAATGCTTTCAAATCAAAAGATTGAGAAAATTTAACATTCAAATTTTGTAGGTTTTTTATTAAAAATTAGTTATCAATAGTTATTAACAAAATATAATTTATGATTATTATTAATATATTTAACTTTTTATATAAATTATTATGTTATTTTATGTTAATTAACGACATATCCTATAATAATATGTCTAAATATCTGAATTAAAAAGGTAAAGAAAATACATCTAAAAAGTAAATTTACCTATAAAAAGTAAAAAAAACCGACGAAATACATCTTTTCATATTTAGTAAGAATTATAGCGTTAAATTAAAATATTAGCTATTTTGAGTATAAAAAAAACATTTTTATCATACAGATTAGAACTTCAAATAGTAAAAAAGAGAAAGAACGTATTTAATTAATTTTTACTATTCAATATTAATCATAATCTCGATTAAAATACAAAAATAATCGACAAAATACACTTTTATATAGATTATATATTAATTATCTTATATAAATGAAGTTTATTTAAACGATTTATTCTTAGGCTATTACTTTTTGTAAATAAAAAAACCACTCCGTTTCCGAAGTGGTTGCCCTATATGGAACAAACGATATGGGTGTCTTTACAAATTTTTTCTATAAGTTCTTCTTCTTCTGAAAGTTACCGGATCAAAATGTTTCCACAAATTGTGAATCGCATGATTGTCTTCTAACTCAGGAGTTCTGATACAGTTTAAAATTCCTTTTGCCTTGAATGTCTCGTAATATTCTTTAAAAATAATCGTAGTTACCCCTTTACTTTGATACTCTGGATGAATACCTATCAAGTAGAAAAGCACTTCTTTACTTTCCTTTTTTGCTTTAAGCAAATGATAAAACCCAAACGGAAATAACTTGCCTTTTGCCTTTTGTAAAGCTTCCGAAAAACTTGGCATCACAATACTGAAAGCGACCATATTGTCCTCCTTATCAACAACAAATTTTATGTATTCTGGATTAATAAAGCTAATGTATTTCTTTTTGAAGTAGTCTTTCTGAACCGCTGTTATAGGAACAAAAGAAGATAACGCGGCATAACTTGAGTTAAATAAATCAAACATCTTATCTACATAGGGTACTATTTCAGATGTTTTAGTGAAATTAAGTGCTCTAAGCTGGTACCGTCTTTTTATTAATTCATTTGGCTTCTCAAAAAGGTCAATTTTTACATTAGAAAATGGAAATTTATTTTCTAAATACTCTTTCTCTTTTACATAACCCAATTTTTCCAAATGGTCTTTATAATACGGAAAATTATACCAAGTTATCATGGAGCCTATTGCGTCAAAACCTTCGGTAAGTACGCCCACTTTATCTAGATTCGAAAAACCCATCGGTCCTTCAACATATTCCAAATTGTTGCTTCTACCCAATTCATATACTTTTTCGAGTAATGCTTTTGTCACTTCGATATCATCAATAACATCCCACCAACCAAATCGCACTTTCTTTTTATGTTGCAAGTTGACTTCATCCCAATTGATAATGGCAGCAATTTTTCCAACCACTTTATGGTCTTGGTAAGCCAAATAAAAATGAGCCTTAGCCGATTTAAAAGCAGGGTTTTTCGTTTTATCAAAAGTATCCATCTCATCATTAATTAATGGTGGAACCCAGTAAGGATGATTCTTGTATAAGGAAAACGGAAAAGCAACAAAGGCTTTAAGTTGTTGTTTTGTAATGGCTTCGACTACTCTAATCATTTATTTGGTCTTTTCTAATTCTACTTCGTCTTTGCGTTTTTTACCTTTATCTCGTTTCGATTTTTTATCTTTCTTTTTATCTTTCTTTTTGTCATTATCGATTCGCTTATAATTGGTTTCCCAATTGCTATCAAAACGCCACGCCATACCAACATTTGCCATTAGTAAGGACGGAGTATCTTTTACATTTTTGTTTAAAGAAGCATCTAATTGAATATTCTCTCGAACCAAATAAGCAGCACCCATTCTGAAAACGGTGTCCGCATAAAAATCGCTTTTATAGCCTTGAAACTCCATAAATCCGGACCAACGCATGTTAAAACCTCTTGTAAGGGTTGATACAATTCCCAAACTAGGGAAATCAGTCATGTATTTATCAGCAATAAAGTTGTTTACCCAAACCCACTTTGATCCAAAATGATGCTGAGTGATGACCATTATCTTAGGAGTTATAGCTCGGTCTGTTGGAAAAGTAAAGGGATTGGTTCCTAATTTTAAATTAATTCCAGCATAAACCGCAACGGCAGGTATAAATTGCTTCCAACTAAAACTGTGATTGGCCTTCCAACTATATAAATTTGGCTTTTCTTTTTTAATAAAAGGATCGTAAATTAGATACTTTGCACCCAAAGTAAACTGTCTAAAACCACCTCGAGTATCACTAACCAAGGGCGCTTCGTACCAATCATACTGATACTGTGAGTTTAAAATAAATTCAAATTGGTCAAAGAACGCACCATACCGCACGTCTATTTCTGTACCAAAACCATTAGCTTCATAGCCTAATAAATTGTGTTTTTCTTTGACTCCATATAGCCCAGCTTCCGCTTGAATCACGGTTTTACCAACTGAAAATGCAGACATCGATTTTCCTGGTCTGTTTGAGTTTATAATATCCGTATACTGTGCAAAGTGAGTCGAAGAAACCAATAGAAAACCAGCTAACAGCAATGTTTTTAGATTCATCATAAATAAGAAAATTAAGTAGTGGAACTTAGTAAATCAAAAGTACTATATTTTATCATTTATTTAAGAAGTCAAACCGAAATTTAAATTATGTAATTTAGTATTTTTGACAAAATTATTCATCAAAATGGAAACCGCATCTTTTCAAGGCCTGATAGACGTACTTTTATTCATATTCATATTTTATTATGTTGTGAAATTCTTAGCTCGCTTATTTCTTCCCGTTTTAGCCAAAAAAGTAGTTGAAAAAGCATCACAGCAATTTCAAGAACAGCAACAGCACTATCAAAACCAAAATACTACTCAAAAACAAGCAAACGAAAAACCAAAGGAGAAAAAAATCGTTGGCGATTATGTTGATTTTGAAGAAATAGAATGATATTAAGGTTTAATACTCAGCAAATAATGTTCCCCCGCAGTTTCAAAAATTTAATATCTGAAATTTAATATTTAAAATATAAATGAAGCAACTTCAAAAGTTATATCCGCATCTATTAGCCATCCTTGGTTTTATTATTATTGCATTAGTTTACTTCTATCCAGTCATTCAAGGAAAAAAAATATACCAATCCGATATTGCGAAGTATACCGGTATGGCCAAAGAACAAATTGATTTCAGAGCCGAAACGCATACCGAACCGTATTGGACCAATTCGTCTTTTGGTGGTATGCCAACCTATCAATCAGGCGCCAATTATCCGAATGATTATATCGGAATGCTGGATAATGCTATTCGATTTTTACCTCGTCCTGCGGATTATTTATTCCTTTATTTTTTGGGCTTTTATGTTTTAATGCTGGTCATCAAGGTTGATCCTTTGAAGGCGTTTTTCGGAGCATTAGCATTTGGGTTATCAACATATCTCATAGTAATTATCGGCGTCGGACACAATGCAAAAGCCCATGCAATAGGTTATATGCCGTTTGTTGTAGCCGGATTTATACTGGTTTTTAAGAAGCGTTATTTGTCTGGCGGCATCTTAACTATGCTTGCCGTTGCGCTCGAAATTACGGCCAATCACTTTCAAATGACCTATTATTTGTTATTGCTTTTACTAGTAATGGCCTTCCTTTTTGTGTACCAATTGTATCTCGAAAAAGATTTAAAATCAATGCCTAAAATAATTGGAACGTTTTTGATTGCAAACATAGTGGCAATTGGTGTAAACGCTACAAGTTTGATGGCAACAAAAGAATACGCCGATTTTAGTACTCGTGGAAAAAGCGAATTGACATTCAATACGGATGGCACAAAAAAAGATGCCAACATCGCTATGGATAGAGACTATATCACCGAGTATAGTTACGGAATTGTTGAAAGTATGAATTTATTCTCACCTCGATTATTTGGTGGCGGTAACAATCAAACGTTAACCGAAGATTCCCATGTATACAACTTTATGCTTAATTATGGTGCATCGCCAGAGGAAGCCAAACAGCTTACCGACAATTATGCTGTAGTCTACTGGGGTGACCAACCGCAAGTTGCAGCACCAGCCTATATTGGAGCTGTGATTTTTTTCCTATTTGTATTGGCATTATACCATGATAAACGCAAAATTAAGTACGCTTTTATTGCTGGAGCGATTTTCTCCTTATTGCTTTCTTGGGGTAAAAACTTCTCCGTGTTAACTGATTTTTTTATCAATTATGTTCCAATGTATGATAAGTTTAGAGCGGTTTCATCTATTCAAGTTTTATTGGAACTGTGTGTGCCTGCTGTAGCTATAATGGGATTACAATCGTTCTTTACAGACGAAGAAAATAGATGGAAAAGCTTGTGGAAAGCTGGCGCTACAACTTTGGGAATCATAGTTGTTCTTTTTGTTTTCAAAAGCATGTTCAACTTTTCAGGAGCAGTTGACGGCCAGTTATTAGAAGCACTAAAACAGCATCCAGACAAAGCATTCGGACCACAATTTATTGATGCTTTAAAAGATGACCGAAGAGATTTGTATTCAGCCGATTTATTGCGTTCTGGATTTTTGATTGCAATTTCTTTTGGGGTTCTCTATTTCTATATTAAAAATAAATTGACGGCCAATACGGCGGTAATTTTGGTTGGTGTTTTCATGGTGGGCGATTTATTCTTTGTAGATAAAAATTATGTAAGCAACGATGGCGAACAATTCAGAAGCGCTTATGAAGTTGATACACCTTACGAACCAACGCAAGCCGATTCTTTGATTCTTGAAGACACAACCAACTATAGGGTTTATGAAGTTGCAGGTGGAATTTACAGCCCACGTTCCTCCTATTTCCATAAATCAATTGGTGGTTACAGTGCCGTGATGCCAAGACGTTTTAAAGAAGTGTATGAATTTGAAATCCAAAAAAGCATGTCTGATTTGGGAAGCATCATCGACCCAAAAACGCTTTCGCTTACTTCAAGCATTCCGGTTATTAATGCTTTCAATATTAAATATCTGATTGTTGGCACTGAGAAAGGTGATATTCCAATTGTGAATCCATTTCATAATGGAAATGCTTGGTTTGTTTCTAAAATAATCACAGTTAATTCTGCAGATGAAGATTTGAAAACATTTGGTAAAATTGAAACTAGAGATGTTGCTACATTACCGGCCGAATTTGGAGTTTGGTTTAAACCAAATGGAATTCCAAATTATACCAAAGATAGTTTAGCTTCAATAAAACTCGATTTGTACAAACCAAATCATTTGATTTATACTTCAGATAATGCAAATGATGGTTTTGCAGTATTTTCTGAAATCTATTATAAAAATGGATGGAACGCTACGATTGACGGAAAAGAAAGTGCTATTTTCAGAGTAGATTATACATTGCGTGGCATGCAAGTTCCTAAAGGAAAACACAACATCGAATTCAAATTTGAGCCACAAGTGGTAAAAACAGGAAGTACCATTGCGTTGATTAGTTTTATTGTGATGGTGCTTGTAATTATTGGCGGGATTTATTTAGAAGAAAGAAGCAAGAAAAAAGAACAAAGAAAATAGACAAAAATTTATTCGTGAATTCGTGGCTAAACATAGTGAAACTTGAAACCTGAAACCAAAAAACTATTAATCATTACCTATTATTGGCCGCCAGCTGGTGGACCTGGAGTGCAACGTTGGTTAAAGTTTGTGAAGTATTTGCCTGAATTTAATATGCAACCGATTGTCTATATTCCTGAAAATCCAACCTATCCAATTCTAGATAAAGGTTTGCAAAGCGAAGTTTCGGAAAGCACCATTATCCTAAAAAATAAAATATTCGAACCGTATGGTTTGGCTTCATTCTTTGGCAAAAGCAAAACCAAGAAAATTAGTTCTGGAATTATTCCAAATCAGAAAAAACAATCTTTTTTAGAGAAAACGCTACTTTGGGTTCGTGGCAATCTTTTTATTCCAGATGCCCGTTTCCTTTGGGTAAAACCGTCTGTAAAGTATCTAAAAAAATACATTGCAGAAAATAATATTGACACTATTGTTACTTCTGGTCCGCCACATAGTTTGCACTTAATTGGCTTGCAATTAAAAACGGATTTAGACATAAAATGGTTAGCCGATTTTCGTGATCCTTGGACAACGATTGGCTATCACAAAGCCCTAAAATTGTCTTCGTATGCTGAGAAAAAGCACAAAGCGCTAGAAAAAATAGTGCTTAACTCAGCCGACACCATTATTGTAACCAGTAAAACTACTAAAACCGAATTTCAAGCCATCACTTCCAAACCAATTGAAGTGATTACTAATGGGTATGATATAGAAAAACTGGAACAACAACCGTTAGACGAAAAGTTTACTTTGGCACATATTGGTTCGTTTCTATCAGAAAGAAATCCAAGGATACTTTGGCAAGCGCTTCGGGAACTTGTTAGTGAAAATAAAGATTTCAAAAATGATTTTCGATTGAAATTAATTGGAGCCACTAGTCAGGAAGTTTTGGATAGTATTACCGAATTCAAACTGAATGATTATGTGCAAAATCTCGGTTATGTTTCGCATCAAGAAGCAGTGCAACATCAAAGAAAGTCTCAAGTTTTATTACTGATCGAAATCAATTCAGAAGACACTAAAAGTATCATTCCGGGGAAACTTTTTGAATACATGGTTTCTGAAAGACCAATTATCGCTATCGGTCCAAAAGCTTCTGACTTTGCCGAAATCATAACGGCAACCAATACTGGTGTTTTCTTTACGTATGACGAAAAAGAAAGACTAAAAGCGTTACTTTTGAAATACTATCAGGAATATCAAAATCAAAATTTGAAAGTTCACGCTGTCGGTTTACAACAGTATTCCAGAAAGAATTTGACTGAAAAGCTAGCTAAATTAATTGTCACCCTGAGCGCAGTCAAAGGGCGTAATTCATAATTCGTAATTCGTAATTCATAATTCGTAATTCATAATTCATAATTCATAATTTCAATATGGGAATAGTCCAAAGTCAATCCATTAAAAACACCATCATCACGTTCTTCGGGTTTGGGATTGGTGCGGTAAATGCATTGTTTTTATACACTCAATTTCTTGGAAAAATGCATTACGGAATGGTTGCCACTGTCCTTTCGGGCGCCAATATCTTAATGCCGTTGATGGCTTTTGGAATTCACAATACGCTAATCCGTTTTTATGCGCATTGCAAATCAGAGAAAGAACGCGAAGAGTTTTTGACGTTTGTGTTGCTGATGCCGTTAGTGTTTATCATGCCACTATTAGCATTATTTTACTTTTTTCAAGAACCCATTTCCATATTCCTTTTAAAAGAAAACCCAGAACTAAAACCCTTCTTGTGGCTAATTCCACTGGTTGGCCTTTTTATGGGCTATTTCGAGATTTTCTACGCTTGGGTAAAAGTACACATGCAATCGGTCTTTGGAAATTTCATCAGCGAAGTAGTCGTTCGATTGACTATCATGCTACTGCTTTTTTCTGTTTATTGGCAATGGATTTCAAAAGACACCTTTATTTATAGTTTGGCTCTTGCCTATTTTCTGCAATTGTTTGCCGTTATGATTTATGCGTTCAACGTGAAAATGCCCGTCTTCAGATTAGTTATTCCGCATAACGTAAAAGAAATTTTTGGGTATTCGTTTTTTATAATTATTTCTGGCGGTATTGCTGTCATGTTGGTTGATTTTGATAAAGTAATGATTGCTTACTATTTAAAAGTTTCCGAAAACGCCTTGTATTCGGTAGCGATATTTATTGCCACTGTAATCATTGTTCCAAGCCGCGCCATGACGCAAATCATTTATCCAATCACGGCTAAGCTAATGGCGGAAAACAAGTACGACGAATTGAACGATTTGTATAAAAAAAGCGCTATCAATCTCCAAGTTATTGGAGGTTTAATCATGCTGGGTATCTTTTTGAATATTAACCAAATTTATCTTTTAATTCCTGGTAAATATGCCACGGGAACTTTGGTCGTTTTTCTAATTGGGCTTTCTAAATTTTATGATTTAATTTTAGGTAACAACAACGCCATCATTTTAAATACTAAATATTATAAAACCGTTTTGGCTTTCGGATTTCTTCTCGTTTTTTTGATGATTGGCTTAAACATGATTTTCATTCCACTCTACGGAATAATTGGTGCCGCGTTAGCCACTTTGATTTCAGTACTAGTTTACAATACCATCAAGCTTTTATTCGTTGTGAAAAAAATGAACTTATATCCGTTTACCACTAATACGTTGAAGTCATTTGGCATTATTGCATTGGTTTTCTTGGGGTTCTACTTCTGGGATTTCCATTTTCATCCGATACTTAATATTGGACTGAAATCTATTTTGATTACAGCTGTATATCTTTTTCTAAATTATAAATTACAAATCTCAGAAGAAGTTAACACGGTAATTGCAACTGTATTAAAGAAGGTAAAGTTGGGTTAATTTTTCATGCATTTTATATTTAAAAACCTTTTGTAATCTATTGAATACCCGATAGCGCGGATTTGCAATTCGTGTCCACAATAATAAAAAAACAATATTGATTTACCTTAGTTACCCTAAACTTTGGCAAGAAATTGTCAAGGTTTTTTAGTGCTAATATTTTAAAACCAACCTTTTTTCGTAAATTCGTATACCAAACAAACCAAACCAACCTCATGAAAAAATCCTTTGCCAAAATTCTCATTGTTTTATTTACTATCACGCTAGTTGGCTGCAATTCTTCTAAAAAAGAAAATAACGAAAACACCGATAAAACTTTCTCAGATTTTGAAACTAAATTTCTTGATGCCTATTGGAAACAATATCCATCAGGTTCAATTGCTCAGGGTTATGGCAAATATTATGATAAATTAGTAGTGCCAAACGCCGCAGCTTTCGCTGATAATGTTGCTTTTTCAAAAAAATGGTTAGCGGATTTAGGTGCTTTGGATTATGACCAACTGAGTGACAACAATAAGATAAGCTGCAACATTATTAAAAACCAACTCGAAAGTGATATTTGGTACACGACCGTTTTCAAACAACAAGAATGGGATGCTTCAATTTACAATATCAGCGGTTCTTGTGATTATATTATCAACCAACCTTATGCTTCGCTTGATGAACGTTTGAAAATCTTGACTACATATCTAGAGAATTCGGAGGCGTATTACAAAGCGGCTTTATCCAACTTAAAACAACCAACCAAAGAACATCTAGAAATGGCGATTAACCAAAATAAAGGCGGCATTGGAATATTTGGAACATCGTTGACAGATTCAATTGCGGCCTCTAATCTAAATTCGGCTGAAAAAGAGGCTTTGCAAAAAAACATTACCAAAGCAATTTCGGCTATGAATGGTTACGTGATTGGTTTACAAAAAATTGATTCCGATACCAATTTCAAATTTAAAGAGTATCGAATTGGTAAAAAACTGTTTACCGAAAAATTCAAATACGATTTAGCTACTGATTTTTCTCCGGAACAAATTTATGATAAAGCGGTTGCCGATAAGAAACTTTGGCACAACAAGATGTATGTTACAGCAAGCAAAGTCTGGACAAAATATTATCCAACACAAGCCAAACCAAAAGATAGTTTAGAGGTAATCCGAATGGTTTTGGGCAAAATGCAGTTGAATCATCCAACGCCAGCAAAATTTTACGGAACTCTTAAAGAACAAGTGACGCAACTTAAAAAGTTCATCATCGAAAAAGATTTATTTGATTTTGACACTACTTCTACTCCAATAAAAGTGCGTTACATGCCTGAATACGCTAGAGGTTTTGCCATGGCCAATGCCGAGTTTGTTCCACCCTATCAAAAAAAAGGAACGACTTATTATAATATTGATGACTTAACACAATATCCGCCAGCTAAAGCTGAAAGTGCTTTGCGCGAAACCAATTCGTATACTTCACAAATATTATCCATTCATGAAGCGGTTCCGGGACATTGCATGCAAGGAATTTACAACAACAAAAAATCACCAGATGTGTTGCGTTCTGTTTTTCAAAATGGCGCTATGATTGAGGGTTGGGCAGTTTATTGTGAAGGCATGATGGTAGAAAACGGCTGGGGCAATCACGAACCTGAAATCGAATTGGCTTTGGGCGTTTGGAAACTTCGGGAGTTGGCCAATGTAATTATTGATTATGACATTCAGGTTTTGAACAAACCTAAAGATGCTATTGTAAAACTACTAACCAAAGAGTGCTTTCAAACAGAACAACAAGTTGAGGAAAAATATCACAGAGCAACAGTTTCACAAGTGCAACTTTGCTCCTACTATAGTGGCGCAACAGCCATTCAACAACTTAGAGCGGACTATCAAAAGAAAATGGGCAGCCAGTACAGCCTGAAAGATTTTCATGAAAAATTCCTAAGCTTTGGTAGTTCACCAGTGAAATATATTCGGGAACGCATGTTACAATAATACTAAATTAGCATCTTTTTGGGAAATAAAATTTGGATTTCTTGCATTTAAAAATAAATGACCAAACACTTTAGGTATTCTAATTTGTTTCGATAAATTTGCGCTTCATTTCAAAAAACTTGAAAAAAGAACTCATAGTCATAACGGGTGGTCCAGGCACAGGAAAAACCACTATAATCGATGCACTCATCGAACAAGGTCATGCGTGTTTTCCCGAAATTTCTAGACAAATTACACTCGAAGCCAAAAAACAAGGTATTGAACAATTGTTTTTAGAAAGACCCTTAATGTTTAGCGAATTACTTTTAGAAGGCAGAAAAAAACAGCACCTTCAGGCCAATCAAGATGTGGCTGAAATTGTTTTTTTAGACCGAGGCATTCCAGATATTTTGGCCTACATGCATTATATTGGCGACAGTTACCCAGCCTTTTTTGATCATGCAAGTCGTGAACACGCCTATTCTAAGGTTTTTGTGCTTCCACCTTGGGAAGAAATTTACGAAAGTGATGAAGCGCGGTATGAGAATTTTGAACAAGCCAAACTTATTTTTGATCATCTGATTGAAACCTATCAAAAATATGGTTACCTGCTGATAGAAGTTCCACGCGGAACGGTAGAAGAGCGCATTCAATTTATATTTAGTCATCTATCTTAATACACTTTTAGTGTACCAATAGCCAAATCTTATTTTATATCTTTACCCATACAGCACTATTTCATTACTGATAAATATTCTATCTCTTGGATAAAGCATTAGAAATTCTTGAAAAATATTGGAAACACAGTACTTTCCGTCAACCGCAGGAAGAAATAATAGCCTCGGTTTTAAACGGTAAAGATACATTTGCTTTAATGCCAACGGGCGGTGGAAAATCGATTTGCTTTCAGATTCCAGCCCTGATGCAAGATGGAATTTGTTTAGTGATTTCGCCTTTGATAGCGTTAATGAAAGACCAAGTTCAAAATTTACAAAACAAAGGAATTAAAGCCATTGCCTTGACGGGCGGTATTCATCAAAATGAAATTATCAATTTATTGGATAATTGTCAGTTCGGAAACTACAAATTCCTTTACCTTTCTCCAGAACGTTTGCAAAATGACTGGATTTTGGAACGCATCAAGAATCTGCCCATCAACCTCATCGCCATTGACGAAGCGCACTGTGTTTCACAATGGGGACATGATTTTCGTCCGGCGTATTTAAAAATTGTTCAGCTTAAAGAATTCTTTCCGAAAATTCCGTTTTTGGCTTTGACGGCTTCGGCAACTTTGCGCGTGAAAGAAGACATTATTATGCAGCTAAAGCTTGATAATCCTCAGATTTTTAGCAAATCATTTTACAGAGATAATATCGCTTACATGGTTTTTGTAACCGAAGATAAGCTGCATATTTTACAACAAATTTTATCCAAAAATCCAGAACCTTCAATTATTTATGTGACTAATAGAAAATCGTGTTTGGAAACAGTACACCAACTAGAGAGTCACGGATTCAAGGCAACCTATTATCACGGTGGACTTAATACAAAAGAAAAAGAAAGTCACATGAAACTTTGGATGGAAGAAAAAGTTCAGGTAATGGTGGCCACTAATGCTTTCGGAATGGGAATAGACAAAGGCAATGTTAAAACGGTCATTCATTTGCATTTGCCACAAAACCTAGAAAATTACTATCAAGAAACCGGTCGAGCCGGAAGAAATGGAGAAAAAGCATTTGCCGTTTTGCTTAATAATCCGTCTGATGTGCTACACGCTGAAGCACAGTTCTTGAATGTTTTACCCGATAAGGCTTTTTTAAACTTAGTGTTTTCTAAACTCTGTAGCTTTTTCCAAATTGCTTATGGAGAAGGGATTGACGAGCAGTTTAGTTTTAATCTGAATCAGTTTTGTACTAAATATAGTTTTCCAACATTAAAGACGTATAACGCGCTTAATTTTCTGGACCGGCAAGGTGTACTTACATTGTCACAAGAATTCTCTGAAAAAGTCAGTATTCAGTTTATAATCTCATCAAAAGAAGTGATTCGGTACATGAGTTTGAATCCAAATGACGAAGAAATCACGCTTACTATTTTGCGTACTTATCCCGGAATTTATGATATGCAAACTGCTTTTAATCCAACATTGATTGCCAAAAAATCAAATACTACTGAAAAGGAAGTGCTATTGCTTTTGAAAAAATTAAAAGAAAAACAAATTATCGATCTAATTGCAAAAAATAATGATGCCACGATTACCTTTAATGAAGTCCGTGAAGATGAGCGCACGATCAATAGAGTATCTAAACATCTCGAAGCGCAGAATAAGTTAAAAACAGAACAACTCCAAGCCGTGCTTTATTACAGTAAAGAAAGCAATACCTGCAAAAACAAATTGCTGATGCGGTATTTTGGTGAAACTATTCAAGACGATTGTGGTATTTGTTCCTTTTGTATTTCGAAAAAAAAGAAAAAGCAAAATCCAAACGATACTTTTGACAGCATTGTTGCACTATTGAAAAATCAAGACTTCAATTCAAGAGATATTCAAAAGTTAACCAAACTTCCGAAGGACGATGTTATCTTTGCACTTCAAAATTTATTAGAAAAGGGTATTATTAGCATCCAACCCAATAATTTATATTCATTAAAAAAGCTACTGAAATAAATACAACACCTATGAAAAAGTTACGCATTGTTTTTATGGGAACTCCAGAATTTGCCGTTGGCATTTTGGACACCATAATTAAAAATAAGTATGAAGTGGTTGGAGTCATTACTGCAGCTGACAAACCTGCCGGTCGTGGCCAAAAGATAAAATATTCAGCAGTAAAAGAATATGCTTTAGAGCATAACTTAAAATTATTACAACCTACCAGTCTAAAAGACACAACTTTTTTAAGTGAATTAAAATCACTTGAGGCTAATTTGCAAGTTGTAGTTGCATTCAGAATGTTGCCCGAAGCTGTTTGGAAAATGCCAAAATTGGGAACCTTTAATCTGCATGCTTCGTTATTACCAAACTATCGTGGTGCTGCGCCAATTAATTGGGCAATCATTAATGGAGAAACAAAAACCGGAGTTACCACGTTCTTTATAGATGACAAGATTGACACTGGTGCTATGATTTTAAGCAAAGAAGTCGAAATCAGTGCAGAGGAAAATGCTGGGGAACTTCATGACAAACTAATGATTTTGGGAAGTGAAACGGTACTTGAAACCTTAACATTAATTGAAAAAGAAACAGTAACTACAACAATTCAAAAAGAGAATTCCGAAACAAAAACCGCTTACAAACTCAATAGAGAGAATTGCAAAATTGACTTTTCAAAATCGGCTACAGAAATTCATAATTTAATTCGAGGATTATCACCTTACCCTGCTGCGTGGTGCATCTTTAGAGATAAGGAGGAAGAATGGAATGTTAAGATATATGATGCCAAAGTAATTTTAGAAAAACATACTTATACTATTGGTACAATTTTTACAACCAAAAAGGAAATCAAAGTAGCTGTAGAAAAAGGGTTTATTCAAATTTTAAGTATTCAATTTCCGGGAAAGAAAAAAATGCAGTCTAATGAGTTGCTTAACGGAATCACATTTTCGGAAAGAGCGCAAGCAGAATAAGGACTCATGGCTAATTTTAACTCAAAACCCATTAAAAAGCGCCGGTTTATCAACAAATGTTTTAAGTTATCAACAAATGCTTGAAAAAACGCCTAAAATGCTTGTGTAGTAAGGAATTCCTATTAAATTTGTTTTCATTAACGAAATGTTTAACCAACAATTAATAACTAACATTATGAACAAATCAGAATTAATCGATGCAATTGCAGCAGACGCAGGAATAACAAAAGCAGCAGCAAAATTAGCTTTAGAATCATTTTTAGGAAATGTAGGTAGTACTTTGAAAAAAGGTGGTAGAGTATCTTTAGTAGGATTCGGATCTTGGTCAGTTTCTAAAAGAGCTGCAAGAGATGGAAGAAATCCTCAAACAGGAAAAACTATCAAAATTGCTGCTAAGAATGTTGTTAAATTCAAAGCTGGTGCAGATTTAGACGGATCAGTAAACTAAGAATTTAAATCATCCGATATATAAACCATCTTGTTAATTCGAGATGGTTTTTTTGTTTTTGTCTCTATTTATTTGGATTTTACATAAATTTTCAGCAATTTTATTTTATATAAATCGAAAATGATTTCAGAAAAATTACAGAAAGGACTTTTATTACTAGCTGAACCCTCCTTAATTGGGGACTTGTCTTTTAATAGATCTGTAATTTTATTAGCAGATCATTCTACAGAAGGTTCTGTGGGTTTTATTTTAAACAAACCTCTTAAATTTACTATAAACGATTTAATTCCAGAGATTACTGCAAACTTCAAAGTATACAATGGTGGGCCAGTAGAACAAGATAATTTGTATTTTATTCATAATATCCCTGAGTTAATTCCAAATAGCATTGAAATATCTAATGGTATTTATTGGGGAGGCGATTTTGAATCAACCAAAGATTTAATTAATACTGGGGCCATCAAGAAAAAAAATATTCGTTTTTTCTTGGGATATACTGGTTGGGATGCAGATCAGCTCGAGAATGAAACACAAACAAACTCCTGGATACTAACCAAAAATAGTTGTCAAAATAAAATCCTAGGAAAAACATCATCCAATTTTTGGAAAGAAAAGATAGTAGAGCTTGGTGGTGACTATCTGATTTGGTCTAATGCTCCCGAAAATCCTATTTTGAATTAAACTACAATCAAAGCAGTCAATTGCTCCAATATTTGATTTGATACTACTGTTGCAAACTCTTTTTTGCGGTATTTTGTTATGGGTTGAATTCCGATAATAACATTGGTAATAAACAATTCATCGGCCTTTTGTAAATCAAATGGCGAAATTGACTTTTCGACAACTTCAATACTATCTATAGTCTTCGCTAAAGCAATAATCTGTTTTCTCATGATACCGTTGAGACAACCATCAGCTAAAGGTGGTGTAATCAATTTGTTTTCCAGTAACATAAAAAGATTCCCATTGCAAGCTTCGATTACGTTTTTATCTTCATTGATAAGCAATGCACTATCGAGCTGATTTTCTTTAGCGAAAATACTGGCCGTGATATTGGTTATTTTATTTGTAGTCTTCAGAGTAGACAATAATTGTTTGGGAACTATAAAATCTTTATATAAATCAACTTCAAAAGTATCTCTAGGAAAACGGTACTTTGATTCAGCTAATGCAGTTGCTTGTATAACAAAGGAAACAGAATTATCTGTAGGCAAATAAAATCCCCCTTCATTTCTAAAAACAGTCAACCGAACTCGAGCTGAATTTTGGATAGTATTGATTGCTACCAATTTCAGAATTTCTTCTTCAAGATATTCCAGCGTAAAGGTCATTGGGATTTGCATTCTTACGATTCTCATAGAGGCCATTAAACGGAAATAATGATCTTCAAAAAATAGAATTTTATTATTGACCACTTTTAAAGTTTCAAAAACTCCGTCACCATATAGAAACGAACGATTAGAAACCGACAATTGCAAATTTGAATCTTGAAGCGTACCGTTAAAATTAATCATAAAAAAATCCCGTTTCGGTTTTTATAACGAAACGGGACAAATATAACTTTTAAAAAATTGATTTTAAATAGAACCGATAACATGTTTTAAGTCAGAAATTTGATTTTCCCACAATAGTTTTGATTCCGCTAATTCCTCTTCTAAAGAAAAATCAACAACCATTAAGGAGACATCCTTTGTGATTTCATCTTCTAATATTCTTAATTCAAAATAATAGTCAGTATCCTTTTTATTTTCATCTACCCATTTGAATTTTACCTTTTCCCCAGACTTCTTTGAGGCCAGTCTAGCATTTTCTTCAATATCATCCCAAGTAAAAGTAAAAAATTCTCCTCTAGAATTAACATTATCGGCAAACCATTCCTGCAAACCAGAAGGTGTTGAAATATATTGGTACAACAACTGCGGGGAGGAATTTAAGGGAAACTCTAGTTCATAACGTATTTTACTATCCATGATTCAAATAATTTTTTGGAAATATATAGAATATAAAGTCAATAAAAAAGTGTTTTTAAAAAATAAAAAAAATTAGTGTTTTAGCTTTGGAAGCTTTGATATTAATTTTATATTTGCACCCCATTAAGGTTATCCATATAATGGCGAGGTAGCTCAGTCGGTTAGAGCGCAGGATTCATAACCCTGAGGTCGAGAGTTCAAATCTCTCTCTCGCTACAAATAAAAACAAGGTTTTACATTTTTTGTAAAACCTTTTTTTATTCCCCTTTTATTTTATTTAAACCACTTTTTAAAGTATTGATTTACAATCTAAAAAAATTAAATACTATTTTTATATCTTAACATAATAATGTAAGTATTTTACCCTTTATAAAATACAAAAGATGCATTTCATCGATTTTTTTATGCTTTTTATCGATTTATTTAAAACACTTACCTAGTTTTGAAACGTCAAATAAAACAGAATGGAGTGTAAACTTCATTTAATTAATAAAATCATAATAACCCCTGAGTTATGAAAAAATTATTATTTAAATTAGAAAAATCAATACTATTAATATGCTTATTAATAGTTACCTCATTAACTAGAGGCCAAAGTACACAAACCTATACAACTAACGGAACTTTCGTAACTCCAGCTGGTGTAACAACTATTAAGGTTGAAGCATATGGCGGCGGTGGCGGTGGTGGACGTGGCGGCAGCTCCAACAGAAATGGTGGCGGTGGCGGTGGCGGTGGCGCTTATTCCATCAACAACTCTATTTCAGTTGTACCCGGTACTTCTTATGGAATTACCGTTGGAACAGGTGGAAGTGGTTCAACAGGTGGAAATGGTGGTAACGGTACTACTACAACAGCTGTCTTTGGTGGTGCTTCAATTATTGCTACTGGAGGTTCTGGTGGTATTCGATTTGCTGCAGGTCCAAATGGAGGTGCTGGCGGATTTGGTACAAGAGCAGGAGGAGCTGGTGCAACAGGAGCTTTAACTTATTCTGGTGGTGGTGGAAGTGCAGGTGGAGCAACTATTGGTAATAGTGGACTTTTAAATATTGGTGGTCTTTCTGCTGGTCTGTCCTCAGGAGCTGGTGGAAATGGAACTACTGCATCAAGTGCTAATGGTACAAACGGGAACACTTATGGTGGCGGTGGCGGTGGTGGAACTAGAAATTCTAATGGAGGAAATGGTGCCGGTGGCTATTTCGTAATCACATATACTTGCCCAACTTATGCATTAACTTCTGTTACGTCTCCAAATAAATGTGGAATATCTACTTCTGAAGTAACACTTAATGGATCTGCAACATCTTTGCCGACCGGAACTTACACTGTAACTTATGATCTTTCTGGAGCAACAACTGCATCAGGAAGTACAGCTACAATGAACGTTACATCTGCTGGAACTGGAACCTTTACAACTTCAACACTAAATATAGGAAGCACTTTAGTTACAGTAACAAATTTAACTTCTTCCTATTGCTCAAATGCTATTTCAGTAAATAATACAGTTAGTATTGGTGCCTACAACAATCCAACAGCTAATTCTGGAGCAGCAATTATTACTTGTGAAACGGCTGGTGTAATTAATATTACTGGTGGAGCCCAAGCTTTGAATGCTAGTTTTGTATTATGGTCCTCAAATGGTTCAGGAAATATTTCTAATATAAACAATACAACTAGTTGTACTTACGAACCAAGTGCAGCAGATATTGCAGCAGGTACTGTAACCATAACCTATTCTGCTTCAAACCTAGGTTGTACTAGTCCACCTTCTAATAAAACATTAACTATAAGCAAACTTATGACTGCCGATGCCGGAACACCAATCGCATCCTGTGCTGGCGCAAGTGCAGTTAACATTACTGCTGGTTCAACTGCAACAAATCAAACTAGTATAGCTTGGACAACAAGTGGAACTGGA
Organism: Flavobacteriales bacterium; assembly: GCA_038202695.1. Lineage (GTDB taxonomy): Bacteria > Bacteroidota > Bacteroidia > Flavobacteriales > Flavobacteriaceae > Flavobacterium. The sequence goes on from JBBRET010000016.1 coordinate 22,142, forward strand.
ACCTTTGCTAATAGTAACTCATTAACCACTTGTACATATACTCCAAGTGCGGCAGATGTAACTGCAGGGACTGTAACGCTAACTTTAACAGCATCAAATGCTGGTTGTCCTAGTGTAACCGCAACTAAGACCATTACTTTTGGTAGTACCGCGACTTCAATTGCTGGATCAAATGTATCGAGCTGTTCTACTTCTGGAGCCGTAAATATTACAGCAGGTTCTAGTGCTACAAACTATTCATCAATAGTATGGACTTCAAATGGTTCTGGGACTTTTGCAAATGCAAATTCATTGACAACTTGTACTTATAGTCCAAGTGCTGCCGATATTTTAGCAGGTACTGTAACCTTAACGTTAACAGCTAATGGAATCGCTTCTTGTCCAAATGCAACTTCAACTAAAACAATAACGTTTAATGGAATGACAGCAACGGCTGGAACTAACGTAACAACTTGCGCTGGTGCTGGTGCTGTTAATATAACAGCGGGTTCTAGTGCCACTAATCAAACTTTAGTAACTTGGACATCAAGCGGAACAGGGACATTTGCTAATCCTAACTCATTAACAACTTGTACTTATACTCCGAGTGCTGCCGATAGAACTGCAGGAAGTGTAACAATAACTTTAACAGCTTCAAATGGTATTTGTGCAAATGCAACATCTAATAAAATACTAACCATTAATCCAGTTGCAACATCTATCGCCGGAACCGCAATCAATACTTGTTCTACAACAGGAGCCGTAAATATTACCACGGGTTCTAGTGCAACAAATTATGCTGCTGTAACATGGTCAGGTGGTGCTGGTACTTTTACCAATCCAAATTCATTAACTCTTTGCACCTATACTCCAACTGCAGCGGAAAATACTGCCGGAGGTACAATCACACTTACATTAACAGCTACTGGAAATAGTCCATGTGGTAATGTAACATCAACAAAATCATTAAATATCAGCAGAGCAATGACCGCAGTTGCTGGAAGTAATATCACAATCTGCTCAACTACTGCAATTGTAAGTGTTAGTGGTGGCGCTTCTGCAACTAATTACTCTCTTGTAACTTGGTCTTCTAATGGAACTGGAACTTTTACAAATCCAAATTCATTGGGTGCTTGTTCTTATGCTCCAAGTGCAGCAGATATAGCTGCTGGCAGTGTACTAATAACTTTAACAGCTTCTAATAATGGTTGTGCTCCGCTTTCGGCTTCTAAAACTTTAACTATATATGCTACGCCTATAGTTGACGCAGGAACCCCTATTACAACCTGTTCAGCTTATGGTGCGGTTAATATAACTACAGGCGCTAGCGCAGTTAATCAAACGAGTGTTTTATGGACTTCTAGTGGAACTGGGACATTTACCAATGCAACTTCATTAACAACTTGTACCTACAACCCAAGTGCTGCCGATAAAACGGCTGGAAGTGTAACATTAACATTAACAGCATATGGAAGTTCGCCTTGTGGTAATGCAAGTGCAACTAAAACACTTACTATTACTACCTCCGTAACGGTTACAGGAACAACTCCTGGATCTAGAACTGGAACTGGAACCGTTTTACTTGGAGCTACAGCAACAGGCGGAACTTTAAACTGGTATTCAACATTAACGGGAGGAACTCTATTAGGAACAGGAACAAGTTTTACTACTCCAGTAATATCAACTACAACCACATTCTATGTTGAAGCGGTTAACGGAATCTGTGCTTCTTCTCCTAGAAATGCTGTAGTAGCAACCGTAAATTTTGCAGAAATAGACATACTAGGAAATGCAACTTCTATTGTAAGTGGTGATACTACTCCTGATCCTTCAGACTGGACTGATTTTGGAACTACAAATGCAACTAGAACTTTTACAATCCGTAACGTTGGTGTTGCTTTGCTAACTGTGGGAACAATTACTATATCTGGAACTAACGCCAGTGAATTTACAGTAACCACTGCTCCTGCTCCTGCTGTTGGAATTGGAGGAGCTACTACTTTTGTAGTAACTTTTGCTCCAACTGCTATTGGAATTAGAACAGCTACGATTTCTATTGTAAATAATGATGCTGACGAAAATCCATATACATTCGCTTTACAAGGAAATGGTATTGAACAAGAAATAGACATTCAAGGAAATGCGGTCTCTATTGTTAATAATGATGTAACTCCAGCTCTTTCTGATTGGACCGATTTTAGTAACGTTGCCGGAACAAGAACGTTTACAATTCGAAACACGGGAAATATTGCATTAACTATTGGCGCCATAACTATTGGCGGAACTAATCCTGGTGACTTCTCAGTAACTACGCCACCAGCTGCAACAGTTCTTGCAAATAGTTCTACCACTTTTGTAGTAACATTTGCTCCTACTGCAATCAACACAAGAACAGCAACAATCAGAATTGTAAACAATGACAGCACTGAAAACCCATACACTTTTGCAATCCAAGGATTTGGTGTAATTCCTGAAATTGACATACAAGGAAATGCAACTTCAATTGTTGATGGTGATATCTCACCATCAGTAACGGATTGGACTGACTTTAGTTCAACCGCTGGAACAAGAACATTTACTATTTTTAACAATGGTAATATCGCTTTGACAACGGGTGCTATCACAATTAGTGGTCCAAATGCCTCTGAATTTACGGTAACTACACCTCCAAGTGCAACAGTAGCCGCATTTAGTACCACTACTTTTGTAGTAACTTTTTTACCAACTGCTATTGGAACAAGATCAGCAAGAATAAGCATCGTAAATAATGATAGTAATGAAAACCCTTACGACTTTTCTATACAAGGAACTGGTGTTCCAAGAGAAATAGATGTTCAAGGACTTGGTCTATCAATTGCTAGTGGCGATATGGTAACCTCTGTAAATGACGGAACTGACTTTGGATCAACAGATGTTAATCTAGCAACAATAACACGTACTTTCACTATAAGAAATACTGGTTCTCTCTCGCTTACAATTTCTAATCCAACAATTTCTGGATTAAATGCCTCTGAATTTACTGTTACTGCAAATCCAAGTACGCTTTCAATTGGAGCTGGTTCTAGTGTAACTTTTCAAATTACGTTCAACCCAAGTGCCGTATTTACAAGAGTTGCCCAAATCAACATTGTAAATAACGACAGTGATGAAAATCCATACTTTTTTGCTATTCAAGGTAAAGGATTTTTGGATAATGATGGTGATGGAATTAGTAATAATATTGACCAAGATGACGATAACGATGGGGTTATTGATACTATTGAATGTGGTACCTGTTCTGGTGCGTCATTCCAAAATGGTAGTTTTGAAAATCCTGTAATACCAGCAACAAGTTATACGATTGCACCATCTGCTTCTGTTCCAGGATGGACAAATAGTGCAGAAAATTTTATTGAACTTTGGAGTACTGGATTTAACGGTGTACCCGCAGCAGCTGGAAATCAATTTGCCGAATTAAACGCCAATGTTGCAGGAACACTATACCAATCATTTTGTTTGAACGGTGCCGGTGGAACTATAAACTGGTCAATCAAACACAGAGGAAGATCAGGAACAGACAGAGCAGATGTAAGCTTTGGAGCTACTTTAGCATTAGCACAAAGTTCAAGTCCAATAGTTAGTATGATTGATGGAAATACATCTTGGGGATCTTATTCAGGGACGTATACAATTCCGGTAGGACAAACCAATATTGTTTTAGCATTCATTGCTGTAACATCAACAGGAGGTTTATCATATGGTAATTTTATTGATGATGTTGAAATCATAATTAACCAAAACTGTATTGACTCAGATGGTGATGGAGTTGCTGATATTAATGATGTAGATGATGATAACGATGGAATTCCATCTATAGAAGAAGCTGGATTCAAAGCATATAGTAATAATAAATCAGTAATGGACAGAAGTACTGCAGCAACATGGGTTGATGCTAATGCAAATGGTCTTAATGATTATATCGAAACATTGATAGCTAATGGAACTTACAACATTCCAGATACTGATGGAGACGGTGTTAAAGATTATTTTGATTTAGATAGTGATAATGATACTGAATATGATGTTGATGAGTCAGGCTTACTAAATGGGGACGGCGATATTAATGGAGATGGTAAAGGAGACGGATTAGATACTGATGGTGACGGTTTGCTTAATCTTTTTGATAACTCTCCTGTTTTCGGAACTACAACTAGAGCCTATGCTCAAGATAGCGACTTAAACGGAATTTCAGATTATCTACAATTAGATGCAAACGACGACGGTTTAAACGATATTCAAACAGGTTTATACGGGATTTTTGACATCAACGGTGACGGAATAATTGACGGAACGGGAGATGCTGATGGTGATGGTATTCTAAATGTATTCGATACTAATGACTTCGTAAAAGGATCTCCAAGAGATTTGAATAGAAAATTGTATTTAGATTTTGATGGAAGAAATGATTACGCCGAAGATGTAGCTATTTTAGGCGGATTACCTAATGCAACTTTAATGGCTTGGATTGACTTAAACAGCACATTCAGCACTACTGGATTTGTAGTAGGACAAGATAAATTCCATATCAGAGTGACTGGTTCTAGAATACTACAAGCAGTGGTAAATGGTACTATATTATCATTCGGAACTCCTTTAAACAGATCGCAATGGTCTCACGTGGCAGCGACTTATGCTAATGGTAATTTAACATTATACGTAAATGGAAAATCTGTAGCAAATGTTGCCTTATCCGGAGCGATTGCTGCTGACGCATCAAAACTGACTTTAGGTAGAAACCCTATTACAGCTTTGAACTATTTCAAAGGAAAAATTGACGAAGTTAGAGTGTTTAATACGGCGTTGACCAATACTCAAGTAGAACGAATGGTATATCAAGAAATTCAAAATAATGCATCACAAGTAAGAGGCGCAATTGTTCCTAAAGATATTGGTTCATTGCCTTTCGCAAACGTATTGAGATACTACCGAATGGATGCCTACAAAGATGATATTGTAGACGATTTAACAACTCCGTCTATTGATAGTGGAACTGGTATGAAATTGTACAACCACAAAGTTATCAATTACCAACAAGCTCCAATGCCATTTACAACCGTAAGAACAGGATCATTTTCTTCAGCTGTAAATGACACTACCAAAGACATCAGAGGTTTAGATGTATTAGATTTTGATTATTCAATCGTTCAAGTAAAACACGATATTATCGAAACTGCAAATAGTACGGACTTAGCTATACTTATTGATGCTGGTGTGACGGTTAATATGACTAATGATACTAAACTTCAAAACGATTGGTACTTAAAGTTAGACGGTAAAATTGATTTAGTTGGAAAATCGCAATTAATTCAAACTACCAACTCTGATTTAGAAGTAACAAGTGCTGGTTCACTTGAAAGAGATCAGGAAGGTCAAGCTAATAAGTTTAATTACAACTATTGGTCTTCACCAGTTAGCTCTATCAACAACACTACTATTAATCACGGATTTACGGTAGCTGGAGTAATGAAAGACGGAACAAACCCAAGTAATCCACAAAATTTACAATGGACGACTGGAATTAACGGTACGCCAACAGCACCTATCACATTAAGTAGTTACTGGATATTTAAATTCCAAAACTCAACTAATGCTTATGCAAACTGGGCGTCAGTTGGACAAAACGGTGCATTAACTCCAGGTCAAGGATTTACTCTCAAAGGTGCTGGAGCTGCAACTCCTAATCAAAATTATACCTTTATCGGGAAACCTAATACTGGAATCATTACCTCAACTGTAGGTGCAAACAACCTAAATTTATGTGGAAACCCTTACCCATCTGCAATCGATGCTGACAAATTTATTGATGACAATGCGACTAGTTTAAAAGGTACCCTTTACATCTGGGAACACTACAATACAAATGCTTCTCACAATACTATTCAGTATCAAGGTGGTTATGCAACGTATACTAAAACAGGTGGAACTGCTCCTGTAGCTCCAGCTGGAGTAAGCGGATTGGGTTCTAGTAGTAAAACGCCTAAAAGATTCATCCCGGTTGGACAAGGATTCTTTGTAACAGGATCACCAACTGGAGGAACAATAACGTTTAACAACGCACAAAGATTATTCATCAAAGAAGATGATGCTGCAAATTCTTATACCCTATTTAAAAATGGGAACAATACGGTTTCATCCTCTGATCCTTTACTGAATAATGACCAAGATGAATTTGAAGTAGAACAATTTATGAAAATTCGTTTAGGATATAACTCGTCTGATAACTATCACAGACAAACCTTACTTGGATTCATGAACGAGAATGCAACAGCAGGTTATGATAACGGGTATGACGGAATCAGTATTGAAGCGCTTACAAATGATATGTATTTCATTAATGGTACTGACAAGTTAAACATCAATGGTGACGGATTCTTTAACGCAAACAACATCTATCCATTAGGAGTTAAAAATGCAACAGCTGGTAACGTAACTTTCGTTGTAGACGCAAAAGAAAACTTTGATCAAAACCAAGAAATATATATCTATGACAATGTGACTAGCACTTATAACAGTATCAAATCACAAAGTTATGCTGTAAACCTTCCTGCTGGAACGTATGATACAAGATTCTCTTTAAGATTTACTAATGGTGCTGCGCTTAACACTGTTGATCATGATGCAAATCACGGAATTGCTGTAACGCATTCTCAGTCTAACAACATGATTAATATCAAAAACGTGTTGCAAGAAGTAACCGTAAAATCAGTTTCATTGTTCAATTTATTGGGACAAAAAGTAACTGATTGGAAAATTGACAACCAAGACCAAGCCGATATCCAATTGCAAGTTACTGACTTGAGCACTGGAACTTACATTGTAAAAGTAATCACCGACGGTGGCGAAATCACTAAAAAAATCTTGGTAAAAAAATAATCTCTATTTGCTTTTATTTGACACTAAATGCATGTATAAAAAAATCCCCGACTTCGGGGATTTTTTACGTATATCAAAAGAAGTTCTGGGTTTTAAATCTCAGGAGCACAACGTTAGCTTTTTTAAGCAATCGTACTCCCGCTGTTCGCTATACTTCGGTACCGCTGCCATCGGGGCTAACAACAACGTTTTGCAATCATTAAGAAAAACAAAATTCCTATTTAGCTATGCATTCCCCTTGGTACGTTCTTCTATGCAAGCCTTTGAATAAGTTGTTCCAAACTCAATTCAAATTGTTCCCCAGTCTGTAGGTCTTTTAAAACAAAAGTTGCATTCACAATTTCTTTAACCACAAACGGAATGCCTCTGCGTTCCGCGTGTTTGAATTGTTTATCAATTTTGGCTGCATCCGGATACATCTCAGTTTTAATATTCTGGTTGCGCAAAAGTGTAACTGCTTTCATGGTTTCAAAAGCTTGATCTTCTCCAAAATTCAAAAACAACACTTTCGTTGTTGTAGTAACCGTTTGCGGGAATAAACCCAGTGCCTCTAAAACCAAATAAATCCGGTCTAAGCCAAATGAAATTCCAACACCACTCATCTCTTTTAATCCAAAAATTCCAGTCAAATCATCGTAACGTCCGCCTCCACCAATAGAACCCATAGGAACTATTGCTGGCGCCGCTACTTCAAAAATTGCTCCGGTATAATAATTCAATCCTCGAGCCAATGTCACCTCTAAATCTAAAATCGCTTTGTGCAATCCGAGTTTTGTGACATTCTCACAAATGAACCGCAACTCTTCTACACCTTTCATTCCTTCTTTCGAACCCGCTAGCAATGCTGCTAGTTTATCAAGTTTTGCCTCAATCGTTCCTGTAAAAGTAAACAAAGGCTGCACTTTTAAAATCGCACTTTCCGAAATCCCTTTTTCAAGCATCTCTTTTTTTACTCCGTCCTCCCCTATTTTATCGAGCTTATCTAACGCTACCGTAAAATCAATCAATTTGTCAGATGCACCAATAACTTCCGCAATTCCAGATAATATTTTTCGGTTGTTAATTTTAATCGTTACACCATCCAAACCTAAATCAGCAAAAACAGCGTCATACAATTGCACCAACTCAACTTCTTGCCACAATGATTTAGAACCCACCACATCAGCATCACACTGATAAAACTCTCTGAACCTTCCTTTTTGAGGTCGATCAGCACGCCAAACGGGTTGAATTTGGTAACGTTTAAACGGAAACTCAATTTCGCTTTGATGTTGTACTACATATCTAGCAAAAGGTACGGTTAAGTCATAGCGCAAAGCCTTTTCAGAAATTTTACCGGAGAGTTGTTTGTAGTTTATATTTTGTAACTCTTCCGTTGGCACTTTATCTAAAAAATCACCCGAATTCAATATTTTAAAAATCAAACGGTCTCCTTCTTCGCCATATTTCCCCATCAAAGTATCCGAATTTTCAAATGATGGTGTTTCTATCGGTTGGTATCCAAACTTCTCAAAATGAGCTCTCATAATCGAAATGATATAGTTGCGCTTAGCAACTTCTGCTGGTGAAAAATCTCGGGTACCTTTCGGAATGCTCGGTTTTGATGCCATTGTATTTAATTTGTAAATTGAAAATTTGTAAACGATTCCGTGTTCGTTCCGCTTTATTTATTCGTTGGTACGGTGACGCATTGCGTTATTAATTTGGCAAATATCTATTTTTTTATGGACTTTTTGGAACAATTGCTGTAACAAAAGCTGTACTTTAGTGACAAATTTGCACTATGCTTGGATTCGGATTATTTAAAGAAAATATAAAAATTGCGTTGGGCTCTATCCGAACGCAGTTGCTTCGTACTATTTTAACCATTATCATCATTGCTATTGGAATTACGGCTTTGGTCGGAATTTTGACTGTGGTTACTGCAATTGATTATAATCTGACTTCGAGTTTTGCCTCAATGGGTTCTAATACGTTTAACATTAACCAATATCAAAATACCTTTCGTGGCGATGGCGGCAAAGAAATCGAAAAGATTAATCCCATAATTACGTATCCCGAAGCTAGAGCTTTTAAGGATAAATTCTATTTTCCAGCAACACAAACTTCCTTATCTTTTACAGCTACCGCTAAAGCTGAAGTAAAATTTGAAAACCAAAAAACCGATCCCGAAATACAAGTTTTAGGAATTGATGAATACTATTTAGCCAACTCTGGTCTAGAAGTAACTCAGGGCAGAAATTTTAATACGTTTGACATTGCCAACAATGTATATTCGTGCATAGTAGGTTCAGATTTTGCCACCAAAGGATTACTGAAAGATACCAATCCGATAGGTAAAACACTTTCCGTTCGTGGTGCCAAATTTAAAGTCATAGGGGTTTTAAAAGAAAAAGGAGCCACTTTTGGAAACAGCCGCGATTTGCGTGTCATGATTCCAATTCAAGTTGCACGTTCTTTATTTTCGGCACCCAATATCAATTATTCATTAAGCACAATGATTCAAAAAACAGAATTACTCGATGCTGCGATAGATAATGCCAAAATTACGATGCGACAAATCAGAAAATTAAATCCAGTCGAAGAAGATAATTTCGGAGTTTCTAGAAGTGATGATTTAATTAACAGAATTGCTGGTATTACCGATGTCCTAGGTGCTTCAGCATGGATTATGGGTATCATCACTATTTTAGGCTCCTCAATTGCCTTAATGAATATTATGATTGTTTCAGTAACCGAAAGAACTCGAGAAATTGGTGTTAGAAAAGCGCTTGGGGCAAAGAAAAATACGATTGCTTGGCAGTTTTTCATCGAAACACTAACGATTGGACAAATCGGTGGAATCATTGGGATTATCTTCGGAATATTAATCGGATATGGCATTTGCCTTGCTGCGAAATGGGATTTTGTGATTCCGTGGGGCGCCATGATGGCCGCTTTTATTACCAGTTTTATTGTGGCCTTGGTTTCCGGATTGTATCCAGCTATAAAAGCTTCCCGTCTAGACCCTATTGAGGCTTTGCGGTACGAGTAAGTGTTTGGTTTGCAGTATTCAATAAAAACTAGTGTATTGCTATTTCCGCTTTTAATTTCTGTGAAATAAATTAAAAAAAGCCTACTCTAAAAAGCAAACAATCATCCTATCATTCCCGTAAATATCCTTTTTCAACTCGGCATTCTTAAACCCTAAATCGACTAGCAACTGTAGGGTTTCGTTTCCTAAATACTGATTGATTTCAAAGTAAAGTTTTCCGTTTGAGTTTAGATTTTTCTTAGCAAGTTGGGCAATTTTTCGGTAAAAAATTAAGGCATCAGCATCTTCTACAAACAATGCCAAGTGGGGTTCGTATGCTAAAACGTTAGGTTTAATTTCAGCCTTTTCCAAATCCCGTACATAAGGTGGATTGGAAACTATAAGATCAAATTGTTGCTCTAAATCTTGTGTTTCTAATATATTTTTTAAGATGAAATTTACACTGATTTCATTGCGTTCAGCATTTTTTTTCGCTAACGCCAAAGCTTTCTCAGAAACATCAATGGCAAATACTGCTGCAGTTGAAATATTCTTGGCCAATGCAATGGCAATGCATCCACTTCCAGTTCCGATATCGAGAATGCGAACCGCTCGCTTTTCGCTTTTTTCTTTCTTCTCATTTTGAAGAATCAAATCAACTAATTCTTCTGTTTCTGGTCTTGGTATTAAAGTATTTTCATCTACTTCAAATTGCAAACCAAAAAACTCGGTTACTCCTAATATATACTGAATGGGTTTTTGATGTTGTAAATCTGAAACGATCGCTTTCCATTGTTTTAAATGAAGGCCATCCAAAACCGTTTCTGGATTAAGAGCCAAATCAATTCGCTTGAAATGGTGTATTCTCTCTAAAATAATATAAAAAAAACTGTCGATTTCCTGCTCGTCGTATATCGAAATCAGTTCTTTTTTAAAAATGACTTTGTAGTTTTTAAGCAGCATCTATAAATTCTTTATCATCCAAACCGGACATGTAATATGCCCTGTAGTTCCAATCGGCGCAGAAAGATATTCAAATCCGACTTTCGTGTATAAATGTTGAGCAGTTATCATTTCGGGTAGTGTTTCTAAATAACATTTTTCATAACCAAATTCAGTTGCTTTTTCCAAACATTTAAGAATCATTTGGTAGCCAATTCCTTTGCCTCTAGCTTCGTGCAAGAAATACATTTTTTGCAATTCGCAGATGTTTTCTTTAGAATTTTCGAGTTGACTTACTCCAGCTCCACCAATAATTTTACCTGAATTTTCAATCACAAAATAAGACGCTTTAGGATGGTCATAAGTTTCAAACATAAAATCCAATTGGGCGTCGGCAAAAGCCGTTCCGGTTTTAGGAAAACCATCGGCTATAAAAACTTCTCTAATAACCGCAGCAATTTGTTGGTTGTCATTCTTTTGTATTTCTCTTATTACGATGGCACTCATTCTAAATGTAATGTCTTATTTTTGCGTGGTGAAGATACATGAATTTTACATAAAACGCTGCATCGACCTCGCCAAAAATGGCTTGGGAACAACCTATCCCAATCCGATGGTTGGAAGCGTAATAGTTTATAAAAACGAAATCATTGGTGAAGGGTGGCATCAAAAATCAGGTGCGCCGCATGCTGAAGTCAATGCCATAAATTCTGTAAAAGATAAATCGTTGTTGTCAAAAGCCACTATCTATGTTTCACTCGAACCTTGTAGTCATTTCGGAAAAACACCACCCTGTTGTGATTTGATTCTCAAACACCAAATTCCGAATGTAGTACTTGGTAGTGTCGACCCTAACCGCAAAGTAGCTGGAGCCGGAATTAAAAAACTTCAGGAAAACGGGACTAATGTAATTGTTGGAGTTCTAGAAAAAGAGTGTCGGGAATTGAACAAACGATTTTTCACGTTTCACAATAAAAAACGTCCTTACATTATCTTAAAATGGGCAGAAAGTCAAGACGGATTTATGGCGCCCTTGACTAAAGAGAAAAAAGAACCTGTTTGGATATCAAATACATTTTCTAGGCAATTAGTTCACAAATGGCGTAGCGAAGAGCAAGCAATTTTAGTAGGGACCAATACTGTTTTAGAAGATAATCCAAAGTTAGATGTACGCAATTGGACCGGAGAAAATCCAATTCGGATTGTTTTAGACAAAAACGGTAGGATTAGCAAAAACTGTCACGTAAAAGATGGTAGAATTATGACTATCGTACTAACAGAGGAAGAAAATTTAACTTCTAGTGAAAATCTTAGTTATGAAAAATGTATCTTTGATAAAAGGCTAACCAAAACCATTGCTGCTATTGCACTAAAATACAGCATACAATCTATATTAATTGAAGGAGGAAAACACACACTTCAAACTTTTATAGATGATAATCTTTGGGATGAAGCCCGAGTTTTTAAAGGAACAACGTATTTAAAGAATGGCGTTAAAGCACCTGATTTAAATGGCCATTTTCTACTAAAAAACATAAAGAGTGACCAACTTAAACTTTATTTCAACCATGATTAACACTATAATTTTTGATTTTGGAGATGTTTTTATCGATCTTAAAAAAGAAACCTCAATAGAAGAGTTTAAAAAATTAGGTTTAGATGGACCCAATGAAGATTTATTAGCACACAACGACTTATTTGAAAAAGGACAAATAAGTGATTTGCAGTTTATAGATTCGTTTTCAAAACATATTCCGAACGCTAGTGTTGAAGAAATTACAAAAGCATGGAATTCAGTTATTGGTGATTTCCCATTAAAGCGCTTGGAATTTTTACAAATGCTATCTTCAAAATACAAATTATTTCTATTGACCAACACTGATTCTATTCACATTGAACGCTTTGAACATAAAGTAGGCATGTCGTTTTATACTGATTTTTATAATTGTTTTGAAAAAGTATATTACTCTTATGAAATGGGAATGCGGAAACCCGAACCCGAAATTTTTAATACTATAATTAGAAAACACGATTTGTCTCCAAAACGAACTTTGTTTGTTGATGATAAAAAAGCAAACACCGATATGGCTGAATCTCTTGGATTGTATGTTTGGAATCTTCAAGTAGGGAAAGAAGATGTAGTCGATTTGTTTGAACAAAAACACTTGCCACTATAAAAAAATTCTATCTCACAAGAAATGGCACTAGTAAACTTCAATGGTATAATGTTTTGAATGACACCTACAAAACCATTCTTTCACCATCATCAGAAATTCTTTTCAAAGAAAAAAACAGCAAGTTTTTTGGCTATGCAATTCCCGTTAATTCTGAAGAGGAAATCAAATCCCATTTAGAAAAATTACGAAAGCAACACTTTGGAGCCGGACATTTTTGCTATGCTTATCAATTAGGAATTGAAACCCTACAATTTAGAGCTAATGATGATGGAGAACCGAGCAATTCAGCTGGAATGCCTATTTACGGTCAAATTCAATCGTTTGGTTTAACCAATGTTTTAGTAGTTGTAGTTCGATTTTTTGGTGGCGTAAAATTGGGTGTTGGTGGATTAATTTCTGCCTACAAAACTGCTGCACAAATGGCACTTGAAGAAGCTGAAATTATTGAAAAAACAATAGATACTCATTTCCAAATTTCATTTGATTATAAAAACATAAATAAAGTAATGCGAATCATCAAAGAGAAAAACTTAGAAATTATTTCACAACAAATGAATGAAAGTTGTCAAATTGAAATCGCAACCCGAAAAAAAAATGCCGAAATAATTTTCGACATTTTTGTAACTTTATTTGAAGTTGCGATTAAAAAAATTAATCGTTCATAATGTCCAAAATGTATTTTGGTGGCTGAATAGCTTTTCCTAAATTCACGTCTACAAAAACCAATAAAAAATGTGCAGTTGTTAACAAGTCGCCATTTTCATTGTGAATTTCACAATCAAATTCCACCTTAACAGAAGTCTGCGCTTTGAACTTTGTTGTCACTGTAAGTAAGTCGTCATAACGCGCTGGTTTTTTGTAGTTTATTGTCATCGAAACTATAGGAAGCGCGATACCGCTTTCTTCAAGCGATTTATACGAAATCCCTTTGTTTCTAAGCCATTCCACTCTTCCCATCTCAAAATAAGGCACATAATTACCGTGATAAACCACGCTCATTTGATCGGTTTCTGAATAACGGACTCTAACTTGAATTTGATGTTCTTTCATCTTATTTTCTTTTTTTTATTTAAATACAACTATACCTTTACGACTTTATTTTTAAAAAATCAATGCCGTTTTAATTTTTTTTAACGAATTTTATTCACATATTTGTTACCCCGAAAAACATCAAAAACACGAGTTGTTTTTACAGAGTTAAAACCTAATACATAAATACTATAATTTTAAACCAAATATGAGCAAAACTGCGCAATCGGTGTGGGAAAACTGTCTACTATTTATAAAAGACAATATTCAAGAGCAAGCTTTTAAGACTTGGTTTGAACCGATTAAATCAGTCGAGCTAACTGACAATGCACTTTACATTCAGGTTCCAAGTAAATTCTTCTACGAATGGCTTGAAGAACATTATGTAAAACTTTTAAAAGTAGCATTGACAAAAGAGCTTGGAAAAAACGCAAAGTTACTCTATAAAATCAAAATGGAGAACACTTATGGCAACAAACAACCGTTTACGGAACAATTGCCAAGTGCACATCGCAGTCCGATTAAATCACAAGATGTAGACGCTCCGTTTAAAAATCTGAACCCAGAACTTAAAAATCCGTTTGTAATTCCGGGAATTAGAAACTTAAAAATCGAATCCCAACTTAACCCAAATTATAGTTTTGACAACTTCCTTGAAGGAGATTCAAACAGACTAGCACGTTCTGCTGGAATGGCTGTGGCCAATAAACCAGGAGGAACTTCATTCAATCCGCTATTAATTTTTGGTGGAGTTGGATTAGGGAAAACGCACTTAGCACATGCAATAGGTGTTGAAATTAAAGATAAATATCCTGAAAAAACAGTTTTGTATATTTCTGCTGAAGTTTTCACGCAACAGTATATTGACTCGGTTAAGAAAAATAACAGAAACGATTTTATTCATTTCTATCAATTGATTGATGTATTAATTATTGACGATGTTCAATTCCTTTCAGGAAAAACAGGAACACAAGATGTATTTTTTCATATCTTCAATTATTTACATCAAAATGGCAAACAAGTAATTCTTACTTCAGATAAAGCGCCAGTGGACATGCAGGACATTGAGCAGCGTTTATTGTCTCGATTCAAATGGGGATTGTCTGCCGAATTACACCAACCCGATTATGAAACCAGAATTTCGATCTTAAAAAATATCTTATATCGCGACGGTGTTGAAATGCCCGACGAAATAATAGAGTATGTAGCTCGCAATATTAAATCAAATGTGCGTGAATTAGAAGGTGCTATTATTTCTCTAATTGCCCAATCTTCTTTTAATAAAAAGGAAGTTACGCTAGACTTAGCAAAAAGTGTGGTAGAGAAATTTGTTAAAAATGTAAAACGTGAAATTTCTATCGATTACATTCAAAAAGTGGTATCTGATTATTTCCAATTAGACCTCGATACACTGCAATCTAAAACCAGAAAACGTCACGTTGTGCAAGCACGTCAATTGGCAATGTTCTTTGCTAAGAAATTTACTAAATCGTCATTGGCTAATATTGGTTCACAAATTGGCGACCGAGATCACGCAACGGTTCTTCACGCATGCAAAACCGTTGATAACTTGGTTTCAACTGATAAACAGTTCAAAAAATTTGTAGAAGATATTCATAAAAAATTATCACTATAACTCCTTTTTGAGTAAGTTTGCGGTTTAGAAATAAACAATTATGCCCGTTAAAATTTTAATGGTTTGTCTCGGAAATATTTGTCGATCTCCATTGGCAGAAGGTCTCCTTGCAGCCAAACTTCCAAAAGATAAATTTTTTGTAGATTCAGCCGGAACCGGGAATTACCATATTGGGAAGCAACCCGACCAACGTTCTGTGCTTACAGCTCAAAAAAACGGTCTTGATATTTCTAATCAAAAAGCGAGACAATTTTCTCAAAGGGATTTCGAAGATTTCGATTATATTTATGTCATGGATAACACTAATTATGATGACGTGATTGAATTAGCTAAAAGTGAAGCGCATAAAAACAAAGTGCACCTCATTTTAAATGAATTATTCCCTGAAGATAACGTAGACGTTCCGGATCCGTATTACGGTTTACAAAATGGCTTTGATATGGTGTATGAAATGCTGAACGAAACTTGCGAAATTCTATCTAAAAAATTGATAGAGAAACACAAATGAAACCTGTAACACTTAAAGGAAAACTCTACTTAATCCCAACAACTTTGGGCGAAATGGATCCGCAGGATGTTTTACCACAAACTGTAAAAAGAGCAATTGATTTTATTGACGACTTTATTGTTGAAAATGAAAAAACAGCACGCAAATTTATCAAAGCTATTCACCCAGAAAAAGCACAGTCAAGTTTAAGACTTTCACCTCTTAACAAGCATACTGAAGATACCAAATTTAACGCCATGCTTTCGCCTTGTTTAAAAGGGCTAAATGTTGGTTTAATGAGTGAAGCAGGTTGTCCAGGCGTCGCAGATCCTGGAGCTGTAATAGTAAAAATGGCTCATGAAAATGGAATTCAAGTTGTTCCGTTAGTTGGTCCTTCATCCATTCTTTTGGCGATGATGGGATCTGGAATGAACGGCCAAAGTTTTGCTTTCAATGGATATCTACCGATTGATAAAGGGGATAAAAAAACGGCTTTAAAAAATTTCGAAAATCTGTCAAGCACCAAAAACCAATCTCAGATTTTTATAGAAACTCCCTATAGAAATAACAAGTTATTAGAAGATTTATTGCAAACATTACAACCGAATACGCATCTTTGTATTGCAACTGACATTACACTTCCCACAGAATATATCAAAACTTTTCGTGTAGCTGATTGGAAAAAAATAAAGGTCGACCTGCATAACAGACCGACCATTTTTATCATTCACAAAATGTAATTATTTTACTTTTGCATTTTTTATTGCTTGAATTCCAGTAGTTTCAAATCCACCAAAATCAATAATATAAGATCGAATTGAAGTTCCGTATTCATCTTTACATTTTCTCTTACCATTAGTGTTTAAAAAACGTTTTACTGATCCCACACCGCCTAAATGTGCTGCCGCTAAAATACCAGATTCAGTAACTTTTACACCATCAACAACTTTACCATCGTAATCGCTGATATAATCTTTTAGCACGTATTTGTTTTTAGAAAGAAGTGCTACAAAAGCTCTTTCCTGAAGTCTAGGATTATTCATAAAACCTATGCTGTCTTTTATGCCAATTGATTTCAAGGTTTCAATACCAAATTGATACTTACCCATATAGCCTAAAGTATTTATTTTACCATATTTACCTTGAGACTCTTTATGGGCTAAAGCTTCTTTAAAACCAATAAAATATTTTCCAGTAAATGGAATTTTCAATTTAAAATAATCTATGTTGTTTTTTGATGGAAAAACATAGGACTGTTCTTCATTTTCATCGGTTCTAAATCCGGAATGGATTTGGGAATTGTAAGGTTTAAAACCTGAGCTTATAAAAGCTACAGTTAGTAGGATTGCAGAGTAAAATATACTTTTCTTTAACATTTAAGGTTATTTCCAAGCGCTGTCACCATCTTGATATTTCCGAGTGCAAATATACAACTATATTTATAAAATTGAATATCAATAAGTTAAAAGTAAAGCGCATGAAATTTAGTCCCTCCTGACCCCTTGATTTCAAACGTTGGAGCTGGAATTTTGATTGCATTAAAGACTGTTAAAATTGTCTTAATAAAATGTGATTTTGTTTTAATTTTGGTCAAATCAACATCAAGTGATAAGTAAAATTGTCGGTATCTTTTGCTTTCAGGAAGAAAAACTGTATTTACGAGCTCATCATTGCCGGTAATCATGCCTTCGGCACCGTATCCGACAGCGACATTCAACCACTTAGGAAAGGATGATGTCTTGGCAAAAGAGTGAATGTTGGCAGACAACCAATACGTTTGACCGTTATAGTCTTTTAAAATTTGTTCGGGTAAGTTACTTCCTAATACAGCAGGTCTAGCCGAAGCGTAGGGTGTGGTATGAAAAGAGAATTTTGGAATAATTCGTTGCTCTTTCCAAATTAATTCTTGGGAAACATACAATGCTGTTCCTGAAACATTGGCTGCAACATCTCCTAAAGAAGCGCCCCAATTGGCTGAGAAACCGTCAAAAACCTCAACAGTAGTAGTAAAAGCCAAACCTAAAGTCGCACCATAAATCAATTGACTATTCCTACTTGATCCAGACCATTTCAAGGCATTGGCTCCAAAACTTCCTAAATGATAGGATGAAAATACATGTCCCACCTTATCCATTTGAAGCCATTCTGCATTGTCATTAATAAAATGAAAATCAGAACGCGGATAATCAGCATACCAAATTTGGTTTAAACCTATCAAAGTAGCGGAACCTATAGCCACCTCCGATATTATTAGAGTTTTAAGTCGTTTATTATTTAAAGTATCAGACGGCTTCAGAAAATTTTCAGTAGCATTTTGCGCGGAAGAAATTTGGCAACATCCAAATAATAAAATGATAATTATGCTAGTGATTACTTTCAAAATTATCGGTTTGTACCCTGTTTATTTAACCAATCTGCGTATTTCTTCGCATTTACTTGATGTTGCTCATAAGTTGCTGCAAAAACATGGTAGCCAAATTTTTCAACACTGGCACAAAAATAAACATAATCATGTTTTTCTGCATTTAATACAGCATCAATAGCATCGACATCTGGCATGGCAATAGGTCCTGGAGGCAAACCAATATTTTGATAAGTATTATAAGGAGATTTTATAAATAAGTCATTGTATAATACCCGTTTTATAACTTGATTAAAATCGTGGTCGCGCAATTTCAAGGCATAAATTACAGTTGGATCAGCTTGCAAAGGCATTCCCTGATTCAGTCTGTTGAGATAAACACCCGCAATCGTAGGTCGCTCACTTTTTTTGACAGACTCCTTATGCACTATTGAAGCTACTGCAATCACTTGGACAGGAGTCAAATTTAAAGCTGCAGCCTTTTCTATGCGTTCTTTTGTCCAAAACCGATTGTATTCCTCTAACATTTTACTTCTGAATTTTTCTGCAGAAATATTCCAATAAACTTCATAAGTATTGGGCAAAAACATGGCAAATACATTGTACTTAGTAAATCCGTTTTTCTGTAAAAAAAGGGTGTCTCTAAAAGTCGCTAAAAGTTTCGTGGTATCAGGTTCTATCTGAGAGCTCAAGCGTTCACAAAGATTTTCCAATCGTTCTTGATTATTGAATGCTAATTTTACTGGGATGTTTCTTCGCATAGCGCCAACCAATTGAAAAGCACTCATCCCTTTCTTTAATAAAAATCGCCCCGCTTTTACATTTTCAGGATACGAACGTCGATTAGCAATAAACTCAAAATTACTCATGTTTTTCACCAAAGGGGAAAGTAACTTTTCAACATCTTTATAATTGGAACCTGTTGGAACCTCAACATACATTTCTGTTTTATCAAAATGGGTCTCCGAAGTAAAAAACTTGATGTAGATCACCGCCACAAAAAAGATGATTACAAGTGCTAAAACCTTTATAATTTTATGTCTGTTCAAAACCTGAATATTTAAATTTATTGTTTAATTAATTGTAAAATGACTTCATCTTGAAAACGGTTATTTGAAAAAATCCAATCTCGTTTAACGCCTATTTTCTCAAATCCAAATGTAGTAAAAAGCGACAAACTTGCTTTGTTTTCCGTTCCGATATTTACATATAATTGATGCAATTGCAACGTTTCAAATGCATAATTGATAACCAAACCCAAAGCTTGCTTACCAAAGCCACTATTTCGATCCAACTCATTTTGGATGATGATTCCAACACCCGCACGTTTATTTTTAACATCAAAGTCAAACAAATCTATCAATCCAATGGCTTCAGCAGTATTGCTTTTACAAATGGCCAATCGCAATTGTTTGGCTTCATAAATATCTTGATGCGCATTTTCAAGATATTGCCGAATAAGGAATTTACTGTAAGGTGTTATTGTATTGCTGACTTCCCAAATGTTTTCGTCGTTTTCTATAGCATAAAGAAACTCTAAATCTTCGGGTTCGAGTGCGCGTAAATGGATGCTTTGTCCTTGAAGTGTTACCATAGTAATAGTTTAGTTTGAAAATTGACAATTTTGATTGCTGAATTTCAAAAATCAATTTCTCCTTTAAAAACAAAAGTTGCCGGTCCGGTTAAAAATACATTAATAAAACCATCTGTTACTTTATCAAATGAAACTTCTAGTTTGCCACCTTCAACATCCAAATTTATGTGATTGGAATTGGTTTTTCCAATAGCATGCATGGCTATGGCAGTTGCCGTTGCTCCCGTACCACACGAAAGTGTTTCGTCTTCTACACCACGTTCATAGGTACGCAAACGGAAATGATTCTCTGAAACTTGTTTAACAAAATTGACATTGCTTCCGGATTTTCCATATAAATCAGAGTATCGGATTTTAGAACCGTTGGTTTTAACTTCAAAATGCTCTAAATCATCAACTAACTTAACATGATGTGGTGAACCTGTATTTAGGAAAATATAGTCGTTATGGATTTTAACTTCATCCACATTTTTCATTTGTAAGGAGATGATTCCGTTATCTAAAATTGTAGCATAGTGCAATCCATCTGTAGCGATAAAAGTAGCCTTATTGAGAATGATATCTAATTTTTGGGCGAAAGCCACAATGCAACGACCACCATTTCCGCACATAGAACTTTGATTTCCATCTGAATTGTAATACACCATCCTGAAATCGGTTTCAGTGTCGTTTTCTAACAAAATCAATCCGTCACCTCCAATTCCGAAGCGTCGGTCACACAGTTTTTCTATAAGTTTTATGTTGTCTTTAGGAAATTTATTTTCTCTATTATCCATAAAGATAAAGTCGTTTCCGGTTCCTTCGTATTTAAAAAAAGTCGTCTTCATAGCTTAGGTTACTCCCACAAATATAGCAAATATTAAGATTAACTTAAAAATTGTTAAACGAGCGTTAAAGGGTGTTTAACTGAAAATTGATTTTTTATAATTTTACATTCAAATAATTTAAAATGGTATAAATATGAAACGATTATCAAGTTTATTTTTAGTTTCTTTATTGAGTGGTTTAACCACATTGGGCGCGTACAAATTATTTATTGAAGGGAAAGACTATCGAAGTTCGATTGTGACAACAGCGCCAAATAATTATGGACGAAATGTGGGTTTATCTGCTGAAACGGTTGATTTTACTGTAGCTGCCGAAAACACAGTTCATACCGTTGTACACGTCAAGAATGTTTCCGTTAGAACGGTCTCTAACCCAATTATGGAGTTCTTTTATGGTGCTCGTGGCGGACAACAACAAGAGCAAGTTGGAACAGGTTCTGGGGTAATCATTTCACAAGACGGGTATATTGTAACCAATAATCATGTAGTAAAAGATGCTACAGAATTAGAAGTTACATTAAACAACAACAAATCATATAAAGCAAAATTGGTCGGCACCGATTCTAAAATGGATATCGCATTGCTGAAGATAGATGCAGAACAAAAATTACCTTACTCCACATTTGCCGATTCAGATCAGGTAAAAGTGGGTGAATGGGTATTAGCAGTTGGTAATCCTTATAATTTAACCTCAACTGTTACAGCCGGAATTGTATCGGCGAAAGCCAGAAATCTTGAAAAAAATGGACTTCAATCTTTTATCCAAACAGATGCAGCAGTAAATCCGGGAAATTCCGGTGGCGCTTTGGTTAATACTCGCGGAGAATTGATTGGTATCAATACCATGATTTCCTCACAAACGGGTTCGTATGTTGGCTATTCATTTGCAGTTCCATCAAATATAACTAGAAAAATTATTGAAGATATAATGGAATTTGGTAACGTACAGCGTGGAGTTCTTGGAGTTGAAGGCGGCGAGTTGAATAGCAAAGCATCCAAAGAATTGGGCGTAAATGACACAGAAGGATTTTATATTAATAAAGTAACTAAAAACTCTGGAGCCGAAAAAGCAGGATTAAAAAAAGGAGACATTATCAAAAAAATAGACACCCAAAAAATAAGTTCTTTCTCTGAACTTTCGGGGTATATTAGTACTAAAAGACCCAATGATAATGTTCAGGTAACCTACAGCAGAGATGGTGAAACCAAAACCGTTGCGGTGACATTAATTAAAAATGAGCTTGTCAGTACTGAGTTTAAAGGGTTAGAATTAGAAGATATTGATTCAGCCGACAAAAAGAAATTCAAAATTGGTTACGGTGTCCGAATAAAAGAAATCAATAGTGACAATCTAAAACCTTATGCCGATCAATTAAAAGGAAACATCATACTTTCGGTTGACAATGTTAAGGCTACTGATGTGGAAACCATTTCCCGATTTTTAAATAAAAAAGACGAAAATCAAAGTGTCAACATCCAAATGATCAATCGTATTGGACAAGTAATTCAGATTATTTTATAAAGTTAAAGGTTAATTATTATTAAAACCAGTTCTGTTTGGAGCTGGTTTTTTTGTTTTATAAAAAAGTTACGAAATCGTTTTCGTAAAACGAATCAATTTTATATTTTTGCGCAAAATTTATTAGATTCTGAAATTAATTCGGAATAAACAACACAACTAAACACTAATTTCTATTTATGGACAGCAACAAATTTTACGAGAAGGAGTTATCATTTCAGGCTGACAGGCGCAAAGCAGCGGTTGAATTAATTAAAATTATCAGCGATTTATGGTATGATAAATCCATCGAATTAGTGCTTTTTAGAAATCAATTGATTGATCGAAATGTTAGTGACATTATTAATTTTCACGAATATGCAGGCGAGTTTGTTCAAAAGCCAATTAATATTTTTGATTCCGTAGAAATTGTTCGCGCGATTCAGAATCTAGATTTACCACCGTCACGAATTGATATTGGAAAACTAACCTATGAATATCATTTAGAGGACAATAAATACAATGATTGTAGGGCTTTTGTTATTGACAAATTAAAAAATGCTAAAGATTTTCAGAATTTAAAACCAAAAGATGTTGTCTTGTACGGTTTTGGTCGAATTGGTCGTTTGTTGGCTCGTGAAATGATGAGTAAAATGGGTAAAGGACAACAACTTCGTCTTAGGGCAATTGTTACTCGCGACCGAAACGATGCATCCTCTTTAGAAAAAAGAGCATCCTTATTGCGTTATGATTCTGTTCATGGTGATTTCCAAGGTTCTGTTCAGGCTGACACCGAAAATAATGCATTAATCATTAACGGCACAACGGTTCATGTTATTACCGCTAATGGTCCAGAGGATATAGATTATAGTAAATATGGCATCGAAGACTGTTTACTTATTGACAACACTGGAGCCTTTACAACTGAGGAACAATTGAAACGTCATTTAACTTCAAAAGGAGTAAGTAAAGTATTATTGACTGCTCCTGGAAAAGGAGTTCCAAATATTGTATACGGAGTCAATCACAATGAGCACAATCCAGATACTGTCGACATCTTTTCAGCAGCATCTTGCACCACTAATGCAATCACGCCAGTTTTAAAAGTGATCGAAGATACACTAGGAGTAGTAAAAGGCCATATTGAAACGATTCATGCTTATACTAATGACCAAAACCTGGTTGATAATATGCACAAAAAATACCGTCGTGGTCGTGCTGCCGCTTTAAACATGGTAATTACCGAAACTGGAGCTGGAACCGCAGTCGCCAAAGCATTGCCTAGCTTATCGGGAAAATTAACTTCAAACGCAATTCGAGTTCCGGTTCCGAATGGGTCGTTGGTCGTTATGAATTTGGAAGTTAGTAAAGAAACTTCCATTGCAGCGGTGAATACCATTATGAAAAAATATGCCCTTGAGGGTGAATTAGTTGAGCAAATTCGATATTCCTTAAATAACGAATTAGTTTCTTCCGATATTGTTGGAACGGCACAACCTTCTATTTATGACAGTAATGCTACAATCGTTTCTGCCGATGGAAAAAACATTGTACTATATGTTTGGTATGATAACGAATATGGCTATAGTCATCAGGTAATTCGTTTGGCAAAATACATCGCAAAAGTGAGACGTTATACTTATTACTAATAGTTAAAAAGTAGTACTTAATTAGGGTAAAATCCGTTTAATCTGTTATCTAACAAACGTATTTTTTTACGTTATTAACATTTTTTTGTTGATAAATGTGTTTTGTATTGAAATAATTATTATTTTTCGCCTTTAATTTGACCCCATCAAATCTATTATTTATGAAGAAAGTGCTTTTCGGTTCACTTGTTGTGACTTGTTTTGCGTTCTCTAAAGGAGAACCAAGAGTTGAGACCTATAATTATGGTCAGAACGGAATGGAGTTAGTGGCTCGTTCTAAAAAGGGTGTTGTGATAGTAAGTACCTTTAATTCTAAAATGACTATTCGTCAGGACATTGCTAGAAAATTATATGATTTGTATTTAGCCAATAAATTAGAAAGCAATCAAAAAATAACTGTTGGTGGAGCAGAAGCCGAGGTAACTGGTAAATGCGTAATCCGAAAAAAAAATAGCTTAACTGCAGTTGACTTTTATTATGAAGTAGTAAATTGGAATTCGGGACTTAAAGAAGTCTATAAAAATAGTTTATAAAAAAAATGCTCAACAAATGTTGAGCATTTTTTTTATAAATTCTTGAAATCAATTACGCTTTTCCAGCCGCAATCAAGTTCAGAGCTGAACCAGCAACATACCAACCAATTTGACTTTCGTTATAAGTATGATTCACCAAGATTACATCTTTAGAACCATCGTCATGAACAAATTCTAATGTCAATGGTTTCCCTGGCGCAAACTCCGTTAAGTCCAAGAAATTAATCGTATCATTCTCTTGAATTTTATCGTAATCTGCTTCAGTAGCAAATGTTAAGGCCAACATCCCTTGTTTTTTTAAATTCGTTTCGTGGATACGTGCAAATGATTTAACCAAAACAGCTTTAACCCCTAAAAATCTTGGTTCCATAGCTGCATGTTCTCTAGAGGAACCTTCGCCGTAGTTTTGATCTCCAACAACAATAGTTGGAACTCCTGCTGCTTTATAGGCTCTTGCTACTGCAGGAACAGGACCATATTCACCCGTTATTTGGTTTTTTACTTTATTTGCTTCCTGATTAAAAGCATTCACTGCTCCAATCAACATATTGTTAGAAATATTATCTAAATGTCCGCGGAAACGCAACCAAGGTCCAGCCATAGAGATGTGATCTGTTGTGCATTTTCCGAAAGCTTTGATTAATAGTTTAGCACCCCTAATGTTTTTCCCGTCCCAAGCATCAAATGGAGCAAGCAATTGTAATCGATCCGAAGTTGGAGAAACGGCAACTTGCACAGTACTTCCATCAGCCGCTGGTGCTTGAAAACCTGCATCTTCAACATCAAAACCTTTTTTAGGCAATTCATCTCCAAAAGGAGCAGTCAATTTTATAGCTTCACCTTTGTCATTTAGTAAGGTATCTGTAATTGGATTGAAGCTTAAATCTCCTGAAATTGCCAAAGCAGCCACCATTTCTGGTGAGGTTACAAAAGCATGTGTATTTGGATTGCCATCGGCGCGTTTAGAGAAGTTTCTGTTAAACGAATGCACAATGGTATTTTTTTCTTGTTTATCTGCTCCAGCTCTATCCCATTGTCCGATACATGGGCCACAAGCATTGGTAAAAACTTTAGTACCCATTTTCTCGAAAGTAGCAATAATGCCATCTCTTTCAATGGTATATCTAATTTGTTCTGAACCTGGATTAATTCCAAATTCAGCTTTTGGTGTGATGCCATGATCAACTGCTTGTTGTACAATTGACGCGGCTCGAGCCATATCTTCATAAGAGGAATTCGTACATGAACCAATTAATCCCCATTCTACTTTTAATGGCCATCCGTTGGCAGCCGCTTCTGCTTTCATTTTGGAAACTGGAGTTCCTCTGTCTGGAGTAAATGGTCCATTAATATGCGGCTCTAATTCAGATAAATTAATCTCAATTACTTGATCAAAATACTGCTCTGGGTTAGCGTATACCGCAGCATCACCCGTTAAATATTCAGCTACTTTATCAGCGGCATCAACAATATCTTGTCGGTTGGTCGCAGCCAAATATCTTCTCATGGAATCATCGTAACCAAAAGTAGAAGTTGTTGCTCCAATTTCGGCACCCATATTACAAATCGTTCCTTTTCCGGTACAAGACATACTGATTGCGCCTTCTCCAAAATATTCAACGATTGCTCCTGTTCCTCCTTTTACGGTAAGAATATCAGCGACTTTTAAGATTACATCTTTGGGTGCTGTCCAACCCGAAAGTTTTCCGGTTAATTTTACTCCGATTAGTTTTGGAAATTTCAATTCCCAAGACATGCCCGACATCACATCTACAGCATCGGCTCCACCAACACCAATAGCTAACATTCCTAATCCACCTGCATTAACAGTATGTGAATCGGTTCCAATCATCATTCCGCCTGGGAATGCATAATTTTCTAAAACGATTTGGTGAATAATTCCAGAACCCGGTTTCCAGAACCCAATTCCGTATTTATTAGAAACCGAAGAAAGAAAATCGAAAACTTCTTTTGACTGTGAATTAGCCAAAGCCAAATCAGATTTAGCGCCGTCTTTTGCAAGTATCAAGTGATCACAATGCACTGTTGTTGGAACAGCAACCATCTTTTTTCCGGCATGCATAAATTGTAGTAAAGCCATTTGGGCTGTCGCATCTTGACAGGCAACTCTATCGGGAGCAAAATCTACATAATCTTTTCCTCTTGCAAAAGCTTGTGTAGGATTCCCTTCCCATAAATGTGAATATAAAATCTTTTCAGAAAGCGTTAATGGTCGACCAACTAACTCACGTGCTTTATCAACACGTTCCGCCATTGTTCCGTAAACTTTTTTAATCATTTCAATATCAAAAGCCATAGTAATTTGGATTTATTTGTTTCGCAGTGCAAATTTACGAAATCGTTGTACTTCTCTAAAAAAAATTAGAAAATATATTAATTCCAAAGTATGTTTTGCAGAATACTGATTTTTGCCCTATCTTTTTTGCTAATGCGATATTTAAAAGCGTTAAAATTGATTATTCTTAATTTTTATCTCTTAAATCCGTGATTGGTTTTTCGTAAAAACGATAAAAAAGATAACTTAACAGTAGTGTTGTTGTAAGGTAAAACAATGTAATGAAATGAAGTTGCATAGAGGAAGTAGATTTACGGTCAATAAACAACATCAATAATTGCAAAATAACACTGTAGTGCAACAAGTATATGGAATAGGATATTTTACTAATGATTACTATTGGCCTTGTAATAATTCCGTTTGAGACTTCAAATTGTGAAAAGAAAGGCATAAAAAAGGCAATGGAAATTGAGGCAAGCGGAAGATATACTACGTTCCAAATAAAAGGAAAAGATTCAGGAAGAATTTGTAAATAGCCCATTCCAAAATACATAAACATCATGATTAACACACCTATAATTGCAGATAAGTATTTACATTTTTTCCAATAATTGCTATAATTTATACTAATCCAAGAACACAAAACTCCAATAAAAATAGCGTCTAACCTATAAATAACAACCGCTTTTACTGAAGTACTCCATTCATCAAGATTGGTGGTTGGTGTTTCAAAATGGTGCCAAATTTTAAAAAAAACGGAAAGTGCAATTAAAAATAGGGTAATTCCAAGAAAGAACTTTTTTTTATTTTTAGGTTTAAACAAAGTTGAAAATAAGAAAAGAACTACTGGCAAAATAATATATGCCCATTCTTCAACAGACAAACTCCATGATTCAGGGAAAAAAGTTGACATCTTGGAAAATCCATTTTGGAGAAAAACAAAATACAAACCCAAATCTGGTGTAGCATAACCTAAACTTGTAGTGATGACTATATTGATAATTAGGATCAGAAAATAATTGGGCAACGTTCTGAACCATCTTCTTTTCAGGAAACCGAAAGTACTTTTGATTGAAAAATCATCTTGTAGGTATATTTTATAGAGAATCCTTCCAATCAAAAAACCACTCAAGACAAAGAAAAACTCAACTCCAAGAAAGCCAAACAAGGCAAAAAGTTGTCTAATTATTCCATCATTTGGATTGTAAATCCATAAAATATGGGAACATAAAACCATTGCAATTGCCATTGCGCGCATTAAATCCAGCCCAAAAACTCTAGGAGTAGTAGTATTATTTTTCATTCAATTTAAAATTTTTAGCTCGGTATTCATTGATTGGTTTTTCAAAGTAAGTATACATAAGATAACTTAACCCAACCGTAACAGAGACATATAAGATGGTGAAACTATTTAATTGCCATGTCTCAAAATTTTTTGTATTGATAAAATACTTTAACAGAAAAAGCACCAAACTATAATGCAGTAAATAAATTGAATACGAAATATCACATATAAAAGTAATTCCGTTTCCAATTCTTTGTGAGGGCATTTTCCAATTTAGTAAAAAAGGAATGAACATACAGATGGTTAACGAAAGTAGTGGCAGACATAAAATATTCCAAAACCAGGAAGCATTGTCTAATCTAAATTTAAAAACAACAATACACAATACCAAAAGAATCAAAAGCAAAATACCAATAACTAAAAACCAATTTCTTTTAGCCAACAGCAACTCTTTGTAATTGTAATTAAAATAGCCAAAAAGAACGCCTATCAAAACGGAATCAATTCTGTAAATCACGACAGAACGAATATTGAAACTCCATTGTTTCAGGTCTAAATTTGTTGAATGTAGATCGTAATATAATTTCAAAAAAAAGGTAAAAGCAATTAGACCCAAAATAACGGTTAAGAACAAAACCTGTTTTGAAACTTTAGCAAAGGACTTAGAAACTACTACCAATAAAATTATTACAAAAATGTAACCCATTTCTTTTACGGGCAAACTCCAAGATTCCGGAAAAAAAGAGGGAATTGGAGTAGCAAAGTTTTGAATCAACAAAAGATAGTATCCTACTTGTGAAATTGGAAACCCAAATATCAAATACACTATTGTAAGTATAAAAACAATCAAATAATAGCTGGGCAAAACACGCATTAACCTTCTAGAGACGAATAAATAGGCATCTTTTAACCCATAATTCTCATGGAGAAACTGTTTGTAAACTATTCCTCCAATTAAAAAACCGCTTAACACGATGAATAGTTCTACGCCTAAAAACCCACTAGCATCTTGTAATTTTCCGAATAGACTTGTAGAATTATAAATCCAAGAAGAATGCGAAAACAGCAGTAAACTGATAGAAAGTGCTCTTAAAAAATCTAATCCGAAAAATCTTTTTACACTTATTTGTTTTCTATCGTTCATATAAAAATGTAAATTTGACACTAATGAGAAAATCAAAGATATATAAAATTTTAGGAGTTCTGTTTTTGTTAGCGGTTATTGGTGGCGGAATTTGGTATTGGCAACTGCCCAATCGTCACAAAGCCATTGTGAAATCATTTTTGTTTGAAAAATTAGGAATTGTAAACCCCAATTGGATGGTTGAAAACGAATCAGAAACCTATAAAATGATTTCACCTGAATTTTATATTGACGGTATTTACAAATCGATGGAAGGTCCAAAATCTTCAAAATACGTGCAGCTAACACCCGATTCTGCTTTGGTATGGTTAACCGGATTTCATGTAAAAGCTCTTGAAAACAAAACGCTACAAAAGATTTCAAATGACTTTGTCTGTCACACTAATGTTGATTTTAATGATGTGAATTATTATAGTGCATTTCATTTGCAAAAAAGAATCGGCAAACAATATCCTCGCTTAACCTCACTTTCACACGGTATGGAAAACTTTAGTTTTCCGAAAGGTTATGGGGTTCCAATGAAAGGAAATGAGTATTTATATGTAACCACTCAGGCATTAAATCACAATTTTAAAGACGCCAATTTTTGGATTCGGCATGAAGTGGACATCAACTTCACTAAAGCCAAAAACTTAAAACCATTGATGGGCAAAACCGCTTTTATCATGTTACCTTACGATCAATCTGACCCTTATAAATCGCCTTTAGACCCTGGCACAAATCAGTGCATCCCGGTGGAAACTAAAAACCACACCTATGATGATGGGAAAGGAAATAAACTATCAGGACATTGGGTAATTCCTGCTGGCAAAAACAGGTATAGAAGTTCGGTAAATAGCCAATTACAGCTTCAAGACAGTTTGCGTTTGCATGCGGCAGCAATACACGTGCATCCTTTTGCAACTCAAATTTCACTTTATGACAAGACTGCTAACAGCACTATTTTTACTAGTAAAATTATAAATCATAAAGACAAAATTGGATTAACTAGCATTGAACCGTTTTCCTCAGTTGCTGGCATTTGGTTATTCAAAAATCATGATTATGAAATCGTGCTTGATGTAAATAATACCACCCAGATCAATCAAGACATGATGGGAAGTATGTTTTTATTTTTTTACGATACAGAATTGGATGAGTTACTTCAGAAAGGATTAAAGTAACCCATTTTTGGTAATTGTTTTAAAATCTATAGATATAGTTTATCGCACTAAACTTGACGAATTGAATTAAAAAAAAATCTTCGACAAACGCTGACTGGCATTTTTGAATTAAAGTAACAGTAAGCTAAATCAGCTTCTTATTAAATTAAAGATTATCGTATCCAACAAGTTAAAGTAACTTATCAATAATCATTTCTTCGGTAATTCCTTCAGCGTCAGCTTTGTAGTTTTTGATAATTCTGTGACGTAAGATTCCGGTAGCCACTGCTTTTACATCTTCGATATCTGGAGAAAACTTTCCGTTGAATGCAGCATTGGTTTTAGCAGCCAAAATTAGATTTTGAGAAGCTCTTGGACCTGCTCCCCAATCTATATAATTTTTAATATACTCGTTAGACAACGGGTTGTTTGGTCTTGTTTTACTAACCAAAGTTACCGCATATTCTATGACGTTATCGGCGACTGGAATTCGACGCACTAGATGCTGAAAATCGATAATTTCCTGAGCAGTAAAAAGTGGATTAATTTGTGGTTTAGCATCCGAAGTTGTACTTTTTACCACATCAACTTCTTCTGAAAACGATGGATAATCTAACTTGATAGCGAACATAAAACGGTCTAATTGTGCTTCTGGTAAAGGATACGTTCCTTCTTGTTCAATTGGGTTTTGGGTAGCCAACACGAAATAAGGTAAATCTAATTTGTAGTTTTGACCCGCAATTGTTACGGAACGTTCCTGCATCGCTTCGAGCAAAGCTGCTTGAGTTTTGGGTGGCGTTCTGTTAATCTCATCGGCCAAAATAATATTGGCAAAAATAGGACCTTTTATGAATTTGAATTGACGGTTTTCATCTAGAATTTCACTTCCTAAAATATCCGAAGGCATCAAGTCGGGTGTAAACTGGATTCGTTTAAAATCTAAACCCAAAGCTTGCGAGATAGTATTGACCATTAGGGTTTTGGCCAAACCGGGAACTCCAACTAAAAGTGCGTGTCCGCCTGAAAAAATGCTGAGTAAAATCTGGTCTACTACAGCATCTTGACCTACAATTATCTTAGCAATTTCTTTCTTAAGTTCGTTTCGTTTTTGAACTAATTCTGCAATAGCGGCAACATCTGACATAGGATTTCGCTTTAGATTTATAAGTTATTTTTTAATCCAATTATTAGCAAATACGCAATCTCTGTATTCACCATTGACTTTGATATAGGTTTCTTTAATTTTTTCACTAGACCATTTTGCAATGGCTTTGATTTGTTTTTCTTTTAGAGCTAAATCTTTAATCTTAATAAAATCTTTGCCATAATCTGCTGTGTGTGCATCAATTCTATCCGTAACCGTAATGATTTTATATTTTTTTCCAGTTCGTGGATCATCGTCTAAGATTGGAGTTGTAATCGATTTATCTTTCAGATTAGAAACTTCGCTATACAAACTCGGGTCCATTTTAGTCAACTCAAAGTGGGTATCCTGTGTTTTTGGATTGATTAAAGTTCCGCCATTGGCTCGTGTTTCTTTTTCGTCTGACATAGTTCTGGCAGCATCAGCAAAAGATATTTCACCATTTTCGATTCTCTTTTTAACCAAAATAATTTTTTCTTTAGCATCTTTAAGCGCTTGATCAGATACTTTTGGCATCATCAAAATATGTCTTAATTCTACTTCTTGTCCTTTAATTTTTTCAACCATAATAATGTGGTAGCCATATTCGGTTTCAAAAGGTTCTGAAATTTCACCTTCACCAAGTGAGAACGCTACGTCTTTAAACTCTTTAACAAACTGAGTCTTTCGGTTAATCTTGTAAAATCCACCTGAAGATGCTGAACCACGATCATCAGAATAAATAACGGCTCTTGTTTTGAAACTAGAACCCGCTAGGACTTCGGCTTTTATTTCTTTCAATCTCGAGATAACTCTTTGTTTTTCTTCTTCTGAAATTTTGGGTGCAATGACAATTTGAGCTACTTCCATTTCAGCACCAAAGAGCGGCAATTCATTTTCTGGTATTGATTTAAAAAAAGTACGGGTTTCTTCCGGAGTAATTTCAACACCATCAATGATTTTTTTCTGCATTTCAGCCCCTAATTTATTCATCTTAATGATGTCAAATAAATCAGTTTTAAATTCTTCTTCTGAGTCCTTTTTAAAATATTGCACGACTTTTTCTACTGTACCAAGTTGCTCAACCATGTAAGCCATTTGCTCATTTAATTTTTCTTTGACTTCTTCATCTTTAACAATGATACTATCCTGTACTGCTTGATGCGCGTATAATTTATCCTCCAACAATTTACCTAACATTTGGCAACGGGTAATATCTTTAATAGATTGCCCTTGGCTTGACAGTTCTAAAAATGTTTTATCAATATCTGAATCAAGAATGATATAATCGCCAACGGTTGCTATAACACCATCTACTTTCTGCCTTTTGGAAGTATTTTTAACAACAGGTTTTGTTTTGACTGTGTCTTTGATAATTTCTTGGGCATTGGCAAAGCCCACAGTACCCAAAATTGTAAGTAGGGTTACAGCAAGTTTGCTATTTATATATTTCATAATCCTTATTTTTAATGGCATCATTCGTAATATCTTTTTCAAATTTTTTAATCAATTCTAATTTTCTTTTATTCAAAATAACTTCTTTCAAAGTTGGTTTTATGTAGGCAAAGGGCGGAATCTGATTCTTATCAATTACGCTTGTAATCTTTATCAAATAGGTATCCTCTTTATCTTGAATCTGAGTTTTTTTACCTGATTGGATAAATTCTTCTCGGTTATCCGGGGTAATCACAGGCAACTTTTCGTAGACCTGATTCATATCAACCCAAACACTATCATTTAGAGCAAAGCTTTTGAATTGCAACGCGTAGGTGCTCCAAAACTTGGTATCTTTTTTATTGTAATCAAAGAACTTACTTCTTATTGTTTCAAAACGCGGATTGTTTTTTGAAAACTTGATAAACCGCAATCGAACTAAGGTTCCGTTAGTTTTGAAATTCTCTTTATTTTCGTTGTAATACTTTTTTAATTCTTGCTCATTTACAACAGTATCAACTGTGTTTTTTACTACTTCTTCTATATAAGCACTAGTGTACAAATCCACTTTATACTGCTTTATTAAAGCGTTGTATTCTTTCTTTTTTGTTGCACTCAAATTACGTTCAGCGGCATCTATTAGTAACTTTTGGCATGCCCATCTGTCGATATAGTCTCTTACTAAAAGAATGCTGTCTGCTTTTGAGGTTCCGACTGGAACTAAAGTAGCAATATCGGCTTTGTTTAAATAATTTTTTCCAGCTCTAGCAATAGATTGCGGTTGTTGTTGTGGTTTAAAATAGTTACAGGAACAAACCACTAAAAACAGAAGGAAAAAACTATTTCGAATCATTTACTTCAACTGTTTTTTAACGTGTTCAAATGCCTCGTTATTGACTTTTACCGTAAACTCATTTTTCAAATCGTCAACCCATCGTTGCTCTAAATACTGCTGATAATCGTTTACTATTTTCCCTCTGCATTCATCTAATGTTTTAACGCTTTCGGGCAATACTTTCTCGACATTGGTTGCAAAATAATACTCCCCTTCTTTAAAAACATCTGAAACACCAACATCGTATTTCATAGTCTTTGGCAACGCATCATTACCTTCTTCAAAAACACCACTGTTGGTCATGACATTAACTATATTATTAACGTTCAACTTGTCTTTGATGGCTTGAGGTTCAGTTCCTTTTTTTAGTAAGGTTTGTGCATTTTTAGCCATTTCTTGTTTGGTCGATGATGCAATGGTTACCTCTACTCTTTTCTTCCACATATGCTCCATTTTGTGTGCCTCATAAAAGCTTTGTAATCCGGTTGAATCGGTTTTAGCTCTTTCCCAAATTTCTTTTTCCATTAAGTCAAAAAGCAACAAACCATCACGATATTCTTCCATAACATTGGCAAAATCTGGAAAATCGTTTTCTAAATTTTCATCGTAATATGCGGTAAGTTGTTCGTCTAAAAACTTAGTGTATAATTCTTCCGTTAATTTGGACAAGGGTTTCGTTTTTAAAGTACCTTTTTGTTGTTTATCTACATACTCTAAAAACGTTTTTCCGTCTATTTTCTTTGCGTTTATTGTTAACAAGGTTGCAGTATAGTCTTTAACGTTTGCGGGAACTTCCCATTTTGCGTCATAATAGGTGTTGGTAACCAATTTTGAAAGTGCTGCAAACTGCTTGTTGTCTCTTTTAAAGGTGTATTTTTTTCTGAGTTTTTCGTTCAAAGAAGCTGTAATCTTTTTTGACCTATCGTCTTTTCCTACTTTAGTTTCAAGTTCTGACTTCATTTCATCCAAGGTTCTGATTGGATGCGTTTCTATTAGTTTGACTACATGCCAACCAAACTGGGATTGGAATGGTTCTGAAATGTCTCCGCTATTTTTTAGTGAAAACGCAACATTTTCAAATTCTTCTGAGCTCAATTGCCCCGATCCAAATTTATTTAAAACACCACCTTTTGACGCTGATGATTTATCTTCAGAAAATTGTTTGGCTAAATCTTCGAATTTTTCACCTTGCTTAATCTTGGTATAAATATCGGTGATGATTTTCTTTGAATCCTTATCAGTATCCTCAGGTTTTGGACTTAAAATCATGATATGAGCCACCGTGATTTCTCCTCGATTTGATCTAACATCATTAATTTTTAAAATGTGATAACCAAAACGAGTTCTGATTATTTTAGAAATTTCTCCTTTTGGTGTAGTATAGGCAGCATTTTCAAATTGATAAACCATTCGAAATGCGGTGAAAAACCCTAAATCGCCTTTATTGTCTTTGGCTGAAGGATCTTCAGAAAATTGAGTGGCTAAATCATCAAAGTTTTCACCAGCAACGGCTTTTTTTCTGATGTCTTCAATTTTTTTAAAGGCTTTTAAAGTGTCCTCAGCAGTAGCATTTTCATCTACTAAGATTAGAATGTGAGAAGCTTTTATTTCTTTTTGAAGACGATTATAGCCTTCTTCTATTAATTCTTGGGTGATTTTGGTATCGTTAAAGTAGTTTTTAGCTAATTGAGATCGGTAAGATTGCAACTCATTTTTATATTTTTGATTGTTTTGCAAACCCAATTTATAAGCCTTATTGACTTTGAGTTTATACCCGACAAACAATTCCAAATATTGATTTAAATCTTTCTGACTATCATCTTTAACCAAATCTAAATTTTTCTTATAGATTCTGGCAAATTCGTCTGTATAATAAGGCTTTTCGTTAATACTGAAGAGGACTTCTTTTTTATTATTTTGTGCACTAGTGGAAAGTGATATTAAAAATAACGTTCCGAAAAAAAACTGTTTTAAGTTCATACCGATAAAAAATGTACTGTTAAATTTTTGTGTTCTTTCATTTGAAAACCAACTAAAAATAGCAAGGTAACAAGCAACAAAAATAGTAATTCAAACACATTATACAACTATACAAGCTACTATTAACAAAAATTTATTAACACTAGTGTGCCTGCAAAATATGATATGCAAATTTGAAACGAAAACCATATCGAAATAATGAGTAAATAATAGTATTTTTGCAACCAATTTATCAAAAATCATGAGTTTTTTAAAAGAGATAGCGCGCCGCAGAACCTTTGGTATTATTTCACATCCCGATGCTGGAAAAACAACACTAACCGAGAAATTACTTTTGTTTGGTGGGGCAATTCAAGAAGCAGGTGCTGTTAAGAATAATAAAATAAAAAAAGGAGCTACCTCCGATTTTATGGAAATTGAGCGTCAAAGAGGGATTTCAGTATCGACATCCGTTTTGGCTTTTAATTACCAAGGAAAAAAAATAAACATTCTAGACACACCTGGACATAAGGATTTTGCTGAAGACACCTTTAGAACCTTAACCGCTGTAGATAGCGTGATTGTGGTAATTGACGTAGCAAAGGGAGTTGAAGAACAGACGGAAAAGCTTGTTGCGGTTTGCAGAATGCGGAATATTCCGATGATTGTATTCATCAATAAATTGGATAGAGAAGGGAAAGACGCCTTCGATTTGATGGATGAAGTAGAACAAAAACTAGGATTAAATGTGACTCCGTTGAGTTTCCCTATCGGAATGGGCTATGATTTTCAAGGAATTTATAACATTTGGGAACACAACATCAATCTTTTTAGTGGTGATAGCCGTAAAAATATTGAAGACACTATTGCCTTTTCTGATATCAAGAGTCCAGAACTAGAAAAAATCATTGGAGAAAAACCTGCGCTGAAACTCAGAGAAGAATTAGAGTTAATTTCAGAAGTTTATCCAGAGTTTGACAGAGAACACTACCTTGCTGGAAATTTACAACCTGTATTTTTTGGTTCTGCTTTAAATAATTTTGGTGTTAGAGAACTGTTGGATTGTTTTGTTGAAATTGCACCAGCGCCAAGACCAAAGGACTCCGAAACGCGGTTGGTAAAACCAGAGGAAGAAAAATTAGCTGGATTTGTTTTCAAAATTCATGCGAATATGGATCCGAAGCACAGAGACCGATTAGCTTTTGTAAAAATCGTTTCCGGAACTTTTGAACGCAACAAACCCTATATGCACGTTCGATTAAATAAGAATTTGAAATTCTCTAGTCCAAATGCTTTTTTTGCTGAGAAAAAAGAAATCGTAGACATCTCCTATCCTGGCGACATCGTTGGATTGCATGATACAGGAAATTTTAAAATCGGAGATACGTTAACCGAGGGCGAAATGATGAGTTTTAAAGGAATTCCGAGTTTTTCTCCAGAACACTTTCGCTACATTAATAATGCGGATCCTTTAAAAGCGAAACAACTAGAAAAAGGGATTGACCAATTAATGGATGAAGGTGTGGCCCAGTTATTTACTTTAGAACTGAATAATCGTAAAGTCATTGGAACCGTTGGTGCCTTACAATATGAAGTTATTCAATACCGATTAGAGCATGAATATGGGGCAAAATGTAGTTATGAAAACTTTCCGGTTCACAAAGCGTGTTGGGTAAAACCAGAGGATGCTAAAAGTGAGGAGTTTAAGGAGTTCAAAAGAATCAAGCAGAAGTTTTTAGCGCATGATAAATACGGACAACTGGTTTTTTTAGCGGATTCTGAATTTACCATACAGATGACACAGAGTAAATTTCCTAAAGTAAAGTTGCATTTCACCTCTGAATTCGATTAAATCAACGTAAAAACAGAAGTAAATTTTTTAGTTTTAAAAATGATTCCTATATTTACAGCTTGAAATTAAGATACATGAAGAAATTATTGAAATTTTATGCAGTAGCATTTGTTTTATTATCAGATTTTGCTGTTTTTGCACAACCAGGTGATGAAGATACCGGTGGCGGATTAGAGGGAAATGATCCTCAACCAGCTCCTATAAATGGTAAACTTATTTATTTAGCCCTATTAGGTACTTTGTTCGTTTTATATATTTATAAAAAAAATAGAAAAACAGTTTAATATTTTTAAAATTAAATTAGTTCAGAATTAAATAAAAAAATCCCCGCTAACTTTAGCGGGGATTTTTTGTATAAAACTATTTATGGGTTATCGTATCACTTTCTTAGTAACTACAATTCCATCTTGTGCAGTAATCTGAACTAAAAGCACTTGATTGGCCAAACCGCTATTTATAGTTGTTTGACTAGCATTGATTCCTTTTTTCTCTTCTATCAATCTGCCTCTAATGTCAAACACTTTTACTGATGCCATTGTAATACTACCCGTATTAATAACAATTTCATTGTTTTGAGTATACACAATTACATTATTTACTGAAAACGTTGGTGTGATTAATTGTGTTTGATAAATAATTTCAAAACGATCCGCAAATGTTCCGGCTGTTGTTGCAAAAGTATATGCACTTGCATTCAAATCGTGAATCGTTGTTGTCAAGTTATCTTTCAGGTATATAGTTTGTGAACCACTTGAGAATCCGCCAGCAGTATGATCTATAGCAATAGTATAATTACCGGCAGCAACTGTTTTATAAGACAAGGGAACGATATCACTCGCATCAAAATCAGGTCGGCCTTGAATAGCATAGGCATCCGCTCCAATCAAACTGGTTAAGTAAAACTCGTTGTTGATATTTTTACCGTCAATTCCTCTATCATCACCAAGTGTACTTTCTGAACTATACCCAACAGCCATTTGACTGTAAACACCGGCAGTGTCAGTTAAATTCAACCAATACAATCCGTTAGTTGCCGTATTCAAAGTTTGAGATGGTCTAAAGAATTGATCGTCATTTGAACTTCTTCGCATGCTGTTAGTGAAGCTTATTGTAGAACCGCTTGCCGCTTTTACTAAAAATCCTTGACCAACATTAATCGCCCAATTTGTTTCATTTCCTGTGTTAAAGAAACCTGTTCCGGTATCGCCACCAGCAGAACCATTAGCCACATAAGCTGTTTTTGTTAATGTTGCATAAGAAGTTGATACTGCTGCAGTATTTGTTTTTCTCCAAAAATACAACGGACCTGTAATGTTGGCATTTCCGTCTATAAAATCAGTTACATTAAGTCGCGACGGATAAGGATTACCCACTGCGTTAAACCCATTTAATGCTGTTGAAACCGTTGGTGAAATAGTACCATTATTGGCAACGCCTGTAAAAGAACCATTATAAACCGCAGGTGTTGTTGGGTGATTGTATGGAACTCGTATCAAATAACTTTTCCCGTTTGTAAAAGCTACGTTATTACTATCGGAACCATCAACACCATTAGGAGAAACCAAAGGCGAAGGATATTGTAAACCCGTCAAACTAAATCCAACTGAATTGCTATATAAATCACTTGCGGTATCATAAACATAAAAACGATTTGGTAGCGTGAATTTAGAGAATGCATAC
>JBBRET010000017.1:0-56678 GCA_038202695.1 Flavobacteriales bacterium
ATTCAGGGGTTTTACGCGGCAATCGCCGGTGATCCTTCAAATGGACAGGGTGGGAATCGAACCCACGACACATGGATTTTCAGTCCATTGCTCTACCAACTGAGCTAAGATACCTTGCTTTGTTGCGGGTGCAAATATAAGATGATTTTTAATTTATCCAAAACAAATACTAAAAAAAAACTATTCGTAACTTTGTCCCTCTAAAACAATACCATGCTTTTAACCATTGATGTTGGAAATACCCGAATCAAAGCCGCTGTATTTGAACAAAATACGATTGTTGAAGTTATCATTTTTAACAAAGAAGAACTTTTAAATCAGCTTAATTTTATTCTGAATACTTACCCTAAAATTAAAAATTTAGCCATTGCCTCTGTCGGAAACATCGAAAAAGAACTCTTTTTATCATTAAAAGACAAGCTGTTCATTCATTTTGTTTCTCCAGAAAGCCATTTCCCCTTCACGAATTTGTATCGCACTCCAACGACACTCGGAATTGACCGAATGGTTTTAGCAACTGGTGCCACTTTACAATTCCCTAATCAAAACAGATTGGTAATTGATGCCGGAACTTGCATCACCTACGACTTTATCAATGAAAACAACGAGTATTTAGGAGGCGCTATTTCACCTGGAATTAGGATACGGTATGAATCTTTGCATCAGCAAACGTCGAAATTACCATTACTAACGAGAGATTATCCTGAAAACTTCATCGGGAAATCGACTCAAGAATCCATTCACTCTGGCGTAATTAACGGAGTGGTTTTTGAAATTGAAGGTTTTATTGAACACTATC
Source organism: Flavobacteriales bacterium (assembly GCA_038202695.1). Classification (GTDB taxonomy): domain Bacteria; phylum Bacteroidota; class Bacteroidia; order Flavobacteriales; family Flavobacteriaceae; genus Flavobacterium. The sequence goes on from JBBRET010000017.1 coordinate 800, forward strand.
AAAGTCAATACGCTAAATTTATCATAATTTTAACTGGTGGTGATACAGAATTTTTGGCTAAGAGATTAAAAAATACCATATTTGCCAATTCAAATTTTCTGCTCGAAAGTTTGAACCAAACATTTCAATTCAATCAAAAATGATTAAAAACATTATAGTAAGCCTCTGTTTACTTTTTTCATTGGCAACTTTTGCCCAAGAAGGAACTTCATCACCTTATTCTTTTTACGGTATTGGTGATGTCAAATTCAAAGGAACAATTGATAGTAGATCTATGGGTAGCTTGTCTGTTTTACCAGATAGTATCCACTTAAACATACAGAATCCAGCTCATTTTGCTAGTCTAAAGTTGAGCACTTTCGCACTCGGCGGAACTTACGGAAATACTAATTCAAAAACAGAAACTCAAGAATCTAAAGCACGTAGAACCGCTTTCGATTATCTTGCTGTTGGAATTCCATTGGGTAAAGTCGGAATCGGATTTGGACTTATTCCTTATTCTTCACTTGGTTATAAAATTCAGAGAAACAATTATGATATTAATACCGCTGTTAGTCCAGTGGACACCACAAGAATTGATTACACCAAATACAATGGAATCGGTGGCGTGAATAAAGTCTTTTTTGGATTAGGATATCGCGTTTCGAAAGAACTAAATATAGGTGCTGATATTCAATATAACTTTGGGACAATTGAAACTACCAATTTACGTTACCAAATATTCCCGCTGCTTCAATACGGTTCAAGAGAAAATAATCAATCTAATTTAAGAGGTGTTAATTTTGATTTCGGAATAGCTTATCAAACTAAAATTAAATCAAAGTATACCTTTTTTAGCAGCATGGCTTATACACCTCAATCAAAATTGACGGTAAGCAATACTAGAAACGTTGAAGTTGTTGAGCTACTCAGTACTAGTGCAATTAACGTGATCGAAAGACTTGAAATTCCTATAGAAAACACCACTATAAACCTACCGTCTAAACTTAGCTTCGGTTCTGGCTTTGGACAAGTAAAAAAATGGTTGATTGGCGGTGAACTTACTCTTACACAAAATAGTGTATTGTCAAATCGTTTTAATGATATTGATGGTGCCTCTTTTGAAAACTCTGTTCGCTACAGCTTGGGAGGTTACTACATACCCAATTATAATTCGTTCTCAAACTATTATAAAAAAATTGTTTATCGTGGAGGATTACGCTACGAAAACACTGGTTTAGTATTGCAAAATAAATCCATAACCGATTTTGCAACTACTTTCGGTTTAGGGTTGCCCTTTACAGGAATTTTCACTAATGTTAATATTGGTGTCGAAATTGGTAAACGAGGGACTAAATATTATAACTTAGTAGAGGAAAATTATTTCAACATAAGCGTGGGTTTATCCTTAAGCGATAAATGGTTTGTGAAACGTAAATTTGACTAAAACTGAAACATCATGAAGGCAATTATTTTCATACTTGGACTGTTATTCATAACCAATAGCAATGCTCAAAAATTTGATTGTTCTTCAAAGACAAACGCATACCAAGAATTGCTTCAGAAAGGTAAAGTGTCTGAATCTTTTGAGGGTTGGAATGAAGTCAGAAAAAATTGCCCAAAAGAAAGCGACGTGATTTATACTGATGGTATTCAGATTCTGAATTTCAAAATCGAAACTGCTGCAACAGAAGATAAAGAAAAACAAGTCCGCGATTTAATGAAGTTATATGACCAATACAACAAAAACTTCCCAACTGCCGTTCCAGATTTCGAAGTTAAAAAAGCGATGGCATTAGTCAACAACAAGATTGAATCTGAAGAAGAGATCTTTAACTTATTGGATAATGGTTTTACCAAAGCTTCTCAAAACGTTACTGATGTTAAGGCAATCTATACTTACTTTAGCTTGTATACTGAACGTTTTGCTGCCGGAAATCAGAAAATTACAGCCAACGCCGTTTTAGAAAAATATACTTCAATTAGTACGCTTCTTACCCAACTAAAAGCATCTAAAACAGAGAACAGCGATTATAAAGCAACTCAAAATGCGATTGATAAACTTATAAAAGACATCGCAACCTGTGAAAATTTAGCCGATTTCTACACCAAAAACTACGAGAGCAATAAAGACAATTCGGATTGGATTACAGCCGCATTAGGAAGCCTTTCAGGGAAATGTGGAGCAAAACCTATTTTTTTTACGTTGGCTGAAAAACTATATTCCGTAAAAGCAACTGAGCAATCTGCTAGCTTTATGGCGTTAGCAAACGTAAAACAAAGAAAATTTTCTGAAGCAATTAAATTCTATAACGAAGCTGCAGAAATGCAGGTCAATCCGGTAGAAAAAGCCAAAACATATTACACAATTGCTACAGGTTTGTTGGCCAATGACTATCCAAAATCAAAGGAATATTTGAACAAAGCTATAGCAGCTGACCCAAAAATGGGAAAAGCTTATTTATTCTTAGCCCAACTCTACAGCAACGGCTCTAAAGACTGCGGCCAAAATGATTTTGAAAAGAAAGCCGTATTTAATTTGGCTATACAAACCGTTCAAAAAGCTGCAGTTGCAGACGCAAGATTAAAACCAACCGCCGATAGTTTGGCAACCAATTTTACTCCTAAAGCACTATCTTCAGCCGAAATTTCGAAAGCCAAAATGAATGGAAAATCAATAACAATAGGCTGTTGGATTAACGAAACTATTAGCTTTCCTGCCAAATAATGACAGCCCTAACTCGAAATAGTGCGTTTGGTATTTCTATCTTTTTTTGCTTAGCATTAATAGGTTGTGAAAGTAACTTTCGCGAGGTTCAAAAAATGGGTTTTGCCGAGTTTTCTCCAAGTGGTGATGCGGATGGTATCAATTTAAAATATACTGATTCTGGCAGAATAACAGCAAATTTAATTAGCCCAAAAATGTTGGACTATGCTACAGTAAAATATCCATTTACTGAATTTCCACAAGGCATTCATTTGACGCTTTATGATAAAAATGGTAAAGAGACCTATGTGGATGCTCGGTATGCGGTTTCTCATAAAAACACCAACATCTTTGATTTGCAAAATAAGGTGAGAATATCAGATCAAAAAGGAGATTTACTCGAAACAGAACAGTTGTATTACGATCAAAAAAACGAATGGTTTTTTACCGAAAAAAAGTTTAAATTTACTTCCCAAAAAGGAGTTTCTAACGGAGAAGGAATCGATTTTAGCAAAGATTTCAAAAAAGTAAACTCACAAAAAATATCAGGCGAAGTCCAATCCTCAGAATAAAAACTATGAACTATTTAAAATTTACACAATACGCATACTTGCTGGCCGGAATTCTTTTTGCAGTTGATGCTTTTGTAAAATGGAATTCGAACCAAAACTTTACAATCAGCAGCCTGTTTGCAGCCGTTTGTCTTTTTCTTTTTTTCTTCAGAAGAAGATTTGCCAAAAAATTTGACAACCACAACAAAAAACCGTAATCCATGGAAGTCGGAATAATCATTCTATGCTTGATACTTTCCGCTTTTTTTTCTGGGATGGAAATCGCTTTTGTTTCTTCTAATAAAATCTATCTTGAAATCGAAAAAAAGCAAGACGATTTTATTTCCAAAATCCTAACCAAACTCACTCAAAAACCGTCCAAGTTTATTGCTACAATGCTAGTAGGCAATAACATTTCAATGGTGCTGTATGGTTTTTTTATGGGCGATTTACTGCTGCATTGGTTTGAAAGTTTTGGACTCAATCTTACTCCGTTCTCAAATTTATTATTACAAACCACCATTTCAACGCTTATAGTCTTAATGACTTCAGAGTTCTTGCCGAAGGTGTTTTTTCAAATTTACGCCAACACTTTTATCAAATTATTTGCCTTACCCGCTTATTTTTTCTACCGACTATTTTATTATATTTCCTCCTTTTTGATTTGGATTTCTGATTTTGTGCTGCGCAAATTTTTCAAAACAGAAGGCGACCAAATCAACCTTTCGTTTAGCAAAATAGAATTGGGAAATTATATTTCGGAACAAATGAATTCTGTTCAAGACCATGAAACCGTTGATTCTGAAATACAGATTTTTCAAAATGCTTTGGAATTTTCAGCAGTAAAAGCTCGAGATATCATGACGCCTCGAACCGAATTGGTTGCAGTAGACTTACACAGTTCTGTAATTGATTTAAGAGAACTTTTCATCGCTACAGGGTATTCAAAAATTTTAATTTACATGAATACGCTCGACGATATTGTCGGATATGTGCATTCTTTTGAATTGTTTAAAAAACCCAGAAGTGTAAAGTCGATTATGATTCCGGTTGAATTTGTTCCAGAAACCATCTTGATAAAAGACACTATGAATTTGCTGAGTAAAAAACGGATCAGTGTGGCTGTAATTTTAGACGAATATGGCGGGACTTCCGGCATTGTTACTATGGAAGACATTGTAGAAGAGCTGTTTGGAGAAATTGAGGACGAACACGATTCAGTAGAAGCATTAATCGAAACTAAACTTACAGAATCCACCTTTATATTTTCAACACGATTGGATGTCGAATATCTAAATGAAACCTACAAGTTCCGAATTCCTGAAAGTGATTCTTATGGAACTTTGGGTGGCTTTATCGTAGATTTCTCTAAAGAAATTCCCATAAAAGGAACTCAAATTACAATAGGTAACTATCAATTTATCATTGAACAAGCTACGAATAAGAAAATCGAATTGGTAAAAATGGCGGTATTGGATTAATTTCTAGTAAAAATTCGACATTTAAACAAAATTATAGCTGTGTGAGTTTTGTTATTACACATATAATTGTATTTTCGCAAACTGAAATAAAATTAACAAATATAGAAATGGCAGTTTTATCAAAAATTAGAAAACGTTCGGGCTTACTTTTATTAGCTATTGGATTTGCTTTATTAGCTTTTGTAGTTCAAGATTTATTTACAAAAGGTTTTAAGAGCGCTGGTACTGATGTAGGAAGCGTAAACGGAAAAGATATTTCTTTTGACAACTTTAGAGTAAAAGTTGCAAATGCAGAAAAGAATGCTCAAGGTCAAGGTCAGAACATGACTGCAATGCAAGCTTCCAACCAAGTTTGGAATCAAGAAGTTAATATTGCGTTACTTACTGCAGAATTCGATAAATTAGGCATTCGTGTTGGTGAAAAACACTTACTCGAAATCTTCAAAAACGACCAAAGTATTGGACAAAATCAAATGTTTTTAAATGCTGCAGGTAAATTTGACTTAAAGAAATTCAAAGATTATTTCAAAGCGACTCCAGAAGGAATGCAGTTTTTGAAAGAGAAAGAGAAAGATGCAGAATTAAATGCCAAATATCAAATTTACAATTCATTGGTTAAAGGAGCAATGTTCACTACCAATGCTGAAGGGAAATTTAAATACGAAGCAGAAACCAACAAAGTAAGTTTTGATTTTGTTATGGTTCCTTTTTCATCTATAAAAGACAGCGAAGTAAAAGTAACCGATGAAGAAATCGTTACTTATATGAAAACTAAAGAGAAAAAATTCAAATCAGAAGGTTCTCGTGAATTGGATTACGTTTTAATTGCTGAAAAACCATCTGCTCAAGACGAAGCTGAAATTAAAACTAAAATCAACGCTTTATTAACTACTCATGTTGAATTTAAAGACGGAAAAAATGATACTATTCCCGCATTTACATCTGCTCCAAACGTAGCAGATTATGTAAATGAATATTCAGACATTCCATTTGATTCATCATTCATTGCAAAACAAGATTTACCAGCCGGTAACGCTGACCAATTATTTAATTTACCCGTTGGTGAAGTATATGGTCCTTATATGTTCAATGACTATTATTGTATTACAAAAGCTTTGGGAAGAAAAGCTGGTGCAAAAGCAAAAGCAAGCCATATTTTAATTAGCTGGGAAGGGACACAAGTTCCAAACAAAAAAGAAAAAAGAACAAAAGAACAAGCAAAAGTTAAAGCTGAAGGTTTATTAGCGCAAGCACTAGCCAATCCGGGAATGTTCATGATGTTAGCCATGTCAAATTCTGACGATTCTTCTGCCAACCAAGGAGGCGATTTAGGATATTTTGCTGCAGGTCAAATGGTAAAACCATTTAACGACTTCGTATTCAATAATCCAATCGGAAAAATTGGTTTTGTAGAAACTGAATTTGGATACCACATCATTAATGTAACTGACAAGCAAGATGCTGTAAAATTGGCAACAATTGCTCAAAAAATAGCACCTTCTGAAAGTACAAATAACAAAACTTATGAGCAAGCCACCAAATTTGAAATGGATGCTGCTACTAAAGATTTTGCTGCTGTGGTAAAACAAATGAAATTGACTTCAAACCCAGCGGTTCGTGTAAAAGCTGTTGACGAAGGTTTTGGTTCAATTAACAACCAAAGACAAATCGTAAAATGGGCATTTGATGGTGACACTAAAATTGGAAATGTTAAACGTTTCGAAATTGTAAATGTAGGTCACGTAATTGCTAAACTTAAAAGCATTGCCCCGAAAGGATTAATGTCAGCTGAAGAAGCAAGACCACAAGTTGAGACTCTTTTAAGAAACAAAAAGAAAACAGAGAAAATCATTGCCAAAATGAAAGGTGCTGATTTAGCTTCTATTGCAGCAACCAACAAAGTAGCTGTTATGAATGCTCTTGATTTGACTATTGAAAATCCAAATGTACCAGGCGCAGGTTTTGAACCAAAAGTAGTTGGAAATGCCTTTACTTCTAAAGTAGGTACTGTATCTAAACCAATAGAAGGAAATTCGGGTATTTATGTGTTGAATACGAAAGCGGTTGCTAAAGCACCAAAAATTCAGAAATACGATGATTTCATCAACAAAATAAAACAACAAGTAGTAAATTACTCAGGCAGAGTAATGCCAGCCTTGAAAAACGATGCTGACATTACAGATAATAGAGCAGAATTCTACTAGCAGAAACTATAATCTGAATAAAAAACCCGTCTCGATATATCAAGACGGGTTTTTTGTTTAGATTTTTTTGAAAAAAATGGAAGTCAGCTCTAAAACGTAAAATAAATTGGAGTCGTATTTTTATGACCAGAATTACAAATAAGTCGAGCGAATCCTTCCAATCTTATTTGTTAAATTGACTTTGAGTTTGTTGTAATCGTTAATAGTTGCCTTCAGTTCCTCAATATCGTTTTCTTCATTATTACTAAAACTGTTCATCAAATCCACAATCAGTTTATTAATTAAATATTCTCGAAGCGAAACAATAGTTTCTGAAACGTATTGAGACACGTTCTTGTCCTTAGTTTTTACATAAATGTGTTTGGCTTCCCAATTGTGTAGTAATTCCTTTTCTTCGAGCATCAAAATATCGGTAACCATAGCCGAATGATCTGGAGAAAGCTGCATTAGGTAGTGCTCAATATTGAACGTTTCGTTTAGATTATAATACCCTATTAAATCTGTATAAATTTGCTTAAACATTGGGTTGGCCAATTCCACTTCGTCTTCCTGCAAACTTAGATAGATTCTTTGATGGACTCTAACGGTGTTAGTTTCCTTTTCTTCGGTCATCTCGCCTTCTTCATTGGCTTTCAAAATATAGTCGTCAAAATCGGCTTCTTGCGAACCATAAAGCAACAGCATTTCAATAATTTTTCGTTCTAACTCATAAACAATATTGACTTTCTCCTGAGAAACATGCGTTTCGTTTTTTACCACTTCAAAAACGTTCTGTTGCTCTTGCTTAAGCTTCTTGCCCGCTTCTGAAATATCTTTCTGAACCATTTGAGCCAAAGTATTGAGCAATACTTGCTCTGATATCTCCATAATTCGAGAACATTCTTGAATGTAGATTTCGCGTTTAATGCGATCTGGTATTTTAGAAATGCTCACTACCATGTCGCGAATCAATTCAGCCTTCTTTATTGGGTCGTTTTGGGCTTCATTCATCAAAAGGGACGCCTTAAACTGAATAAAATCTTTGGCGTTATTTTCTAAATAAGCAATTAAGTCTTCAAATGAATTTTTTTTGGCAAAACTATCGGGATCATCACCTTCGGGAAACGTGCAGACTTTAACATTCATTCCTTCTTCTAGAATTAAATCAATTCCACGCACTGAAGCACGTAAACCTGCTGCATCGCTGTCAAAAAGTACTGTAATGTTTTTGGTCAATCGGTTAATTAATCGGATTTGATCTGGAGTCAAAGCCGTACCTGAGGATGCTACAACATTTTCTATGCCGGCTTGATGCAATTGAATTACATCGGTATAGCCTTCAACTAAATAACAATTGTTTTGTTTGGCAATGGCTTGCTTGGCGTGAAAGATTCCGTATAAAACTTTACTTTTATGGTAGAGATCGCTTTCGGGCGAATTCAGGTATTTAGCAGCTTTTTTATCGTTGGTCAAGATTCTCCCACCAAAACCTAAGTTTCTGCCTGACAAACTCTGAATTGGAAACATAACCCTACCTTTAAATCGGTCGAAATGTTTGCCGTCTTCTCTGACAATAGTTAATCCTACTTTTTCTAAAAACTCTAATTGGTACCCTTTGCCCAGTGCTTCTTTAGTAAAAGCATCCCAAGATTCGGGCGAATACCCCAATCCAAATTTGGCGATAGTTTCGGTAGTAAACCCTCTTTCCTTGAAGTATGATAAGCCAATAGCTTTACCTTCTTCGGTGTTTATAAGGGTATCTTGAAAATAAGTTTTGGCAAATTCAGAAACTAAAAACAAGCTCTCCTTTTCGTTGGCTTCTAGTTTCTCTTCTTGTGAGACTTCGGTTTCTTCAATCTCAATATTGTATTTCTTGGCCAAAAACCGAATCGCTTCCGGATAGGTGAAATGTTCATGCTCCATTAAAAATGTGACCACGCTTCCGCCCTTTCCAGAACTAAAATCTTTCCAAATTTGCTTCACAGGAGAAACCATGAACGACGGTGAACGTTCCTCTGAAAACGGACTCAATCCTTTGTAATTGCTACCAGCACGTTTGAGTTGTACAAAGTCACCTATGACTTCTTCCACACGTGCGGTTTCAAATACTTTATCTATGGTTTCTCGGGTAATCAATTTGAAATTATTAGATTTTTAACATTAGAAAATGAATGAGGGTAAATTTACACATTCATAATTTAAAATTTTAAATTTTAAAAAAAAAGATGCTCCTTCTCAGAAACACCTTTTTCAAATATAAACTAACCTATTCAAATTCTAATTAAAGTCAAAACGAACGCCAAGTGAAATGTTGTTTTGCTTTACAGCGTTGTCTTTAAATAAAGGATTTAAATCATATTTCAGATACAAACTGGTTTGTCCGTAGCCCAAATAAGTGCTCACTCCGTAAATGAAATCATTTGCATTGAAACTCCCTTTTTCTCTCACTGTGATGTCATGACCATCAGCTTCATATTTTAAAATTTGTTTCGATTTTACTCGAAATCCAACAAAACCACCTATTCCGAAACGGACGCTTTCATGAGTTCTAAATATTCTTTTTCCTTCGGTATTTGTTTTTGGTTTTGTGAAATCAAACTCTAAATGTACCGGAGCAGTAACATACACATTTCTGAAGCGCGAATCATGTAAATTTACAGCAGCTGTTTCTAGAACGGTCTGATTTCCCTCAGCCACAAAAAATCGATTATCAGTTGGACGAAGATTATTATACATCACAGACATTCCGTATTTCAAATGCAATAAATTATCATTTTTGAAAAGTCGGGTATTGTAGGTAAATCCCCATTCGTAAAAGTGTGAACCCCAATATCTATAGTCTGAATCCGCAACAGCTCCATCGGTCACTAAATTATTTACTCCAGCTGCGAATACAAATTGAGAAGTAGTTCTTCGTTCCCCTACTTTTTTTCTTGCAATATATTTTCTTTTAATTCCATTAGCATCAATATAAATACTATCTGTTATTTTAATAGAAATTTTGTATTTTTTGCCATTGTAAACAACACTGTCTTTTCCGTTAGCATTATTTTCAGAGCTTGAAATCTTACCGTTTACTTTTTGTTGAACTAATTCTTTTAGTTCTTCTTGAGAAACAGCTACTTTGTTTTCAATAATAATCGCTCGAGCTTCCGCTAATTTTTTCTTTTTTACATCAGCTTCGATTTTTGTAATGGTACCATTTTCGAATTGCTTGTTAACTTCTTCGAGTTCAATTTTTAAGGCGTCTTTTTCGTCTTTTGTGATTTTTTCGATCTTGTCAGCAATTTGTCTTGCTCTTGATTCGAAGGTTTCCTGTGCCACAACTTTCCCCACAAATAGGCATGCTGCGATAGCTAAGTAAATTGTAAAATTTCTCATGATGTTTGATTTAAATTTGATTAATGATTATTATTCTTGATTTCTGTTGGACAAAGCCACTTTAACTTCTCGGTAGTTTTTTGTGATTCTATTAATTGCTTTTTCGCGAAAAGTTGTTTCTACTTCTTGATCTGCTTGAGACAATAAAGCTTTCGCATCAACATTAATTTTATTAGTTTTTTCTAGAATTTTTGATTTGCTTGAATTTTCAGCCGAAGCCAATAGCGCATCAACATCAATGTATGTTGGTTTTTTCTGAACTAGCTTCGACAATTCATTAAAAGTAACATCTGATTTAGTATTGATTCCATTTTTACCGACACTAATCTCTTTAGAATATTGTATTCTTGGCATATCTTTTAAAGCAACATCTTCATTATTCTGATACTCAATTTCTTTGTCTCGATTTATAAGCGGGTTAGTTGACTGTTTTAGATGGTTTTGATTGATGATTGAAACTCGTTGATTATTGTTTTGTACTCTCTGATTTATAGGTTGACTTATTGCAACAACAGTTTGATTTTGTTCTTTTATCGAAAATTGTACTTTTTGATTTGGGGTTTTAGTTGTACTGTCTTTTTTAGCTGCTGTTCCAACAACATTATTCTGATTGTTGATTTTTGAACTGTTTTGAGTAAAGAAAAATATACCAGATGACACGAAAACCAAAATACTGGCAGCAATAAGGAAAAAGCCAAAACGTGGTCTTGTTTTTTTCTCTTCAGCTACTGATAGCATGGCATCTAGTCTATCCCAAGCTTGAGCTGAAGGTTGAATTGTTCTTGAATTCAACTTTTCTTTTATCTGATTTTCTAATTTAATTGGTTCCATTCTCGTAATTTTTTAATTTGATAATATTATCCTGAAGCATTTTTCTTGCGTGAGACAACTGCGATTTAGAAGTTCCTTCATTGATTCCGAGTAATACTGCTATTTCTTGATGTTTAAATCCTTCTATACAATATAAGTTAAAAACCATTTTGTAACCGTCTGGCAAACTGTCAATCAAAAACTGGATGTCATCTACTGAAAATTTACTTTCAATATTGTTATGACTAGCTTCAAAATAGTCTTCATCTTCTATGAACTTTAGTTTTTTCTGAACCCTCATATAAGAAATACATTCGTTTACCATGATTCGTCTTATCCAACCTTCAAAATTTCCTTTGTGTTCAAAATTTTTCAGATTCGTGAATACCTTCATGAATGCCGTAATCATAATGTCTTCTGCCAGATGCAAATCTTTATTGTATTTACGGCAAACGCTCAACATTTTTGAAGCATATTTATCATAAATCTTATGTTGTGCATGTCGGTTATGATCGACAGCCAATTCGATTAATTCTTTTTCCTCTTGATGTAAGTTGATTACCTTCATTATAAGTATAAGTGTTCTGCTTTTAATGTTCCATTCAAAAAAAACAGACATCTATTAGCATAGACGAGAATGGATTGAAAATAGTTGCATGACCATTCCAAAAAAATTAAATTTAAAAAATATAAAATGAATAATCCCAATAAAATCAGGCTTTTACAAGATAAAAAAAAATTACTTTTTTCGCTCTATAACGTAATTTACCATCAGTGATAAAGCATCTCTGTATTCAGATTGGGGAAAATCTTGTAGCAATTGGATTGCTTCTTGTTGGAAAGCTGTCATTTTTTGTTCGGCATACGTCAATCCGTTTTTGTTTTTTACGAATTGAATGACTTCCTTAACACGCTTTTTATCTTTATTATGATTTTTTATCGAATTAATACACCAACTTTTTTCTTTAGTTGAACAATTGTTCAAAGCATAAATCAATGGCAATGTCATTTTTTGTTCTTTGATATCAATTCCGGTTGGCTTTCCGATAGCGTCATCAGTATAATCAAATAAATCGTCCTTAATTTGAAATGCCATTCCGATGAGTTCGCCAAACTTTCTCATTTTTTCTACTAAAATCGCATCTTCAGAAACCGATTTGGCACCAAGTGCGCAGCAAGAAGCAATTAGAGTGGCTGTCTTTTTTCGAATGATTTCATAATAGATGTCTTCTAAAATATCTAACCGACGGGCTTTTTCTATTTGAAGAAGTTCCCCTTCACTCATTTCGCGCACTGCTACAGAAATGATTCGGAGCAGGTCAAAATCACCATGATCAATCGAGAGTAATAATCCTTTGGATAACAAATAATCACCCACGAGAACAGCAATCTTATTTTTCCATAATGCATTGATAGAGAAAAAACCGCGCCGACGGTTACTATCATCTACCACATCATCGTGCACTAAAGTTGCAGTATGAATTAACTCAATTACACAAGCGCCTCGGTAAGTTCTTTCATTTACTTCACTCGTCTCTGAAAGCATTTTAGCCACCAAAAACACGAACATAGGTCGCATTTGTTTCCCTTTTCTGTTGACAATATAGTACGTAATACGATTGAGCAACGCTACTTTTGAAGTCATCGATTCGTAGAACTTTTTTTCAAAGAGTTCCATTTCTTTCTGAATGGGCTGTTTTATTTGCGAAGTGGTATTCATTGAATTCAAAGATACAATAATGCTATCATCTGAAAAATTATTTTATTTTTGATTAAACCTTTTATAAAAAATAGACTCCAACTCAAGAACCAAAAAAAAATAAAAACTATGAATACAAAAAAATTAATTCTAGTATTAGTGCTTACTTTGACAATCTTTAGTTGTAACAAAGAAGACAATGGAAGCTCTATCTCTGCAGAGGATGCAAAAGTGAGCGCCAAAATTGACGCAATGAACGATGATGTAACGGGAATCGTTGAAGAACAAGAATCGAATACATATTTGGACGCTACTGCAGGAAAAACTGGAGATTTAGCTGTTTCAGTACTTACGAATTGCGCTACTATTACCCGAGTACCAGCTTTTGGGACGCCACCAACAGTTGGACAAACCGTAACTAAAACCATTGATTTTGGGAGTAATTGTATATTAGACAACGGGAATGTTGTTAGCGGCAGAATCATCATCACCTTTGTTTTCCAACCCGAAGCAACTTCACACACAATAACGTATGCATTTGATAACTTTAGACACAATGGTATCGCTTTTAATGGAAACAAAACATTTACCAGAACGATGATTACCACAACCGCTAATCCGACACCACACCCACAAGTAACGATGACCATGGATTATACTGCAACACTTGAAAATGGTGCTGTATATAGTAGAGTTGGAACTAGAGTTAGAGAAATTATTGAAGGATTTGGCAACCTAATTCTAGCAGACAATGTTTACAGCATAACAGGATCTTGGATTACCACAGCACCAAGCGGAGCCACACAAAACAGCACAATTACCACTCCGTTGCGCGTAAAAATGAGTTGCATAGCGGTTAATAAACCGCTACTTGTTTCCGGTGTAATCACAATTGTTAGAAATAATACGATAGCAACTTTGGATTTTGGTAACGGAGATTGCGATAACTTAGCTGAATTTACCGTAAACGGAAATACTTATGATATTGTCATTGGAAATTAAAAAATGATTTAAAAAAAGAAAGAGTCTCATTCTAAGAAAATGAGACTCTTTTTTTTAGGATTTATTCGCCAATTGACCGCAGGCTGCATCAATGTCTTTCCCTCTGCTTCGGCGCACTTTGGCTATGATGTCATTTTTAGCCAATGCCTTGATGTAATGATCAATTGAGACATCAGATGCTTGTTGGAATTCGCCATCATCTATTGGATTGTATTCAATCAAATTGACTTTGCAGGGTACATATTTACAGAATTTGACTAAAGCATCTATAGAGGCTTCATCATCGTTAATTCCTTTCCAAACTACATATTCGTATGTAATTTTGCTTTTCGTTTTTAGGTGCCAATATTCTAGTGCTTCGCGTAATTCCGGTAACTGAAAATTTTTAGTGAACGGCATAATTCGGTTTCTTGTTTCTTCGATTGCGGAGTGCAAGGAAACCGCTAACTTGAATTTCACGTTATCATCTGCCATCTTTTTAATCATTTTTGAAACGCCTGAAGTAGAAACCGTGATTCGCTTGGGCGACATTCCCAAACCTTCGTCTGAAGTTATCATCTCAATGGCTTTCATTACGTTATTATAATTCATCAAAGGTTCACCCATTCCCATAAAAACGATATTGGAAAGCGGTCGATTGTAATACAAACGACTTTCTCTATCAATTGCTACCACTTGATCGTAGATTTCACCTGGTTCTAGGTTTCGCATTCTTTTTAAACGCGCTGTGGCGCAAAAATTACAATCTAAACTACAACCAACTTGGCTCGAAACACATGCTGTAGTTCTGGTTTCAGTTGGAATCAAAACACTCTCAACTATCAAATCATCGTGAAGCCGGACTGCGTTTTTTACCGTTCCGTCTTCGCTGCGTTGCATGGTATCTACTTTGATATGATTAATCACAAAGTTATTTTCGAGCATAGTCCTTGTTTCTTTTGAAACATTAGTCATGTCTTCAAAGCTATGTGATGCTTTGCTCCAAAGCCATTCGTAGACTTGGTTGCCACGAAACGCCTTTTCACCATTAGTCACAAAAAAATCACGCAATTGCGATTTGGATAAACTTCGAATGTCTTTTTTCTCGATTTGCATGAGGCAAATTTAGGGTATTTTGATTACTTCTTAATTTGTATTTTTGTAAAAAATATAATCATGCACTTCCTTTCTGAAGAATTAGATACTTATGTTACGATACATTCACAGGACGAACCTGAATTGTTAGTCAAGCTCAATAAAGAAACACACCAAAAAATACTGCAACCGCGCATGCTAAGTGGACATTTTCAAGGTCGGGTTTTGAGCATGCTTTCTAAAATCATTCATCCGACTACTATTCTTGAAATCGGAACCTATACAGGTTATGCCACACTTTGTTTAGCGGAAGGCTTGGCAGCAAACGGCAGTATCGATACTATTGACAATGAAGAAGAATTATTTGATTTTCAAAGAAAATATTTTGACCAATCTGTTTGGGGAAAGCAAATCACCCAGCATCTTGGAAATGGACTGGATATTATTCCGAAGCTAAATAAAACATACGATTTGGTTTTTATAGATGCTGATAAAGAAAACTACATCAACTATTTTCATTTAATTGTTCCGATGATGAATAAGGGCGGAATTATACTGTCCGATAATGTGTTGTGGAGCGGTAAAGTTTTAGAAGAATTGAATCCTAAAGATCTTATTACCAAAATACTATTGGAATACAACCAATTAGTAAAAGAAGATGCGCGAGTAGAAACCGTTTTACTTCCAATCCGTGATGGCCTTACTGTTACTAGAGTACGATAAAGCATCTTTTTGGAATGATCAATTTACGATTTGCGATGCAGGTATTTATGATATAATTTGTAGCAAATAAACCCAAATGTAGCACCAAAAGCATATCCGGTTAAAATATCGGACGGAAAATGTAAACCCAAGTAAATTCGGCTGTAAGCAAAAATTAACGGAAACAAGAACAGCAAATAACTGTGTTTGTAATAGTTCTTTAAAATCATAAATCCAAAAACCGTTGATGCCATAGAGTTGGCAGCATGACCTGAGAAGAAACTGAAACTTTTGCTTGTTTTTACAATTCGGATAATTCCTTTTAATTCTGCTACGTTACAAGGTCGCAATCGTTGAAAGTGATTTTTAAAAAGATTGGTAGTTTGATCGCAAACCACAATTAGCAATGCGGTAAAAAGAAGGTAATACCCAAAATTTTTCCAGCCTAATTTTTTTTGAAGTAAGTAAAAAATGAAAACAAATACTGGCGCCCAATAAGCTTGTTTTGTAATAATTAACCATAAACCGTCAAAAGGAGTCGAGCCTAATCCGTTCAGCCAAACAAATAATTCTTTATCAAGTTCAATGATTTTTTCCAAAATTAACGTTGTCTTTTTATTGGTCCAGTCAACGCATCAATCTCTTCTTTAAGTTGAGTAGCTTCGGGCAAAATATTGGTATCTATTCCCGATTTCACTTTTTCAACCTCATCACTAAAAGTTGCTGTTAATTCTTTCATAGAAGTATTTAATCCGTTAGATTCTGCTCCTTTTTGAATTTCATTTTTGATTTCATTAGTGGCATTTTTAAATTGTGCCATAGCTTTTCCCATAGTGCGCGCGATATCTGGAATTTTGTCAGATCCAAAAAGCATTAAGGCAATAAAAATGATAAATATTAGTTCGCCACCACCTATTCCGAACATAGTTTTTTGTTTTTTTTATGAGCTACAAAGTTACTTAAATTACGATTAGTTTTTTACTGTTTCTAAATATTTAGTAGCCAAATCAGAGAAGATAAATCGGGCCATCAAATAGTTTTTGGCATTCAAAGCTGCGACTAATTTTGGGTCTTCAACTGAATAATACCAAAAACCTCTCAAATAATCCTTTGGAATTTTTAAATTTTGTGTAAAATAGTCTTCTTTGAATTGATATTCTATTTTTTGAAGCAGGTATTCTTTTCTTTCTATCTTCAATTCTTTCTTCAACATGGCTGTGCGTCCAGTAATAGCATTTATAATTGGATCTAAACCTAACGAACCGCCCGCCATTAATCCCGCATTTGCTGTTGCGTAAAGACCCGTTGCGGTTCTCAATTTTCGTTCAGCTGGCGTGTATACTTTAGCAGGTTTTTGCAATATGCCAAGCGACACCGCATTGATATTTGGATAGCTTTTAATTTCTACTTCTTCTAGCGGGATAATTTTGGCATCAACAACTGTAACATACAATTTTTTGTTAGTATCGTTTTCATCAATTACGGTTTTTTTAGTGATGATTTGCATCCCCGAAAACTGTAACGTGTCGCCTACTTTTACAAACATTGAAAAGTTCCCATTCTGGTCTGTTGCAGTATTCGATTCTGAGCGCAGATTGGTAACAAAAACGTCATTAAGTTCTTTTATTTGAGAGGTAATTTTTCCTTTGAGTAAATTTAGTGCCTGACTTTGAACCGTGAGCGGAGCCAAAAATAAACCCAAGATTATACCCTTAAATAACTTCATTATTCTAAATTTACGATGTAAAAATATCTTTTTAGATTACTAAAAGTATATAATCTTTTGTTAAACTTATTTATAAAGAAAATCGGATTCATGAAAAAAATGATTATCGCTAGTACCTCAACCTTACATGGAGGGCGTTATTTAGAGTATTTACTACCAACCTTAGCTATTCATTTCAAAGAATGCCAGGAAATACTTTTTATTCCGTATGCGCGTCCGAGTGGCATTTCTCATGAAGAATATACCACTATGGTTGGTATGGCTTTCGCCAAAATTAATATAGCTGTTACCGGATTGCATGAACATACCAACCCGAAGGAAGCTATTGAAAACGCGCAGGGAATTTTTACTGGAGGCGGTAACACCTTTTTACTAGTAACTCAATTGTACCAAAATAATCTGATGGCTGTTTTGACAAAAGTAGTTGAAAACGGTACACCTTACCTTGGTTCAAGTGCGGGAAGCAATATTACAGGAATGACCATGCAAACTACCAATGATATGCCCATTATTTACCCACCCAGTTTTAAAACATTAGCATTGATACCATTTAATTTAAATCCGCATTACTTAGATGCTGATTTGCAAAGCCAACACATGGGCGAAACCCGCGAAACCCGAATAAAAGAATTTCATGCTTTTAACGAAACCCCAGTTTTAGGATTACGAGAAGGCAGTTGGCTGGAAGTTGCCGGTTCTAAAATAATCTTGAAAGGGACAATTACGGCTCGTTTGTTCCGGCCGCAACAAAATCCGTTGGAAATGGAACCTGAAACGGATTTGTCCTGGATACACTAAAATTGCGTTAGTGATTGGAGCAAAGTGCCATGCACTGCGCAAAGCACGACCCATTGGGGAACGCCCAAAAAGAAAAATACAGTAAATGTGCTGTCAAGAGTTTAGATTAGAAATGGGAAAAGATTCTCGCTTTTGGGTACAAAAAAACCGCTACTTAGGTAGCGGTTTTTTTTTATGAGCGGAAGACGAGGCTCGAACTCGCGACAACCAGCTTGGAAGGCTGGAGCTCTACCAACTGAGCTACTTCCGCATAATACAAACATTGGTGTTTTGTTGTTTGTGGGTGCAAATATAAAGAATAACATTCTTTCGATGCAAGTTTTTTTTAAAAAAAATACAGCCTCATTCAAACGGAACAATTTTAGACTGATAAGTCATTTAAAATGAAAAAGTTGCGACTTTACAATCACAACTTTTAATTAATTATTGGAATTTAGATATAAACCTAAGCGTTTAATCTTGAAACTATATCCTGAACTTTCATAGGATGGTAGATAAATAAACACGATTTATTTTTTATGACATTGATAATCTTTTCGTTCATTTCGACCGGAATAGCTGGGCAACCTTGACTTCTTCCTAATCTTTTGTTTTGTCTGATGAATGATTCTGAAACGTAATCAGCACCATGCATCACGACAGCTCTTTCTCTTGCTTTGTCATTAAGTCCTTTTTCAAGTCCGTCTAACTTTAATGACATTCCGTGTTTACCGTTATAAATTTCACCAGTAGCATAAAATCCGATGCTGCTTTTGAAAGATTCAGCTTGATTTGAAAACTGATTGGCAAATTCTTCACCCGTATTTCTTCCGTGAGCCACTAGGGTGTGAAACAAAACTAGGTTTTTATCTAAATCTATTACCCAAAGGCGTTTGCAATTTGATGACAAACCAAAATCAACTAGGGTCAATATATTTTTAGTAATGAGTCCTTTTTCTTTTAACAAATGAAAACCATCTAAAGCTGCGCTAAAACAATCTAAATTAGGCATATCAAAAGAGTTGGAATCTATTTGGTTGTATACGGAGACATTCTTAGAAACCTTGTCAACAGCTAGAATAGTAGTGATTTTTGTGGTATTTGTTCCGCTTGGCAATCTTGTAAAAGAGGCCAATAAAACAACAAAAAATAAGGGAAAAAGTTTAAAATTCATATGTTGCTATAGGTTAAAAGATTAGATTTGGTTTAACAAACATAAACTAAAAATTAAAAATAAAAAAACAAATTGCTTTTCTTAAGGCAATTTTAATAGTTTTAACTTCTTGTTTATGAATGATTTTTATTGGTAGGTGGGTTGTAAATATCAATTTATTTTTTAATTTTGCTCGACTAACCAAATCCTCAATGCCTAAATACTATTACTATTTCCTCTACGTAATATTGCTTTTTGCAGGCAAAATGTATAGTCAAAATCCAAAAAAGACGTTGGTTACTGAATTTATTACTGAAAAAATCACCATTGACGGAAAGTTAGATGAAAAAATATGGGAAAAAGCCAATATCGCTTCCGACTTTTTAATGGTAGAACCCGACAACGGAAAGCCCATTGCTCCTGAAAAAAAGACCGAAGTCCGATTGGTTTATGACAATGAAGCGATTTATATTGCAGCCAAACTTTATGATAACGAACCCGCTAAAATTTCTAGGGAATTAACGAGGCGAGATGTTTTTGGAACTGCCGATCATTTTGGAGTACAAATCAATGGTTATAATGACGGGCAACAAGAGTTCCGTTTCTTTGTTAGTGCCGCTGATGTTCAAATAGATGTTTTTTACACCGAATCTAATGGAGAAGATTATTCTTGGAATGCCATTTGGGATAGCAAAGCGCGGATGACCGATTTTGGTTGGGAAGTTGAAATGAAAATTCCTTATGCTGCGTTGCGTTTTTCGACAGCGAACAAACAAACTTGGGGTTTGAATTTTTATCGTGAAATTAAACGAATAAACGGAAAATACACTTGGAATTTATTAGACAACAAAATCAACTCAGAAAGCAACCAAGCCGGAATATTGGAAGGCATTGAAAACATTAAAACTCCAACGCGTTTGTTTCTGATTCCGTATTCTTCTTTTTATTTAAATGGGAACAATTCCCAAAAAACTGTTGGAGAATTTAAAGGCGGAATGGATGTTAAGTATGGGATTAGCGATGCATTTACGCTAGATGCTATTTTGATTCCAGATTTTGGTCAAACCAAATTTGATGATGTACAATTGAATTTGGGTGCCTTTGAACAACAGTTCAACGAAAACAGAGCCTTCTTTACCGAAGGAACAGATTTGTTTAACAAAGGCGATTTGTTGTACACAAGAAGAATTGGTCAAACTCCTGGCTTTGATGTAGCCGAAAATGAAACAGTGATTGATAGACCTAGCGCCATTAAGTTAATCAATGCTTTAAAAGTTTCGGGCAGAACAAAAAATGGTTTGGGAATTGGTGTCTTAAATGCAGTTTCAGAAAACACTAGTGTTACAGTTAGAGACAATGATACTGGACAAACTTCTCAAAAAACCATTTCTCCTTTGACTAATTACAATGTTTTGGTTTTAGACCAGCGATTTAATAAAAACTCCTCTATCTCAATTGTCAATACTAATGTAACTCGGAATGGTAGCTTCAGAGATGCAAATGTTTCAGCATTAGTTTGGGATTTAAATACAAAATCCAATTCCTTTCAGGCACAAGGAAATTTGGAATACAGCAAAATAAATACTGTTGAAGATAAGCAGGGCATTAGATCGTTTGCACAGTTTAATAAAACCAAAGGTAAAATCCGTTTTGGTGCTGGTGGGTTTATTATCAGTCAAGACTTTGACAATAATGATTTGGGAATCAACTTTGAAACTGGCTATTACAATTTTTATGGTAATATTGGGTACCGTATTTTAAACCCAACAAAATTGGTAAACGGATTCCGAATTAACCTAAATAACTACAATGAATTTCATAAAGAAACAGGTCTTTTAAAAGCCAGTAACTATAACATCAATCTAAATGTAACTACCAAAAAAAATCATGATTTTGGAATGGGAATCAATATTGACCCCTATGAAACACACGAATTTGACCCAAGATTGGGCATCAACAATTACTCTTTTAATCCGAGTAGATTTGGAGCATGGGGTTATTTTTCTTCTAACTACAATTACAA
This sequence comes from Flavobacteriales bacterium, assembly GCA_038202695.1. Classification (GTDB taxonomy): domain Bacteria; phylum Bacteroidota; class Bacteroidia; order Flavobacteriales; family Flavobacteriaceae; genus Flavobacterium. The sequence continues at coordinate 22,048 of JBBRET010000017.1, forward strand.
ATTTGCCTTTGATATCGAACCCTCTTATTCCAAATATTCTGAAAAAGGCAGAGAATTATTCGACTTCACTTTAAGACCCAGATACCGTTTTAGTGACCATTTATTGGTTGTTTACAGTTTTAATGCTTTTAAATACACCAATGATAATGGCTATGCTACGGAGATTGACACCGACGCAAATGCCGCAACCGCTGATGATATTATTTTTGGTTACCGAAATGTGGTTTCGTATTCCAATACCATTTCAGCACGGTATTCAGTAAACAGCGCTATGAGTTTTACCTTGTTGGCACGTCATTATTGGTCTTATTCTGAAAATAAAAAGTATCTTTTGTTGCTATCCAATGGACGATTTGCTGATTATACGAATCCGATTCAGAGTCAAGATCAAGATTTTAGCACTTGGAATTTAGATTTGACCTACTCATGGTGGTTTGCACCCGGAAGTGAAATTTCAGTGCTTTACAGAAACAATTCCAATCGATTTAGCGACACAATCAAAAAGGATTATAACAACAACATAAAGAGCTTGTTGAATGACGATATTTTAAACCACATTTTCTCTGTCAGTATCCGCTATTTTATTGATTACAATTCGTTAAAAAATTCTAGATTTTCGAAGTCATTTACCAAACCTAAGGAAAGAATCCGTTTTTAAAGCTTTACCTTTGTTTAAAACAATTCAACATGAACAAAAAAGTAATCTTGATGATATTAGACGGTTGGGGAAAATCGCCTGACCCGAAAGTTTCTGCCATTGACAATGCCAATATTCCATTCATAAATAGTTTATATACTAAATACCCAAATGCCCAACTCCGAACTGATGGCCTAAATGTAGGCTTGCCTGAAGGTCAGATGGGAAATTCAGAAGTTGGTCATATGAACCTCGGCGCTGGTAGAATTGTTTATCAGGATTTGGCCAAGATTAATTTGGCAGTCCAAAACAAAACCATGAGTCAGGAGCAACCGTTGATTGACGCTTTCAACTATGCAAAAGCCAATAACAAAGCTGTCCACTTTTTGGGATTGGTTTCTGATGGTGGCGTGCATTCGCATACCTCGCACTTACGCAGTTTAATTGATGCCTCACAAGATTTTGGATTGCAAAAAGTATTCGTTCACGCCTTTACTGATGGTCGTGATGTAGATCCGAAATCTGGAAAAAAATATATTGAAGAGTTAGAAGCGTACATCCAAAAATCTACCGTACAAATAGCTTCTCTTGTAGGAAGGTATTATGCCATGGACAGAGACAAACGTTGGGAACGCGTTAAATTAGCCTATGATTTACTTGTAAATGGCGAAGGGAAACACACTAGTAATTTAGTCAATAGTATTGCCGAAAGTTATGATAATAATGTAACCGATGAATTTATTCTCCCTCTGATTCAGGTAAATGCTACTGATCATCCGATTGCCACGATACAGAATGATGATGTGGTGATTTTTTTCAACTTTAGAACAGATAGAGGTCGAGAATTAACAGAAGTGCTTTCGCAAAAAGATTTTCATGAATTCAACATGCACAAGCTGCCTCTATATTTTGTCACGATGACTAATTATGATTCTACGTATCAAAATGTTCACGTGATTTATGACAAAGATAATATTACTGAAACTTTGGGCGAAGTATTAGAAAAACACCATAAAACTCAAATTCGAATTGCCGAAACAGAGAAATACCCACATGTCACTTTCTTTTTCTCGGGTGGAAGAGAACAGCCATTTCATGGCGAAACCCGCATCTTGAGAAATTCACCCAAAGTGTCAACCTATGATTTACAACCCGAAATGAGTGCTTTTGAATTAAAAGACGCTTTGATTCCGGAACTTAATTCAGGAAGAGTAGATTTCGTTTGTCTGAACTTTGCCAATGGCGATATGGTAGGACACACTGGCGTTATGGCTGCTGCTATAAAAGCCTGCGAAGCCGTTGATGCTTGTGTAAAAGAGGTAATTGAATCCGCATTAGAAAACAACTATACTACCATTATTATAGCCGACCATGGCAATTGCGAAACCATGATTAATCCTGATGGATCACCAAATACGGCACACACAACTAATCCAGTGCCAATTATTTTGGTAGATAAAGAAATAAAAACCATACACAATGGGGTTTTGGGCGACCTTGCTCCTACTATTTTAGAATTAATGGGCATCGAAAAGCCAGCGGTAATGACTGGAAATTCGTTGTTGTAAGAAAAAAACCAAATTCTTCTTAAGTATTTCAGAGCAATCATTAGCTCATGACTTGATTGTGCAAATATTTATTTAATAGAAGTAAAAGCATCTACTTTTTTTATATATTTGATTCTCAAACTATTTAAATGAAAAAACTTTTACTTTCAGCATTTCTGATTCTGTTCGGGATGTCAACATCAGCTTATTCTCAAGTGACTTGTGGCAGTGTATTTACTGACCCAGGTGGCGAAACAAATAACTACAATAACAACAGTGATTACACAGTTACTATTTATCCTACCAACCCGGGAGAAGCAGTAACTGTAACTTTTACATCTTTCAACACAGAAGCTAATTTTGATGTATTGTTTGTTTTTGACGGATATTCAACAGCAGCTCCACAAATTGCTAGTAGTAATGGATTTGGAAATAATCCGTGGGGTTTAGCGGGAGGATTTTGGGGTACAGCCATTCCGGGTCCATTTACCTCTACTGACCCATCTGGTGCTCTTACTTTTAGATTTAGGAGTGATAGTTCTGTTGCAAATTCAGGCTGGATAGCTAATGTAACTTGTACTCCATTGCCAACTTGCTTAAAGCCAACTGCATTATCAGTTGCTTCAGTAACAACTACTAGCGTTGCTTTAGGCTGGACAGAAGTTAATGCGGCCACATCTTGGGAGGTAATTACAGTTCCTTGCGGAGCAGCACCTCCGTCGGTTAACGCTGTGGGGCAAATAGCTACAACTAATCCTTATACTACAGAAGGCTTAGATTCATTAACTTGTTATAATTTTTATGTTAGAGCGATTTGTTCCCCAACAGACAAGAGTGTTTGGGCAGGTCCTTTTGCAGTTACTACAACTCAATCAATACCAGCTTGTGGTGGGCAATTTACAGATGCGGGAGGTGCTTTAGGAAATTATCCAAACGGATCAGACGATATAGTTATACTATGTCCTGATACTCCAAATACCGCCGTAACTGTAACTTTTACTACTTTTAACACAGAAGCAAGTTGGGATGCACTTTATGTTTTTGACGGAAACGCTATAACATCTCCACAAATTGTAAGTACTAATCCGGCCGGAAGTGTTCCTGGTGGTTTAGCTGGCGGCTTTTGGGGAAATGAAAATCCGGGTTCATTTACTTCATCAGATCCTAGTGGTTGTTTGACTTTTAGATTCAGAAGTGATTCTTCAGTTAATGCTGTGGGTTGGATTGCCAATATCATTTGCGATGTGCAAACAAGTTGCCTAAGACCCGTTACATTAGTGAGTTCCGTTACATCTAATACTACAACTCTTAGCTGGACAGATAATAATTCGGCCACTAGCTGGGAAATTTTATCCTTACCTTGTGGCTCAACTGCGCCTACATCTGTTTCTGTTGGACAAGTTGTAACAAATACTACAACTACCATTTCTGGCTTAACACCAAGTACCTGTTATGATGTTTATGTAAGATCCATCTGCTCCTTTGGAGAAAAAAGTATTTGGTCACTTAAAAAAATAGCAACCGCTCCAGTTAATGATGAGTGTAGTAATGCAATAGTAATTACTGTTAATAATAACAGTTGTAATCAGCTAACTTCGGGCACTCTTACAAGTGCAAACCCAACAATACCTGCTTTAGAAAGTATTTGTTTAGGAACTCCAGATGATGATGTTTGGTTTAAGTTTGTGGCAATTAGTTCTGATGTATTAATTTCGTTTAGCAATGTTATTGGTACGACAAGTAATTTAAATTTTGGGGTTTATACAGGCTCTTGTGGTTCATTAACCCAATTTAGTTGTAATGCTGCTTTGAGCAACTTAGTAATTGGCGAAACTTATTTTATTAGAGTATATACAAATGTGGCGCTACCCCAAACAGTTGCTTTTAATTTATGTGTTACTACTTACGCAAGCTGTCCGGTTAGCCAATCGGTATGTAGTTTGACTAATTATGCGAATTCAATTGGTGTGCCTAGTTTGGGTACTATTGGCTGTCTGTTTACTTCACCTAATGCAACGTATTTTAATATTAAAATTGCTGAAAGTGGTCCTGTGAATCTTTTACTAACGCAATCTCGAATTGGATCTACCCTTCCTGATATAGACGTTGATTATGCTGCATGGGGACCATTTAGTTCAAAAGATGCTGCCTGTGCTGCCATAAGTGCCGGACAAGCTCCAGGAATTGGTGTGCCAGTTTCTTTATCTACAGGATGCAGCTATTCTGCCGCACCAACAGAAACCTTAAATATTACCAATGCATTGGCAGGAGAATTTTATATTGTTTTAATTACGAATTTCAGTAATCAGTCAGGATACATTAATTTGCTTCAAACCAATACCAATCAAGTAGGTGCCGGTGCTATAGATTGTTCTGGAATCGTATTAAATGCATTCATAGACTCAAATGACAATGGTGTACAGGAAAGTAATGAAGTAAACTTTCCGTTAGGGCAGTTTCAATATAGTATAAATAGTTCGACCGATGTTCATCATATTACTTCACCATCTGGTATGCATACCATATATGATGATTTTGCTTCTAATATCTATGCATTAAGTTATGTAATTAATCCTGAGTTTAGTTCAATGTATACTACATCGGCCACATATAGTGATGTTTACGTAGCAAGTGGCGGTTTGACTACTTACAATTTTCCTATTACTAGTATACAAAACTATAATGATATTGGGGTAACAGTAGTTCCTTTAAGCTCGCCAAGAGCAGGATTTACGTATCAAAGCAAAATTGTTTACACTAATAACGGAAACCAAGCAATTGCAGCAGGCAGTTTGAGTTTTAGCAAGAGTGCTTCAGTAACTATCACGGCGCTATCTCAAACCGGAACAACACCTACGGCTACAGGGTTTACTTACAGTTTTACAGATTTAGTGCCCTTTGAAAGCAGAAGCATCATTGTAACTATGTCGGTTCCTGCGATACCTGCAGTAAGTTTGGGACAATTATTAACAAATACTGCTAGTGTAACTCCTGCCACTGATGATTTACTTTCCAATAATAATAACAGTAGTTTAACACAAGTAGTAACGGGTTCTTATGATCCAAACGATAAATCAGAAAGTCATGGTGAAAAAATTCTATTCTCCGCATTCAGTGCTACTGATTATTTATATTACACGATTCGGTTTGAAAATACAGGAACAGCGGGTGCTTTAAATGTGAGGGTTACCGATGTTTTAGACGCTAGATTGGACGAAAACTCAATAGTCATGATTAATGCTAGCCATGCCTATACTTTAGATAGGGTTGACGAATCACTAGTTTGGAATTTCAATAACATTCAATTACCTATTTCAGTTCCAAATACAGATATTGGAAAAGGATATATCAATTTCAAAATAAAACCAAAAAGTGGTTTTGCCGTTGGCGATATCATTCCAAATACGGCTTCAATTTATTTTGATTCGAATCCAGCCATTATTACCAATACATTTTCTACAGAGTTTGTTCAGCTGTTATCAAATCAGTCTTATGACTTCAATAATTTATTTGTTCTGTCTCCAGTTCCAGTAAAAAACACATTGAACATCACGATTAAACAATCAGTCTTAATTGATTTAATAACTATTTATAATACTGTGGGGCAATTGGTTCAGGTTATTACCAATCCAAACGAGACTATAGATGTTACGGAATTAAGCACGGGCACTTATTTTATTAAGATCCTGAGTGATAAAGGAACTGCTAGTGGGAAGTTTGTAAAAGAATAAGGAATTGAAACCTCGAAGGGTTTACTAAAAACAAAAAAAGTCCCGATTACTCGGGACTTTTTTTATCGCAACATTTCAAAGTAAGCTCTTTCAATACTTTCTTGGTGGGTTGGATGCGCAATTTTCACCAATTCGGCAACACGTTGTTTAAGTGTTTTACCATATAGGTTGGCAATACCATTTTCGGTAATAATATATTGCACATGGGCACGTGTAGAAACAACACCGGCACCTTGTTTTAAATATGGAACAATGCGACTTTCGCCTCTTTTGGTTATTGATGGCAAGGCGATAATCGCTTTACCGCCATCGCTCAAGGATGCACCACGAATAAAATCCATTTGCCCTCCAACACCAGAATACATTTTGGCTCCAATAGAATCGGCACAAACTTGTCCAGTAACATCAACTTCTATAGCAGAATTGATGGCAACCATCTTTGGATTTTTCCGAATTCGAGCAGTGTCGTTAACCATTGAGGATTCCTTCATCTCAATAAAAGGATTGTCATTTACATAATCATAAAGTCGTTTGGATCCCATTAAAAAAGTGGCTAATATTCTGCCTCGAAGGGTTCCTTTATATTTACAATTGATAACATCGCTTTCAATTAAATCAATCACACCATCTGAAAACATTTCAGAATGTATTCCTAAGTCTTTGTGGTTTTTAAGTTTACTTAAAGCAGCGTCTGGTATAGAACCAATTCCCATTTGTAGCGTACTTCTATCCTCGATTAAAGAGGCAATAAACCCGCCAATTTTTTCTTCTTCTTTGGTAAAAGGCACTACATCATGAGCATAAATTGGCACATTAACATCCACTAAATAATCAATTTCGGAAACGTGAATAATTCCGTCACCAAAAGTTCTTGGCATTTGCGGATTTACTTGAGCTATGACAATTTTGGCATTTTCAATAGCTGCTACAGTAGCTTCAATAGAAACTCCTAAAGAACAATACCCATGAATGTCTGGTGGAGAAACATGAATAAAAGCAACATCTATCGGCAACACATTTTTGCGAAACAAATGAGGCAGTTCGCTTAAAAAAACAGGCGTATAGGAACCATTTCCTGCCGCTAAAGTGTGACGAACGTTGACACCAATAAAAAAAGAATTTACATGAAAACTATCTGACAGATTCGGATTGGCATAAGCCGCTTCCCCTTCAGTGTGTAAATGACAAACTTCTACATTGTGCAACTCTGATGACCTTTCAGTCAATGCTTGGGTTAAAATTGTAGGTGTGGCTGCAGCTGCTTGAACGTAAACTCTATCGTTAGATTTTACATATTTTACTGCTTCGGCTGCTGAAACATATTTGCTCATAACTATAAATTTTATTCAAATTTAAAATCTTAAACCCTATAAAAATATGACATTTCTCATATAAAATTTAAAAAAATACATAAATAAAAGTTAAAATCTCTAAATCAATAGTGTTACTATTAATTTTGTATATTTTTGTATTAAATATAATTGTGTAACAATTTAAAAAGTATAATTATGAAAAAAAACCTGTTTCTCGGATTAATTGGCCTTACATTACTAACGAGTTCTTGTAACCAAAACAAAAAAAGTGAAGAAAAATCAAAAGCTGAACCTCAAAAAAATGAAAAAGTTCAAAAAGTAATTGACGAATTAGGATTGGTTTACGTAGAAGAAGGCGCACAAGATATAATTACTTATGATGAAGTTAACGCTGCCCAACAAGCATGGTGTGATGCTTTGGTGAAAATTGGGAAAACTAAAGAAGAAGGTGGCGATTACAGAGCATTTGCGGAGCAAGTTTTATCAGAAGCGTATAATTATGATTTTGGCAAAGTGTTTTTTAAACCAACTTTAGCGTATGGTGACCAGACTTTTAGAAACGATAAAAAAGGAGCATTAGCTTATTTTGTTGGTGGAGATGCAGATTATCCAAATGATAAAGGATTTGCTTTAACACCATGGGTAAAAGCTAGATATGATAATGCTGGCGAAAAAAATGAGGGCATTCAAATATATGGTTCAGTAGCAATTACGATGGGTAATGTTTGGGTAACTGATAAAAACGGCAAAGTAGTAATGGTGGATAAAACATGGGTTTTCAAAAAAGGAAAAGATGGGAAATTGAGGATTATTGTTCATAAATCATCATTGCCTTTTTCGCCAAAATAATCTATTGATATGAAAACAAAAAAGGCAAATAACATAATTTGCCTTTTTTATTTTAAATTTGTTTCATGAGAAAAACAATACTGTTTTCGATTTTATATATTGTAGGAATTTCAAACCTACAAGCTCAAAACACTCGAATTCAAGAAGGAAATCAAATTGGGTGGTATAATTATTTTGGAACTTTCAAATTAAATTCAAAATTTGGAATACATACTGAATACCAATTAAGAAGATCTAACTATATAACTGATAAACAACAAGGATTATTAAGAGTTGGTTTAAATTATCAAGCAAACCCAAAACTTCAGTTACGCTTAGGATATGCATGGGTAGAAACCTATCCTTATGGCGATTATCCAATAAATGGAATGGGTAAAGATTTTACAGAACATCGAATATTTGAAATGGCAACATTATCCGATAAAATTTCGGTTTTCGATATTTCTCATCGATTTATGTTAGAGCAACGATTTGTTGGCAGATATACTTCTCCTACATCAACAACAGAAGATGAATATATTTTTCTGAATCGATTTCGGTATATGTTCCGAATTCAAATGCCCTTAAAAGGAAAAAATATTGGAGACAAAACACCTTATTTGGCTATATATGATGAGTTATTTATAGGTTTTGGTCCCAACGTGAATGAAAACATTTTTGATCAAAATAGAATTGGACTTTTGTTGGGCTATAAATTTAACGGCAGTTTTAGAATAGAAGGCGGTTATTTAAACCAAACATTACAACTAGGAAGAGAAGTTACCGGCCGCAATGTATTTCAAAACAATAATGGATTTATTGTCAATACCATTTTTAATTTTGATGTTTCTAAATAAATAAATAAATATATGAAATCAATTATCACTATTATAATAACATTAAGTTTGGTCTTTTCAGTAAAAGTAAATAGTCAAACAAAAGATGGTACATCATTAAAGAAAGAGTTCACTTCTATTGAGGAAGCTTTAAAGAATCCAGAACAAGTTTTTCGATTGAATTTAAGCAATCAAAACGATATCATTCCGGCTTCATCTTGGGCAAAATTTATCAACTTAGAATATTTGAGTTTAAAAAATGACCACCTAAAGGAAATCCCAAATGAAATTTCAAAACTTAAAAATCTTAAAATTTTAGATTTAAGTGGGAATGATTTTGATGTATTACCCACTAACTTTTCAAATTTAGAAAACTTAGAGGAATTGTATCTAAATGATGAAACCAAAATGAACTTACCAAAAACATTATCCGTTTTATCAAAACTTCCAAAACTAAAATCGTTACATCTAGAAAATGATAATTTAAAGAGTTTACCTAACGAGATTTTTAAACTTCAAAGCTTAGAGTCCCTTTTTCTGAATGAAAATAAATTGATAGAGGTGCCAAAAAAATTAAAAGGTTTACAACATTTACAATATTTAGATCTTAAGAGCAATAAAATCAAACCAGAACTTCAAGATTTGAAAAATTTGAATTTTGGCTTTAAAATAAACTTTTAGTAACGGTTAGATGATTGATATTGTAGTACCCCTTTTATCTTTAATATGCCTTGAGGTAATTTTAGGGATTGATAACATTATTTTTATTTCAATTTTAGCAGATAAACTCCCCGAAAATCAACGAAATAAATTACGATATTGGGGAATTGGGCTTGCCATGATAATGAGAATTTGTCTGTTAGCACTTATTTCTTGGATTTTAAAATTAGACAAAACATTATTTACTGCTTTTGATGTAGCGTTTTCTGGAAAAGGACTAATTTTAATTTCAGGAGGACTATTTCTAATTTATAAAAGTACTAAAGAAATTTACCATAAAACTGAAATCACTTATTCTGATAACGCTATTATCCCTAAAAAAGGAACATTTGGCAAGTTATTATTGGAAGTGATTATTCTGGATTTAGTGTTTTCAATCGATTCTATTATAACTGCAGTTGGAATGGTTCAAGAACTTTGGATAATGTATACAGCTGTTGTTGTTACCGTTCTTATTATGCTAATAGCATCCAAGCCAATAAGCAATTTTATTACTAAACATCCTTCATTTAAAGTTTTGGCGTTGTGCTTTTTGATGATGATTGGCGTTTCCTTATTAGCAGAAGGTTTTAATTTTGAAATCCCAAAAGGATATATTTATTTTTCAATGGCATTTGCCTTTTTGGTAGATGTCATTCAAATGAAAACGATACCTACGAACAATCATCAAAAGTAAGAATATGCAAAAAGTACTGTCTAATATCATCATTTCTGTAAACGAAAAACTATACATTAAAAATCCGGAAACCTCTGAATTAGGGAAAAAAATAATTCAAGAAAGCATCCTGTCGATTTATGAAATGGGATTTGAAAATTTTACTTTTAAAAAATTAGGTGAAAAAATTGGCTCTAATGAAAGTTCGATTTACCGTTATTTTGAAAGCAAACATAAATTACTCGTTTATCTTTCAAGTTGGTATTGGGGTTGGATGGAATATCGGTTGGTTTTTGAAACTAACAATATAAACAATCCAATGGATAAATTAAAAAAAGCCATTACGATCGTAACTGAAAAAATTGAAGATGACAATCAAACTGAACATATTAACGAAGCGGTTTTAAACAAAATTATCATAGCTGAATTTACTAAAACCTTTTATACTAAAGAAGTGGACGAAGAGAATAAAGAAGGATTCTTTTTGGTTTATAAAAGAGTAATCAACCGAATTATTGAGATGATTCAGGAAGTAAACCCAGAGTATCTTTTTGCCAAGAGTTTGGCTTCCTCAATTGTTGAAGGTTCACTACATCAGCACTTTTTAAAAGACCATTTAAAAACCATTACAAATTGTGACGAAAAAAACTCACCAACGGTTTTTTATATTAATTTAGTAGATAACACATTAAAACAATAGTATGACACAATCGCCATTACAACGGTTAACCAGTTTGCTTAAGCTTGATAAAAAAGACATTTCTCAAGTTTTCTTTTATGCTATTTTTGCTGGGTTAGTAAGTTTATCGTTACCACTTGGAATTCAGGCTATTATAAATTTAATTCAATCCGGAAGAGTCAGCGTGTCCTGGATAGTATTAGTCATTATCGTAATTATTGGAGTTGCTTTAGTAGGCATCTTATCATTGATGCAATTAAGGATTACTGAGAATTTACAACAAAAAATATTTGTTCGTTCCTCGTTTGAATTTGGATATCGATTGCCAAAAATTAAATTTGAGGAACTCTACAATGAATATCCGCCTGAATTAGCGAATCGTTTTTTTGATACCTTAACAATTCAAAAAGGAGCTTCTAAATTATTGATTGATTTTTCAACAGCATTACTTCAAATTACATTTGGTATCATATTGTTATCCCTATACCATCCCTTCTTTATATTTTTTGGAATTATTTTACTGGTTTTATTGTATATAATTTTTAAGTTTTCCTTTAATAGTGGTCTTTCTACAAGTTTAAAAGAATCAAAATACAAATACAAAGTGGTCAGTTGGCTTCAAGAAATGGCGCGAAATAATTTCAGTTTCAAAAAAACCGTCAATTTTGATTTTGCTTTGACCAAAAACAACCGATTGGTAACAGAATACTTATCGTATAGAGAAAAACATTTTAGTATTATAAAAAGACAATTCATTCAATTAATTGTGTTTAAGATTATAATCACTGCCGGATTATTGTTCATTGGTGGCTACTTAGTTTTAAATCAAAAAATGAATATTGGGCAATTCGTTGCGGCTGAAATCATAATCTTACTAGTGATAAATTCTGTTGAAAAGATTGTTGTTGGATTAGAAACACTGTATGATGTTCTAACTGCAGTTGAAAAAATTGGACAAATAACTGATTTGCAAATTGAAGAAAGTTCAGACACAACAAATACTATTTGCTATAACAATATGTCTTTAGAATCTGAAAATATCCGATTCAAATTTCCGGAAGCGACAGATTATGTTTTAGAAAAAATTAATCTAAAAATAGAGCAATCTGAAAAAATTTATTTAGAGGGCGAAAATGGTTCAGGAAAAACAACTTTAATCAGGATATTATCTGGTTTACTGAATCCAACTTCTGGCTCCTTTTTTATAAATGATGATACCTACAGAAAAATAGACATAGCTCAATATCGTTCTCAAATTGCAACAATAATTAATGGTGAAAGTCCATTTGAAGGCACTATTCTAGAAAACATTACTTTTAACAACCCTGCAGTAAGTCAAGAGGATATAAAATGGGCGATTGAAAGTGTGAAATTAGGTTCATTTATAAAATCATTACCAAAAGGATTGGATACAAAAATATATCCAGAAGGCAGACAACTCTCTTCGTCTAATGCACAAAAAATTCTATTGGCAAGAAGCATCATCACCAAACCTAAAATACTATTCTTAGAAGATGCTTTTGATAAAATGGATTCTAAAATAGCCGAGGAAGTCATTGATTTTATTACTGCTAACGAAAACAAATGGACACTTATAGTTTCTTCTAAAAACCCCTATTGGAAACAAAAATGTACCCGGAAAATAACCATGAGTGAAGGAAAAATTATTGCTGATTCTAAAAAACAATAACGATGCTAAATATTTCTGAAAAAAATAAAATTACCGAAAATATTGAAAAATATAGCACCGTAAAGAACCTAGGTGAAAGACCACATTATAAAATTTTAAATAAAATTATTTTAAGTGTTTCTATTCTTGCTGTTATCATTTTGTTTTTGCCTTGGACGCAAAACATCTCTGGTTCTGGTGCAGTTACAACTTTAAAACCTGACCAAAGACCACAAACCATCCATACTGCCATAGCTGGAAGAATTGAAAAATGGTATGTGAAAGAAGGTGATTTTATTCAAAAGGGAGATACCATTCTGTTCATCTCTGAGATTAAAGAAGATTACCTCGACCCGCAATTAATGGAATTAACCAATAGTCAAGTAGAAGCTAAAAAAATGGCCGTGGAATCTTATGGCGGTAAAGTAACATCTCTTACTTCTCAAATTCAAGCTATTGAAAACGAAAGAAAACTAAAACTAGAGCAAGCCTCCAATAAAATTAAACAAGGCGTATTAAAAGTAGTGAGTGATAGCATGGACTTAGTTGCGGTTCGAACTCAAATTAAAATCGCAAATACACAGTTCAATCGTTCGATTACCTTAAACAAAGAAGGATTAAAACCTTTAACTGATGTAGAAGAAAAAAGATTAAAACTTCAAGAAGTAGAAGCTAAAATCATTACCCAAGAAAACAAATTACTAGCAAGTAAAAATGAATTAATCAATGCAAAAGTGGAAGTAAATAGAATCTCTGCAGAGTATGCTGAAAAAGATTCTAAAGCTCGAAGTGACCAATTCACCGCTTTGAGTAATCAGTACGATACTAAAGCTCAAGTTAATAAATTGCAAAATCAATACACCAATTATAAAATCCGAAATGGAATGTATTATATCAAAGCACCACAAAGCGGCTATGTGAATCGTGCCATACAATCTGGAATTGGAGAAACCATCAAAGAAGGAACACAAATTGTAAGCATCATGCCTTCTAAATATGATATTGCTGTAGAAACCTATGTAACTCCAACTGACTATCCGTTGGTTCACAAAGGCGAAAAAGTTAGGGTTTGGTTTGACGGTTGGCCAACAATTGTATTCTCTGGCTGGCCTAATATGTCTTACGGAACTTTTGGCGGAAAAATTGTGGCCGTAGAAACCTTCATTAGCGACAACGGAAAGTTCCGTGTGCTTATTGCTCCCGATAAAGACGAAGCAGCATGGCCCAAACAAATTAGTATGGGTTCAGGCGCAGAAACTCTGGCTTTGTTGGACAATGTTCCCGTATGGTTTGAACTTTGGCGAACGCTCAATGGATTTCCGCCTAATTATTACCAACCCAAAACTAACATTCAAAAAGACAAAAAGTAATGAAAGCATTTGTTGTTAGCTTTATGTTCTTTACCATTTCAGCTTGGAGTCAAGGAACTATTTCTAAAGAACTTACTTATAATGAGTATTTAGGTTTTGTTAAAAAATACCATCCATTGGTTAAAAGTGCCAACTTACAAGTTAATGCTGCACAAGCCAATTTAATGATGGCGCGAGGCGGTTTTGATCCAAAGATAGAAGTTGATTTTGAACAAAAAAAATTCAAAGACACAGAATACTATTCTATACTAAACAGTAGTTTTAAAATCCCAACTTGGTACGGAATTGAATTGAAAGCCGGATTTGACAATACTGATGGTATTTATCTGAATCCGGAAAACACCCTGCCAAATCAAGGACTTACTTCTTTTGGGATTTCGGTACCGTTAGGACAAGGGTTGTTAATCAACCAGAGGATGGCGGATTTAAGAAAAGCTAAAATTCAAATCAGATTGAGTCAGGCAGAGCGAAATTTAGAAGCGGTTTTAATACTGTACGAAGCATCAGCTGCCTATTTTAATTGGAAAAGAAGTTTCAGCGAAGTGCAGTTGTATCAAAAATATTTGAGCAATGCCGAAACACGCTACAAAGGAATTTCCAAATTAATTGAACAAGGAGACAAGCCAGCTATTGACAGTGTTGAAGCCGGAATTACGGTAAGGAATCGGGATTTAAGTTTAGTCGAGGCCAAACTAAAACTGGCTAAAACCACATTGGAACTCTCGAATTTTCTTTGGCTCGAAAACAATGTTCCGCTTGAATTACAAGATGACATTGTTCCCGAGGAAAATTTATTGTTGACCATAAAAGAAACTTTACGTACTAATGAGCTTATGCTAGCGAATCCTTCACTAGAAAATCATCCAAAAATCAATGCTCTGGAAAGCAAAATTGCAATTTTAACTATCGATCGAAAACTGAAGGCCAACATGCTTTTACCCAGAGTAGACTTGGGCTATTCCTACTTATCTGAACCAAGTTATATTGACAATTATCGATTTCAAGATTATAAAGTGGGTCTCAATTTTTCCTTTCCATTATTTTTACGCAAAGAACGAGGAAGTCTGCAATTGGCAAAATATAAGCTTCAGGAAACTAAATTTGACTTGGATCTGGAACGCGTACAATTAAAAAATAAAATAAAAGCACAACAAACTGAAATACTTTCTTTAGAGAAACAACGAGAGTTAATAGTTCGCTTGGTTAAAGACAATGAGATAATGCTGACTTCAGAAGATCGATTATTTTCATTTGGAGAAAGCTCTATTTTTCTAATTAATTCTAGAGAAAACAATTTGGTTTCAGCCCAATTGTCTGAACTCAATATCGAAAATCGAGTTTTTGAATCGAATGCTGCTTTGTTTAGAATTATTGGAAATCCATAAAAACTCTTTTACATTCTCAAAAAAAAAATTAATAAGAATCTATCCATGAAAAATGTTCCTGCTTGATACGCTCTTTTTCTTGTCGGATAAAATCCAAATAGGCACTAGCCGCTGGACTCATTTTTTTTCCCTTTAACCAAATTAAAGTCCAATTGGTAACGATGGGGAGGTTTTTAATGGGTTGTATTTTAATAGTTCCATTTTCCAATTCGTTTTTTAACCCTATTAGTGGCATAATTGAAAGTCCTAATCCGGCAATTACAGCTTGTTTTACTGCTTCGTTAGAGGTCAATTGTAATTTCATTTTAGCCAATATTCCTTGTTTGCCTAAATAATTTTCCATAGCCATTCGAGTTGCAGAGCCTTCTTCCCTGTAAATTAAAGCCCCATTTGATAAGTATTCATTTGTTTTTTTAGTTCCCTTCGTAATTTCATTTTGATTAGATACTAAAAACAACTTGTTGGTTAACAAAACTTCTGACTCTACCGCTATTCCGGTAGGTAAAACGGAAACCAAACCAAAATCAACTTCATTATTCTTGAGCGTCGTAATTACTTTTGATTTGTTGGCAACATCCATTTCAAGTTCAATACCCTTATTGTTATTAGTAAAATCAGATAAGAAATAAGGCATAACATATTTTCCAGTTGAAACTACTGAAATTTTTAGTTTACCGGTAAGTATGCCCTTAAATGCTAATGTCTTATAGTTAATATTGTAAACTTCATTTACTATGTTTTCAGCCGCAGCAGCGATTTCTCTGCCAAACTCTGTAATGTATATTTGTCTCCCAACAACTTCTGTTAAGGGAATTTCGAATTGGTCTTGTAAATTTTTTAATTGAATTGACACTGCAGGTTGTGTTAAATGAAGCTCTTCTGCAGCTCTTGTAATGCTTTTAGTTTGGGTGATTTTTAAAAACACCTGCAACTGATGTAAAGTATAGTTCATAAATAACGCTTATGTATATCATAACAAATATAAATAAAAATATATGAATTATAATATGGAGTTTTGCAGCGATTAGAAAAGAAATCAAAATGAAAGATGACCTTAAAATAAAAATTACTCGCATTGGATTGCTATTTCCAATACTTTTTTTAGTGGCTGCATTAATAGTAAATGTCTTATTGAAGGACTACATTATTTCATACGGAATTTTGGGATTAGCCATTCTAATTTCATTGCTCCAACTTAAAAAAACGGATTCAAAATTATGAAAACCGTACTGAAATCTGTTGTTGATTTGGAGAGTGAAAAGGAAAAAAATCTGATAATTAAAAGTAGCATAACTATTGAGTTATTAAATTAATGTTTCATAATCGCAAATTATTAATCGCTACAAAACACGCTAAAGAACAGGTGATTGCCCCTTTATTTGAAAAATCACTTGGTGTTTCCTGCTTTGTAACTAACGAATTTGACACCGATGTCTTAGGTACTTTTTCAGGCGAAATATCGAGAAAAGAGGATGCGCTGACTACACTTCGCAATAAATGCCTCCTAGCTATGGAAAAGAATAATTGTGATTTGGTTATCGCTAGTGAAGGTTCGTTTGGAGCGCATCCATCGGTTTTTTTTGCATCAGCTGACGATGAAATGATGATGTTGATGGATCTTAAAAATAGTTTAGAAGTTGTTGTGAGAGAAATCAGTATGGAAACTAATTTTAACGCCGCAACAATTACAAATGAAACCGATTTAGTAAAATTTGCAAAACAAACAAATTTCCCATCGCACGGCCTTATTTTAAAACCATCCGAAAACAATTATAGTAAAGTAATAAAAGGCATAACAAATCAGGAAGTCTTACTAAAACATTTTCATGATTTTATAAATCAATTTGGTACCGTTCATGTAGAAACCGATATGAGAGCCAATTATAATCCAACCCGGATGAAGGTTATAGAAAAAGCCGCTATAAAACTTTTACACGCTGTAGAATCCCAATGTTCTCAGTGTAAAACTCCCGGGTTTACTATTACAAAAGTTATATCCGGATTGCCTTGTGCTTGGTGTAATGCTCCAACGGCTTCCATATTAAGTCATTTGTATGTTTGTAAAAAATGTGGCTTTTCAAAAGAAGTCTTATACCCTAATAACAAAACCGAAGAAGAACCTGGTTATTGTAATTTATGTAACCCCTAATCTAAAAAATGATATCAAAAGACATTATTAAAGCCGCTCAATTATTAGAAAATAATGAAATTGTTGCTATTCCAACCGAAACTGTATATGGTCTTGCAGGCAATATTTACAGTGAAAAAGCAATTAGAAGTATTTTTGAGTTAAAAAAGCGTCCACTTTTAAACCCACTTATTGTTCATATAGGATCTTTAAAACAATTAGAAGAACTAACTCCAGAAGTTCCTGATTTGGCAAAGAAGTTGATTGATAAATTTTGGCCTGGATCTTTAACTTTGGTCCTTAAAAAAAAGGATGCCGTTCCGGATATAATTTCTGCTGGAAAAGACACTGTAGCTATTCGAATGCCGAACCATGAACAAACACTCCAATTATTAAACTTACTACCATTCCCCTTAGCAGCTCCAAGCGCAAATCCCTTTGGATCTATAAGCCCAACTTGTGCTCTTCATGTTGCTGCATATTTTGATGCTACTATACCTATGATACTTGATGGCGGTAACTGCCAAAATGGATTAGAATCTACTATTATCGGATTTGAAAATGAAGTTCCTATTCTTTACAGGTTAGGATCTATATCCCTTGAAGAAATAGAAAATGAAATTGGACCTGTACTTGTAAAAAATTTCGAGGAACAACATCCAAATGCTCCAGGTATGATGGCGCGGCATTATGCTCCAAAAACCACAACTAAAGTTACCAATAATGTGATTGATGTTATTCGTATGAATAGCGATAAAAAGATTGGCTTACTGCTTTTTAACACAAAAGTTAATGAGGACACTATAATACACCAAGAAATTCTTTCTTTATCAAATAATTTAAAAGAAGCGGCCTCAAATTTATATGCAGCTTTGCACCGATTAGATGCCTTGAATTTAGATTTAATTATTGCGGAGCAGTTTCCAGAAAATGAATTAGGAAGAGCAATTAACGACCGATTAAAAAGAGCAGCTCATTCTGGAAATTTGACTAAAATCTTAAAATAATAGCATTCGAAAAATAAAAACATTTATGAATTTAAATCTACTTCTCGATAATCTCACAAATCCAGCATTGCTTTTTTTCCTTTTAGGAATTCTTGCAACCCGACTAAAAAGTGATTTAGAAATTCCCTCAAATACCTCCAAATTCATTTCACTATATCTCTTATTTTCGATTGGTTTTAAAGGTGGTCAAGAATTAGCCCATAGTCATTTTACACTAGAAATAGTGTGGTCAGTGATTTTCGGAATGTCTATAGCAATTCTTATTCCTTTGTACTGTTTCTTCATTCTAAAGAAAAAATTCTCTATAGACAATTCAGGAGCGATTGCCGCTGCTTATGGTTCTGTGAGCGCAGTAACTTTTGTGACCGCAATTACTTTTTTAGAAATTCAAAAATACACTTTTAGCGGTCACATGGTAGCTGTGATGGCGCTTATGGAAGCACCAGCTATCGTAGTTGGGGTAATTCTAATGAGAATTTATTCTAAAAAAAACACCTCTACAACAAGTTTAGCTGCTGTTATCAGACACTCACTTACTAATGGTAGCGTGTTGTTAATTTTAGGGAGTTTGCTTATTGGTTTTCTTGCAAGTGATCAGCAAGCAATGGGTATAAAACCATTTACCACTGATATTTTTAAAGGATTTTTGGCTATTTTCCTCCTTGACATGGGAATAGTTAGTGGCAAAAAGCTAGATGATTTCTTTAAAAGTGGTTGGTTTGCAGCAGCATTTGCCTTATTGATTCCATTACTGAATGGGTGTTTAGTTGCTTTTGCTAGCCAAATAATAACAGATGACATTGGAAACCGATTCATATTTGCAATTTTAGCGGCAAGTGCTTCTTACATTGCTGTTCCTGCGGCAATGAAAATTGTAGCGCCTAAGGCAAATCCGGGATTGTTTTTACCAATGGCACTTGCGGTTACTTTCCCTTTCAATATAACACTTGGTTTTCCGATATATCTTGCCATAATTCTTAAATAAATAAAAAGTGCTACTTATTTTTGAGTGTGAACTACCTGCTCCTAAATCAAGACCTATTGCACTCTTTACTTAAATCATGCTTTAATCTAGGATAATTATTGATAAAATAATTACTTTTGCCAACTGATATTAAAGCATATGATTATTCCAAAAACTGCCGAAGAAATTGAGTTGATGCGCGAAAGTGCTTTATTAGTTTCAAAAACACTTGGCGAAGTTGCTAAAGTGATTCAACCGGGCGTTACTACCTTACAATTAGATAAAATTGCCGAAGAATTCATCAGAGATCATGGAGGTATTCCAGGTTTTCTTGGGTTGTATGGCTTCCCAAATTCGCTTTGCATGAGTCCAAATGCGCAAGTCGTTCATGGCATTCCAAACAATATCCCGTTGCAAGAAGGTGATGTAATTTCAGTAGATTGCGGTGTTTTGAAAAACGGCTTTTATGGAGATCATGCCTACTCTTTTGAAATTGGAGAAGTAGCTCCCGAAATCAAAAAACTTTTGAAAGTTACCAAAGAATCTTTGTACGTCGGCATCAGAGAATTCAAAATTGGGAATCGTGTAGAAGATGTTGGCAGTGCTATTCAAAAATATTGCGAGTCTCATGGTTATGGTGTAGTTCGGGAACTTGTTGGTCATGGGTTAGGAACCAAAATGCACGAAGATCCTGAAATGCCCAATTATGGAAAACGCGGTCGTGGAAAATTATTTGTAAATGGAATGGTAGTTGCCATTGAGCCAATGATAAATATGGGGACCAAGAACATCAAACAACTCAAAGACGGCTGGACAATCTTAACCGCTGATGGCAAACCAAGTGCGCACTTTGAACATAATGTGGCCCTGGTAAACGGAAAACCAGAACTACTTTCCACATTTGATTATATATACAAAGCACTAGGAATTGTGAGTACTGAAGAAGACGAGTTTAGAAAAAATCCATTGGCGATATAATGAAGAAAATTTTCAAGTTTATTTTAAATACTATTCCAAGACCCATTCTTATTAGATTGAGCATTGTAGTTCGTCCCATATTAGCTTTTTTATTAAAGGGCAGCCGATTTACTGATCCTATTGATGGTCAAAGTTTCAAAATGTTTTTGCCTTACGGATATGGAAATCAAAGAAACAATGTGCTTTCGCCTAGTACACTTTCTTTAGAAAGACACCGATTGCTGTGGTTGTATCTTCAGAATGAAACCGACTTCTTTACTGCAAAAGAAACTAAAAAAGTATTACATTTTGCTCCAGAACAAGAGTTTTACAAGCGTTTTAAAAAGCAAGCAAATATAAATTATACGACAACTGATTTACTTTCGCCTCTAGCGGATGTAAAAGCAGATATTTGCAATCTCCCTTTTGAAGACAATACTTATGACATCATTTTTTGCAATCACGTTTTAGAACATATTCCGGATGATACTAAAGCAATGCAGGAATTATATCGCGTGTTAAAAATTGGCGGAATGGGAATTTTCCAAATACCACAAGATTTATCACGGGCAACTACTTTTTCAGACGATAGTATTGTGGACCAAAAAGAGCGTGCTAAAATCTTTGGGCAATACGACCATGTTCGGGTTTATGGCAGGGATTATTTTGACAAACTTAGAAGTATTGGTTTTAAAGTAATTGAAGAAGATTATACTAACAAGATTACTCCAGAATTGGTCGTGAAATACTGCCTAGCAAAAGGAGAAATCATTCCAATTTGTATTAAATAAAAAAAACCTGCTAATTGCTTAGCAGGTTTTTTTTAGGGTCTTCCTTAATTATTTAGTTTCAGGCATTAAAACTCCTATAGTTTTGTCCTTACTGAGGTATTTTTTGGCAACATCTTGAATGTCTTTGGCCGTAACCGCTTTTACGTTTTCTGAGGCAATTAAAATATCACTCGCATTAGTCCCATTCATAAATGCTTTGGTGAAATTGGACATCCAATACCGGTTTTCTTTCATTTTCTTTTTATATTCTAAAGCTTCGCCTTCTTTGTATTTGTTAACGTCTTTTTCTTCAGGACCGTTGTCAATAATTTTTTGTAATTCTTTAAGTGCTGAAGCAGTCAATTTTTCTGCATTATCTGGTCCGCATGGGAAACCAATGTTAAAACTATACGAACCATACGGCACTTTGTTAATGCTCCCGCGTGCAGAAACCCCGTAAACACCACTTTCATTCTCACGTAATTCTTCAATCAATTTGATGGTTAACACTTCACCAAGGGCAGTCATAGCAACCGCTTCTTTTGAAGTGTAAGGCGCTTCACCATAATACATAATGGTAACATTGCTTTTGGGATCGGTTCCTTTATTCACTACTTTTTTCAAATCCCCTTTAAGCATTCTATATCCTAAATCTTTAAGTTCGTCTTTACTAGTATTTGAAGGCAATGATGCGATGTATTTTTTGGCAAACTCCTCTAGTTTTAATTCATCAATATTCCCAACAAAGAAAAATTCAAAATCGCCAGCATTGGCAAATCGCTCTTTAAACTTATCATAACCCAATTTATAATCAGTTGTTTTCCATTTCTCGGCAGTTGGAACAATTCCATTCCACCTTGGATTTTCTTGATTTAAATAACTGTAAAATTCTTGCTGGAAATAAAAATTAGGTTGTGCAATCATGTTGTCAAAAAAGCCACTTTGCTTTTGTTTATATCCTTCAAAAGCTTCGGTATCAAAATTCAAACTAGTAAAATAAGCATGAATCATTTGCATGGCATATTCTAAATCTTTTGGAGTAGATTCTCCTCTGATTCCTTCTGTAATATTGCTAATATAGGGCATAATATTAGCTATTTTTCCAGACATGAATTTATCAATATCATTTTGTTTCAATCCCGAAAAACCGGCTGCTGTTAATCCACCATTGGCAAATTGAACTTTTTTGATTTCGTCATTGGTATAAAGATTTGACCCTCCAAAACTTACCGCTTCAATTAAGATCTCTTCATTTTTAAAATCTGTTTTTTTGTAAGTTACTTTAGCTCCATTCGACAAAGTCAAGGTCGTACTGCCAATTTTATCATCTTTCACTTTGTTGACAATGGATCCTGGCTTTGGCATACTAGTTAATAAACTCTCTGCAACAGCTTTGTCTTCATATGGTTTTAAGTCGGCTACAGTAACTTTTAAAGCTGCTAAAACTTCTTGCTCTGTTACTTTTTTAAGTCCGTCTTTTTCAGGTGCCGTTATTACAACTACCCTATTGTCTTCTTTAATAAAGTCTTTGATTAAACCGTTAACCGCTTTTAAGTCTATTGAAGGCAGTAGTTTTGTTGTAGTTTGATAAGTCCAAACAATTCCTGGCATTGGCTCATTTGTAAGGAAATTTCCTTGACATTCCCAAACATAATTTTCTGATTCTTTTTTGTCTTTATCATTAAAAGAGCTTTCCATTTGGGCCAGCATATCTGTTTTCGCTCTTTTTAATTCCCCTTCGTTAAATCCGAATTTTTTCACCCTTTCGTTCTCGGTAACCAAAACCTTGAGCGCATCAATTTGCTTGTTTTCGTCAACCATAGCAACCGATTGATACCCTTCTTTTAATCGGGCATAAGTGCCGCCATGATAAGAGAATCCGTAAGTAAATGGTGGCGTTGGTGAATTGGTCAATTCATTTAGTCTGTTGTTTAACATAGTTGTAAAAAGCCCTTCGGTCAAATTATCCTTGAAATCGGATACAGTGGTTACTTTTTTTGGCAATCCGTAATCTTTATACAGCAATTGAATTTGAGTTTGCGCTGCTTCTTTATCACTTTCAACACAAACAAAAGTTTCTTTGTGATTTGGAAGTTCAAACGATTTTCTTGGTTTTTCATTCGCCGGGTTTTTATAGCTTTCAAAATGAGCAATAATTTTTTTCTCCATTTCGGCTACATCAATATCTCCAACCACTACAACCGCCATCAAATTTGGGCGATACCAATCTTTGTAATAGTTTATCAATTTGTCATAAGTGAAGTTTTCTAATATCTCTTTTTTTCCAATCGGCAAACGATTAGCATATTGTGAATTGTACATCATTTTTGGAATATACCTATCTTCCATTCTTTTATCTGCTCCTAATCCCAATCGGTATTCTTCTAAAACAACGCCTCTTTCTTTATCGATTTCCTCAGGAGTCAGGTTTGCATTAAATGCCCAATCTTCAATAATTTGGAATCCTTTTTCTAATTTTTCTGGGTTATCAGATGGAATTGGTAAGAAATATACCGTTTCATCAAAACTGGTGTAAGCATTTAAATGTTGTCCAAATTTTACTCCAATACTTTGTAAATAATCAACTAAGGTGTTTTTCGGAAAACGTTTTGTTCCGTTAAAACACATGTGCTCCATAAAGTGCGCCAACCCTTGTTGATCGTCGTTTTCCAAAATGGAACCCGTGTTAATGATTAATCGTAAGTCTACTTTGTTTTCAGGTTTAGTATTCTTTTTGATGTAATACGTTAACCCATTTTTTAATTTCCCTTTTTTGACACTTGAGTCAAAAGGAATGTTTTCATTTTTTGTGTTTTGAGCATTTATTGACAAAGGTAAAATCAATAAAAACAGCAGGAATTTGTTGAATTGTTTCATATAAAAAAAGTTTGGTTTAAGAATGTAAACGCAAATTAGGTAAAATTAGTATGCAGTATTTAAAAAAAAACTTACTTTTTAGAAAAGATTAACACAATATAAAATTCCAAGTTTAATGGCATAATTATAGATATTAAAAATTAGTATCTTTACATTCTTGATTTATAAATTATGACAAAAAAGTTATTTTTTTTAGCCGTATTATTTAGTTACTTTTCTTCCTTTTCTCAAGTTGAAAAAGAAGTTGTTCCTCCTTACAATATCAAAACCATAAGTTTTGTACAAAACGATCAAAATGCCCTACCTATTTTTAGATTAGGGGACAGTTTTTCTTTTCAGTTTGACGATTTGTATGGTAATGAAGCCAATTATTATTACACAATTACACATTGTGATTATGACTGGAAACCGTCTCAATTATCAAAAGCAGAATATTTGAGTGGTTTTGACGACCAAAGAATTCAGAATTATATCAATTCATTTAATACACTTCAAATTTATTCCCATTACAAACTTGTTTTTCCAAGTAAACTGACTCAATTAAGAGTGAGCGGGAATTATGTGATTAAGATTTTAAATGAAGATAGAGAAATCGTCTTCTCTAAAAAATTTATTCTTTATGAAGATTTAGTTTCAGTACCAATGCAAGTAAGGAGAGCCCGAAACTTATCGGTGATTGAACAAAAACAAAACATAGAATTATCAATAAAATCAGCAAAAATAATATTTCAAAGTCCGCTGCAAAATGTAAAAATAATGTTATTGCAAAACGGCAAATTCGACAATGCGATTACGAATATCAAACCACAATACACTATTGGCAATGATTTAATTTACAGATACGATGGCGAAACCCAATTTTGGGCTGGAAATGAATATTTGTTTTTTGAAAATAAAGACATTCGAGCTGCTAACAACAATATTGCTGCGATAGATTCTAAAAACGGAATATACAATGCACATCTTTATCAATCGCAAGCCAGAGCTAATGCACCCTACACCTTTTTTCCTGACATCAATGGAAATTTTATCGTAAAAAATATTGGAGCTGAAAATAATGAAGTAGAAGCTGATTATGCTTGGGTGTTTTTCACGCTTGCTGCTCCGAGTTTTTTCGAAAATAAATCTATTTATGTTAACGGGATGTTCAACAACTTTGCACTTGGTGATGAAAACAAAATGGAATACAATGCAAAGAAAGGCACCTATGAAAAAGCTATTATGATAAAGCAAGGCTTTACAAATTTTCAATATGTTGTTGCTGATAGTAAAGGAAAAGTTGATGAACAAAATGCTATTGATGGCAACTTTTTTCAGACCGAAAACAACTATATTTCTTTAGTATATTACAAAGAAAACAATCAACGATACGACAGAATTATCGGAAGAGGAATCGCAAGTTCTGTTGATATAACGAACTAAAAATTAACACTAAAAAATACTCATTAACTGTATTTTTTGTAATTTTGACATCGGCTAATAATTTTAAGTATGGTTACTCAAATCACAAGAGGTATAAAAATTTCGGTTTTGACTAGTTTTGAAGGGACTTACTTCAAAAACTACAAAATTCACTTTGCCTTTAGTTATGAAATCACTATTGAAAACCACAGCAAAGATTCTGTGCAGTTAAAAACGCGTCACTGGGAAATCCTAGATTCTTTAAATGACCCCGAAATCGTTGACGGCGAAGGTGTAATTGGGAAAAAACCTGTTTTGAAACCTGGCGAAAAACACACCTACAATTCGGGTTGTCTATTGTCCTCTCCGTTTGGAGCAATGAGTGGTTATTTCAATATGATTAATTTTACTTCTACCAAAAATTTTAAAGTAATTGTTCCTTCATTCAAATTGAGTGCTCCTTTTGCATTGAATTAATTTTAGGCACCACTTCTTATTAAAAATTCAAAATATCCTTTGTACTTTTGTGTTAAATTCATCGATTCGCATTTTTTGAATTGATATACTAACAACTATACTAATTTTCACTCGAGGGGAAAACCCGAACTGAGTGAAGCTAAATTCCTCTCTTATGCCAAAAGGTTTTTTTCATGTCCCAAAAGCGGTTAACGAACCCGTAAAATCATACGCACCAAATTCTACTGAAAAAGCGGCTGTTTTAGCTGCCTATAAAAAAATGTGGAACGAGACTATTGATGTGCCAAACTACATTGGTAGCGAAGAAATTCGTACCGGAAATACAAGAAATATGACTGCGCCTCACGATCACCAACACGTGGTTGGAACGTATCATTTGGCCGAAAAAAAACACATAGAAAAAGCTATTGCTAGTGCTCTTGAGGCTAGAAAAAAATGGGCTAATATGGCCTGGGAACAACGTGCCGCTATCTTTTTGAAAGCAGCGGAATTAATAGCTGGTCCTTATCGAGCTCGTATAAATGCAGCAACGATGATTGCCCAATCTAAAACGATTTATCAAGCTGAAATTGATGCTTCTTGTGAGTTGATTGATTTTTTACGTTACAACGTAGAATTTATGACACAAATCTATAACGACCAACCGAAATCAATTTCTGATGTTTGGAACCGAGTAGAATACCGTCCATTAGAAGGATTTGTCTATGCAATAACTCCGTTTAACTTTACTGCTATTGCGGCAAACCTTCCTGCAAGTGCTGCTTTGATGGGCAATACTGTGGTTTGGAAGCCAAGTGATAGCCAAGTGTTTTCAGCCAAAATCATCATTGATGTTTTCAAAGAAGCCGGAGTTCCTGATGGTGTTATCAATGTTGTTTTTGGTGACCCCGTAATTATAACAGATACTATTTTGGCAAGTCCGGATTTTGCTGGAGTTCACTATACTGGTTCCACGTTTGTCTTCAAAGAAATCTGGAAAAAAATTGGTAGTAATATTCATACCTACAAAACTTACCCAAGAATCGTTGGTGAAACGGGTGGTAAAGATTTCATTTTAGCACATCCAAGTGCGAATGTAAAACAGGTTGTAACCGGAATTACTCGTGGTGCTTTTGAATTCCAAGGTCAAAAATGTTCGGCAGCTTCAAGAGCATACATTCCGCAAAGTCTTTGGCCAGCAGTGAAAGCTCAACTGATTACCGATGTAAAATCGATGAAAATGGGTTCCCCTGAAGATTTTGGAAACTTTATCACAGCCGTAATCCACGAAGGTTCTTTTGACAAATTAGCAAGTTATATTGATCAAGCTAAAAAAGACCAAGATGCTGAAATTATTTTGGGTGGAAATTATGACAAATCAAAAGGATATTTTATAGAACCAACCGTTATTGTCACCACAAATCCGAGATATAGCACTATGGAGACTGAACTTTTTGGACCTGTAATGACGATTTTCGTTTATGAAGATAAGAACTGGGCAGAAACATTAGAGTTGGTGGATGGCACTTCAGAATATGCTTTGACTGGAGCTGTTTTTAGTCAAGACAGATACGCCATAGAAGAAGCAACATTAGCACTACAAAATAGTGCCGGAAACTTTTATATTAATGACAAACCAACAGGAGCAGTTGTCGGAATGCAGCCATTTGGTGGCGCAAGAGCATCGGGAACTAATGATAAAGCAGGTTCTATGCAAAACTTATTGCGTTGGGTTTCACCAAGAACAATCAAAGAAACATTTGTAACTCCAGAAGATTACCGGTATCCGTTTTTGGGTTCTTAGATTAAATTACATTTTTTTTAAGTCCAAGTTTTACTTGGACTTTTTTTATGCACTTCCCTATTCTTTTTTTGTATATATTTGGTTGTCATATTCTAAACCAACTTTTATGAAATTAAAAACTACATTATTAGTGTTTTTAGCAAGCGTTTTTAGCGTTTTTGCACAAGACAAATCATTTGATTTATTAAAAGATAGAACAAATACAAAAATTCTGTATGACAGAGTTTTTAAGCTATCCAAAGCAACTGAACCTAAAACATCGGAAATAAATTCGGATTATTTTTTGCAAGTGTACCATGAAATGCAAAGAGCTGATTTTAACAATCGTTTGCCAAGATTAGAAGAAATTAGAAAAAAAGCTACACTTGCGACCATTAAAAACCAAGTGCCTTTAGCCATTCTAATCACTGATTTTGAATCTATTTCGGAAAATGATTTGGAAAATAAATTTACTTTAAACTCTTCAAATCAATTCGAACTTAAAAAGAATTTGCCGTTTGAATTTGAAATGCATTCTATTAATTTGATTGCGCCTATCGTTTCAAAATCAGCATCCAAGGAAGTTACTTTTATTTTAAATAGTGATTTGATATTCAACACAACCTCCAGAAGTATAAAATCAATATCCTATTCAAAAGAAAAAAACATTTGGCATTTGATAACTGAAAATCAACCCTTTAAAACTACCTTTTCTTCTGATGAAAAACCAGAGTTAAGACTGAAAATTGAATTTACAACTGGAGCATCAATTACAGAATCGATTGTATTAAAAATTGAGAATGCAACTTTGACGAACAAAAACGGTACCGCCAATGCGCCAATGGCAGCTACAGGAATTACGGCTACCATTCCATATCAAGGTTTTGGTGAACCAGCTCCCGTTTTAGGTCAAGGAGAATACGAAATTTTTCTTGACAATGTTAACGGCGTTTTAGACAAACCAATTATACTTATAGATGGATTTGATCCGGGCAACACGAGAAATACAGCAACTATTTATCAACTTTTAAATTATGGAGCTTCTCAAAATTTTGCAGATGATTTAAGAAATCAAGGTTTTGATATTATCGTTTTGAATTTCCCTTCCTACACTATTCCGAGTACCACAACGGTCATTGATGGTGGCGCCGATTTTATTCAGAGAAATGCTTTTATATTAGTGGAATTACTCAATCAAATTAATGCTCAAAAAATAGGCAATGAGAAAAACGTAGTGATTGGGCCAAGTATGGGCGGATTAATTGCTAGATATGCTTTGCGTTATATGGAAATGAATAGTCTGGTTCATGATACGCGTTTGTATATTTCATTTGATTCACCACATCAAGGCGCCAATGTACCAATTGGGTTCCAACATTTATTCAATTATATGGCATATGGTCCATTAGGAAGTGCCGCAGTTCAACCTGTAGTTGATGGATTGATAAAAAGTCCAGCCGCAAGACAAATGTTGATTGACCACATGGAAGGACATTTGCAAACAGGAAGTGCATTTGAATTTAACACTGCTGCTGCCGCATTACTTCCTACAGGTGCTCCAAATTTTAGAAGCGCATTTCAAAATGAGTTGAATACTATGGGCTTTCCAACATTGACAAGGAATGTCTCTATAGCTAACGGTGCTGGAAATGGCACAATGAATTATACTCCAAATTTTGAAGTGATGAATTATACTTTTAACATTACGACTACTCAAAGAGCCATTATCAATTTAAGATTTACTCCAGCTGCAAACCAAACCAATCAAGCGAGTCGTTTTAGAGGGCAACAATTTGTAATTGCATTTTGGATTACCGGTTTTGAAAGTTTAGCCAACTCTAAGGCACCAACCTTTACTGATGGTTTAGACACTGCTCCAGGCGGAAGGTTTGACATGACTGGATTTTCTGGCAGTTTAGGAACAGATCCTTTATTGACCGAGTTTTTTACAAATTTAAATGCTGATTATTTCACTTTTATTCCAACTTGGAGTTCAATGGCCATCTCTAATACAACCAATTTGTATACTCCAGTTACTGCAACTTCTGTGAGTCCATTTGTAGCCTCTTCAATTCCAACTATAAATGAAAATCACATTACTTTTAATGCACAAAATGTAGTTTTTACTTTGAATGAAATTCTAAATCCACCTCTAGTAAATAACAATCCCGAATTGGAATCTGTTTGGATAAAAAATCCAATTGAAGACCGTATCGCAATTAACTCAAATTATTCCTTAGAGCATGTAACAATCACATTAACTGATATGCTTGGAAAAACTATTTATCAAACTAAAAACCAGACGATATCTGGCGTACTAGAAATTCCAGTTTCATTGACCAAAGGAATGTATTTAATCACTATTGAAAATGAAAAGGGAAGCATAACGAAAAAGATTGTTAAAAGTTAACAGCTTAACAATGAAAAATCAAATAGCCTTATTTTTGCTAACCTCTATTTTCATTTCTTGTTCAAATGATGTTGCCCGAAAATCAGAAACTTCAGAATTTTTAGGAAAATGGAGTCTTAGTGAAGTTTTAATCGACCCAGGAGACGGAAGCGGCACCTATCAACCAGTAGATTCGTTTGCTTCACTAGAATTTTTACCTAACGGCACAATTGCTTCAAATTATTCTCTGTGTCAATCTTATACTGGGACTGCGACAAATTTCTCAACTCCATATAATGCCGACGGAAATAGCATCTTGATACGTAATTGTTTTCCGGAAAACTACACAATCAATTATGCTATTTCCGGAGAAAATTTGATTTTATACTACCCTTGCATCGAAGCATGTTCTTATAAATTTGAGCGAATTATTGAAAATTAAGCTTTAAACTTTAAGGGTAAATGCACCACTTTTTTGGTTTCAAAAAATTCGTCCGAAAAAAATTCGGAGATATTGTATTCTCTGGCTTTCGGAAAATCTTTTAATTCTTCTGTTAAATCACCTCCTTTTAGGTAAAGGATTCCATTGCTTAAATGGTGCTTGTTTTGTTTTTTGATTTTATCTTTAATCCACGAAACAAAATCAGGCATATTGGTAACTGCACGACTCACTATAAAGTCATAGTCGCCTTTGACATTTTCGGCACGCATCTGTTCAGCTTTTACATTTTTTAATCCCAATTCATCTACAACTGCTTGCACAACCTTAATTTTTTTCTGAATTACATCTATCAAATAAAAACGCGTTTCAGGAAAAAGAATTGCTAACGGAATTCCAGGAAAACCACCACCGGTTCCAACATCAAGTACATAAGTTCCCTTTTCAAAAGGCTGCACTTTGGCTATCGCCAAGGAATGTAGCACGTGTTTAGTATATAATTCGTCAATGTCCTTACGGGAAATCACATTAATTTTAGCATTCCAATCCTGATATAAAGTTTCGAGCTTTTGAAACTGTACTACTTGATTATCAGTAAGGTTGGGGAATTGCTTCAAAATTTCTTCCATGAATTGAATTTTTAACAAAAATAGTGCTTTTCGTTAATAATTATGATTTGTTTATAATCTTTAAAAAATTATAATAATTATATTTACACAAAATTTGAATAAATATAATATGAATACCACAACACCAATTTTCTCTAAAACGGACAACCTTAAATTTTTCAGAACCTTAAACTCGAGAGTCAATTCTTATTTCAAAGACAACAACCTTGACCGAACTGGAAACTGGAAGTTGCATCTGAAAACGATAGTAATGTTTTCTATTTTCCTTGCCCCTTATTTTATTCTTTTAGCCTTAGACATGCCTTTCTGGGCGTACCTTTTGATGAACGTAATCATTGGTGTTGGTATGGCTGGCGTTGGAATGAACGTAATGCACGATGGCAATCACGGAGCGTATTCCTCTAAATCATGGGTAAACAAATTTATGGGTGGTAGTATCTATATTTTAGCCGGAAATGTTTACAATTGGCAAGTACAACACAATGTTTTGCACCATACTTATACCAATATTTTAGGTCACGATGAAGATTTAGAAGCCGGAAGAATCATGCGCTTTACAAAAGAAGCAAAATGGTATCGTTTTCATAAATTTCAACATTTTTATTCAGTATTCTTATACGGATTGTTAACTTTCAACTGGGCAATTACAACAGATTTTCTTCAAATGAAACGCTATTTGAAACGCAATTTATCTTACGGCGAATTCAAAAAACCTTCTATCCGTTGGACTACATTAATAATCACTAAAATTATCTATTTTTCAATTTGGATAGTAGCACCTATAGTTATGGGAATCACTTGGTGGAAAGTAGTACTAGGATTTTTAGTAATGCATTATACCGCTGGAGTTATCCTTAGCGTTGTTTTCCAATTAGCGCACGTAGTAGAAGAAACTGAAAATCCAATACCTGACAATAATGGCGAAATCGAAAATACATGGGCAATTCATCAATTATTTACTACGGCCAATTTTGCTCCAAAAAACTGGTTAGTTAATTACTATACTGGCGGATTAAACCACCAAGTAGAACACCATCTCTTCCCTAATATCAGCCATGTGCACTATGGGAAAATTGCTGAAATTGTCAAACAGACCGCTGCAGAATGTGAACTTCCATATTATGAATTCAAAACAACTAGAGCAGCTATTGCTTCACATTTCAAACATTTAAGGGAACTAGGAAGACAACCACAATTAGCCTAATTCATTGTAAAAGACGCCTTTAATGGCGTCTCTTTATTTAACAAAACTAACAACCATATAATGAGTATTTTATCAGACAGAATTAATAATTTATCTACCTCACAAACCCTTGCAATGGCCGCATTAGCAAGAGAATTAAAAGCCCAAGGAAAAGACATTATCAGTTTAAGTTTGGGCGAACCCGATTTCAACACACCCGATTTTATAAAAGAAGCCGCAAAAAAAGCTATTGATGAAAACTACAGTACCTATTCACCGGTTGATGGTTATGTTGAATTGAAAGAAGCTATCTGTAGAAAATTCAAACGCGATAATAATTTAGATTACAAACCTGCTAATATAGTAGTGTCAACGGGTGCAAAACAATCATTATACAACATTGCTCAAGTAATGTTAAATGATGGTGACGAAGTAATTCTTCCTGCGCCATATTGGGTTTCTTATTCAGAAATTATCAAATTGAGTGGTGGAATTCCAGTTGAAGTGCCAACAACAATCGAAAATGATTTTAAAATCACACCGCAACAATTAGAAGCCGCAATTACCCCAAAAACTAAAATGATTTGGTACAGTTCGCCATGTAATCCTAGTGGTTCTGTATATTCTCGTGAAGAATTTACGGCAATTGCTAAAGTTTTATCCAACTATCCAAACATCTACATCATTGCAGATGAAATTTACGAACACATCAATTTTTCTGGAACATTTTGTAGTATCGCATCAATTCCAGGTATGTTTGAACGAACCATAACCGTTAACGGAGTCGCAAAAGCATTCGCCATGACAGGTTGGAGAATTGGGTATATTGGCGCACCCGAATTCATTGCAAAAGCATGCACCAAAATGCAAGGTCAAGTAACATCTGGAGCAAACTCTATAGCACAAAGAGCTACAATTACTGCAGTTGATGCTGATCCAAGCGTTTTAAACGAAATGGTAGCTGCATTCAAAAGCCGTCGCGATTTAGTAGTAGGATTAATCAAAGAAATTCCGGGAATGAAAATCAATGTTCCCGAAGGTGCCTTTTACGTTTTTCCAGACGTGTCATCGTTCTTCGGAAAAACTTTACGTGGAACTCTAATCAACAATGCCGATGATTTGTCTATGTATTTATTATCAGAAGCCAATGTAGCAAGCGTTACTGGTGATGCATTTGGCAATCCCAGCTGCATCCGAATTTCATATGCCACTAGTGAAGCATTGCTCACCGAAGCTTTCAAGAGAATCAAAGAAGCATTAGCTTAAACCATACAGCCTCAAGGAAACTTGAGGTTTTTTACTATTTGGGCGTTGCCCTTCGTGCCGGGTTTTCCGTTGCAATCTTTTATTTTTAAAGAAAAATAAAAGGATTTCCACTGCAATCCCTAACGCAAAAAAAACCTTTTTAAGAATGAAAATATTACTTTTAGGTTCCGGAGAATTAGGAAAAGAATTTACAATAGCAGCGCAAAGAATCGGGCAAACCATAATTGCTGTTGACAGTTATGAAAATGCACCAGCAATGCAAGTGGCACATAGTTTTGAAGTAATTAACATGCTTGATGGTGATGCATTAGACACAATCGTAGCCAAACACAATCCAGACTTTATTGTGCCCGAAATTGAAGCCATTCGAACCGAACGGTTTTATGATTATGAAAAACAAGGAATCACTGTAGTTCCCTCTGCAAAAGCGGCCAATTTTACCATGAACCGAAAAGCAATCCGGGATTTAGCCTCAAAGGATTTGGGCATAAAAACAGCCAATTACCGCTACGCCACTTCTTCCGAAGAACTGCAAAAAGCGGTAACCGAAATCGGAATACCCTGTGTTGTAAAACCCTTAATGAGCTCATCTGGAAAAGGACAATCAACCATAAAATCACCTCAAGATATTGCAAAAGCATGGAACTATGCAGTTGAAGGCTCACGTGGCGATGTAGTAGAAGTCATTGTGGAAGCGTTTGTAAATTTCAACTCTGAAATTACTTTGCTAACCGTAACTCAAAATAACAATCCCACATTATTTTGTGCACCAATTGGCCACCGACAAGAACGTGGTGATTATCAAGAAAGTTGGCAACCTGCTAAAGTAGCCGACAAAGACTTACTCGAAGCACAAGAAATGGCTGAAAAAATAACGAACGCACTTGGTGGAGCTCTCATGAACCTGACGGAACTTTGTCTAACCTCGACTGGTTAAAAAGTTGTTTTCATCATCACCCAAATTGGCTGGCTCATCTTGTCCGGCTTCTTGTAAATCTCAATCTTTGGCCAC
>JBBRET010000018.1:0-49812 GCA_038202695.1 Flavobacteriales bacterium
TCTATGCTGATCACATCAAAAAATTAGATTGGATGAGCGAGGAGACCAAGAAAAAAGCACTTTTCAAATTAAGTAAAATTGTTATGAAAGTAGGTTATCCTGACAAATGGAAAGACATGAGTACGGTTGCTATTAGTAGAAATACTTATTGTGCTAATGTTATGGCAGTTAATGTATGGTCATACCAGGACATGATTAAAAAGTTCGGAAAGCCAGTAGATCGGACAGAATGGGGAATGTTTCCTCAGACGTATAATGCCTATTACAATCCAAGTAATAACGAAATATGTGTTCCGGCCTGTAACATTTTAGTTCCCGGATTTGAAGGCCGAATGCCCGACGATGCAATATTGTATGGAATCATAGGAGGCTCTACATTTGGACACGAAATTACTCACGGTTTTGACGATCAAGGCAGTCAATATGATGACAAAGGAAACCTAAAAGATTGGTGGACTGCAGAAGATAAAGTCAAGTTCACTCAAAAAACAAAAGCAATTGTAGCTCAATTCAATAAGTTTGAACCACTAAAAGGGAAGTTTGTAAATGGTGACGCTACTCAAGGTGAAAATATTGCCGATTTAGGGGGTGTTGTTATGGGGTATGAAGCTTTCAAGAAGACGAATCAATTTAAAAATAAGGAGAAAATAAGTGGTTTGACTCCAGACCAAAGATATTTCCTTGCTTATGGATATGCATGGATGGTACATGCCAAAGACGAGTCTTTAGTAAGACAAATCATGTCTGATGTACATTCGCCAGCACAATTCAGGATTAATGGTCCTTTGATGAACATTCCAGAATTTTACAAAGCATTTAATGTAAAAAAAGGCGACAAGATGTATCTGCCAGAAAAAGAAAGAGTAGTAATTTGGTAATAGTTAATACTAAAAAATCCCTATCAATTCGATGGGGATTTTTAGTTTTTGAAAGCGTTTTATTTTTTCGCAATTGCATCTTCGTAACGTTCGGAAACTTTTTTCCAATTTATGATTTTAAAGAAGTTTTCAATATATCTTTTGCGTTTGTATTGGTAGTCCAAATAGTAAGCATGTTCCCAAACATCAAGATTTAATAAAGGAGTGCCTGAAATAGTTTGTTTGGGCATCAAAGGATTATCTTGATTGGGAGTTCCAACAACTTGTAGTTTTCCAGTTTTGTCTAAAACGAGCCAAGCCCAACCCGATCCAAATTGTTTTTCAGCCGCATCAGAAAATTGGGTTTTAAAATTTTCAAAACTGCCAAAATCTTTTGCAATAACGGTTGCTAATGTATCAATAGGTTGACCACCTGATTTAGGTTTCATGCCTTCCCAAAAGAAACTATGATTGTAAAATCCACCAGCATTATTTTTTAAATCGGCATCTGAACCATCTGCTTTTTTTAAAATATCTTCAATACTTAACTCGCTTAATGTGGCGTCAGCTGCAACCAATTTGTTAAGGTTGTTGGTATAGGTTAAATAATGCTTTGAATAATGAACTTCCATTGTCAGAATATCAATACTGGGTTCAAGTTCATTATAAGCATACGGTAATTTTGTCAATGCGAATTGTCCTTCGTCTGCTGTGACATCATCAGGTTGGCCAATAGTTATTTTTTCTTCGGCAGAAGGTAACGGAACTTCAACTACTTCTGTTAACTTTTTTCTTTTACAAGAAGGAACTATGAAAAGAAACGACCAACATAAAGCAATTGATAAAATTTTTTTCATAATTTATTTTTTGTCTTGAGCAATCTCATGAATTGCCTCTATATAATATTCTTTGGCTTCTTCAATTGATAAATGGCTAATTTGCATCCAGGCGTTGGTTTTAAAAGCATTTCTTAAATCAAAATCGGAAGACTGGTTATAGTCAATAGTGCCATATGTAGCTTGCTTGTAATAGGCATAGAGTCGCAACTGTACATCCTGCGGGAGTTCTGCTTGTGACATCTGGGAGGCAATTTCTACAGCCTTCTGAAATCGAATATCTAATTCTTTTTCGTCCATTTTATACTGATTCTTTTGTGGTGATAACCGTTTGATTACCTACAGCATTTTGTTGCAATTTCACTTCTATTTTGGTTCCCAATGGAAAAAACAGATCTACTCTAGATCCAAATTTAATAAATCCGGCGTCATCACCTTGACGAACATGGGTTCCTTCTTCGGCATAATTTACTATTCGACGTGCCAAAGCACCAGCAATTTGTCGGTATAATATTTCACCAAATTCTTTGCTTTCAATCACAACAGTTGTTCTTTCATTTTCTGTACTAGCTTTCGGATGCCAAGCAACCAAATACTTTCCGGGATGGTATTTACTATATTTTATTTTTCCACTAACTGCGTAACGGGTAACGTGCACATTTATGGGTGACATAAAAATAGATACTTGTACCCTTTTGTCTTTAAAATATTCATCTTCGAAAACTTCTTCAATAACAACTACTTTGCCATCAACAGGAGCCAGGACAACCTTTTCGTTTGGGTTTATTTTTCTGTTTGGATTTCTGAAAAATTGTAAAATCAATAACAGCAAAACTAGAGTTATGATTTGAATGGTTTTTTCTAACCAAATTATTGAAGTCAGTTTGTGTGATAAAAGAAAGATGATCACAGTTACTGATGTTGCTATTAGAATAATTTTTCCGCCTTCTTTATGAAACATAATATAAGATTTGATAAAACAAATAAACAAATGGTGCTACAAATATAATACTATCTAAGCGATCTAAAATACCACCGTGACCAGGCATTATATTTCCGCTGTCTTTTACACCTGCAATTCTTTTAAATTTAGATTCGATTAAATCGCCTAAAGTACTGAATACACTAATGATTATAGCACTTATTGTCCAAATGTATATAGAGGTGTAAAGATAATTTGGTTTGGGTTGAAAATAATATTTTGAAATTAAAATCCCGGCAATTACTGAAAATATCATACCGCCAATAAATCCTTCTATAGTTTTTTTAGGCGATATTTTTTCGATCAGTTTGTGTTTTCCAATTGATTTACCGACGATGTAGGCAAAGGTATCATTCGTCCAAATCAAAATGAAAATGCTGATAATGATTTTGGGCCTGAAGTCATCATTTGAAAATGGAATTTTAGTGATTAATAGAAATGGAAAAATCACATAACCAATAACATAGATGTATTTAGATAGTTTGTCAACAGCTCCTTTTTTAGAGCTAAAAAGTAGGAGTAAGCATTTGACAGAAACAAATAGGGTAGCCAATAAAAGCAATAGGTTATTGGTTTGACCAATTTTAAATTGAGTGACTAAATAAAAAGTAAATCCGCCAAAAAGAAGTGGTATAATTTTGTTTAAATGCATTAATTGACAAAATTCATAAATGGCAATCAACATGAATATACCAAACAGAATATAAAAACTGGAAGCGGAATACGAAGTGGCAATGATAAGCAGCGCAACATAAACTACACCTGATAACAATCTCTTTAGCGATTCGTTCATTTTATAAATCTTCTAGAAGCAAAAGATACAAGTTCTTTGCAGTGCTTCCATATTGAAGAAAGTCTTCGTCTTTAGCTTTCTCAAAATATTTTATAGTGGTAATATTGGTAGGGTAGTCTTTGTCGTATTTCTTTTTAATTACACGAAGGCCATCACTTTTAGCTTCTAAAATTTGACTGGTTGTGGCTAAAATGATAATGTTACTAGGTAAATCATTTGGTTTATTCTGCTTAATTTGGTTTGAAGAA
This sequence comes from Flavobacteriales bacterium, assembly GCA_038202695.1. Lineage (GTDB taxonomy): Bacteria > Bacteroidota > Bacteroidia > Flavobacteriales > Flavobacteriaceae > Flavobacterium. The sequence goes on from JBBRET010000018.1 coordinate 3,717, forward strand.
AAAAGGACAGAACCTTCATCAGCTATTAAGTTTTCACAACTTGCAAATAAAAATAAGGGATTAGCAGGTTTGTCGTAGATTAATTTGTTTTCATCTAACATGCTAAAAAGTTTGGGTTCGTAGCATAAAGCTTCACACTCAAACCAATCATTTTCTTCTAAAATATTCAGAAACTGATCTTTTACTTCGTTTAAGTTTTCACAATATAAAAACTTACCGCCATTCTTCTTGAAATTATAAGTGAACTTTTCATCGACTGGAAGCAATGAAAAACTGGAAGGAATATTGTTGAATTCGCTTTGACTTTCTTCGTCAGAGGCATCATTTCCGCTGCCAAAAAATTTTCTGAAAAGACTCATGCTGGTTTTGGTATAATCTAGGTTGTAAATTGAAATCCTCCAAAGATAAAAAAATCTTAATTCAAAACTTACTTTTGAATTAAGATTTTAAAAAATTGTTAAAAAACCTGATTAGTTAAACGATATCAGTTTCTTCGGCTGGAATATCGAATGGTCTTTTTCCGAAAATGGTCTCTAAATCGTCTTTGAAAATAACTTCTTTTTCAATTAATATAGTTGCCAATTGTTCTAGTTTGTCTTTGTTTTCTTCTAAGATTTTTATAGCTCTTTGATATTCGTTTTCAATCAAAGCTGATATTTCCTGGTCAATCACTAATGCAGTTTCTTCTGAGTAAGGTTTTGAAAAATTATACTCGTTTTGGCCTGTTGAATCATAATAAGTTACGTTACCTAATTTTTCGTTTAAGCCATAAATGGTTACCATCGCACGAGCCTGTTTCGTTACTTTTTCTAAATCACTCAAGGCTCCAGTCGAGATTTTGTTAAAAATTACTTTTTCAGCAGCTCTTCCACCCATCGTAGCACACATTTCGTCTAGCATTTGATCAGGACGTACGATTAACCTTTCCTCTGGTAAGTACCAGGCTGCGCCTAAACTTTGACCTCTTGGAACTATGGTAACTTTTATTAATGGTGCTGCGTGTTCTAACATCCAACTTACTGTTGCGTGTCCAGCTTCATGTACAGCAATTGCACGTTTTTCATCTGTAGTAACTATTTTATTTTTCTTTTCTAATCCACCAACAATTCGGTCAACAGCGTCTAAAAAGTCTTGTTTGTCAACGGCGGTTTTATTATTTCTGGCAGCAATTAAAGCGGCTTCGTTACATACGTTTGCAATATCGGCACCTGAGAAACCGGGTGTTTGTTTCGCCAAGAAATCGGTATCCAAATCTGCCACTTTTTTAAGTGGAGCCAAATGCACCTCAAAGATTTCTTTTCTTTCTCTAATATCTGGTAAGTCAACATAAATCTGTCTGTCAAAACGTCCGGCACGAAGTAAAGCTTTGTCTAATACATCAGCTCTGTTAGTGGCAGCAATTACGATAACGTGTGTGTTGGTTCCAAAACCATCCATTTCGGTTAGTAATTGGTTTAAGGTATTTTCACGTTCATCATTTCCGCCTGAAAAATTATTTTTTCCTCGAGCTCTACCTACAGCATCAATTTCATCAATAAAAATGATTGAGGGCGCTTTGTCTTTAGCTTGTTTGAATAAATCTCTAACACGAGAAGCTCCAACACCAACAAACATTTCCACAAAATCTGAACCTGACAATGAAAAGAAAGGTACTTTAGCTTCACCTGCAACTGCTTTTGCTAATAATGTTTTTCCGGTTCCGGGTGGACCAACTAAAAGTGCTCCTTTTGGAATTTTACCACCTAGAACGGTATATTTTTCTGGGGTTTTAAGGAATTCTACAATTTCTTGTATTTCCTCTTTTGCACCTTCTAATCCAGCCACATCTTTAAAAGTGGTTTTAACTTCCGTTTTTTCATCAAAAAGCTTAGCTCTTGATTTTCCGATATTGAAGATTTGGCCTCCGCCTCCGCCAGCTCCGCCAGACATTCTTCGCATGATTAAAAACCAAAGTCCAATGATAATAACAAAGGGCAAAAGTGTCATTAAAAGATCACCCCAATTGCTTTTAGCTTTGAAATCAAAGTCTTTAATTTTACCTTCGGTTTTAGCTTTCTCTATGTTATTCTGAAAAACTTCATCGTTTCCAATATCAAAAGTATAGTGCGGACCTTTATTGGCATTACCCAACATGTCTTTAGCTACTTTGGTATTGGACTTGTCTTTCAAAGCATCTTTAGTCAAATATGCTTCTCCTTCAGTTTTGTTATAAATGATTACTTTCTCGATTTGTCCTTTATTCAAATATTCATTGAATTTGGAGTACGATATTTTAGTAGTATCCTGAAATCCAGAACCGCCAAAGTAATTAAGTGCTATAAATCCGATGATTACTACTACGTAAATCATCCACGGACTTATTTTGAAATTATTAGAATTTTTTTCGTTCGCCATTTTATTCTATCAACTATGATTTAGTATTTATTTTGTATGGTAGTTATTTTGGCATCACCCCAAAGCCCTTCAATATTATAGAACTCACGGATTTGCTTTTGGAACACATGAACCACAATGTTTACATAGTCCATAAGAACCCATTCGGCGTTATCTGTCCCTTCAACATGCCAAGGTTTATCTTTCAATTCTTTCGAAACTAATTTTTGGATAGAGTTAACAATAGCGTTAACTTGGGTATTAGAATTTCCGTTACAGATAATAAAATAGTCGCAAACTGCTGTGTCTATTTCTCTCAAATCTAGGATGTCAATATCATTTCCTTTTACTTCTTCTATTCCTTTTATGATGTTCGCCAAAAGAACATCTGTGTTAACCGCTTTCTTCGCCATGTAATATTTGTGTATGTTTTGCAAAGGTATACTATTTTGTCTTTATTTTTGTTCAACAAAAGTTTAAAATTAGTTAATGTTTACCTTTATATTATGCCTTTAATCAAACTCGATGCCACAGATTCTACTAACGATTATTTGAAACTCTTGTCCAAGGATTCCGACCTAGATAATTACACGATTGTCATGGCAAATGAGCAAACTAAAGGCAAGGGGCAAATGGGATCCTATTGGTTTTCTGAAAAAGGTAAAAACTTAACTATGAGCATTTTGCTTAAAGAGTTGTTGCTGAAAAGCGAAAATATATTTGACTTAAATATAGCCATAGCAGTAGCTGTTTTAACTTTTTTAAAAAATAATCAAATACCCAATATTTCAATTAAATGGCCAAACGACATTCTGTCAGATTCTAAAAAGGTAGCAGGGATATTGATTGAAAATTCTATTAAAGCTGACGGAAGTTTTAATTCCGTTGTTGGTATTGGATTGAACTTGAACCAAACCAATTTTGAAGGCTTGCCGCAGGCTTCTTCTTTACGTTGTATTACAGGAGAAATTTACAATCCAGAAAAAATTGCTATTCTTTTAGGAGATGTAATCAAAGAAACGGTTCAAATATTAATTCAAGATCCGAAATCGCTATGGGATGTTTACCATCAAAACTTATATAAAATAAATTATCCAAGTGCTTTCGAAGACAAAAAAGGGAGTAGGTTTATGGGTATAATCAAAAAAATATCACAAGAGGGTAAACTTGTGGTTGTTTTAGAAGATGATTCGACCGTGCTTTATGAAGTAAAAGAAATAAAAATGCTTTATTAGATTCGAAAAAAACAAAAAAAAGAACTGGAGCTGATCTATTTAATAGAAAGCATGAGATACATTACGCACTAAATATTATGTAAATTAAGAATAAAAATTTCCAAATCAAGAAATATACTAATTTGGTATACATTTCTTTTTGGTTTGACTCTAATTAATTACTTTTGTGGCACATTTGCTGTACCGACTGCAGCAGTTCAATACAAACAAACTCTTTATTATGAACATACACGAATATCAAGGAAAAGAAATTTTAGCAAGTTATGGCGTTCGAATTCAACGTGGCATTGTTGCTAACAGTCCAGTAGAAGCAGTAGCTGCAGCCAAGCAATTAACCACCGAAACGGGTACTAGTTGGTATGTTATCAAAGCTCAAATTCACGCTGGTGGAAGAGGAAAAGGTGGTGGCGTAAAACTGGCAAAAAATTTACAGCAAGTAGAAGAAATATCAGAACAAATTATTGGGATGATGCTAAAAACCCCCCAAACGCCACCCGAAGGTAAAAGAGTGCATAAGGTTTTAATTGCCGAGGATGTATACTATCCTGGAGAAAGTGAAACGTCTGAGTTTTATATGTCAGTGCTTTTAAACAGAGCGAACGCAAGAAACATGATTATGTATTCTACCGAAGGAGGTATGGATATTGAAGAAGTTGCTGAGCATACCCCACATTTAATTTTTACAGAAGAAATTGATCCTACTGTTGGATTACAAGGTTTTCAAGCGCGTAGAATTGCATTTAATCTTGGTCTTTCCGGAAATGCATTTAAAGAAATGGTGAAGTTTGTTGATTCTTTATACAATGCTTACATCGGATCTGATGCTTCAATGTTTGAAATCAATCCAGTTTTAAAAACTTCAGATAATAAAATCATGGCTGTTGATGCCAAAGTCAACATTGATGATAATGCTTTATACCGTCAGTCAAAATACAGTGACATGCGTGATATCCGTGAAGAAAACCAAATTGAAGTGGAAGCAAAAGAAGCTGGACTTAACTATGTTGATTTGGACGGAACTGTAGGTTGTATGGTTAATGGTGCTGGCTTAGCAATGGCCACAATGGATTTAATAAAATATGCAGGTTATGAACCAGCTAATTTTCTTGACGTAGGAGGAACCGCTGATGCAAAACGTGTTGAAACTGCTTTCAGAATCATCTTGAAAGATCCAAATGTAAAAGCAATTTTGATTAATATTTTTGGTGGAATCGTTCGTTGCGATAGAGTAGCGCAAGGAGTTGTTGATGCCTATAAAAATATGGGTGATGCTATAAAAGTGCCAATTATTGTGCGCCTTCAGGGTACAAACGCTGAAATTGCCAAAGAATTAATTGATAATTCTGGAATGCCAATTTTATCAGCTACACAATTTCAAGAAGCTGCTGACCAAGTTAAAGTTGCGTTATCTTAAACATTGAAACGCAATCAAAAATCTTAATCCTGAGTGAAAGCTCGGGATTTTTTAATATTTTTCAACTCGATTTCTAGTAAAAGATAATATGGAAACACCTTCTTTTTCTTCCAAAAGAATTAACATTCTCATCATTTTAATCTCTTCATTAATGATGCTGGTTGTGCTTAATTTACCCTTTAAAGCAAAACCTTTTGGAGATGATTATTCTTTTCATGCACAGTCCAAAAATTTGGCAGCTTATCTCAAAGGAGATGCAGGATACGACCAAGTGTATCTAACTAAAGCTCCAGGACCTGTTATTTTTTATACACCCGGATATCTTTTAGCACCATCTCATCCAACAGATAATCAGCTTTGGATTTTTGCCATAATCACTACGTTCATTATTTCAACGATAAGTTTGCTGCTGATTTTTAAAATTGGTTCAAATTTGTTTTCTAAAGAAGTTGGACTTTTAACCGTTTTTCTCTTCTTTATTTTTCCGATACATGCCTATTATTCATTGGGAATATTAGCTGAAATCCCAGCATTTTTTTCTTTAACTCTAGCCCTTTATGGGTGGTCAATTTTAGTAAAAAACCCGAGTAAAAAGCAAGGTTGGATTATACTAACTCTCGGAATGTGGTTACTCATACTTAACAGACCCAATACAATGTTACTTCTTGGTTTAGGGTTTTTGATTCTGGCCTATTCCTTTTTTAAACGAAAAGTTTTTTTCAAAACTTATGGTAAAAAATTAGCTTTGACTTTTGGACTTGTCGGATTATTAGCTTTTGGAGTTTTGCAACTAGCAAAAGTAATAACTGGAACGAAAACTAATGAAAATCAAGAAGGACTATTTTATTTTGTCGCTCATATTGGAAGGTTTCAGTTCAGAGAAGAACCAACCGATTTTCGATTTTGGGATAATGATAATAGGGCTGATAGTAAAGATTATCAAAATTGGGGAAAAAGCGCAACAGAATTGGCTGTAGTCATGCAAAAAACCAACCGACCTTATGTAGAAGTCTACAGAGAGTTTTTGATTAACGATGCCCTTGAACATCCGTTTTTATTTACACGTCAGTTTATTGTAAAATGTTTTTTCGGACATGTTTATTTCATTAATAGTGTTCAACCAAAAGACTTTCATCTCGGACCATTTCACGGATCTTTTTCTTTTTGGGTAGTAATTTTAATAATAAATGGTGTCAATATCCTGCTTCTTTTTGGAGTTTTTGTTTTTCTGATTAAAGAAAAAAATTTAATCAATTACTGGCTTTTTTGGGGTGTTATCCTATCCTTATTGCTTTTTCACGGTTTGACTTACATGGAACCGCGGTATATGTTTCCGTCTAGAGTTGCTTTGTGCCTTATGAGTGCTGCAGGTTTTTATCAAATGCAATGGGTCAAGCCTAAAGTAAACTTTATAACTAAATTTATTTTTCCCAATAAAAAACTAGTAAAGTGATGGAGGCCAATCTAAAACCACTAATCGGAATTGTTGCTCCTTGTTATAATGAGGAATTAGTATTGCAAGAAACGGCAATGCAGTTAAATGAAATTATAACAGATTTGGTTTCTCGGAATATCATTTCAGAAAAGAGTTTTATCGCTTTTGTTGATGATGGAAGTAAGGATAAAACCTGGCAGATTATCGAAGAGAAATCAGCACAGTTTACTCATGTAAAAGGTTTAAAATTAGCTGGTAATGTAGGGCATCAAAAGGCTCTTTTGGCCGGACTGCTCACCTACAATGATGAAGCAGATGCTTTGATTTCAATCGATGCCGATTTACAAGACGATGTTCAAGTTATGGAACAAATGATTCTAAAATTCAAATCCGGAATTGATGTAGTTTATGGTGTTCGACAAGAACGAGTAACCGATACTGTTTTTAAACGGAATACGGCCTTGCTTTTCTACAATTTAATGAAAACGATGAAAGTAAATATCATTCACAATCATGCCGATTACAGATTGTGTAGTAACAGAGTTCTAGTTGCATTAAACGCGTTTGGCGAAGTAAATCTTTTTCTTAGAGGTATTATCCCAAGTATCGGTTTTAGTAAAGATGTTGTTTACTACAATCGTTTAGAACGTTTTGCGGGCGAATCTAAATATCCATTCCGGAAAATGGCTGCTTTTGCTTGGAATGGAGTTACCTCTTTTAGTACTTATCCTTTAAAATTAGTGACCATTATTGGCTTTGTGATCTTTTTTCTTTGTTTAATAATGACAGGTTATGCGTTGTTTGCGATTCATACCGGAAATGTAGTTCCAGGTTGGCTTTCTACTGTACTTCCGATGTATTTCTTAGGCGGAGTTCAGTTATTTTGTTTTGGGATTATAGGGGAGTATATCGGTAAAATTTATTCAGAAGTAAAGCAAAGGCCACGCTATTTTATAGATAAAAGAGTAGATTAGAAATTATGAAAAAAGATTTTGAAAAGAAATATCATGATGTTGAAACCAATCATTGGTGGTTTAAATCGCGCAGAAAGTATTTACTCGATTTATTGAAAGGGGCATCAAAAGACAGTAAAGTATTAGATATTGGGTGTTCATCAGGGATTTTTTTAAAAGACTTAGAAAATCTAGGTTTTAAAACTGAAAATCTTTTTGGAATTGATATCAGTGAAAAAGCAATTGAAAACTGTAAAGCTAACGGAATTCAAAATTGTTTTGTAATGGATGCTCAAAATATCATACTTACTGAAACTTTTGATATCATTATCGCATCAGATTGTTTAGAGCATTTAGAAGATGATAAAAAAGCACTAAAAAACTGGAAAGACTTACTTAAAATTGGTGGACAAATGTATGTTTTTGTGCCTGCTTTTATGTCATTGTGGAGTTATCATGATATAGTGAACATGCATTATAGAAGGTATACGAATTCCGAATTAAAATCGAAAATACTAGCTGAAAATCTTGAAATTGAAAAGTCAAGTTATTGGAATTTTTTCCTCTTTTTACCTGTATATCTCTTTAGAAGTTTAAGTACTTTTTTTCGGAAAAACAAAACAGGAGAAAGTGACATTTCTATCGGAAATGGTTTAGTTAACAGTACTTTATTGCAATTAATCATTATGGAAAACAAACTTCTTAAAAAAGTAAATTTTCCTTTTGGTGTCAGCACATTTTGTATTGCGAGAAGAGTTTCTTAATTAAGGACTAGATTTAAATCGATAATTTATCAAATAATTAACGAAAACGGTATAGTAATTCTTTTTTATTTCATTTTGAATTCCCTAGTTTTGTTGAATTGTTAAACAATCAGATTTAATTCTCTTATTTATATTATGACCAAAACTGCAATATTAGAATTTGATGGCAATAAGTATGAGTTTCCGGTAATAGTTGGAAGCGAAAATGAAGCAGCTATCGACATTGAAAAACTACGTGCCTTAACTGGTGCTATAACACTTGACCCAGGTTATAAAAATTCGGGTTCTTGCAAAAGCGATATAACATTTCTTGATGGGGAAGAAGGAATTCTTCGTTACAGAGGATATGCTATTGAAGATTTAGCCGAAAAAGCAGCTTTTCTTGAAGTAGCTTATCTAGTAATTTTTGGTGAATTACCTTCGAAAGCGGTTTTAGCTCAATTCGAAACGGACATCAGAAAACATACTTTGGTAAATGAAGAAATGAAAAATATCATTGATGGTTTTCCAAAAACAGCGCATCCTATGGGTGTTTTGTCTGCACTTACAAGTGCCTTGACTGCTTTCAATCCAAAAGTAGTTAATGTAGAAAATGAAAAGGAAATGTACGATGCTGTTTGTAAAACAATGGCTAAATTTCTAGTTATTGCTACTTGGACTTACAGAAAAATGATGGGTTATCCTTTAAATTATTATGATAACACTCAAGGATATGTAGAGAATTTTATGCAATTAATGTTTAAATTGCCTACAGGTCCTTTTGCTTCAAATCCAGTTGTTGTTGATGCCTTAGATAAATTATTCATTTTACATGCGGACCACGAACAAAATTGTTCTACTTCTACAGTTAGAATAGTTGGGTCTTCACACGCAGGGCTATTTGCCTCGATCTCAGCTGGCGTTTCAGCACTTTGGGGTCCACTTCATGGAGGTGCAAATCAAGCCGTTTTAGAAATGCTTGAAGACATCCAAAAAGATGGTGGTGATGCAGCTAAATATATGGCGAAAGCCAAAGATAAAGACGATCCGTTCCGTTTAATGGGATTTGGTCATAGAGTATACAAAAACTTTGACCCAAGAGCACGTATCATCAAAAAGGCAGCCGATGAAGTATTGAAGACTCTTGGGGTAGATGATCCAATTTTAAATATAGCCAAACAGTTAGAAGAAGCAGCTTTGGTAGATGAATATTTTGTATCTAGAAAACTGTATCCAAATGTTGATTTCTATTCAGGAATCATCTATCGTGCCCTAGGAATTCCGACAGATATGTTTACAGTTATGTTTGCTATTGGTCGTTTGCCGGGTTGGATTGCACAATGGAAAGAAATGCGTATCAATAAAGAACCAATAGGAAGACCGAGACAAATCTATACGGGTCATCCATTACGTGACTTTATTCCTTTAGATAAAAGGTAAAAATTTAATAAAGTACTTATAAAACTCCTTGTCAAAGCAAGGAGTTTTTCTTTTTTAGAGACCCTCTAATAAAGTTTCTTTTTTAAGCTTAATACTAAGCTATCCAAAATAAATTTAACATTTAAATGTAAGATAATTATATATTCTAAATGCAAAAATATGTATTTAATCGATTATATATGTATTTTGTAGATTTTTATAAAAAAAAGAATTTACATTTGATTTGTCAAAATATAACAAGCATTCTCTTTTAAAATTGAGATTTCCAAGTACGGGATTACAGTATTTTAACTCTTTATTTTTTTGCATTAAATCACATTTTTACCCCACCCTAAAATGAGTTTTAATCGATTATCTAATTTTAAAATGTTTTGTTATGAAAATGAAAACTACCTATTTTTTTACATTTGTTTCTCTTATCGGAATTGTTTTTGCATCTAATGCACAAGTTGACAATACGTTTTTAGGAGATAACGTCGGGACAGCCAATACTGGAAGTTTTAATTCGGGGTTTGGGAAAAATGCACTAAGTGAAAACAGTGGAAATAGTAATCTTGCTTTCGGGATTGCAGTTTTGGGTTATTCAAGAGGAGGATTCAACTGCGCGTTCGGAAATGAAGCTCTTAGTGTGAATGCAGATGGAACATTAAATATGGCTTTCGGAACTCGAAGCTTGTTGCGAAACAACTCAGGTTCTAGAAACGTTGCTATTGGCCACAGAACTTTAGAAGCGAATGTAAACGGTGGCAACAACACCGCAATTGGCTATGCCGCTTTGTTATTTAACGTAGGTGATAGTAACGTTGCTCTGGGTTCAAATACACCAAGAAATTTACTGTCTGGCGATAATAATATTTTTTTAGGTACTGAATCAGCATTAAATTTACTTAATGGAAGTAGTAATGTGATTATTGGAAACAGAGTTGCGTTAGAAAGAGCGGCTTCTACCTCGTTGTTGGCAGGAAATGATTCAAATAGAGCCATTATACTTGCTGATGGCACTGGAACACAAAGAATCTTTGTTTCAAAAAACGGGAATACTGGAATCGGTTTAGGAAATAATGTAATACCAACCAACAGATTAGATGTTAAAGGGGGAATGGCTATTGGTAAAAACTATACGCCAAGTAGATTTGATCAAGGTGATGTTGCTCCAGTAAATGGTTTGATTGTTGAAGGAAGAGTAGGAGTTGGTACAGCAACACCAAATAATAAACTAGAAATAACACAAGGTTCTAACGGAAATTCAGGTCTTCGATTTACCAATCTAACTAGCAGTTTTAATAATGTAACGGTTCAACCCGGCAACAAATTTTTAAGTGTAAATGCTACAGGAGATGTAGTTTTACAAAAAGTAGCTAACGTTGTTGAAACTAATGTATTGACATCTGCGGCTAATGTAATGACAAGTAACGTAAACGGGATTTCAGATACGGCCAATATTGTTAATTCAATATCCAATACAATCAACACTACCAATCAATTAATAACTACTGTTAACGGTGTTCCAAGTGCTCCAGTTAATTTACCTGTGTTTACAGAAGTTGACGCAAGCACCACCAACGAGTTACAAACACTCTCACAATCTGGCAACATCATCACACTTTCGCAAAACGGAGGTTCTTTTACCTTACCAACCTTTACGGATTCTGATGCACAAGCTTTAGCACTTGCTGGTAATGTTTTAACTATTTCTAACGGAAACAGTGTAACGCTTCCTACTTATACTGATATCCCTCAAACACTAACACAATCAGGTAATACAGTGACACTTTCAAATAATGGTGGGACAATCACAATTCCAACTTTCACCGATACTGATGGACAAGCCTTAGCACTTACTGGAAATGTTTTAACTATTTCTAACGGAAACAGTGTAACGCTTCCTACTTATAATCAAACACTAACACAAGCAGGAAATACCATATCACTTTCTAATGGTGGTGGCTCATTCACTATTCCAACCACAAACGTAGTTGCTGGAACTAATGTTACCATTGTCGGAAATGGCTCAACTGCAACCCCATTTCAAGTGAGCGCTACCGATAAAAGTATTTTTGCTGATAATGGAACGATAGACCAAGCAACAACTATCAGTAGTAACAGAATTGTATATATGAATAATAGCAATATTTGGTTTAATGGATCAAGTAGTGAAGCTAACGGAAAAGTTTATATAGGTGCTACCGCTTCTTATCCAAACATCTCAGGGAATTACAGACTATTTGTAGAAGGTGGTGTTTTGACCGAAAAAGTAAAAGTAGCTTTAAGAAGTAGTGCGAACTGGGCAGATTATGTTTTTGAAAAAAATTACGATTTAATGCCTTTGAAAAATGTGGAAGCATACATCGCACAACACAAACATTTACCGGGAATTGATTCTGCTGAAGATTTAGCCAAAAGCGGACTTGATATTGCAGAGATGCAAGCCAAGCACATGGCAAAAATAGAAGAGTTGACTTTATATATCATCGAACAAAACAAAGCCTTAGAAAAAAATACTAAAGATATTGAAGCATTAAAAAGCCAAATGAGAGTATTAACTGCTAATCAGGATTGATATGAAAAACATAGTAAAAATAGTAATAGTTTGTGCTATTTGTTTTCATTCAAGTATCTTGTCAGCACAAATTAATGAGTATTTAAATTCTGAAAATGACAGAATTTCAAATGCAACCAAAATCGAGGCCGAAATTCAAAATTTCATTGCTGATAATCTTAGTAATTATGAACTATCTCAAGCCATAAGTGATGAGGTTATTCAACACCTCAGAAGTGAAGAAGAATTCACGGATGCTCAATTGGAGAAAGCGATTTTAAACACTAAAATAGTTGAACTGCGCAAATTGTTTTTTGCTCAAAATCCAGACAAAAAGGAAAGCTTTTTCGCTCGTCCAATTCCGCCAGTCATTCAACAACAATGTGTAAATGGTGATTTTGAAAGTGGTACTGCTGGATATACATTTTGGTCAGACCCACATCCGCAGCCGGCTTCTGGTCCTGATTTTTTCTTGTCTTGTGCTACGCCATCTGTGCGGACCGCTTCAAATATGGTTACACCCATTGTCAATGATATGAATGCGACTGTAACTTATATCGATAATACGAGTCCGGGTTTTCAACAATACGACCCAACCTTAGCTGGTTTAGGATACAATATTCCAACTTTGTATACTCCATCAGGTGGTAGTAAAAGTATTAAGCTGAACAATGAGCAAGGATTAGGTTCGTCCGATCAAACAACGGTTTCGCGCTATTTTCCAAATATAAACCAAGCCACGATTGATTTTAATTTTTCGCTGGTTATGGATAATAAACCGGCTCACGGACAGGAAATTCAACCTTTTTTCAGAGTGAGAGCACTAGACCAATATGGTAATGTAGTTGATGAAATTTGTATTATTGCAAACCCTGATAACTGTTTGTTTAATGTTATTTATGTTAGCGATAGAAGAAGAGTACTTTATACTGATTGGATTTGTGCGCGATTGAATGTTGGAGAAATTTTAAATCAACCCGGAACTATTGAATTTACGGTTAGTGACTGTATGCCTTCAGCACATTTTGGAACAGTATACATTGATAACATTTGTGGAACAATTTGTGCTCGACCTCAATTAGGGGCATTAAATACAGATCCGACCAATCTCAATTGTCCTGATTTGACTGGAGATATACCAATTAAGGTTTGTGGTACTTATCAAGCGCCAGTGAATGCAACCTTCAATTCCATCTCACTTAACATTACACAAAATGGGACGGTGATCGGAACAGTAAATGCACCTTCTGAACTGACGGCTACTACTTTTTGTTTTACCATAAACCCAAGTCTCTTTGGAGCAAATCCTACAGGTGATTTTGAGTTTCAAATAACTGCCAATTTTAATGTTAGTTGCACGGCTGGAGCCTTTATTTATTCCATATCCGATAATTCAGCTAATATTGGTCCAGATGTGACTTTTGTTGATTGTTGTTTGGCCACATTATCATTGGCGTCACCAGCAGATAACCTTACTAATTTGGCTGCTACTAGTTCGAAATTGAAAGAACGGTCAGATTGGATAAAAGCGGCTAATATTGTCTCTGTTGGAGATAATGCCCTAGGAAACGGAGTTGTTTATCATGCTGCTAATTATGTAGAACTCAATCCAGGTTTTGAAGCCCTTTTAGGTTCTCAGTTTGCCGCTTATCCTGAAGGATGTTCAGCCAATTACACCTATAAAACTACTGCTCAAAACACTTCAATTGCGCAGCCACAAAGTGTTGATGAAACTATTAATTTGGTTAGATTGACGAAAGATTTTGTAATCATTCCAAATCCATCAAGTAGTTGGATTGAGATTATCATGAAAGATGCACTTTTCAATAAAGTGACTATTTCTACGATTGACGGCAAAATAGTTTTCGAACAAAAAGTGGAACGAACAGACAATACTCAAATTGATGTTAGTAGATATGCCAACGGAGTTTATATAATTAATGTAACTTCAGACGATGGCAAGCTATATACTAAAAAGTTAATTAAAAACTAGTTAGTTAAGTTAATCGTTTTTAATGAAGGAAAGCTTCGCTTATTAGCGGAGCTTTTTTATATTTGTCACAAGTCAAATACAATTTATGTTAGCAATTCATCTCAAAAACGAAACCTCACGACTACGAGCAGTAGTGCTGGGTTCAGCTATTAATAATGGACCAACTCCAACTGCCGAAGAGGCATACGATCCGAAATCTTTAGAACATATTTTAGCCGGAACATATCCAATTGAAGCCGATATGGTAAAAGAAATGGAAGCTTTTAATCAAGTATTTCAAAAATACGACATACAAGTTTTTCGTCCAGAATTAATTGAAAACTACAATCAGATTTTTACTCGCGATATTGGTTTTGTGATTGATGATATTTTTATTAAAGCCAACATTCTTCCTGATAGAGAGCGCGAACTAGACGCTATTCAGTATGTTATTGACCAAATAAATCCTGCAAAAGTTGTTCGTCCGCCCGAAAATGTTCACATAGAAGGTGGTGATGTTATGCTTTGGAACGATTATATTTTTATCGGAACTTATAAAGGTTCAGATTATAAAGACTATATCACCGCCCGAACCAACATGGAAGGCGTGAATTACATCAAGCAATTATTTCCGAATAAGATTGTTAAAGAGTTTGACTTGGTTAAGTCAAAACTAGAAGCTCGTGACAATGCATTGCATCTGGATTGCTGCTTTCAGCCTGTCGGAAAAAACAAAGGAATAATCTATAAAAGCGGTTTCCGTGAAGAAGCAGATTATGTTTTTTTGGTTAAATTATTTGGCAAAGAAAACTTGTTTCACATTACCCGAGATGAAATGTACAATATGAATTCAAATGTGTTTTCTATTGATGACAACGTGGTAGTTTCTGAACAAAGTTTTACCAGATTAAACACTTGGCTTCGCAACAACGGATTTATTGTTGAAGAAATTCCGTATGCTGAAATTGCCAAGCAGGAAGGACTATTACGCTGTTCGACGCTGCCTTTGATTAGGGATTAGTTTAAATATGAAATACACTCTCACGATAGTGCTTTAACGTTAAACTAAAAAACTTTACTTTGTAGGACTGATGTTTATTGGCTTATAATCATAAACTTTATGATTGTAAAAGGATTGTTTATTGGGTTGAGTTTACTTTCTTCGAGTTTAACAGGTAATAAAATTGCGATTATTTATCTTTTAGAATATAGGCCTTTTTAATGGAATCTAGTTTTGGGAAAAGATGCAAGTATTTCTTGCGATTTGAACTTAACGAATCATAAACATCCATTGTTTTATTACCATACTCCGAATAAAATGATTCAACGACATCCATGCCATTTAGTACAGATCCCAACACCGGAAATCCAACTACATTTTCATACCTTACAGTATCTAAACGTTGATTGTCATTGATATTAATAAATAAATCATTTCCTCGGGTTTCCTTTCCTCCCCTTGCAAAACTTACGTAGCCCTTCAAATTACTTTTGATAACGGGCTCATCAGACACTTTAAATTTCTCCCATTTCTTAGTGATTGTGGTGTCAATATTTCCAAATTGAACTACAAAATTAGGTACAACTCTGTAAAAAAGTGTATTATCATAAAAATGATGTGAAAGCAATTGATGTAAACGGTCTGCTGCAAGTGGCGACCAAGCTCTAGTAACCTGAATATCAAAATTGCCTTTGGATGTTTCAAAGCGAGCTACAAAAGTAGCAGGTGAAATCTCTTTGGTCCATTTTGAATCGAAATTTGATTTACTGCAACAAACTAAAAGGAATGCAACTATAAAAATCAGTAAATGCTTCATACGTTCAGTCTAAAAATAAATTATTTACCTTCCAAATACATTTCACTTCCTAGCGGATGTATTGTTTTAGCATCTATAAAATCTCGGTTAATTATATTTGGAACTCTAGGTGACATTTTACCACTTGCAATAATTTGATTGATGGCTTCGCTTAACAAAGGTTCATTTACATTGCCTAAAACACCCAAATCAGCTAAGTTTTCAGGCAAAGGTGTTGATGGTACAATTCCTGAAGTATATTCGCCAAAACCATTTTTGTCTACAATTTTCAAAACAATAGGTTGCATGGCGTATTTATGTCTAGGATTGACATTGCTTTTGTTAAAACTAGGTGAATCGTATAAGGTTATTGAACCAACATTTTTACCAGTGGTAGTATCTCCAATTTGAACAACGGTAATATATGGTTTCAAACAATTAATTACTAACTCGCTTGCAGAAGCTGAAGCTTTGGTTGTTAAAATATAAACTTTGTTAAGTTGTAATCCATTTAATCCACCAACAAACTTATTTTCTAACGAACCCGGATTATTAGATTGGAAGTAAGCTTGTGCTTTAGCATTCCATTGTTGTTTGGCAAATAATTGTCCAGAGAATTGTCCTGTAATCATACTCGCCAATTTGGTAGCAGTACTTATAGCACCACCCGAATTGTAACGTAAATCTAAAACCAAATCAGTGACATTTTGCAAAATAAATGAACCAAATGCTGCATTTAATTGACTATCATAACTGCTGTAAAATCCATTGTACATCAGGTAGCCAATATTGTGAGTTCCTTGGTTGATAACGGTACTCATCAATAATGGATTTTCAGCCAAGTTGGTTTTGGTTAACGATACTGATTGTCCATTTGGTGTGATGGTCACAACACCTGCATTTTCACTATAGTCTGCTAAGTTTACAGTATAAGTATCTCTTGCTAAAAGTGTTCTGTAATTGGTTCCATTCAAAGCTTCTCCGTCAATAGCATAAAAAATAGCGCCACGTTGAATGTTTTTGGTGGCCGCATTTGAGTTAGGAACAATATAGCGCACCCAACCAAACACGCTAGTTTGTATGTTATCTGTATATTTCAAACCATAATCCATTCCGTTATTTAAAGTAGTACCCGAGAGCACTCCTTCGAGCAATGTGTAATCACTATAAATCACACTAAATCGGTCGGTAGTAGTTGGAACTCGTAGCGTATTAAACAATTCCGTCGGATTCGAAAAAGGTTCTAAAAATACATTCAACTGCTCTTGATTGTCAAATCGGGTATCAGCCAAATCAGGGACGTCGGATTGCCATAAGTAATATAAATTCATGCCCTTCCAAACAAAGTCTTTTATTTCTAGGCTGGTCGGAACCGGATTGTCATCCAGGTCTGAGCAACCAAATGCTAGTATAAACAATGACAGTAGTAACGAGAGTAACGTTATTTTTTTCATAGCAGAATTTAATTTAATAAACGTAAATTTACTAAGTTTAGATTGATAATTGTAATTTGTTTGTAACAAAAAAAAATGAGTGTCGTCTTGACCTTATAACCAAATAATCAATACAAGTTTTAATGAACCAAAATGAGTTTATGCAGTTGGTGAATCCGTTTAAGGATAAACTCTTTCGGGTTGCAAAACGATTACTCGTTAGCACCGAAGAGGCCGAAGATGCCACTCAGGAAGTTTTGGTAAAGCTATGGAACAAAAATGAAAGTTTAGATGCGTACAATAGTGTTGAGGCATTGGCAATGACCATGACTAAGAATTATTGTTTAGATCAATTGAAATCAAAACGCGCTGGGACTATGAGAATTGTTCATAATAATTTTACAAGCAGAGAGGCGAGTTTACAGCAAAAATTGGAAGACAGTGATACTTGGAATTGGGTTGGAAAAATAATGAATGACTTACCCGAACAGCAAAAGTTGATTGTTCAAATGAGAGACATTGAGGAGATGGAGTTTGAAGAAATTAGCAAGATTTTAGACATGAATGAGCAAGCGATTCGCACTGCATTGTCAAGAGCACGAAAAACAATAAGAGAAAAAATGGTTAAAACACATCACTATGGCATTAGATAGAATAACACAATTAATAGAAAAATACTTCGAGGCACAAACTAGTATTGCCGAAGAAAAAGAATTGAAAGATTACTTTGCTTCTTCTGATGTCGAGCAGCATTTGGAACAATATAAACCCTTATTTGGATATGCAATACATGCAAAAAAAGAGGAATTTACACTATCGATTCCCTTAATAACAGAGTCTAATAAAAATAAACGTAAAAATGCAGTTTGGTTATCGATTGCTGCTGCTGTTACCTTGTTACTTGGTGTGGGTTTAGTTACTTTTTACCAAGATACGCCTGTAGAACCACAAAATTTGGGCACTATTGAAGATCCTGAAGTAGCTTTTAGAGAAACGCAAAAGGCATTAGCCATGATTTCCGAAAGTGTGAATAAAGGTATTGGAAGTATGGGTTATTTAAATGAATATGAACAATCAAAAAATAAAATTTTTAAAAAATAAACAATCAGAAATCATGAGAAAAGTAATTTTAAGTTTAGTATTAGTTTTAAGCACCAGCAGTTTTTTTGCTCAGAGTGTTTTTGACAAATTTGATGGTCAGGACGATATTGCCACTGTTATTGTCAATAAAAAAATGTTTTCATTATTAAGTAAAATGGAAGCTAAAGATAAGGAAACACAACAGTATGTTAATTTGATAAAAAAATTAGATAACCTTAAAGTATTTGTTACAAACAGTGATAAAAAAACAGATGAAATGCGTGCAGTTTCCGATAAATACATAAAATCAGCTGCACTAGAAGAATTGATGCGCATTACCGAGAAAGGGAAGAGCGTAAAAATTTATGTAAAATCGGGAGCAACAGACTCTCAGGTTAGAGAATTATTGATGTTTGTTGATGGTGCTGGTCCAAAAGAGGAATCTGTTTTGATGTCTTTAACCGGTGATTTTGACCTGAACGAGCTTTCTGTTTTAACCGATAAAATGAATTTGCCAGGTGGCGATGATTTGAAAAAAGCATCTAAAGGAGCTAAAGGTTCCAAAGGAGCAAAATAAACTGCTATGAAAATCGCATTTTACCTAGCCGTATTAGTTTCGTTGGCATTGTCCAGCTGCAGTAATGAGCCATCACTTCAAAAGTATTTTGTGGCAAATTCTGAAAAGAAAGATTTTCTTGCTCTGGATGTTTCTCCGAGTATTATCAACATAGACAAAGCTAAACTAACCATCGAGCAAAAAAGCGCCTTAGCATCTTTTGACAAAATGAACATCATAGCGTTCAAGTTGGATAAAACCAATCAGGCAGCTTTTGAAGTTGAAAGTCAAAAAGTGACTCAAATCTTGAAAGGAAAAGAGTACCAAGAATTAATGAAATTTGGTTCGGGTAAAGATGCTGCTTCTGTAAGTTTTGTTGGCGATGAAAATCATATCAATGAATTTATACTTTTTGCCAAAAAGAAAGAAAGCGGCTTTGCGGTAGTACGAATTTTAGGCAATGATATGAATCCAAATAATATACTAAACATGATTTCGCTTTTGGAAAACGCCAATCTAGATATGGAACAATTAAAGCCTTTGAAAGGATTGATAAAATAAAATTATTTAGAATTAGTAAATAAAAAAAGCACCATTTTTTGGTGCTTTTTTTATTTCTTAAAATATTTGAACGGAACAACTAGCATTCCGAAACATTCGCTGTCTTCTTTATTGATGTGTTTGTGATGCATTTTGTGTGCTCTTCTTACGGCTCTAGCATACCTATTATCGGCATTTCTAAAAAGTTTAAAACGCTGGTGGATAAAGATATCATGAACCGTAAAGTAAGCTAGTCCATAAGCAAATATTCCTAACCCAATTGCTAACCCAATAGCCAATATATTATTCTGCCAAAGTAAAAAGAAACCTATACTAACAACGGCGTAAAAGATAAAAAAAGCATCATTGCGTTCAAACCAAGAGTCATGATCTTTTTTGTGGTGGTCAGCATGTAAATTCCATAAAAAGCCATGCATTATGTATTTGTGACTGAACCACGCCATGAATTCCATGATGCAAAAAGTAACGATAAAAACAAAAATATTTAGTAACATGATTTCTATAATAAGTTGAGACGATAATTGACATAACATTTTGCCAAAAGCCCAAATTTTTGATAATCGGGAACCCTAATTCGGGTGTTCTTAATCTCTAAAGAAGGTGTCTTTTTGAGCTTAGACAATAATTTTTTATAATATACATAAGCAGTATAGACGCCAAATTTAGCTTCTAAAGGAAGTTTTAAAATCCCTTGAAATCCCGCTTCAAAATCTGCTTCAATTTCTTCTATAATAGCCTGCTTTGAATTTTCGTCTAAACTTGACAAATCAGCATTTGGAAAATAAGTCCGGTTTAAATCTTCATAATCGGCTTTTAAATCTCTTAAAAAGTTTACTTTTTGAAAGGCAGAACCTAATCTCATGGCTGCGTGTTCTAATTCTTTAAACTTTTCCTGATCACCATTCACAAAAACTTTTAAACACATCAAACCGACCACATCTGCGGAGCCATAAATGTATTCGTTGTATTCTTCAAATGTGTGGTATTCTTTTTTGTGTAAATCCAATCTCATACTGTTCATAAAAGCAGTAATCATACTTCTAGGTATTTGGTATGCAGCAACAGTATGTTGAAATGAATTTAATATTGGATTCAAACTAATTTTATTTTGAAGTGCACTTTCTAAGTCTTTCTCAAACATTTCGAAAAGGACTTCTTTATCATAATCGTGAAAGCTATCAACAATTTCATCCGCAAAACGAACAAAACCATAAATATTGTAAATGTCCTGACGGATGTTTGGTGCCAACATTTTTACTGCCGCTGAGAAAGAAGTGCTGTAAGATTTCGTTACGTTTCTACTACAATCAAATGATATTTTGTCAAAAAGAGATTTCATGTGATAAAGTTAGTGATTATTTTTGATTAGATCTGCTACTAGTTTGCCTGAAATTAATGCAGGAGGAACACCTGGACCTGGAACAGTTAATTGTCCCGTAAAAAATAGATTTTTAACCTTTTTACTTTTTAATTTGGGCCTTAAAAATGCCGTTTGCAATAGTGTATTTGCCATACCATAGGCATTTCCTTTGTAGGAGTTGTATTCTTTAATAAAATCTTTTACACAAAAGGATTCTATAAAAATAATATTGTTTTTAACATTTTGTTTTGTAATCTTCTCAAATCTAGAGATGATTATGTTAAAATATTCATCTCGTAATTCTTGTGTATCTTCTAGACCTGGTGCAATCGGAATAAGGAAAAATCCATTTTCACAACCTTGAGGCGCTAGATTTTGGTTAGTTACTGAGGTGAAATTGGCGTAAAATAATGGTTCCTTTGGCCATTTAGGATTATCATATATATCTTTTGCATGAGTATCAAAATCTACATCAAAAAATAAATTATGGTGTGCAATATTTTCTAATTTTTTATCAAAACCAACATAAAAAAGTAGTGAAGAGGGCGCAAAGGTTTTTTTACTCCAATATTTTTCTGAATACTGTCTATATTTTTCATCTAACAATGTTTCAGAATGATGGTAATCAGCACTAGACAAAATAATATCACCGTTGATTCTTTCGCCATTAATAACAATTGCTACAGCTTTGCCATTTTCTACAATAATTTTTTCGGCTGGAGCATTTGTATGAATTGTAACACCAAGTTCTTTAGCAAGTGTTTCCATTCCTAGAATTACACTGTACATTCCATCTTTAGGTTGCCATGTTCCAAGTCCAAAATCAGCGTAATTCATAAAACTGTAGAAAGAGGGTGTTTCAGATGGTTTAGCCCCTAGAAAAAGTACTGGGAATTCTAATATCTGAATCAACTTTTCATTTTTAAATTTCTTGCGGACGTCTTTACTAATATTAGAAAAAAACTGATTTATTTTCGTAGCAGTCTCAAAGGTAATTAGCTCTAACGGAGATTCTCCCGGACGATAGACCAAGTCTTTAATAGCAATGTTGTAATTACTTTGAGCCACTTTCATAAATGACTCTAGTTTTTCACCACTACCTTTTTCTATAGATTCAAAGGTTGTAATAATTTCCGGAAGATTATCTGCAATGGCTATGAAATCGTCAACACCAAAAAACACATTGTAGGCAGGCGAAAGTTTAGATAATTGGTAATAATCAGATGGTTTTTTACCGAAATCACCAAAGAATTTTTCGAAAACATCTGGCATCCAGTACCAAGAGGGTCCGATATCAAAAGTAAATCCGTCTCTAATTAGTTGTCTGGCTCGACCACCAATTGTTTTATTTTTTTCGAATATGGTAACGTTGTTTCCTGCTTTGGCTAAATAGCAAGCCGCTGATAATGCTGAAAACCCGGAACCGATTATTTTAATTTCTTTTTTCATATTGTTCAACAAAATTACAAAAAAGCCAAACAATAAAAAATCTTTTTGTGATTATATGTTGTCAACAAGTTCTTTTATGGAATTAAATGTACTGATTTTTTCTGTGATAAGTTTAGAGTCAATATTTTCAATCATTCTACCTATGAGCCACATATTGGAGGTTTCATCCAAGACTTCCTCAGAAATTCTCTTAACATAGTTGTTGATTTCGCCTGGACTTGGCTCTACAGTTGTGTAGCAAATGTAGGTTATATTGTCAAAATGTTTTTTCATTTCTTGTAAGCATTCTAAAGGAACACTTTCACCCAAATAAATGCTTTTGTATCCGAGGTTCAAAATTTCATTGTTTAAATACATCAATCCTAACTCGTGAATTTCGTTTTCTGGCAGATACAAAACAAATACTTTATTATCATATATAGGTAGTTTTGATTGAGCCTTCTCCGAATTGGTCAGAATTTTTTGCTTTATCAAATAGGTAATAAAATGTTCGTGCGATGCTGAGATGGTGTTCGTTTGCCAAAGAAGACCAATTTCATTTATGAGGGGTATGAAAACATCATAGAAAACCTCTCTAAATGATTTTTCAGAAAGAAGTTTGTTGTAAGTATTGATGAATAAAGTATGATTAAAATTCATCATAGCCATTTTAAAACTACTTATAGCGTGATGTTTAACGCTTTTGTTGGATATGATTTCATTAACTAATTCGGGCATTCTTTCTTTGGATAGCGTAGAAATTTTAGATATTTTATATCCATGATTGTGCAACAAAGTAATGTTCAATAGCTTCTGAAGATTTTCAATATCATATAAACGGATATTCGTTTCAGTGCGCATTGGTTCCAAAATATTATATCTTTTTTCCCATATTCTAATAGTATGGGCTTTAATACCGGATAGATTTTCCAGATCTTTGATGCTAAAAACGGTCTTTATATTGTTCATTGTTTTTATTAACTTGTTAAACAAAATTAGTAAATTAATTCACATAGAGCACAAACTCAAATTGAATTTACTTATATAGTGCCATAGTGTTACTATTTACCGTTTATTTCTTACAAATATTTAGCCTATAAAATAAAATTTTTGATTTTTTCTTCACAGAAAAACACTTCATTTTAACAATATATAGGCAAACTTTTTTTTAACTAAAAGTGCCGCTTTGAAAATAAAATAGTCATGAAAATATTCAAGTAAGCTTGGACATTTTCATGACTAATTATTTGTGACCACGATGGGATTCGAACCCACACGTCCTTTCGAACACCAGCCCCTCAAGCTGGCAAGTCTACCAATTTCTCCACGTGGCCTAAAACAAAAAAAGTCAAACACTACTGTTCGACTTTGTGTGACCCGACTGGGGCTCGAACCCAGGACCCCATCATTAAAAGTGATGTGCTCTACCAACTGAGCTATCGAGTCTTTAGTGTATTTAAGAAAAAAAAATGTGACCCGACTGGGGCTCGAACCCAGGACCCCATCATTAAAAGTGATGTGCTCTACCAACTGAGCTATCGAGTCTTTTTCTTTTCTTGAATGCGGGTGCAAATATAAGACCTTATTATTCATATTTCAAAGCAATTTTATTATAAATTTGCCTTTTTTTGACAAAGGGTCTTAAGGGCTTAATTTATAAGGTTTTATTGCTATGCAGAAAATTATTTTGGTTGGTTATATGGCTGTTGGAAAGACTACAATTGCTCATTTGTTAGCTGAAAAAGTAAATTTTGAGGCGGTAGATCTAGATAAATTAATAGAAAGTTGCGTAGGGTTGACCATACCCGAAATTTTTGAACAAAAGGGAGAAATTTACTTTCGGAAAATAGAACACACACTTTTGAAAGAAATTCTCGATTCTAAAGAAAATTTAATTATCAGCACCGGAGGTGGAACGCCCTGTTATGCTAATAATCATTTGCTATTAGTGGGAGAAAATATTCTATCAATTTACCTGAAAGCTTCCATAAAACTTATTTTGGAGCGACTCCAAGCTGAAAAAAAATTAAGGCCATTGGTCTCAGACAAATCAGATGAAGAACTGCAAGAATTCGTCGCCAAACATTTATTTGAAAGGAGTTATTTCTACAATCAAACCAATTACACTATTCCTGTCGATGATAAAACTCCAGAAACTATAGTCGCAGAAATAATAAAATTATTACACTAAATAAGCGTGATTGTTATTCTCTTCAAAAACAACATGTACATGTTCTTTAGAGGAGGTAGAAAGTGAGATGCCTTTGAAGTCAGCCTTTACCGGAAATTTTTTGTGATTTCGGTCTACTAAAACAGCAGTTTTGAATTTTTTAATGGGCGTTTCTAAAAAGTGTTTTACACCATAAATCAATGTTGTTCCTGAATTTAATACATCATCTATTAATACAATAGATTTATTGCTGTAAAAATCGCTCGGAATTGAAGTGGTAATTTCTTTGAACGGATTGGATTTATCGATTTTTACTTCACATAACGTTACTTTTAAAACGGAAATTCCTTTCAGTACGGTATTAATTTTTTCAGCCAAAATAAACCCATTATTTGAAATACCCGCTAAGATTATTTCCTCTTCATCCGAAAAGGTTTCATAAATCTGATAAGCAATTCGTTTTATTTTGTGTTCAATTTCAAGATGGTTGAGAATTACATTTTGGCTCATGACATTATTTTTTTCAAAGATAAAAAACTGTTTATTGATATGTAGACTAATTGGTGTTGATTTTAACTAATTACAATTCTTTATTTCTGATTTTTGCAAGAAATTATTTTAAATAAGTTTTAAAAGTTTAAAGGTAACACACCGATATTGTTCCTCCTTTAAACGATTTTAGCATAAATTTCAATTTAGTAGCATTATTTTTTTTAACATTTGGTATAAATTCACGTTATTTGTAAATTGATGAATTATGATTCAATTGATTTAAAGACAATAATTTAAGAGTTCGGTCTGTCCAATTTCAAAAGCAATATAGTATACAAATGAATAACAAAATTGCCCTTAACAAAAATACGTTACTAAGAAAGCATTTTTCAGCTTCTTTACTAACTGCTTTATTTATGTTATTTAATCAGCTGAGTTTTGCTCAAGTTAGTACTTATAACTTTAGTGAAACTACTGCTAGTTATACACCCTTAGCTACTCCTTCAACAGCTTATGCAGCACCTTGGGATAATCATGTCAATGGCGCTGCCTTTTTGGCTCCGATAGGATTTAATTTTGTTTATGACGGTGTTACTCAAACGCAATGTTTTATAAGTCCTAACGGTTTTATTTCTTTTGGTTCTCAGCCGGCTTCAGCCGATTATTTACCTTTAAGCACTGCAACCTCCTATACCAACGGTGGAACAATTAGTGCATTGGGTATCGATTTGATTTCAGCAACTGCTGCTGCTACCGATAATATTGTTTACAGTACTATAGGTAGTGCTCCTAATAGAACATTTGTGGTGCAATGGACTAACGCAAGAAGAAAAGTGTCTGCTGGTAATTTTAATTTTCAAATTAGATTAAACGAGACTACTGACGAAATTGCTATTGCTTATGGAGCTTGTTCAACAAGCGACGCTACCGTATATAATGCTCAAGTTGGGGTGCGTGGTGTTACTAATGATTTCTTTCAAGGGGATGTTAATAATCGTCTGCAAAATGGAACTAACACAAATTTTACTTGGTCGGGTAGGACTGTCAGTGGAACAGCCAATTCAAACACCGTTAGGACTAGTCTTACGGAATATCCAAATAATGGGCTCTTATATACATATACACCCGCCGTACCCTGTAGTGTTCCTTTGGGAAGTCCAACAAGTTTTACCATTGGTTCCATAAGTAGTACTACTACCAGTTTTGTTGGAAATAGCTTTACCCCACCAGCACCAGCACCAACAAATTATTTAATTCTAAGAAGTACAGTAAACACTGTGCCAACATCTCTCAACGTTCCAAACCGAGTTTATTGGGCGGTTAACGATTTGATTTCTGGAACTTACACAGTCATTAGCACTTCAAATGCTACTTCTTTTACCCAAACTGGATTAAATCCGAATACCTTGTATTATTATTGGGTAATTCCATATAATGCAGGCTGCCAAGGAGGTCCTCTTTACAAAACGACTGGAATACTATCGGTTTCAAAAGCTACTTGTGCTTTCGCACCTACCGGAGAATCAGCGTCAAGTATTGATGGAAACTCGTTTTTGGCTACATGGAATTCAGTTCCGGGAGCTACTGATTATCAGGTAGATGTTTCTACTTCTAGTACGTTTGCAACTTCTCTTCCAGCGTATACTAACTTTTTAACAGGAGGACCAACGAGTTTGTTAATTACGGGTTTGACTCCATTGACTAATTATTATTTTAGAATTCGTGCCGTAGGTGCCAATTGTAGTTTGGATAGTGCTGCCGGAACTGCAACCACCCTTTGCGGAGCTTTTCCAATTCCGTATTTTCAAAATTTTGATACCACTCCAATAGCCACTTTACCAAATTGTTTTGCTCTTGCAGATGATAATTTAGATGGCGTAACATGGCAAGTACAAAATACTTTAGCAGCATCTAATCCAAATGCATATCATTTGGCGACGAATACCGCTACTGCTACAAATGACTGGTTTTTCTTGCCAGGTTTAAGTTTGACAGGAGGCGTTACTTATCGCTTAAAATTTAAATACAATACTACAACTAGTGGTTCATTTACCGAGAACTTGAGAGTCAGAATGGGAACCAGTCCATTAGTTGGTAGCATGACAATTACATTAACCAATTTATCAAACTTTACAAATACCGTTTATCAAACGGCAATTATCGACTTCACACCAGTTACCAATGATACTTATTTTGTTGGTTTTCAAGGATTCAGTTTTGCTAATCAAAGCAAAATATTGCTCGATGATATTAGTGTAATTGTTTCTCCAACCTGTTTTGAACCAACAAATTTAAACATCTCCACCGTCGGCGTTACTACTGCAACACTTACTTGGACTGCAAGTGTTCCGCCTCCGGCTAACG
Source organism: Flavobacteriales bacterium (assembly GCA_038202695.1). GTDB lineage: Bacteria > Bacteroidota > Bacteroidia > Flavobacteriales > Flavobacteriaceae > Flavobacterium. The sequence continues at coordinate 31,061 of JBBRET010000018.1, forward strand.
GATATCAATATTATGTAAGCACTTCCAATGCACAGCCTAGTGTTGCAGTTATCCCAACGGGTGCTGTTGGTGCTGGTATAACGACAGCGAATATAACCGGATTGACTGCGGCAACTTTGTATTATGTTTGGGTCAGAGGAAATTGCACGGCTGTTGATAGGAGTGAGTGGAGTGTCATAGAAACGTTTAGCACTGATTGTGCAGCACCAGCATTATTGTCGGTTGTGAATGGTACTTTATGCGGAGGTGGTTCAACAACACTACAAGCAACGGGAACCTCAGGATCTACAATTGAATGGTTTTCGGATGCGGCTGGAACTAATTTAGTTGGAACCGGTACTAGTTTTGTTACCCCAGCACTTTTTGCTGCTACAACTTTTTACGCTCGTTCAAAAACAACGGGAGGTTTGGTAAACGTAGGTCCGTTTTCTCCTTTGTCACAAGGCGGTTCCTTGGGCGTGGAGTCCGTTCCTGTATACACCAGTTTCACAGTTTACAGTAATACAACATTACAATCTTTAGATATTTATCCGTTGGTTGCAGGACAAAACGGAGTAGTTAGTATTCGAAATGCAACAAATGCAGCCTTGGCTTCCTATAATTATATAACTGCGGTTTCAGGCGGTAATACTGTACAAACGATTTCTATGGGATGTAATTTAACCCCAGGAAATTACTTTGTTTATTTTGAGGTTTTACCGGCTGCAGGATTGGTTGTTAATGTCAATAATGCAGTCTTTCCTTATACTTCATCTATTGCTGATATTACCAGTAATGATTATGATAATTCGTTTTACCTCTATGCCTACAATTGGAAGTTTTCTAACATCTGTAGATCTTTATTAACTCCAGTTAATGCCTTCATTACGGTAGCGCCACCCATATCTTTTAGTGCAACTTCAACAACACTTTGTGCTGGTGAAACTTCGCCTCTTGTTACAGTTTCCGGATCTGGAGCTTATAATAACTTTGTTTGGTCGACTAGCGTTGGACGCAGTGGTACTATCGCAGCTGGGTTCACTTTTACGCCACCTACAACAACGACTTATTCACTAACCGCTTCGCAAACTTCGGGAGGGCTGTGTGCGCAACTCATATCTTATACCGTTAATGTTAACGCAGAGCCACCTGCTATTAGTGTGGTGCCCGCTTTAACAACACTTTGTCAAGGGGCAATTCAACCTTTAAATGCTAGTCTTGCAGCAGCTGCGCAAGTTTCTATTTTTACCGAAAATTTCAATGGCCTAACGAATAACTGGACCACCATCAATAATTCGATTGGGGGACTTTTTGCCGAATCGTCTTGGACCTTGCGCAACAGTCCTTATTTACCACCAGGAGCAGTGTGGTCAACTGCAATTAGCAGTAATGATGCCTCTCGATTTTATTTTTCAGATTCGTATGCTCAAGGAGGACCAACCTCTAATCAGACAATAACGTATTTGGTGTCGCCAACTTTAAATTTGGCGGGTTATACCACAGCTACGCTAACTTTTTGGCAGTATTTAAGATATATTGGTGGCAATAGAGCCCGTGTTCAATCCTCTATTGATGGTGGAGTTACTTGGGTTACACAACTTACACAAATTGCCTCTCAAGGGGCGCCAAACGGATTTGTTCAAACCACAGTCAATCTAGGTACCATAATCGGAAATCCAAATGTGCTGTTGCGTTTTTACTATGATGCGACTTATGATTATGGTTGGGCTATCGATAATGTGAGTATCACGGGTACTTTAGCTTTAGAAGTAAGTTGGTCGCCAGCCACTGAATTGTTTTTTGACGCAGCGGCAACCGTACCTTATATCGCCGGAACGCCAACGGCAACCGTTTATGCAAAACCCAATCTAACCAGAACTTATACTGGAACTGCTCTAGGTTCTAATGGTTGTTCTACAAGCAATACTACGGTACTAACGGTAGTACCAAGCATAACTCCCGGAACCCTATCAAGCAGCCAAGCCGTATGCAGCAGTTTTGCTCCGAATAGTTTGGTGTTGGCCGGATCTTCGGGTACTATTGTTCGATGGGAATATGCTACGAACGCTGCTTTTTCAACCGGACTTACCACGATTGTAAACACTACAGCCACATTAACTACAGCCGCAATTGGTTCGTTTACTGGTGATCGCTATTACAGAGTCGTACTGCAAAATGGTACGTGTCCAATAGTCTATTCTAATAGTGTTTTGATTAGTTTTTATACGACTACTTGGAACGGAACTGTCTGGAGCAACGGTGCCCCATCGGCCACTGTTAGAGCCGTTTTTGCCGGAAATTATAACTCGACTGCCGATCTAAGTGCTTGCTCGGTTGAAGTACTCTCAGGTGCAGTAACTTTTAATACAGGTCACACCTTAACGGTTCAAAATGATGTTAAAGTAACTGGCGGGTCACTTACTTTTGAAGATAAATCTAGTTTGGTTCAAGTGAATTTTTTAAATAATAATGGAGTGCCTTTTACTAATACAGGTAATATAACGTATAAAAGAGCAACTACTCCAATGTTTAAATTTGATTATACCTATTGGTCTTCACCAGTAGCGCCTCAAAATTTACAAGCGATTTCTCCAATGTCTCCCTCCAATTTGTTTTATCAGTACAATCCAGCTATAAACAATTGGCAATATATTAATCCAGCAGTGACGAATATGGTACCTGGTAAAGGATATATTTGTAGAGCTCCTGTTGGTTTTGCTACAGGTTTTCCGGGAACCCCTGGAGTGCACATTGCCAATTTCATCGGAGTTCCTACTAACGGAATAATCACATTGCCGGTAACTGGTGGTGCTAGTCAATTTAACTTATTGGGTAATCCGTATCCAAGTGCTATTTCTGCTGACGCCTTTTTATTAGATGCGGCGAATGCGGCTACGTTAAGTGGTTCTATTTATTTATGGACGCACAACACGCCTATAAATGCTGTTTTTCAATACTCTGGAAGTGATTATGCGGTTTACAATTATTTAGGAGGAACTGGCACAATGGCTGCTACGAATGTGGGTTTAAATGTTCAAGTTCCTAACGGAAAAATTGCTTCTGGTCAAGGCTTCTTTATTAAAGGATTGTCTAACGGAACGGCCACTTTTAATAACACCATGCGTATTGCTAGCAATAACGACCAATTTTTTAGAATGAGTACGCCAGTGGCAACTGATTTTACAGAAAATGAAAAACACCGCTACTGGCTCAACATTGCCAATACACAAGGTGCATTCAAGCAAATTTTATTGGGGTATGCGGCAGAGGCTACACTTGGCTTAGATCGCTTATTTGATGCTGAGGTAGTAGATGTTGGCAATGCCATTTCACTCTATTCTTTACTAAACACTACTAAATTAAGCATTCAAGGAAGGCCTTTGCCATTTGATGTTGCCGATACAATTCCGTTAGGATATAAATCAACGATAGCCAGTGAGTACAGTGTTTCTTTATACGATTATGATGGTTTGTTTGACCTTCAAAATATTTATTTAGAAGACAGAGATTTAGCTATTATTCATGATTTAAAAACAGGGCCTTATACTTTTACCACTAGCATTGGTTCGTTCGACAACCGTTTTGTTTTGCGGTATACCAATACTACTTTAGGAATAAATCCGGTGTTCACGGAGGCCACTGTTGTTATTTATAAAACAGAAGCCAATAAATTTGTAATTAAAACTGGGACGTCACTTATAGATGAGGTTCAGGTATTTGATACAAGAGGTCGTTTGTTACTAAATCTTAAAGGTATCAATGCTGCTGAAACAAGTTTTGATGCCGGAACCACGAATCAAGTATTGCTGGTGCGAATTAAATCTGTAGAGGGCGCAGTTGTTACCAAAAAAGTAGTCCGATAAACTCCCAATTAAAAAATAATTTCCAGAAAAATCCCTGCTGTAAAGTGGGGATTTTTTTTGAACTAAATTCTGGGATTGTTGAAAAAGAAAGTGGTTTGAAAATGAAACGATTACAATACAAGCATTCTTTTTTTTCTGCAATAAAAAGGTAAGTTTTACCGCTTAAAAATTGGTATTACAGTGCAATTCAAAACAATTTATCAACATTTTTTGCTAAATATTGACAATTTGTTATTTTCGCGCATAATTTCTTTGCAAAAAGAGTTAAATTTGATAACAATTTAATAAAATAGGTAAGTAAAAACCGTTGTTTTTATAACCCATTACGATCCAAAGAATTGCGATTAGGCTTGTTTTATGCTGCATTGGTCGATTCTTTATACAGTTCATCGAAAAGTAGTACTTTTTGGTTAACGAATTATTTATTATAGATATTAATGACGTATTTTTAGCGTCTTAACCGAAGTGTAGTTGTTTTTAGAAATGCTAATCATGACCCTACAAAAAAAGAAACTATGAAAAAATTTTTACTTAATCCCCCGAGTAAACTAGTCCGTTTTTATTTTAGAACACTTGCTGTTCTTGTACTGTTTTTAGGCATTGCTTCATCAGCACAAGCGCAATGCAGTTTATACGAACACTACAATAGCGGAACATTACCTGCTGGGTATGCCACTGGTGGTCCCTTAGGTTTTGTGCCTTTGTCTCCACCTTCGCCTGCAGCAGGAGCTGTTTCCGCTACTCCTAGAACTGGAACGCAGGCTTTGAATTCAACAGATATCGGCAACTTCGTGGAAACTCCAACCATCAGCAACCCAGATGTTTTTTCTTTTTGGATGAAAAGAAATACTGGTTCTGGTGCTTTTTATGATTTGCAAATTAATGACGGCGTAAACGGGTGGCAGAGTTTAAAAAATGCTGCTAGTTTGATCAATTACGGTATCACTACTTATAGTTTTCCGGGCGGCGCTCTTGAACTTACCGCTCCAGGAGTCAATCTGACTAATGCTTGGCAAAGAATATTTGTAAAATTTGATGGCGTACCAGCAAGTGGTTACGGTAATACTAACCTAAAGTTTAGGATAGTCGATAATAGAAATTCGGCTGCTTTTACTACCAGAATAATGTGGTTGGATGACATTTCTTGGTCTTCTAAAACGCCAGCACTAAATACCTTAATTATTCCACAATTAAATGTTGTACCGGCTTGTTCGTCAACCATAGCTCCTTCAGATCCTACATACACTCTTTTTGATGTTGGTGGGGAATATGATTTTTATAATTTCACTCAAGATAACAACTTGACTTTTACACCAACTGCGGGTAATAAATTATTAATTAAATTTATAAGCTTTGATGCAGAAGCTGGTGATGTTATTACAGTATCAGGCGGTACGCCAACGTTAACAAATTACACTGGTTTTACTAATCCAACTAACGTGTCTTATTTCGGCGCCATCGGAACTCCCATGTCAGTTCGTTTTCAGTCTGATGCGACTTTAGCATTAAAAGCCGGTTTTAGAATTGAAGTAAAATGTGTTCCGGGTTCTTTTTGTTTTGAACCTTTAGGTGTAAATGCAGCTACTGCAGTTACCTCTTCTACCGCTAGTGCGAGTTGGGTTGCTGCCGCAGGACCACCTGCAGGTTATGATATTTATTACGATACTAGTAATGCAGCCATACCGGGTACGCCTAACTTTACTAATGTGAACAGTCCGTTTGTAATGACTGGTTTAACTAGTGGGACTACTTATTACTATTGGGTACGTTCTAATTGTGGTGGTACGCAAAGTACGTGGATTGGCCCATCAGTAGCTTTTACTACCTTATGTGCACCAATCAATCCAACATATACCGAAAATTTTAATGGGCAGCCTACAAGTGCGCTTCCCAACTGTACTTCAGCAGACAATGCAAGCTGGCAGGTAAATACCGTTAACGGGTATTTGACTAATAATTTAATCGGAACCAATTTTTTTACTAAAGCTGTTAACTTAGTAGGAGGGACGGAATACCGTCTTTCTTATGATTATGGTAGTGCGTTGGGTGATTTAGATTTAAGAGTGTATTATGGGCAAACCGTTGGACTTCCTTCAACTTTAAACATTACCACTCCGTTAAATACGAATTTATTTGTCACCGGTTTAACCAATGCTGTTGTTAATTTTACGCCGGCTTCATCGGGTATCTATTACATTCGTTTTGAATTGACTAGAACTTCTGCTGCACCGTCAACCTTTCTTATTCTAGATAACATCAACCTGAGTGCTGAAATTTGTGGTCCAGGAAGAACTTTAGTTGCATCGGGCGTAACGGCTTCGGCTGCAACCATCAACTGGATTGTACCAGCAGCACCTTATGCACCACCGGCTTCGGGTTACCAATATTTTTTAAGTACTTCAAGTGCTACACCAGCATACAGTGCTTCACCAACAGGAACTACTGGAGCAGGAGTAACGACCGCTTTCTTAATTGCTTTAACCTCGAGTACACAATATTATATTTGGGTGCGATCTAACTGTTCGGGGTATTTGTCAGCATGGTCTGTCCCAATATCATTTACCACATTAGCGGGAGCAACCCCTTTAATTTTAGATGCGACTACCAATGGTACTACTAAAACCGCTTGCGACTACAGTTTCTTTGACAGTGGTGGTAGCACCGGAAATTATCAAAATAACGAAGACTATACTGTTACAGTGACTCCTTCAACACCTGGAACTAAAGTAAAAGTAGTTTTTGGTACCTTTTCTACAGAGAATGGTTTTGATGGATTGTCTATTTATAATGGCGCAACAACTGCATTTCCATTAATTGGTTCAGGTTTGCCAGTAGGATTTAATGCGGCAACGTGTCCAGCAGGTTCTTTTTATGGTACGGTATCACCAGGAACCATTATTTCATCTGCTGCAGATGGTTCGTTAACATTTAGATTTACCACTGACTTTTCAGTATTAAGTTCTGGTTGGTCTGCTTTTGTAAGTTGTGTAATTGCACCAACTATTACTAGTTTTACTCCAACGAATAATAATTGTGGCGCAGCCGGAACGGTTGTTATCACCGGAACTAATTTCTTTGTTGCTCCTAATCCTAATGCTATTACGGGTGTTTCATTTAATGGGACTCCAGCCGCTTTTGTGGTAAATAGTCCTACTCAAATAACAGCTACTATTCCAGTTAGTCCAAATTCAGGTACCATTAGTGTTTCTAACAGTACGGCTACCGGATTTAGTGCAACTTCTTTTGCTGTTTTAGCGCCACCGCCAGTTACTACTGGAGTGGTTATTTGTACCGGCGGTGCAGGATCATTAACAACTTCAACAGTTTGTAATGGATTTGTAAATTCAGGAACTTCTATTACTGGTACTTTAAATGCAGGTACTGACCTTACAGCACCAAGACCAAGTCCTCCTGGAGGAAACTCTACTACGTGTTCGTTTCTTGCGGGTTCTATCCGAAATTATCAATCTGTTCAATTTCAGGTTAGTGTTTCTGGGAACTATGTGTTCCAAATGGCAAGTCCTTATGACGCCATGGGATACATTACCAGCGGTCCTTTTACACCGGGAAGTTGTGCAACAGGAACTTATATAGTGGGTGATGATGACTCCAATGGTGGATTACAACCGCGAATGACCATTAGTTTGGTTGCCGGGGTGACTTATACTTTATATACTACTTCATGGGGAGGTTCCGGAACAGTTTCTGGTGCTTACACTTGGACCGTTACTCCACCAACAAGTGGGCAAATCATGTTACAAGGTATTCCAACTATGAATTGGTATGTAGTAGCTTCACTTGGTTCTCCAATAGGTACCGGAAGTTCATTCAACCCAGTTGGCGTATTGGGCTCAGGATTGGCAAATACTAATACAGCAATTACAAGAACGTATTATGCAGCTTGTTCTTCTAATCCAACTTGTAGAGCGGCCACGACTTTTGTAATTAATGCGCGTCCAACCATAACTTTTACAGCAGAGCCTGGAGCATCTGCTTGTACCTTTAATGATGTTACGTATACAACACAAGCGGGACAAACCAATTATATATGGAACGTTCCAGGTATATTGGGTACCGATTATACTATAACTTCTGGCGGAATAGGAACCACAAGTAATACAGTTACACTGCAATGGTTAACGACAGGAACAAAAACTGTAACAATTAATTACACTAATGCTTCTAACTGTCCGGCTGCAACTCCGGCATCCTCAATTGCAACATCGGTAACGCCTTCGGTTGCATCAACAGTAACGCCAAATGCAGCTACTGTTTGTGCTAATGTTCCTCAAATACTAACAGCTACATCAGGAACTGCCAATTTCTTTACTTGGACTACTACTAGTGGCGCTTTGTTTACAGATGCTGCTTGTACCGTACCTTATGTCGCATTAACAAATTTTGCTACCGTTTATTTCAAAGGATTGGCTAGTGCAACGGTTACTGTTTTAGGTACTATTGGCGGAACAGGTTGTTCTGCAGCAAGTACAGCTGCAATTACAGTAAGTACTGCTATTTGGACCGGTTCTTGGTCTAACGGAACAGGACCTACTAACGCAATTAGTGCTGAGTTTCAAGGTAATTTTACCTCTTCTATAAATGCATCAGGTTCTGCCGGTAATTTAGCAGCATGTAGTGTGGTAGTAACTAGTGGCAATGTTTTATTTGACCAAGGAACACTTACGGTACCAAATACGGTAACAGTAAATGCTGGATCGTTGGTTTTTGATGATACTAATTTTGATGTAAGTTTATACCAAAGCAATAACGTTGTCAATGGTGCCGGAATATATTCGGGTGGCAATTCAGGAAATATCACTTTTAACAGAACTGCTGCTCCTATGTTTAAGTTTGATTACACATATTGGTCAACTCCAGTGAACCCGCAGAACTTATTAGCAGTTTCTCCTGGATCACCAATCAACTTGTTTTTAAATTACACTACAGGATGGAATTATATTGCGAGTCCGGGAACTACGACTATGGAAGTAGGAAGAGGGTACATTATCAGAGCTCCTAACTCTTATCCTGTATCTCCAGGTACTCCGCAAGAATATTTAGCACCATTTATTGGAGTTCCTAATAATGGCGATATTTCTGTACCTATTATTGGTGGCGCTGCCCAATTTAATTTTATTGGGAATCCGTATCCGAGTGCTTTGTTTGCCAATAGCTTTATTGGAGCAAATGCTAACATAGGCGGAACATTGTATTTTTGGACACACAACACACCGATAAATGCGAGTTTACAATATGCGCTTCTTGGTGATTATGCTTCCTACAATTTATCTGGTGGTTTAGCAGCAAGTAATAGTGGAGCAGGGAATAATTCAATTCCGGTAGGATATGTAGCATCTGGACAAGGATTTTTTGTAAAAGGATTAACATCATCACCAGCTCTTTTCACAAATACGATGAGAAGCGCAGGAAATAATAATCAATTTTATAGATCTTCTGCTAACGCACCAACTACAAATTCAGACCTAGAAAGACACCGCTATTGGTTAAATATTACTAATACTGGTGGAGCATTTAAACAAGCACTTGTTGCTTATGTTGAAACGGCTACACTTGGTATGGACCGTTTATTTGATGGCGATCTTGTTGAAGGCGGAAATGTTATTACACTTTATACCAAAGTAGCAGATACTAAATTAAGTATTCAAGGTAGACCATTGCCTTTTGATAGTTCAGATACAGTGCCTTTAAGTTATAAATCAACTATTGCAAGTACTTACACGATAACAATACCACAATATGATGGTTTGTTTACTTCACAGCATGTGTATTTGGAAGATAGACTTTTAAATGTAATTCATGATTTAACCGAAGGTTCTTATACTTTTGCTACTGAGATTGGTACTTTTGAAGACCGATTCCTATTGCGCTATACTACCGAAACTTTAGGTACAGACAATCCTGTATTTGATGAAAATTCAGTTGTTGTGTATAAAATCGAGCAAGGATTGTTAATCAATTCAGGGAATGCGATCATGAAAGCGGTAACAATTTACGACATCAGAGGAAGTGTAATTGCTACGCAAAAACAAGTCGGTTCTGCTACTACAGTATTTACTACCTTACCTACAACACAACAAGTGTTATTGGTTAGAATACAAGATGAAAACGGAGCGGTAGTGACTAAAAAAGTAGTCTATTAAGCAAGAGTTTAACAATATAAAGCCCCAACATATTTAGTATGTTGGGGCTTTTTTTTATGGATGCTATTTAAAATTATCACACAAAATGGCAATTATTTTAATTCCTTCATTAGTAGTGGTTTTATATTTTATTTTAACAAATCACTATCCTATTTTTACTACACGAAAAAAATTACAATTTTTAGTAATTTGATATTATTTTAATACAATAAATGTTTTTAATCGATTAAATAAGGTTTTAATCGATTTGATAATTTTTTATTTCACATATATTTAACTTTCTCTTTATCTTAACCGTCTCATTTAACCCAATTTTTTTTTAAATATGATAAGAAACTACAATCCTTTAAGTTCGAGATTTACTTCTTGCCTTAAAATGTGGAGCATTGGTAGTGTCGGTTCGCCGTCTACTTCTGGATCCCCTAAAAAACGAACTTCGGTTCAGTGGTTTGCCTCATTACTATTCCTTTTAATAGGATTTTGTAATTACGGACAGACAACCATAATTGATCCTGCTGGGGATGGAGGTTTTAATAACGGTACAACATTTGCTTCAAATGGTTGGACTGTTGCTAATTTTGCTTCCTCAACCAACGCGTGGTCTACAGGAACAGCTGTTGCTACAGCACCTTTCTCTGGTAGAAGTGCTTACATTTCTCAAGATGGTGGTACAACTTCTACTTACAGCACTACGTCTAGTAATCATGTTTATTTTTATCGAGATGTTGCTATACCATCAGGTTCATTGTACATCCCGTTAAGCTTTACTTGGTTAGCTAATGGTGAATCAGTTTGGGATGCTATACAAGTTTTTGTAGCACCAACTACAGTTACTCCTGTTGCAGGTTTACATCCTGGTTCTGGATTAGCACTTATTCCGGCGGATATAGCTGGTGCAACACAATTGGGTGGTGGTTTAAATTTGGTTACTACACCGCAAACTGCCAATGTTACAATACCTGCGAGTTTTGCTGGTCAAACAGTTAGACTTATTTTTATGTGGAAAAGCGACACTTCAGGGGGGACCACTCCTCCAGGTGCAATTGATAATATATCCTTGGTTGCCAGTCCAATATTACCATCGTACACTGCAAACGCAAGCGGCGGTCTCTGGTCATCCCCAGCCACATGGGCAGGCGGTGTAGTTCCAACAGCTGGTAACGTAACAATTCCTGCAGGAACTATAATCACGGTCGATCAAGTATTGTTTTTAAATGATGTTACCGTTAATGGTACTTTACAATGGAATGCTACTGCTACCAATACACTAACACTTGGTGGTAATTTAACTATTAATAGTGGTGGTGTATTTTTACCATATTCTACTGGGCAAGCAGTTGTTTCTGTTAACATAGCCGGGAATTTTCAAAATAATGGTTTTGCTAATTTGGCTTTAGGTTCTTTAACTTTTAATGGTTCTGGTTCCACACTAGGTGGTTCAGGTACTTTTCAAGGTGATGGTACAAATGGTTTTATTCGTGGTTTAGCATTTTCTAATTTAGGAAGTAATGCTATTTCAACAAGTCAAAATTTAATTGTTACTGGTGGATTAGTTCACACAGCCGGTTCTTTAAATACAGGTGGTAAATTAACACTTGATAACACAGCACAATTATACGGTCAAACTTTGAATACATCAGTAGCTAATCTAGCGGTCACTAACATGGGTACAACCGCTTACAGTGTTGCCCCTGTTGTTTTTGGAGCTACAGTTACACAGTGGACCAATATTACTGGTGTTCTGAATACACTTTATGTTTCAGGAAATAATGTATACCGTTGTTCAGCTGCTGCTAATATAGGACCAAGTGCTCCAACGCATACTTCAGGTAGTGCGCAAAACTTATTATATATAGGTACTGTGGGTACTTTGGGTAATCCTTATATTCGTACAGCATTGACTGTTGGAACTCAATATTTTTATGGAGGAAACTTATATACTGCTGTTGCTACAACGGCATCAGTTGATACTCCGCCAACACATACATCTGGTGTATCTGGCAGCTATCTTTATGTAGGTTCTCCTGCAACGGCTACTATTAATTTTGACGCCGTTACAGGTACAGTTCGTAGTTTAAATTTAATAAATGCAGGTAGCGGATATTCTGGTGCTCCAGCTATTGCTTTTAGTATTGGTGCCGTAGGTGCTACTGGTGCTGGTGCGGTTGCTGCTGCAGTGGTATTCCAATCAATTGCTGGTAATACTAGTATGACTTTCCAAAAATCGGGAGGCGCTGCTACTATATCTGGTGGACTTACTATTAATAGTGACCAAGGTGCCTTTACTTCGGGTCATCCACAATCTTCTACAGGTGTTGGTGCGGTATTTACTACAAACGGAGGTGTTAATTACACAGTCGCTCCGACGCTAGGTTTCTCAGGACCAACGGCTTTAAATTTAATCACTAATCCAGGTTCTGGTTATGTAACTGCTCCGATAGTAACGGTGACCGGTGGAACGCTGGTTTCAGGGACTGCTCTTTCATCAACTAGTTTTACAGTAACTGTAAATAACGGTGTAGTAGAGTCAGTATATTTAACAGGTACAGGTACTTATTCTGTTCCTCCAACGTTAACATTAGACGCAAGTCCGGGGGTAACGGCTACCTTAGAGTTCCCACTTGGATGTTGGGCATCAGCTACAGCAAATATTGGTGCTAATGGGCAGTTAACTAGCTTTACAATGTCAAAAGCAGGTTTTGGTTATGTGTCTGCCCCAACGGTAGGGATGTCAGGAGCTACGTTTACTACTGTTGCTACAACACCTACTGCACGTGTTGCTTTATATAATTTGACTTCAAACTTCTTTGGTCCTGCAGCTGCGGCTGTTGTGAATCCGGATGATGCTTCTATTCCAACTAACCGTAAAATTAATACGTTATCTTTAGCTGGAAATGGACTTGGTCAAAATCTTAGCAGTAGTTTAACGCTTTATGGTACATCTCCCTTGGTTTTAGCAGCAACTGCTAATGGTACGGGTAATATTTTAGACATGGGTGGTAACACCGTGACTTGTACTTGGAATAGTTTTGCTGGTTTGTTCTCTTCTTTTGGAGCTTCCAACGCTTTTGTTAGAAATGGTTCCTTCAAGTTAACTGGTAGAGGTGGTGCAAGTACTTTCAATTTCCCATTCTCAGGAACGGTTTCTTGGTTTGCGGGTACAACACCAACTGCTGTTAATTCAGGTTCTTCGGTAACAGAAGTTACTGTTTCTGATACTGCAGCGCCAACCAACGCTTCTGTTGGTACTGGTCTTGCCGTGGGTAACAGAGCTTTTAGAGTGCAATATCCTTCAGGTACTACGGGATTAAACCCTACAGTTACCCTAAACTTTAATGGTCAAGATGGATTAACTGGAACTCAAGATCAATTATTAATTTCTGAGTCTAGTGCTTTAACAGGTCCTTGGACCGCACGTAGCCTTGCTTCTGGTTCGGGTGCAATAACAACAGGAAGCAGAGTAACTGCTACTGCAGCACCAGGCCCAATTGTTCCGACAGGAAATAATTTTTATGCTTGGTCAAATTCTGTTCCAACAATTACAAATGTATTGCCTTTAACAGTATGTGCTAATGCAGGTACTTTTACAATCACGGGAACGAATTTAACAGGTGTTTCTGCTGTCGCTATTGGCGGTACGGCAGTAACCTCGTTTGTAGTAGTTAACGCTACTACAATTACAGGAGTAGCTGCTGCAGGTACTACTGGTTTTATTTCAATTGTAAAAAATAGTAATACGTATACAGGTATTGAAACGATTACTGTGGCTCCTTCGCCATCAGCTCCTGCTGTTTCTCCAGCCTTGGCTGCTGTAAACTTAGGTGCTACAGTTAACTTTACGGCTTCCGGTGGTGCTGGTACTTTTGATTGGTACAATGTTCCAACTGGTGGTACTTCAATCTTTACAGGAGCAAGTTATTCTGCTGCAATATGTGCAACAACAACATTATACGTTGCCGAAAATAATGGATCTTGTGAGGGTGTAAGAACTGCGGTTCCCGTAACGGTTACGCCAACGCTAATTGCTGCTACTCCTGCTACTTTTTGTGGTACCGGTGGAACAGTTACTTTAAATGTTACTCCAATTGATGGATCTATATCTTATGCTTGGACTACGTTATCTCCTTCTGCAACTTTAATTACAAATACTGGAAATTCAGTTACAGCTACTGTTACTGAAAATTCTGATTTTATAGTTACCGCTACTAATGGTGCGTGTACAGCTACTGGGTCATTCTCAGTTTCTGTTTACCCGTTGCCAACGGCTGCTGTAACCACTACTGCTAATGGTGTTTGTCCTGGTACAAGTGCCACAATTGACTCTGGTTTAAGTGCTGGTAATTTTTCAGTTACATCTACTCCTTATGTAGCATTTACGGCTCCTCCAAGTGCAGTTACAGTAGTAACTAATGGAGTGCCTAACGTACCTTTAACGGGTGGTAGTTTAGATGATGGTGGATGGTCAGGTTTGCCTATAGGATTTAATTTCAACTTTTTTGGAAGTTCATTTTCAACAATTTCTGCGGGTACCAATGGATTATTGATGTTTGGTACACCTCCAGGATATGGAACAGGTACAGGTCAATTAGGACAATTCTCATTTGTTACGGCGCCTGCAGTATTTCCAAATACAGCTAACCCAGGGAATGTTATTGCCTTAATGGCTGCTGATCAATATTTTGGTTCTGGTTTAGCAGGATCTGCCTCTAGTACAATTAAATACTGGACACAAGGTATTGCTCCAAACAGAATATTTGTAATCGAATATAGTGATGTTGATGGATGTTGTGGAAATTTAACTACCGGATTTACCGCTCAGGCACGATTGTATGAAACAATTGGTAGAGTAGATGTGGCTGTTATTTCTAAATCAGATACACGGGCATCAACAATTGGTTTGCAAAATGATTTAAAAACAATTGGTGCTGTTGCTCCAGGTCGTCAAGCATTTACTAGTTTGATAACTACACCTGAAACTTGGAGATTCTCACCACCTTCTAATTATACCACAGTTTGGACTGCTGATACAGGTTCAGGCCCAGTTACTATTGCTTCTGGTACTAACATCTTTTTTCAAACTGTTACTCCTGCAGTAACTACAACGTATTCTATTTCGTATACGAATCAAACTACAGGTTGTACAAACGCTCCAGGATCTGCGCAGGTGGTAATGAGTGTATTAGGTACTGCTGCTCCAACAGGAGTAAATACCTTGGCTTCAGCAGCTACAGTTTGTCTTGGTGCTAGCACTAATTTAACTTTAGATTATGCTGGTTTATTGGATGGTTTAACCTTCCAATGGCAACAAGATACTGGTTCAGGTTATACTGATATTGCTGCTGCTACTGCTGCTACTTATACAGCTACTCCAACAGGGGTTACGTCATACCGTTGTGTAATTACATCCTGTGGTTCTATAGCTAATCAGTCGACATCGAATCCAGTAACAATTACCTATACTAATACGGTAGCGACTACTATTCCAGGAACACGTTGTGGTGCTGGTCAAGTAAATGTAAGTGCTACAACCCTAAGTCCTGGTGCCTCTATTGTTTGGTATGCAGGTGCATCTGGTGGAACAGCATTATTTACAGGGGCTACTTATCAGCCTACTGTTGCTACAACGACTACTTTTTATGCTGCTGCTGAAACTACAGGACCATTATGTTCTAGTCCACGAGTTGCTGTAATTGCTACTGTGCTTACGCCGCCAGCATTTGCTTTAAATTCGGCAAGTACAACTATTTGTAACGGAGCAACTTCTGCAACGTTTACGGATGCTGCTGCCGGTGCTGATTATGATACTTTCGTAATTGCTCCAACTACAGGTGTTGCTTCAAGTAATTTGTCAGGAGTTTTCTCTGCAAGTTTTAATCCAACAGCAACAACTACGTATACAATTACTGCTTCTCAAAGTGCAGGAAGTTTATGTGCTATAACTACACAATTTACAGTAACTGTAGATACACCTAACGCGACAGCAGCTGTAAATACAGCTATTGTTTGTAGTGGTACTTCAGTGAATTTAAGTGCGACCTCTACAGCAATTGGGTCAGGCCCACAAACAGCTCCAACCGGTTACGCAGCTTCTAATGCAACTAGTACTGCTGATGAAGAAATTTTAAATGTAACTTTTGGAACTATAAATAATACTTCAACTTGCGCAACTACAGGCGGAGCGGGCTCGATTATAAATCAGTATTCTGATTATACTGCGCTTGCTGCACCAACATTTACTGCTGGTACAAGCTATCCTCTTTCTGTTCAAGTTGGTACTTGTGGCGGGAATTTTACAAATTACACTAACGTTTATATAGATTATAACAGAAATGGTGTTTTTGAAGCTACTGAGCAAGCCTTTACAGAAGGTACTGGCGTTAGTGGACCTCATACAGTATCAGGAACTATCGCAATTCCACCAACAGCTTCTGCTGGTGTAACAAGAATGCGTGTTTTTGTAGTAGAATTTGGTTCTGCTGGTGATTCACCGTCAGCTACTTATACTTGGGGTGAAACCGAAGATTATAATGTAAATATTATATCTGCTGCAGATGTAACTCCAACTTACACATATTCTTGGACTTCTACTCCTGCTGGTTTCACAGCAAGTGGTGCAACCACTACTGCTAGTCCTTTAGTAAGTACTACCTATACTGTTGCTGCAACTTCAGCAAACAATTGTACTACAACAAGTACTGTTGCGGTTACAGTTAGCGGAGGTTCAGTAATCACGACAGATCCTGTTGCTACACAAACTAGATGTCTTGCTGGTACAGCTGTATTTACTGCTGTAGGTTCTGGTGTAAATCCTACCTACCAATGGAGAAAAGGGACCACCAACCTTACCGATGGGGGTACTATTAGTGGAGCTACATCTCCAACACTTACCATTACGGGCTTAGTAGTTGGTGATGCAGGTAATTATAATGTAGTTGTTTCTTCTGATTGTGGTAGCCCAGCTACTAGTGCTGATGCTGCTTTAACAGTGGTTACGCCACTTGCGGGTATTAGTGCTTCAGCAACTTCAGTTTGTTCTGGTACTACTGTAACAATAACAGAAAATGGTGGAAGTGCTACTTCATGGAGTTGGTCTCCAGGCGGTGCTACTACAAATGCTATTAGTGTTACGCCTTTAGCTACAACGAATTACGTAGTTACTGCAACTACTCAAATTCCTGGTTGTACAGCTACGGCTAACGTTACGGTAATTGTTAACGAGACTCCAGGTGCAGTAACAGTAATTCCAAATAACACTACCGTTTGTTCGGGAGCTACGGTTCAACTGAATGCAACTGGCGGAAGTTTTATTACTTCTTATTTTTCTGATGCTTTTGATGCCGTATCCCCACAGTTTACTGCTGCTGCAGTTTCGGGAACAGCTCCAACAGCTACTTTAAATACGACTGTTCAAGCACAAGGTTCTGGTTCTGTATTGTTTAATACAACGGGAACAAGCGCTGTTGCTACCTATAGTTTAAATTCAAATGTGAATTTAACAGGTGCTACTGCTGCAACGTTGACATTCTCTCATATCGCTTCAATGGAAGGTAATTTTACTTCCTTCGATTATGGATATGTAGAATATTCTCCTGATGGAGGAACAACATGGACGACCTTTACAAATACAAATTATACTGGAACTGCTGATAATACTCTTTTCCTTGGAAGTGATGTTCGATTCAGTACCAGAAGTTATACCGATTGGAATACAACTTTAAACTCTTCAGTTGCTACTCCAACTAATGCACTTTGGAAAACAGAAAGCTTTACAGTTCCTGTAGCAGCTATTACAAGTCAGTTTAGAATACGTTTTCGTTATACCACAGATTCTTCAGCCAACTGGTTAGGATGGTGGATTGATAATGTAAATGTAAGTGCTAATGGAAATACACAGTATTCTTGGACAGCCACTCCGGCAACCACTTTGTATACTGATGTTGCCTTAACAAATACTTACAACCCAGCTGCTTTTGCTCCTATAGTATATGCTCAGCCAACAGCTCAAACTCAGTTTACTGCGAATGTTGCTAACGGTGTATGTAGTACTTTAGGAAGTACAACTGTAAATGTTAATCCTTTGCCAGTAATTACGCTAGCAAATGATATTACTGTTTGTAAGGGTACAGGTGCAACTATTACAATACCAGAAATTAACAATACATACTCTTGGTCTCCAAGTACAGGTATCACTGTTATTTCTCCTTCTCAAGTATTGGCAAACCCAGTAAGTACTACTACTTATACCGTTACTACTACTAATACTAGTAATTTCTGTCAATCTACAAATCAGATCACGGTGAACGTGAATGATCCAGGAGCTATAGTTACGCAGCCTACAAATAAAATTGCAGCTACAGGTTTTGGTACTAGCTTTACCGTTGTTGGTACTACCGGAATCACTTATGGGTATCAATGGCAAAGAAGAACAAGTCCAACTACCTTTACTAACTTAGCTAACGATACTAATTATGCGGGTGTTACTTCTCCTGTTTTAACAGTAAGTAATGCAGGTTCAGGTACTGCTGTAAACAATACGACGTATAGATGTTTGTTAACGCCACCTGCACCTTGTGCTGATTTGATTACTAATAATGTTTTATTAACAGTAAGCAATACGGGTATCGTTAATAACACTCCAGCAGATGTTAATATTTGTTTGCCAACGCCTTCGACTGCAGTATTTACTGTAGGTACAAACGGAGATCCAGCTTATTTAGTTGAATGGCAGGTGAGTACAGACAATGGATTG
>JBBRET010000019.1:0-48075 GCA_038202695.1 Flavobacteriales bacterium
GATGTAATCACAATGTGGCATTATTTAGAGCACGACTACACGCCTCTAGAAAATTTAATCTATCTTAAAAAAATTGCAAAACCGTCTACTAAACTGATCATAGAAATCCCAAATTTTGATTCTACAAGTAGAAAAAAGTATCATGAAAATTGGGCCGGTTGGCATACGCCACGTCATATTTCGTTGTTTTCGCCTGATAATATAGCACTGTTACTGAACAAAAGTGGCTGGAACGTTTCTGAAGTACTGACTTATGGCACGATGGATCCGTATTTACTGGATTGGATGAGCAAAATGGAGCAAAAGGGAATCCAATGGGATAAAAATATGGCAGAAGAATTTTGGGGTTTTATGGTTGGCATGATAAAGTTTATTCCAAAAAAACTTATGCAAAAGAAAACTTCTCTAGGCATCATGACTGTTGTTGCGACTCCGCAATAAGCTGACTTTAAAAAGTTAAAAGATCTTTACCTTCCCATGTTCCGGTTGCTTTATAAGGTTGGAACCGCGAAAAGAGTTCTTCTGAATACCATTCAAATTTACGTGTCATCTTTATAGCTTCTTGGTGTTGCTTGCTTTTGTAGGCAAATTGTTTTACTGACTCAAAATCTTTCCACAAACTGAACGTCGCCATTTGAATTATGGGAACTTCACCTACTCCTTTAGTATAAATCAACCCTTCGTTGCCGTCTAAACCTTGTTCTGAGGTTGGCACATACTTCCAAAATGTAAAAAGCCAATTCCACTTGATGGTGGCGCGAGTTATAATGGCAATCGGTAAATTGGGTTCTAATTCAGCTGTTTTTTCAAATGGATTTTTGCCAACCCAAGTGCCACCAGCAGAAATATTTTTCATATAAAGTGTATACAATTCTGAAGTATGGTCATTGTACCGCTTCATTAAATCAGAAGTAGTAAAAAACGCAGTAGCAGCTTCTTCAGACTCCCAAACTTGCAGCAAACAATATATAGACCAATCCGGCAACGGATTAAAACCTCTGCCTTTTCCGCTACCCATCAATCTGTAGAAGGTCAACCCTTTTACTTTGCGTAAATCGGAGTTTGCAAACTGCATCATTCCAAAACCCCAAAACTTAGTACGTAGTGAGTCGTATTTAAAAAAAGTAATAGTCGTGATTTGTTTACTCATATTCGTTAACACTTTGAATCAATTTTTAAAAAATATGCTGTTCCTATTAATTATTATATTTGGGTTACTCAATTGCTCTAACAAATGAAAAAATATAATGACCCAAAAAAAATAAATTGAGCTATGACAATTATAAAGCTAATTTTAGTATTTATCGCAGGCCGAAAAAGGAAAATGATCCCATGAATTATGGCACTTGTTACAAACCACATCACATAATTTTGAAATGGAATTATATTGTTTTCCCAGCCCCAAAATTCTAACTTCATCGCAACTGGTTCAATAAAAAAATCTAATGCAGTCATTATTAAGGCAGGGAAAATGATTAGAAGTAGCATGTTTTTAGTAAAATATTGGACAACACCATGGGTACATAATGTTAAAAATAGCCAATTGGCACCAATTAAGATTGGCGTTTCAAAAACTTTAAATCCAAATAAATGTCCATATGAATAGCTTCCAAATAAAACGCCTGTTGCCACTCCAACTGCTTCAACAGCGTATCCGATAAAAAAAATGATAAAAGAAAGGATTAAAAACTTTTTGCTAAAATCGTTGTTTACTTTATAAAAAACAAAGAGTGTAACTAATAAATTGAGCGGCGTAAGTGGCAAAAAGAAATCTTGGTAGACATCCAGTGCTATTCCTAATGTTCCGAAAAAATAGAACAAACACAAGAGTAAAACCCACTGGTTATCTGTAATTATAATTTTTTTCATTTGATCAATTTGTCAATAATTTTTGCGGATAAAAGCGCTAACGGAATGCCACCGCCAGGATGTACGCTACCTCCACAAAAATATAGGTTTGTAAATTGAAGTGAAAAATTTTTGTGCCGTAAAAAGGCAGCAAAGCGATTGTTGCTTGATGTTCCATACAACGACCCTTTAAAAGAATAGGTTTTGTCTTGTATCAATTGTGGAGTTAATTGTTCTTCAAATTGAATGTGCTTTTCGATATCTTCTCCCAAATTTCTAGAAATTTTGCTCAAAATATTTTTTCTTGCTGTAGCAATCATCTTGTCCCAATCTTGTTCATAAACCGATGGCACATTTATCATCACAAACCAGTTTTCTTGCCCTAAGGGAGCATCTCCTTCAATTTTTTTACTAGTGATGTTGATATAAATTGTTGGATCATCACAAATGGTTTTTGAATCAAAAATATGTTCAAATTCAGTTTTGTAATCTTCAGTAAACATTATATTATGCACGTCTAATTGTGGAAACTCTTTGTCAATTCCCCAATAAAAAATAAGTGCTGAACTCGACCGCTCTTGTTGATCTACTTTTTTTAATTTTTTAGCAGACGGGATTAATTTTTCATAAACGGTATGAATATCTGCATTACAGACAACTAGATCAGCTTCAAAATCTCCAGAAGCTGTGGTTACACTTCTCACCAAATTATTGTTAGTATTAATGGATACTACTTCCTGATTAAAATGAAATTCGACACCAATATCTTTGGCTAGTTTTACTAAACTGTTTGTAATTTCATGCATGCCGCCTCGGGGTAAATAAGCACCTAAGCCAAATTCCAAATGTGGAATAATATTCAAAATTCCTGGCGCTTTGTATGGGTTAGAGCCATTATAGGTAGCGTATCTGTTAAATAATCGTATCGTTTTAGTATCGCGAAAAGTATTTTCGTTAACGTCATTCATTGAACTAAAAATATTCAGGAACGGTGCTTTAAAAATCGCAATTAAAGTAGAAAACGATAAAAAGGAAGTGACTTTATGGAGCGATTTATTTAGAAATTGTTCATGGGTAACATCGTAAATAAAGGCACTTTTTTCTAGATGCTTCTTTACTGCTTCGGCAGAGTCATTTGTTTTTAACTCCATTTCAGCTGCAAAATTATCAATATCAGCACTTGCGACAATCTGCGTTCCGTCCTCGTAAAAGTAATTACACAAAATATCTAGCCTATCGAAGTTAAAATAGTCTGTTGCTTTTTTTCCTGAGATTTCAAACAGTTCAGTGACTAAATTAGGCATAGTAAATAAAGAAGGACCAGCATCAAACCTGAAACCATTTCCCTTCACTTGTGTCAATTTACCACCAGGATACTCATTCTTTTCTAAAACTTTTACGGCAAACCCTTTGTTTCGCAAACGAATTGCAGCAGCAAGTCCCGCAATTCCTGAGCCAACAATAATTGCCTTTTTCATTAAATGTTTGATATTAAAAAAATGTGCATTCTAGAAATCTATCGTTAGGGTAGTTAGCACTAAAAACTACTATCTTTTATAGAAGGTTACTCAGAGAATAATGCTATGAAAATCAATTTTGAACAAACTGAAGTTGCTAACTAAAATGATTGCTTACAGTTTTACTTGTTGAGTTCTTGTTTCAAAAATTTCCATGGTATAATCAACATCCCAAAACACTCTGCATCTTCTTTGTATCGGTTTTTGTGGTGTATTTTGTGTGCTCTACGGATGGCTCTTAAATAAAAATTATCACTGTTTTTGAACCATTTGAATCTTTGGTGAATAAAAACTTCATGAACTAAAAAATAAGCTATTCCATAAGCCAAAATACCAAAGCCAATATACATCACTGTCCATGCGGCAAACATAGAACCCAACATGATGCATAACCAAGAAGGCACTGCGTAAATTAGAAAAAAAGCATCGTTTTTTTCAAAAAAAGAATTTTTATTGGGTGTATGATGATCAAAGTGTAAATTCCATAAAAAACCATGCATAACATATTTATGGGTAAACCACGCCATAAATTCCATACCCCAAAAAGTTAAAAAAATAATTAAAAAACCCATACCAAATTTATTATAAAATTAAACTATCAAGAAATTATTTATTCAAAGCCGCTGCCTACAATTGTTTTAGCAAAACAAAACAGTGAGCGGCCGTCACTACTGAAAAAAAAACTATTTTAGAACACTAAATTAGTGTAATAATCGCGGCAAATATACCAATAAATCTTTAAAACTTTAGCGGTTTATGGCACTTGACGATTGCTATAATAAACACATTTCTAGCACGCAGCAAAGAAAAAATAAATT
Organism: Flavobacteriales bacterium; assembly: GCA_038202695.1. Taxonomy (GTDB): domain Bacteria; phylum Bacteroidota; class Bacteroidia; order Flavobacteriales; family Flavobacteriaceae; genus Flavobacterium. The sequence continues at coordinate 4,184 of JBBRET010000019.1, forward strand.
ATCTTGAAGAAAATTTATAAAGACTGACTCCTAAAAAAAAATAAAACTGTTATTCGCCTCGAAGGGTTTTGATGTTTTTTAACCCTCGGAGGATTTTGAATCCTGCGCTGTCGAGTTAGTTACAATTTACTAATATAACTACCGTACAAATCTTTGAATTGATAGCCTTCTTCTACTCTGTCTTTACTCAATTTATCATATTCAACCAAACCCCAAAGTACAAATTCTTTTAAAAAATATTTATCTTCCAACGGTATTTCGGGTTGGTATTTCTGAATTAAATCTTCTAAGGGTTTTACAGCGTCCAATTGCTTTTTATATTCTAAATCTGTTGCATCGTCTAATAATTCGAATCCGTTTTCGGAAAAAAACCATTCCAATACTTTTGCAAACGGACTAGAATCAGCATCGCGTTCCAATTTTTCAATTTTCGGAAAATAAGCTGGAAAAAAAGTATGAATGGCATCGCCAATTAAATGCTGGGCAACTACTGCTGCTCCTTCTTGCTCGCCTTCATAAACCAATTCAACTTTACCGGTAATGGCTGGAATAATTCCCATAAAATCAGATAAACGAACCGTAGTTTTATCTACACCTGATTTCAATGCTCGACGTTCGGCGGTGCTTAATAAATTCTCGTACGCAGTAATACTCATACGGGCACTTACGCCACTTTTATTATCAATATATTCGCTTTCACGAGCTTCGAAGGATATTTGTTCTAATAAATCTTTGGCTAAATTGGGCACGTGAACACTTTCTGATTGTTGCACATCTAATTTTGCTTCCTGATGTGTAATGATTCTAGCAATGGCAACACTCTCTGGATAATGCGTCAGAATCTGAGAACCAATTCTATCTTTCAATGGCGTTACTATACTTCCTCTATTGGTGTAATCTTCTGGATTGGCTGTAAATACAAATTGCATGTCTAAAGGCATTCTTAATTTGAAACCCCGAATTTGTATATCACCTTCTTGCAGAATATTGAATAAAGCTACTTGGATTCTCGCTTGTAAATCAGGTAACTCATTAATCACAAAAATACAACGGTTGGCACGTGGAATCATTCCAAAATGAATTACTCTATCGTCAGCATAAGACAGTTTTAAATTGGCAGCTTTTATTGGATCAACATCACCTATTAAATCGGCAACAGTTACATCTGGTGTTGCTAATTTTTCTGAAAATCGTTCACTTCTGTGAATCCATTTTATTGGAGTGGCATCTCCTTTTTCTGCTATTAAATCTTTTGCAAAACGTGAAATCGGATTCAGCGGATCGTCATTAATTTCGGAACCGGCAACAATGGGCATAAATTCATCTAATAATTCAATCATTTTACGCGCCAATCTTGTTTTGGCTTGACCACGAAGCCCCAGTAAATTGATATTGTGACGCGATAAAATAGCACGCTCTAGTTCCGGAATTACCGTATTCTCAAATCCGTGAACACCTTCAAAAACTGGTTTTCCAGATTTTATTTTCTCACGTAAATTATCCCGCAATTCATCTTTAATGCTTTTGGATTTGTATCCTGATTTTACTAATTCGCCGAGTGTTGTTATTGTTTCTATTTTCATATTTTTGTATCTTCTTTGTTCTTTCCTCTTTTTTCTATTCTCTTATTTTATCTTCTTCTTCCTATTCGTTTCATAATCTTCAAAAATCATTTCGCCCAGTCCTTTCAATCCGGTATAAAATGCTTTTCCTTGATTGGCTTCGGTAAACCGATTTACAAATTGTTGCAAATAGGGATCGTTGGCAATCATGAAAGTGGTGATTGGAATGTGCAATTTTCGAGCTTGTGCTGCTTGATTGTAACACTGTTCTACGATATACTCGTCTAAACCATTGGAATTCATGTAATATGTGCCATCTTTTTCTCGAACACAACTTGGTTTTCCGTCGGTTATCATAAAGATTTGCTTGTTGGTGTTTCGTTTTCTACGCAACATGTCCATGGCTAATTGTAAACCCGCAACGGTATTGGTATGATAAGGTCCAACTTTCAGATAAGGTAAATCTTTAATAGCTATTGGCCATGCATCATTTCCGAAAACCAAAATATCAATCGTGTCTTTTGGATAACGGGTCGTGATTAATTCGGCTAAAGCCATTGCTACTTTTTTGGCCGGAGTAATTCGGTCCTCACCATAAAGAATCATACTGTGGCTGATATCGATCATCAACACGGTACTCATTTGTGCTTTGAATTTTGACTCTTCAACCACTAAATCATTTTCAGTCAGAAGGAACTCTTCTACTCCATTATTGATTTGGGCATTTCGTAAACTTTCGGTCAAGGATATACTTTCGAGTCCGTCTCCAAAATGATAATCACGGAATTCTCCTGTTTGTTCATCGCCGCTTCCAGAATATTTTGTTTTATGGTTTCCGGTTCCAGAACGTTTTAAATTACCAAAAATTTGATCTAATGCCTGTTGACGTATTGCTCGCTCAGTTTTAGCTGTAATGCCAGTACCTGAAGTTCCATCTTCTTTAAGCTCTTCTCGGATGTATCCTTTTTTCTTTAAATCTTCAATGAAATTATCAATTGTGTAGTCTTTGTCAGTTAGCTTGTATTCTACATCCAACTGTCGTAACCAATCAATTGCTTCCTCAAAATCGCCAGAAGTATGGGTAATTAATTCCTTGAAAATTTCAAAAAGTTTATCAAAAGGTGATTGGAATGGTGCTTCGTATTTCTTGAAAACAAAACCTTTTTTTCTATTCTTTTCCATAGGAGATAAAATTACTATTTTAATTAGAAGTAGTGGTAGAACGAATACTAATTTTTAGTTAAAGTAAAATTTGAAATGTGTAGTTTTGCTCTTTAAAAAAAACACAATGCACGCTGACTATATCCTTGACCAAGAATTTAAAGACCGTAATTTTGAAGAAACTGATATTAAGTACAAAGAGTATGAAAACTGTACTTTTTATAATTGCGACTTCACGCAATGCACTTTTCAGAGTGTCTATTTTGTAGATTGTACTTTCTTTGATTGCAATTTTAATGACACCAAAATTAATTATGTTTCCTTGCGCGGTGTGCAGTTTACTAAGTGTAATTTCACCAATGTCAATTTTGCGATGACCGATCAAGTGATTTATGAATTTAACTTCAAGGACTGCTTGTTGGATTATGCTAAATTTTACGCATTGAAACTAAAGAGAATGCAGTTTATCAATTGCAGTATGATTTCGGTTGATTTTATGAAAAGCGATTTGACTGAAGCTGTTTTTGACAATTGCAATTTGCGAAGAGCTGTTTTTATTGACACTATTGCCAATAAAACCGATTTTTATACGAGTTATGATTATACCATTGACCCAGAAAAAAATAAACTTAAGAAAGCTGTTTTCGCAACGGAAGGATTGAAAGGATTGTTGGAGAAATATGATTTGGTTTTAAAATAATTACTTCGTAAAAACTCTATTTTCTTGCTCTATAACTCTGATGAATGTTGTTCGCTTGGTTAATTCTTTTAGTTTGGAAGCGCCAACGTAGGTACACGTACTTCGAATTCCGCCTAAAATATCATGTAGCGTATCAATAACATTTCCTTTGAAGGGAACTTGAACTGTTTTTCCTTCGCTGGCGCGATATTCAGCGACGCCACCTACATGTTTTTTCATAGCAGTTTCAGAACTCATTCCGTAAAACTGCTTGAACTTTTCACCATTAATTTCTAGCATTTTTCCACCACTTTCGGTATGACCGGCTAACATGCCGCCGAGCATCACAAAATCAGAACCCGCTCCAAAAGCTTTAGCAACATCACCTGGAGTTGCGCATCCACCATCGCTGATGATATGACCACCAAGTCCATGAGCGGCATCGGCACACTCAATAATTGCAGAAAGTTGTGGATAACCGACACCCGTTTTAATTCTTGTCGTGCAAACAGAACCTGGACCAATGCCAACCTTCACAATATCAGCTCCTTCTAAAAGTAATTCTTCAACCATTTCGCCTGTAACTACATTCCCGGCAATAATGACTTTGTCTGGATATTGTTTTCGCGCTTGACGCAAGAAGTCCACAAAGTGTTCTGAATAGCCATTGGCGACATCAATGCAAATAAATTTTAATTGGGGATTTTGCTCAAATATTTCAGCAATCTTTTTGAAATCATTTTTTCCAGTTCCGGTGCTAACTGCGATATAATCACAGATATCACTTGGTGCCGATTTAATAAAATCATGCCATTCTTGAACCGAATAATGTTTGTGAATTGCCGTAAAAAGTTTCTCTTTGGCCAAAGCCAATGCCATTTCAAAAGTGCCAACAGTATCCATATTGGCTGCCATTATTGGTACACCTGTCCAAGTCAATGTGCTGTGAAGAAATTTAAATTCACGTTCCAAATTTACTTGCGCTCTACTGTTTAGAGTGGAACGTTTCGGACGAATCATTACATCTTTAAAGCCTAATTTTATATCGGTTTCAATTCTCATTTGTTTCTAATTCTAAAGTGTCAAATATATAGTTTAGGTATAAAATTCAGAAAGCAATCCTCAAAAAGTAATCAGTAATTTATCAACACTACCCTTATTATTGCTTGATAATTTTCCCGTCTTCCATAGTTATAATTCTGTTGGTTCTTTCAGCAAAATCAGTATCATGAGTTACTATTAATAAAGTTTGCTTTTGTTCTGCTGTCAGTTTATTGAAAATATCAAATACCAAATCGCTGTTTTTCTTATCTAAATTTCCAGTTGGTTCGTCCCCCATAATAATTAAAGGGTTGTTTATCAAAGCTCTGGCAATGGCAACTCGTTGTTTTTGACCGCCACTTAATTGGTTGGGCATTTTCAAAGCTTGATCAACCATATCCAATGTTTTTAAATGCTCCAGTGCGTTGTGCTCAATTTCAGCATTGGTTAATTTGCCCAATTTCATTCCGGGAAGCATCACATTTTTTAGAACATTATATTCTGAAAGTAAATAATGAAACTGAAAGACAAAGCCAATTTTTTCGTTTCTGATTACGGCTAATTCTTTGTCTGTTTTTCCAGTAATTAATTCTTCATCAATATACAATTGGCCTTCATAATCGGTATCCATTGTAGAAAGTAAGTACAGTAAAGTTGATTTGCCACAACCTGATTTCCCAACAATAGAAACAAATTCACCATGATTGATACTCATGTCAATTTGCTTCAAAACCTGAAATTTTATCGGGTCATAAAAGTATTTGGTTAATCCTTTGGTTTGTAATACTACATCACTCATTTTATTTTCCTCTTATAATTTCGACCGGATCCACTTTACTGGCTTTTAGAGCTGGGAAAAGTCCAGCGATAGCAGTTGTTATTAAAGCAAACGTAATTCCGATGATATAAAACAACGGATTGTAATTTATTGGATACGTTTTGACTGTTGGCAACGATGCCGTTTCAAAAGGAATAGTATCGATAATTGAAGAAAAAATATAACCAAAAATCAATCCGAAGACACCACCAACAATTCCGATAATAAGTGCTAACAAAATAAAAATCCACTTTACATCGTTACCCGAAAAACCAGTTGCTTTCAGAATGGCAATGCTATCCATTTTTTCAAAAATCATCATATTTAAGATATTGTAAATTCCGAAACCTGCCACAATAAGTAACACAATTCCAACGGCATACGATATGATACTTCGCACAGTACTTCCGGTTTCAAATTGTGAATTCGCAGTTTGATAATCAATAGCATCCAAATTAAATTTGCTTTGAAATTCTTTCGCAACTGCTGGAGATGATTTCATGTCAAACAGTTTTACTTGAATATCGGTAACATAATTTGTAGCTTCTCCCAGTAATTTCTGTGCAGTTGCTAATGACGTATAACTCATTGTATTGTCAAATTCTACAATACCAAATTGCAAAATTCCAACAATTTTTAACGAAGCTAAATTCCCTTTGGCTGAAGTTACTTTTATAATATCACCTTTGGCGAGCAACATTTTATCTGCCAAACCTTTTCCAATAATTATGCTGTTGTTTTGAAGCAAATCGGATACATCTCCCTCAATAATATAATCGCTTACCTTAAATAATTTTTCTTCATGCTGTACATCAATTCCATCAATAAGACCTGAAATTTCAATTGTTCCCGAGTTAAAGAAAACAGGGACATTTACTTTTGGAGCCACATCAATAATACGTTTGTCTTGCTTTAAATAATTAATTATCGCTTGGCTATTGTAGATGGCTTTACCTCTATCTTTTGGTTTAACCGAAGTAATAAAATTGACACTGTTTTTATATTTTTCAGAAAGCAAAATGGGTTGATTCTCTGTAGGTTTTATTTCGTTGTAAAGTCGAACATGTGCGGTTCTGTTGAGCATTAATCCGTCCAATAAATCGTTTAAACCATTCATAAAACTTACCAAAGTAATAAACATAGCGATTCCAAATGTAACTCCAACGGCAGCAACAACAGTCTGTTTCAAGCGGGCACGAAGCAAATGTGTGGCAATATTAAAAATGAGTTTAAAGTTCATTATTTAGGTTTGTATATAGTTTCTTCAGCAGACAATCCCGATAAAATTTCAGCATTTTGATAATCGCTTAACCCAATTTTTACTTTTCGTTTTTCGTCTTTATTTACCAATACATATTCGCCATCAATGAGGTAGCTTTTGGGAATAGTTAAAACATTTTTTTTAGTTTGAATAATAATATTGGCTTCTGCCGTAAGATTGGGATATAATTTTTGTGGTGGATTAGAAAAATGAGCTTCAATTTTAAATGTTCTTGACCGTTCATCCATAATCGGATAAATTTTGTCAACTATAGCTTCATAGACTTTCCCTTTGTAACTGTCCATGGTAACTAACATCGTTTGCCCAATTTTTACTCGAACCATATCATTTTCATCAACATCTAATTCGAGTAAATAGGAATTCTTTTTCCCGATAATTGCTAAAGGTGTTTGCATTGAAATCAGTGTTCCTTCTTTGACCAAAACATCATATAATTCCCCGGAAAAGGCGCTTTTTATTATGAAATCGCTTTGTGATTTTTCTGCAATTTTTAAATTATTATTGTTTCTGCTTTGGTCGTTTTTTAATTGTGCTTTCAATTGGGATAATTGCTTTAAAGCACTTTCATAATTTGATTTAGAATTTTTATAAGTCAGTTCTACTCGTTCATAATCCACTTCAGAAATAACATTGTACTGCTTGATGTTTTTATTTCGATTATAAACCGATTGATCCAGCGCTAGTTTGTCTTTAGCTATTTGGACTTTGGTTTCCATTTCAGAAATTTTATCTTGAATGTACCGATTATTTCCTTGACTTAATTCATAAGCCAATCGAGCATTTTCTGTATTCAACGAAGCTTTATCGCTTTCGATTTCAAATAAAGATTGTTCTTGGGAAATTGTCTGACCGACGGTAACATTTATTTTTTGCAAAACACCAGTAACAGTAGCATAAACAGTATATTGATTTTCCGATTTTACTACACCAGAAGCATAGACACTTTCGGTTACCGTACCTTTTTTGGGTTGCAATTCGCCAGTATCTTTTTTCGAACAAGAAATAACAAAAAGTAGCGCCGAATAGAAAAGAATTTTTAGAAGTTTCATAAAAGATTATGAATTGGATTTATTCAAATTTACGATAATTAACACTCTAAAAGGATAACATTTATCATAAAAAAATCCTTCAAAAAGAAGGATTAAATTTTTAACCGTGAATGGTTTCTTTGTTACCATAATTAGCAATGACTTCGGCTTCAAAAGCAATCCATTCGCGCCAACGTTTTTCAACATCAATGCCTTTGCCATATTTTCGAGCATAGGTTATAAAAGTAGTATAATGTCCGGCTTCACTTTCCATTAATTCTCGGTAGAATTTGGACAACGCTTCATCCTGAATATTTTCAGATAAAACTTTAAAACGTTCGCAACTTCGGGCTTCAATCATTGCTGAAAAAAGCAATCGCTCCACTAATCCAGAAACTCTACTCCCAGTGTTGTTTCGTTTCATGTATTGCGCCAACTCGTTTACATAATCGTCTTTGCGTTCACGTCCGAGTTTTAAACCGCGTTTTTTTATAATGTCATGAACTTGTTCAAAATGGTCTAATTCTTCTTTGGCCAACGCCAATAAATCGGTAACCAAATCTTCATATTCTGAGTTATTGGTAATGATAGTGATTGCATTGGTAGCCGCTTTTTGTTCGCACCAAGCGTGATCCGTTAAGATTTCTTCGATATTGGTTTCAACAATGTTTACCCATCTTGGGTCAGTTGGTAATTCTAAACGTAATACTCCCATATTTTTAGTCTTAAGGTTGAAAGTCAAAAGTCATAAAGTCAAAAAAATGCTTCTTTCGACTTTATGACTTTATGATTTTCGACTTATTTTTTAGTAAACAAAAATCGCTCTTTCGCTCATCATGTCGTTTACTTCATCTGCAATTTCCTCTAACATTTCATCGTTAGTTGCATTTGAAAGTACTCTATCTATTAAGTCAACGATTGTTTCCATATCTTCTTCCATCATGCCACGAGTAGTGATTGCTGGTGTTCCAACACGAATTCCAGAAGTTACAAATGGTGATTTATCATCAAATGGCACCATATTTTTATTCACAGTGATTTCGGCTTTGCCTAACGCTATTTCGGCATCTTTACCAGATATATTTTTGTTTCTTAAGTCAATCAACATCATGTGATTGTCTGTTCCTCCTGATATTAAATGATATCCTCTTTTAACAAAAGCAGCTGCCATAGCTTTGGCATTTTTCTGCACTTGCATCTGGTAAATAAAAAACTCATCGGATAACGCTTCTCCAAAAGCTACGGCTTTCGCTGCGATAATATGTTCCAATGGTCCACCTTGATTTCCTGGAAAAACTGACATGTCTAAAACGTGTGACATCATTCTGATTTCTCCTTTCGGAGTAGTTAATCCCCAAGGATTTGGAAAATCTTTCCCCATCATTATAATACCACCTCTTGGTCCACGCAAAGTTTTGTGCGTTGTAGTTGTTACGATGTGACAATGCGGCATTGGGTCGTTCATCAAACCTTTGGCAATTAAACCCGAAGGATGCGATATATCAGCTAATAAAAGGGCTCCAACGCTATCGGCTATTTCACGAAACCGTTTAAAATCCATATCACGAGAATATGCAGAAGCTCCAGCAATAATCATTTTTGGTTGTTCTCGGGTTGCAATTTCTTGAATTTTATCGTAATTCAATACTCCAGTTTCTTGTTCCACACCATAAAAACTTGGCGAATATAATTTTCCTGAAAAGTTAACCGGAGAACCATGTGTTAAATGTCCACAATGAGACAAATCAAATCCTAGAATTTTATCACCAGGTTTTAAACAAGCTGCAAAAACGGCAGTATTAGCTTGAGAACCCGAATGTGGTTGAACGTTTACATAATCAGCACCAAAAAGCTCTTTAGCTCTATCGATAGCAATTTGTTCAATAACATCTACTACTTCGCAACCACCATAATAACGTTTGCCCGGATATCCTTCGGCATATTTATTAGTAAGCACAGAACCAGCGGCTTCCATCACTTGGTCGCTCACAAAGTTCTCTGATGCAATTAGTTCAATTCCGTGAATTTGTCGTTCTTGTTCCTCAAGAATAAGGTCAAAAATTTGTTTGTCGCGTTGCATTTGAATTTTTTTCGATTAATTGTGCTCAAAATTACAAAAATGGTTTGGTAAATTAATAGGAAATGATATATTTGATTACTAAAATTTTCAACAATTAAATCCACATCATCATGCCTCTAATTAGCAACAATCCTAAGCGAAAATCATGGCTTACTGTACCTAAGGACAGCGACTTCCCTATTCAAAATATACCATTTGGCGTTTTCTTAACTAAAGAAGATGTAATTACGATTGGAACTCGAATTGGAGACTATGCAATCGATTTGGGCGCTTTACAGCAATTGAATTATTTTGAGGGTATTGAATTGACCGATGACATGTTCATGCAAGATACTTTGAATGATTTTATATCAGACGGAAAGAAAACGTGGCGCTTAGTGCGTAACCGAATTGGCGATATTTTTGATCACAACAACCCAAAACTTAGAGACAATAAGGAACATATAGACATCGTAATTTTTAAAATGGAAGATGTAGAAATGCAACTTCCTGTATTAATTGGGGATTACACCGATTTTTATTCTAGTAAAGAACATGCTACCAATGTTGGTAAAATGTTTCGTGATCCTGAAAATGCATTATTGCCCAACTGGCTTCACATTCCTGTGGGTTATCACGGAAGAAGTTCTACCATAATTCCATCTGGAATTCCAGTGCATCGCCCAATGGGACAAACGTTACCAAATGGTGAAAACACACCTGTTTTTGGACCTTCGCGCTTTATTGATTTTGAATTGGAAACGGCTTTTATTACCACTGATGCCAATATTATGGGAGAAAACATTCCAATAAACGAAGCTGAAGATTATATTTTTGGTATGGTTTTATTGAATGATTGGAGCGCTAGAGATATTCAGAAATGGGAGTATGTACCACTTGGTCCATTCTTAGCTAAAAACTTTGCTTCATCTATTTCGCCTTGGATTGTTACCATGGAAGCATTGGAACCTTTTAGAACAAAAGGTCCGATACAAGAACCAACACCATTACCTTATTTACAACAAAAAGGAAAGCATACCTTTGATATTAATTTGGAAGTATACATTGAACCTGAAAATGTTGAACCTTCTTTGGTTTCTAAATCCAATTTTAAATATATGTATTGGTCCATGTCGCAACAATTGGCACACCATACTTCTAATGGTTGCCGCATAAATTCGGGTGATATGATGGGTTCGGGAACAATTTCAGGAAGCAAAGAGGATAGTTTTGGTTCTATGCTCGAATTGACTTGGGGCGGTAAAAATCCAATCAAAATGAAGGATGGTTCTGAGCGTAAATTTATTAATGACAATGACACCGTAACTATGAAAGGATTTTGTCAAAACAGTTCTGTTAGAATTGGATTTGGTGAAGTTTCCAGTAAATTATTACCTCCTTTTGTTAGAAAATAACAGCAATTACAATTTCAAAAAATAAATGTATAAGCAAGCAGATTTTAATAGCAATTTCACTTACAATTAATAAATAAAATGAAAAATACAGCTTTAACGCACGTTCACGAAAGTTTAGGAGCAAAAATGGTTCCGTTTGCAGGTTATAATATGCCTGTTTCCTATGAAGGCGTAAATGCCGAGCATGAAATTATTAGAAATGGCGTCGGCGTTTTTGATGTGTCTCATATGGGTGAATTTTTGCTAAGTGGTGAAAATGCGTTGGCATTAATACAAAAAGTAACTTCAAATGATGCTTCGGTATTAGAAATTGGTCGGGCTCAATATTCCTGTTTACCTAATAATGATGGTGGAATTGTTGACGATCTAATTGTTTACCGAATGAAAGAAGACCACTATTTATTGGTAGTCAATGCCTCTAATATTGATAAAGATTGGAATTGGATTTCGAAGCACAATGATTTAGGTGTAACGATGAAAAACATATCTGAAGACTATTCATTATTGGCAATTCAAGGACCAAAAGCAGTAGAAGCCATGCAATCCTTAACGTCTATAGATTTATCAGCAATCAAATACTATCATTTTGAAGTGGCTGATTTTGCCGGAATAGAACATGTGATCATTTCAGCGACGGGTTATACCGGTTCAGGTGGATTTGAAATATATTGCAAAAACTCCGATGTAGAACAAGTGTGGAATAAAGTTTTTGAAGCAGGAAAACCTTTTGGAATAAAACCAGTTGGATTAGCAGCTCGCGATACATTGCGTTTGGAAATGGGATTTTGTTTGTACGGAAATGATATTAACGATACTACATCGCCTTTAGAAGCGGGATTGGGATGGATAACCAAATTCACTAAAGACTTTACTAATTCTGAAAACCTCAAAAAGCAAAAAGAAGCCGGAGTAACAAAGAAACTAGTTGGTTTTGAATTAACCGAACGCGGAATTCCACGTCACGATTATGAGATTGTGGATGCGGATGGCAATACCATCGGAATTGTAACTTCGGGAACCATGGCGCCAAGTCTTGGAAAAGGCATCGGGATGGGCTATGTAAAAACTGAATTCTCAGCAGTCGATAGCACTATTTTTATTCAAATTCGAAACAATAAAGTTGCCGCAAAAGTGGTAAAAATGCCATTTTACAAAAAATAATATTGAAAAAACTTCTCTTTTTAGCAGCAGTACTTCCTGTATTTGCATTCGGACAATCTGATGTAAATCCGTGTGAAACGCTATCAAGAATCAATCTTTTAATTCAACAACAGCATTATAAACCCAAAGCAGTTGATGATAGTTTATCTGTATATGTTTTTGATACTTTTCTAAAACAATTAGATGAAGACAACCGTCTCTTTACTGAATTAGAAATCAATAGTTTAAAGAAACACAAATTCAAAATTGACGAGTATATTAAAACCGAGAATTGTGATTTTTTACTAGAATTTTATAAAGTATTTACGGCAGCAGTAGATCGCTACAGCACTATCATTGAGGCTATTAAAAAAGAACCCTTTGCATTTAAAAGTACTGAGAGCATTCAGTTTTCAAAAAAGGCTTTTCCAAATGTAAAAGATGGCGCTGAGCTCAAAAAATTGTACCGAAAAAGAATGCTTTTTTACATTCTTAAAGATATTTCTGAAATCAGTACAAATAAAGATTCACTATTAGCTAATTTTGATGCAATCTCGAAAACCTCGAAAGACAAAATATTTGAAACTTTTTCATGCAAAAGCGCTAGCATTCAATTGACAAGAGCTGAATTTCAATCGAAGTTTTTTGGTGCCTTTTGTTCCTATTTTGACCCACACACAGAGTATTTTTCGGAAAGCGATAAGTCAAGTTTCTTGTCAGCAGTTAGTGCCGACAACCTTACTTTTGGCATGATGATTTCGATGAACGACAAAGATGAAATTATTGTAGATGAAGTATTGCCTGGCAGTTCAGCTTATTATTCGCAGAAAATTGATGATGGCGACCAAATCATTAAAATCAAATATTTGAATGAAGAATACAGCATCGCTTGTGCATCTATGCAAAAAATTGAAACTATTTTTAGTTCAAGTGAATACAAAAATGTAGAATTTACTTTGAGAAAAAAGAGTGGTGAAGTATACCATGTTAATCTGACCAAAAAAGTCATGAAAGACTATGACAACAATGTATACAGTTACATTTTGGAAAAAGAAGGTAAAAAAACAGGCTATATCAGAGTTCCGAGTTTTTATGCCAAATTTGAAAATGGCAAAACCAATGTAAGTGAAGATGTTATTAAGGAAATATACAAACTTCAAGAAGATAAAATTGACGGACTAATCCTGGATTTACAGAATAATGGCGGTGGTTCTATGGATGAAGCTGTAAAGTTAACTGGAGCTTTTATAGATGCAGGTCCAGTTGCAATTATGAACAATAAAAAAGGGCAAACTCAAACACTAAAAGACCCCAACAGAGGTAGTGTTTATTCTGGTCCGCTTGTAGTTTTAATTAACAGATTTTCAGCATCTGCAAGTGAGTTTTTTACCAATGCCATGCAAGATTACAACAGAGCTATTGTGATTGGAACACAGTCGTATGGCAAAGCATCCATGCAACGTATTTTTCCTATTAGTTCAGAAGATCCACCACAAGAATTTGTCAAACTAACACTCGAAGAATTTTATAGAATCACAGGAAAAACCAATCAAACCATTGGTATTACTCCAGATGTTAAGATTCCGTTACTTTTTGAGGGACAAATGCCAAGGGAAAGCGACAATAAAACAGCCTTGAAAAATGATGTAATTGAAGCAGCTTCTCGATATACTCCTTTTACAAATCCGTTGAAAGAGGAAGCAATAGCGAATAGTGAAAAGAGAATAGCAGCCAATCCAGAGGCCAAAATAATTTCGGATATGAACAGTCAAATTGATAAATTGTATGATGGAGCCTTGGCGCCAATTTTACTTGAATTCGATACTGTTTTTAAGGAAGTAAATAAAATCAATTCACTTTGGAAAAACATCAAAAATTTATCTGAAAAAGAATATCCTATTCAAGTAGTGCGCAATTCAGTTGATGTAGGTTACCAAGAATTTGACGAGTATTTGAGAAGTAGCAATACTGATAAAATTAAAGCGCTAAAAAGTAATTTTCCTGTTTTAGAAGCCATCAATATTATAATCGATTTAAAAAAGTAATGTATGAAACTAAAACTACTACTGTTTTCTCTCTTAGCAATAAACTTAAATACAGCTGCCCAAGAATTTAAATCGGCCACAGATTACTTAAATTTTATAGAGAAGGAACAGGAATTAATTTCTAAAAGCACTTGGAAGTATACCACGGCTGTTGCTCATTCTAAAAGCGCACGTCGAATAGATAACACTCGGAAACAATTGGTAAAAAGTATTGAAGCTGCTCAAAAGAAAATAAGTGCTTTGAAAGAGGGTTACCAAGGCGATGTTGACTATAAAAATCAAGTGTTGCAGTATTTAGATATTTGTAAAAGCAACATCAATGAAGAATACAGCAAGTTAATTGATATGCAAGAAGTCGCAGAGCAATCTTATGATGCGATGGAAGCCTATTTGCTAATGCGGGATTTGATTAATGAAAAATTAGATTCTGAAAATGAAAAAGCAGAAAATGCCTTTCGTTCCTTTGCTTTGAAATACCAGATTACAGTGACCGATAGCAATTCTGCATTGGCTGAAAAGATGAAACTTTCGAACGAAGTTTTTGACTATCATACAGCATTATACCTGATATTCTTCAAAGTTAATTTCACTGACATCAACCTTTCTAGTGCTTTAGAAAAGAAAGACCTAAGCGCCATTCAACAAAATGCCAACACTCTAATTCAATTTGCCGATGAAGGTTTGGAAAAACTCAAAAACATTAAGCCATATCAAGGAGATGCTTCTATGACAACCGTTTCTAAAAAGGCTTTGGAATTTTATAAAAAGCAAGCTCAACAATTTGTGCCAAAAATAATTTCCTTTTTGATGTTCAATGAAAAATTTGAAAACGCAAAACAGACATTAGAAGCTAAAAATACCAAAGAACAAACTACTGAGGAAATCGAAAATTACAATGGCATGGTTAAACAAGTCAATAAAGAAATTGACACTTACAATAAGGTGAACAATGCCAATTTTCAGGAAAAAAACAGCATCTTAAACGATTGGAATACAACAAGTAACAATTTCATTTCGAGTCACGTTCCAATACAGTAAATTAGTATTTGATAATTTCAATGAAAGCCGTATTTTTGCAACAAATTATATTTAGAAATGGGAAGAGCATTTGAATTTAGAAAGGGTAGAAAAATGAAACGCTGGTCCGCAATGGCAAAGGCGTTTACTCGTATAGGGAAAGATATTGTAATGGCAGTAAAAGAAGGCGGTCCAAATCCCGAAGCCAATTCCCGTTTGCGTGCTGTTATTCAAAATGCAAAATCGGCCAACATGCCGAAGGAAAACGTTGAACGAGCTATTAAAAAAGCAACTGATAAAGACACGGCCAATTACAAAGAGCAACTTTTTGAAGGCTATGCGCCTCACGGAATTGCAATCCTGATAGAAACCGCCACCGACAATAATAATAGAACTGTGGCCAATATCAGAAGTTATTTTAACAAGTGCAATGGTACCATGGGAACGCAAGGTTCGGTTGAATTTATGTTTGACCACACGTGTAATTTCCGAATCCCAAACAGCACTGTTGATATTGAAGAAATGGAATTAGAATTTATTGATTTTGGTGCGGAAGAAATTTTTGCTGACGAAGATGGAATTCTAATTTATGCGCCTTTTGGAAGTTTTGGAGCGATTCAAAAAGAATTAGAAAGCCGTGGCATCGAAATTTTATCGTCGGGTTTTGAAAGAATTCCACAAATATTAAAAAAACTAACTGAAGCTGAAATGGCCGACGTAGAAAAACTGATCGAAAAAATTGAAGAAGACGATGACGTGATGAACGTTTATCATACAATGGAAGAATAAAAAGTATTCAGTATTCAGATACCAGTATTCAGTAATATAAACTTCGGGGAAACCTGGAGTTTTTTTTTATAGAATTGAAATTTAATGTCTTACCCTTTTTATCAAAAAAATAGTACTAAAAAGTTGTAACATTTAAAGCAAGCTTACGTACAATAAAAGATTTTTATCCTAGATAAACAGTAAAAAAATAACATCAGATGTTGTTTCATCAAATGGAATCTCATTCCAAACGAACCCTAACTTATTTTCTATTGGGTCTACCCTAAAAATCACAAAACATTTTTTAATCAAACTTCAATAACAATGGATGGAATTTTATCTTATTGGTGGGTACTCTTAATTGTATTATCTATCGTTCTCTACAAATTTGTATTACGCGTTTTCTTCGGAATGGTGATTGTTCCCGAGGACAAAATTGGTTTAGTTACGAAAAAATTTGTTCTTTTTGGAACAGACAAATCGTTGCCAGATAGCAGAATTATTGCTACTAAAGGAGAAGCTGGTTTTCAAGCGCAAACTTTGGCACCAGGTTTATATTGGTCAAAATGGATTTGGCAATATACTATAGACATGACGGCCTTTACCATAATCCCAGAGGGAAGAATTGGATTAGTTTTGAGTAAAGATGGAAAAGAAATTCCAACTGGACGAATCCTTGCCAGAAAAGTGGATAGCGATAATTTTCAAGACGCTACTGCTTTCTTAGATAACGGTGGTCAAAAAGGACGTCAATCGGCTTTTATCACAACCGGTTCTTATCGTATTAATACCTATCTATTTGAAATAGTAGTGGTAGACCAGGTCAAAATTTACGAGAATATGATTGGAATTGTAACTGCTTTAGATGGTGACCCGATTCCGCAAGGTCAAATTGCAGGTAAATTTATTGAGGATCATAATAACTTTCAGGATTTTGATAAGTTTTTAGATTTGGGCGGAAACAGAGGTCTTCAACCACAAGTAATGCTTGCGGGTTCTTATTATATTAACACTTGGGCCATTCAAATTGAGCAAAATCCGATGACAGATGTGCCAATTGGATATGTTGGTGTAGTGATTTCATATATAGGTGAAGATGGGAAAGATGTAACAGGAGATACTTTCAAACACGGCAACATTGTTTCAAAAGGGCAACGTGGAGTGTGGATGGAACCACTAGGTCCGGGAAAATATGCTTTGAATAAATACACCACAAAACTAGAAGCAGTTCCAACTACAAACTTAGTTCTAAACTGGGCAAATGCCAGAAGTGAATCACATGATTTGGATAAAAACTTATCCACCATTACGGTGCGTTCCAAAGATGGATTCCCTTTTAATCTTGATGTGGCTCAAATCATTCACGTTCCAGCCAATGAAGCTCCAAAAGTAATTGCTCGTTTCGGAAGTATGACCAACTTAGTTTCGCAAGTATTAGAACCAACAATTGGAAACTATTTTAGAAACTCAGCTCAAGACAGTGATGTGATTTCATTCTTGAGCACTCGTAAAGAACGTCAGGAATCTGCTAAGAATCATATCAAAGCGGTTTTAGATGAATACAACGTAAATGCTGTTGATACTTTGATTGGCGATATTGTACCTCCAGATTCCTTAATGAAAACATTAACTGATAGAAAATTGGCGGAAGAAGAACAAAAGACGTATCAAACCCAAAGAATGGCACAAGAACAACGTCAAGGAATGGAGAAAGAAACGGCTATTGCTGATATGCAAAAAGAAATCGTGCGTGCTTCACAAAGTGTGGAAATTGCACAAAGAACTGCAGATGCAACAGTTAAGAAAGCAGAAGGTGATGCAACAAGTTTAAAACTGAATGTGAATGCAGAAGCAGAGGCTACTAAAATGCGCGCCAATGCCGAAGCAGAGGCTACCAAAGCTAGAGCTGGAGCACAAGCAGAAGCTACAAAATTAAACGCAAGTGCCGAAGCTGAAAAGATTTCTAAAACCGGATTAGCTGAAGCTGAAAAGATTATGGCAATCGGAAAATCAACTGCCGAAGCATATCAGTTACAAGTATCAGCAATGGGTGGTGATAATTTTACCCGATATAAAGTTACCGAAGAAATCGGCAAAGGAAATATCAAAGTAATTCCAGATGTTTTAATCACTGGAGCAAACGGAACTGATGGTGGCATCAGCGGTTTACTTGGTATGAAATTAATGGAACTGATGGATACCAAAAGCACCGATGTGAATTCTAAAAAGAAATAAGTTTAGAAGCGCAATACTTAAAACGCCGGATTCTTTATATCCGGCGTTTTTTTGTTACTGTATTTTGTATCTTAGCTTGTATAAAATTCCAAATTATGAAAAATCTCTGTTGTTTAGTTATACTAGTGTTAACCGCCACTACCCTTTCTGCTCAGGAAATCAAATTGAAAAAAGGAATTGTATTTGTTGCAGAGGTTCCAACTTTTAGCTTTACCAAAAAAGCTATGGGAAACGAATTATATATTTACAAACTAAACACTAATGAAGAATTACTGTATATAACTGTAGTAAACAATAATACGGAAAGCAAAGTTGATGATAGCAAGAAGCTATTTTTTACCAAACAA
The DNA here is from genome assembly GCA_038202695.1 of Flavobacteriales bacterium. Taxonomy (GTDB): domain Bacteria; phylum Bacteroidota; class Bacteroidia; order Flavobacteriales; family Flavobacteriaceae; genus Flavobacterium. The sequence goes on from JBBRET010000019.1 coordinate 22,780, forward strand.
AATACCACGGTTGCAACCAAGAATTTTCGAAGTCAAAACTATGAGTCTATTCTTGGTTTACTTTTAGAAGAAAAGGTAGTGGACCTAAAAGGCGAAATTAATACCGACAACCTGAAGCGATTTAAAGCAAAATATGATGATGGCAATGGATTTATACGATAACGAAAAGATAAATAGCAAATTAATTATAAAACAAAAAGCCTCCAAAGTGATTTGGAGGCTTTTTCTATATTGATACTTATAATAAATCTTATCACTATTTAATAAACTCTATTTTTTGTACTTCTTCAGCATTAATACTATCAAAGAATCCTTGTTCATTCATCCAGTCGTCGCTGAATACTTTACTCATATAACGAGAACCGTGATCAGGGAAAATAGCAATTACATTACTCGTTTCATTAAATTCACCTTCTTCGGCGTATTGCTTGATGGCTTGCATTACTGCACCTGATGTGTAACCAACAAATAATCCTTCTCTTTTTACAATCTCTCTGGTAGTGTGTGCACTTTCTTCGTCAGTTACTTTCATGAAATGATCTATTAAATCAAAATCGGTAGCTGTCGGAATCAAGTTTTTACCTAAACCTTCTATTCGGTAAGGATAGATTTCATTGGTATCAAACTCTTTAGTTTCATGGTATTTTTTTAATACTGAACCAAAAGCATCAACACCTAAAATTCTAATCTTTGGATTTTTCTCTTTTAAAAATTTTGCTGCTCCAGATATTGTTCCACCTGTACCGCTACACGCTATTAAGTGTGTGATTTTTCCGTTGGTTTGTTCCCAAATTTCAGGTCCCGTAGATTTGTAATGAGCATCAATATTCAATTGATTGAAATATTGGTTGATGTAAATAGAACCTTTAGTTTCTTCGTGTAAACGTTTAGCCACATTATAGTAAGAACGCTCGTCATCAGCAGAAACATGAGCCGGACAAACATAAACTTTTGCACCTAAACTACGCAACATATCTATTTTATCTTTAGAAGACTTAGAGCTCACTGCCAAGATGCAATTATATCCTTTGATGATACTCACCATTGCCAAACTAAATCCAGTATTTCCAGAAGTAGTTTCAATGATAGTATCTCCCGGAGTTAGAATCCCCTGCTTTTCAGCTTCTTCAATAATATATAGTGCAATTCTGTCTTTGGTTGAGTGACCTGGATTGAAGGCTTCTACCTTAGCGTAAAAATTTCCGGGTAAAGATTCGGTGATTTTACTAAGTCTAATTAGTGGAGTATTCCCTATTAGACCTAATACATTATCGTAAGCTTTTATATCTTCTTTCATAAATAAATTAGTCAAGCAATATTTTGAAGTCTGGTATTAGCAACCACAAAACCTTGCAAATTTAATAAAATAATTTTTAACTATCTTTTTATTCCTTCTAAATCTAATAAAAAACTATATTCTTTAGCAATTTCCTTGATGGCTTCAAACCTTCCAGATGCTCCACCGTGTCCCGCATCCATATTGATATCCAAATATAACTGATTATTATTAGTTTTCAAAATGCGCAATTTAGCAACCCATTTAGCTGGTTCCCAATACTGCACCTGTGAATCGTGCAAACCTGTTGAAATGTATAAGTTTGGATAATCCTGTTCGATTATATTGTCATAAGGTGAATAAGAAAGCATATAGTTGTAATACTTTTTTTGGTTTGGATTTCCCCATTCGTCATATTCTCCAGTAGTTAGCGGAATGGTTTCGTCTAACATTGTAGTCACCACATCTACAAACGGCACTTGTGCGACAACTCCGTTATACAACTTTGGTGCCATGTTACAAATTGCCCCCATTAAAAGGCCGCCTGCAGAACCTCCCTCAGCATATAAATGTTTAGTAGAGGTATACTTTTCGGCTATAACAAATTGAGAACAGTCGATAAAATCGGTAAATGTTTTTTTCTTTTGAAGCAATTTACCATTTTCATACCAGTTTCGTCCCAAATCTTCTCCACCTCGAATGTGGGCAATGGCATAAATAAAACCTCGATCTAGCAAACTTAACCTTACTGATGAAAAATGACAATCCATAGTCACACCATAAGAACCATAAGCATACAGCAACAGTGGATTATTGCCATCTTTTTGAATTTCTTTTCGGTAAATCATGGAGATGGGCACTTCAGTTCCGTCTTTTGCAGTGGCCCAAATGCGTTCCTCTATATAATTTTTTTTATCAAATTTTCCCCCCAAGACTTCATGTTCTTTCAACACGCTTTTGTCTTTGGTTTTCATATTAAAATCAATTACAGAAGCCGGAGTTGCCAGTGATTGATAGCCATATCGCAATATTTCAGTGTCAAAATCGAGGTTGGTTGTAGTATACGCCATATACGTTTCGCTTCCAAAAGGCAAATAATACTCCCCTTTCCCACTCCAAGGCATAATACGAATCGTATTCAAACCATTGCACCGTTCTGAAACAACTAAGTAATCTTTAAAAATATCAATATCTTCCAACAAAACTTCGTCTCTATGGGCAATAACATCTACCCAATTTTCTTTTGAAGTTAGTGTTTCTGGCGTTTTCATCAATTTGAAATTTATTGCTTTGTCTTTATTAGTTACTATATAAAAATGGTCCCCAAAATGCGACATCGAATATTCTAACCCTCGTGTTCTTTTTTGAAACACTTTAAATTTAGCATCTGGCGTAGCCGATAAAACAGTCTGGTATTCAGTTGTCAAAGTACTACTCGAATTGATAATCAAATATTTTTTAGACTTAGATTTATAAACAGAAACATCAAAAGTTTCGTCTTTTTCAAAATAAACCAAGCTATCTTGATCCGCAGCAGTTCCAATTTTATGCTTATAAATTTTATCGGCTCTTAGTGTTACTTCATCTTTTCTCGAATAAAACAAAGTGGCATTGTCGCTTGCCCATGTGGCGCCACCAGTAGTGTTTTCGATTTTAACAGGAAGAATTTCTCCTGAGACTAAATTCTTAACTTGAATTGTATATTGTCGTCTCGAAACAGTATCAATTCCAAAAGCTGCCATTGTATTGTCTTCACTAATACTTAAACCAGCTAAGTTAAAATAAGTGAATCCTTTCGCCATTTCATTGCAATCAAACATGATTTCTTCCTCGGAATCCATGCTTCCCTTTTTGCGAGAATGAATTGGATAATCCTTCCCTTTTTCAAAGCGTGTACTATAGTAATATCCATTATAGAAATAAGGAACTGATGCATCATCTTCCTTAATTCGGGCTTTCATTTCTTCGAACAAATCTTTCTGAAAATCCTTTGTATGCGCTGTTGATTGCTTGTAAAAGTCATTTTCCTTATTAAGGTACTCAATCACTTCTGGATTTTCACGATTATTCATCCAATAATAATTATCAGTACGAACGTGGCCATGTTTTTCTAGTGCATGAGGAATAATTTTGGCAACTGGCGATTTTATTGAAGGCTTTGGCATTTATTAAGATTTAACAACATACAAAAATAAGTATTATGCTCGCATAAGTTTGGAATGTCTCAGGAAGTTATGCACTTAGAAATTAACATTTCTGTATTGGTTAATGAGCAAATTTTATATTTTAGCCTTTATTCCGAACTTTTTCTAATTCAATGAAGTCTATTTTATCCCTCATTATTTTATTTTTAAACTTCAGTATTTGTATAGCTCAAAATGAGCTTGCAAAAAAAGGGACGATCACTTTAGCAGACAATCAAAAAATAGCTTTCAATAATATTAGATTAGAAAATGGCAAATTTTTTTTTATAGATGTAACATTAGGCACTGAAGGTATTCTATCTATAAGTGAAATCAAATATATTGAGGATGAAAACAATTCAAAAATATTTACAAATAAGACTGTAGTTGACCGAACACTTGTAAACGATTTAAAGTTTGCAGAAGAGCAAAAAAAAATAGCCATTGAATCAGAAACAAAAAAAGCAGCTGCCTATAAACAAAAGCTCGAGGACGAAAAAAAAGCTTTTGCAATGAATTTGTATTCGGCAGGTATTTATGGCACTAAAGAAGATTTTCTGAATAAAATTCCAACAAGTTCTGAAGAAATTGTGCCTAAAGAAGTAGTTGATATAGATAAATCGGTTTTATACGGCATCCCAAATGAGTGTTTTTTCTACGATTTACAATCTGATAAAAAGATAAAAAACGTTTTTGCTGTTTCGTACAGAGGTCATTTGTATTTTCAGATTAGTGCCATTTTAGACAATCGAAATAAAACCGATAGAGCGCAGTCAAATGATCATCCTAATTCATTTGTCAGAGTAAGGAGTTTTGGCAACAATTACTATTATTCAGAAGCAGAGTTAGCTAATCTTTGGGCGCAAGGTGTTGCTGCAGGTTTTGGTGGAGTTGTAGTTGGCGTTGCAGTAGCTAATTCAATGATCACTGGAAAAGGAATTGTTTGGGATATTAAAAACAAAGAATTTAACATCTTTAAAAATTGTCAAGATTATAATGATTTCATCAAAGATAAATATCCTGAAGGCGTACAAGAATGCAAAAACCAGCAGCCAAATATGCTCGAAGTCAGAAAGGCTATTGAAATAATTAAATAAAAAAATTCCCAATTCTCAAATAAATTGAAAATTGGGAATTAAATTTAAGCTAAAACTATTTTATAAATTAAGATTAATTACGTTTGCTGCAATTGCAGTACCGCAAGTTAGTCCTTCTTGATTATCAAAAGGATAGTGAATGCCACCATACAATCTTGAAACTGCTGCTTCATTAGACATGGCTTGAAAACTAGAATAAGTTCTAACTTGAAAACCATCAACTACTTTTGAATTATCACTAAAACTAAAGTTAGTACCAAAATAGCCCGCTAATATTCCAGCTGCAGTTCCAGAAAATGTGGAATGTCCAGAGGTATACGTTGGAAAAGGTGGCGTTGTAATAATGGTATTCCATGTCGGATCGATATGAGCTCTAATGTATGAAATTGGACGGATAAGGTTATGTTGGTATTTGGTTCTCCAACAAACTATTGCGGCATCATTAAGTCCGATACCTACTTTGCAAATCAAACGAGATGATTCAAAAAGATTCAATTGTTCTGACTGGATAAGTTGCAACGTTATCGCCATCATGTGTCCCGGAGGCGTAACTGTTCCTCCATCATCAGCCCAATAATGTGCAATTATATCTTGTTCAGGAGTTATATTATTGACAGTGTTATAAACTTCCATTGCACTTGTATAAAAGGAACTTGTAGTATCTTCTGAATATACCGGTGGTGGGGTAACTACAAATGAATTAGCGGCGTCGGTCATCAATAAGGTTCTGTTTGAACCCCAAAAAGGCAATAATGGCTTTTGGGGAGATGTTGGTGAATTTGGTACCCAAAAACTTGGCCCAGTTGGCAAAACATAAGAAGCGGGAAACAAATTAGTATAGGCTTGATGACCGCCATCTGTTTTACTTGATTCATAAATAGCGGTAGCAATTTGTTTTCCTAATAATACACTTTTATTAATTAATTCTTGATCAGTAACAGTATTAGCTGCTACATAATAACTTAACAAACTAGTTTCTAAACTTGTTATTGATGTCTTATTAGCATCAGAGGTATTTTCGAAAAGTTGCAATTCAATTTCAGCCATCGCAGCATTGGCTACTAAAGACCAAATATAATTGTTTCCATCTCCTGTTGGAATTCCGTCTAAACCTTGAATTTTAGTTTGAAGATTTTTACCATTCATGCCTTTATAAAGTGATTGGTACAAAGTAATTCCAGCATACGCATAGGTTCTAGCTGCAACTGGAGGCGGGCAATTTGGTGTTGTTTTAACTAACTGATTTTGCAAGGTGAACCAATCAACTACTAACTTGTTATCAAGATTTTCTTGCGACACGTAGGCGCTGTCATCATTATCTTGACAACTAGTTTGTACTAGTAAAAAGCTAAAAGAAAAGAAGAGAAATAAATACTTAGTGGGTTTGTTTTTTTTCATTTTTAAACGATTTGGATTACGATTAGACTAGTTCAATTAAAGTGCTAGCGCAGTCGAAATTAATGTTATTTTAACACTTGATTATCAAAAATGATATTTTTTCGATGAAAAAGCATATAAAACCGTTTTTGTGATTAAACAAAAGCAAATTTACCGATGAACAAAATTTAAAAACTCATTTTTCCCAACGTTTCCAATACATATTCATGCATTACTTGTCGGTAGTCAAGATGGGTAACTATTCTTAATTTACCTTTCGCTAACAAGCTAATTGAAATTCCTTTTTGTTTTAGTTTTTCGATAACGTCTTGGTCTTTAATAGTAGGTTGAGCAGAAAATACAACAATATTAGTTTCTACAGGCTCAACAACAGAAACCCAGGAACATTGTGCTAATTGTGCTTCTAATTCTTTAGCGCGGCGATGGTCATCCTCTAGCCTGTTGATATTATTTTGCAGGGCATAAATTCCGGCTGCCGCCAAATAACCAGACTGACGCATATTGCCTCCAAATATTTTACGGATGCGCAAAGCCTTGTGCATCGTTTCGGCATCACCAAGTAAAACGGAACCAATTGGGGCACCTAGTCCTTTTGAAAAGCATACTGAAATGGTGTCGAATAACGCACCAAATTGTTTGGGTTGCTGTTTTTTGGCAATCATAGCATTCCACAAACGGGCACCATCCAAATGGTATTTTAAATTATGATCAACACAAACTTGTTTGATTTTTTGTAGTTCTGCAATATCATAACAAGCACCGCCACCTTTATTGGTTGTGTTTTCTATTCCAACCATCTTAGATAATGGTGTATGATAAAACTCGGGATCGTTAATTCCTTCTTTTACTTGTTCGGCCGTTATCATGCCACGTTTGCCATCTAATAAATTAAAATTAACGCCACTGTTGGATGATGCTCCACCCGATTCATACAAATGAATGTGTGCCCATTTGTCACATATAATTTGGTCCCCCGGATTGGTATTCAGTTTAATAGCTGTTTGATTGGCCATAGTGCCTGTTGGAAAAAATAATGCAGATTCCATTCCGAATAAATCAGCTACCATTTTTTCAAACGCATTCACTGTTGGGTCTTGTTTAAATACATCATCACCTACTTTGGCATTGAACATTGCCTGTAGCATTTCGGGAGTTGGTTTAGTGACCGTATCACTAATTAAATTTATTTCCATATAAAGATTAGATAGTCTATTTTTGTACTGTTATACTAGCCCCGATAGTAGTGGAAATCTCCCGATTTAGAAAAACAAGGTTTTTACCGTAGTTTTTGTTTATTGGGAATTGCAACGGATAGCGGGATTAGCTCCTGAAATTACTTCGGGATAAATTTACATACTAAACTACAAAACTACATTATTTATGACAAATACCGAACAAATTAAAGGTATTGTGGAGCGTCTTGGTGCGTTGAGGAGGTATCTTTGACATTGATGCCAAGCTTATAGAAATTACCAACGAAGAGGAAAAAACTTTTGCTCCCGACTTTTGGAACCATCCAAAGCAAGCCGAAATCATTGTTCAAAACTTACGCTCGAAGAAGAAATGGGTGGAAGATTTTGAAAAAGGAACTGCCATGGCTGAAGAACTCCAAATCATCTACGAATTTTTCAAAGAAGGTGATGTTTCTGAAGAGGAGTTGGACGATTATTATGAACTTACCAATACCCATATCGAAAATCTGGAGTTTAGAAATATGCTGTCAGATGAAGGCGATAGGTTAAGTGCCGTGGTACAAATAACGGCTGGTGCTGGTGGAACAGAAAGTTGTGATTGGGCTTCGATGCTCATGCGTATGTATATGATGTGGGGCGAAAAAGAAGGATATAAAATTAAAGAATTGAATTTTCAAGAGGGCGATGTGGCCGGAATCAAAACGGTGACTTTGGAATTTGAAGGCGATTATTCCTTCGGGTATCTGAAAGGTGAAAACGGAGTGCATCGTTTGGTACGAATTTCCCCTTTTGACAGTAATGCCAAACGGCATACTTCGTTTGCCTCAGTTTATGTTTATCCTTTAGTGGATGACAGTATTGAAATTGACATTAATCCAGCCGATATTGAAATCACCACGTCGCGTTCGAGCGGTGCTGGTGGACAAAATGTAAATAAGGTTGAAACCAAAGTACAATTGGTTCACAAACCTACTGGAATTCAAATTCAATGTTCTGAAACTCGATCGCAACAAGACAACCGTCAACGGGCGATGCAGATGCTGCGTTCTCAATTGTATGAAATTGAGCTCAAAAAGCAACAAGCACAACGCGCCGATATAGAAGCCGGAAAAATGAAAATTGAATGGGGTTCCCAAATTCGGAATTATGTAATGCAACCGTATAAACTAGTAAAAGATGTACGTTCTGGCTATGAAACTAGTGATGTTGATGGCGTGATGAATGGCAATATTGATAAATTTCTGAAAGCTTATTTAATGATGATGGGACAAAAGGAAGAGTAGTTTTAATGCACTTATTTCAGAAATTCAATTTAAATTCTTTTATTTGACAACTAAACTAACCAAACTACTATGACTTCTTTTACTATTGAAGAAATTAATACTGTTTTACATGGCGAAATTGTAGGCACTACTTCCTGCAAAATAACCGCTCCAGAACAACTAGCAGATGCCTCGCCAACCGAAATTTCATTTATTGGCAACAAGAAATACGAGAAATATTGGGCCACATCAAAAGCATGTTTAGCCATCGTAAATCAAGATATTTCAATTGAACCGGGAGAAAATCGGGCTTTTATAAAAGTTAAAAACGCCGACTTAGCGATGTCTCAAGTTTTAGAAATGTTTGCTCCACCTACTCCAATTTTTAAAATTGACATACATCCAACTGCCACTATTGATGAAACTGCCACAATTGGAAAAGGAACTCGAATTGGTGCTGGAAGTTATATTGGACCTAATGTTACCATTGGAGATCACGTTACTGTCTATCCAAATGTTACTATTCTTGATGAATGCAGTATTGGAAATAATACTGTTATTTGGTCTGGAACCGTAATTCGGGAACGGTGTCATGTGGGTTCAAATTGCATTTTGCATCCCAATTGCACTATTGGAGCTGACGGTTTTGGCTTTAGACCTTGTCCAGAAAGAGGTTTGGCAAAAATTCCTCAAATAGGTAATGTAGTTATTGGAAATTGGGTAGAAATTGGTGCTAACTCTTGTGTAGATAGAGGAAAATTTAGCTCAACAGTTCTTGGTGATGGTTGCAAAATTGATAATTTGGTCCAAATTGGTCACAACTCAAAACTTGGAAAATTCTGTATTATGGCAGGTAATTCAGGTCTGGCTGGTTCGGTAACTTTAGGAAACGGAGTTATTATTGGTGGAAGCGCTTCAATAAAAGATCATTTGACTATTGGCGATGGTGCTATTGTAGGAGCAGGTTCTGGAGTTGCTGCTGATGTTGAAGCCAGAAAAGTAGTCCTTGGTTATCCCGCTATTGATGCACGTGACGCACTCAAACAATGGGCAATTTTAAAAAGAATGGTGAAAGATTCGAGTAAGTAATTACGAATTGAAAATTTAGAACCTTTCTCTAAAAGACGTGAGTGTAAAGTGAATTTCAAATAAGTAAAAAATACAGTTACTTTTTTAGGAAAATAATTCATAATTCGTAATTTGTAATTCATAATTAAAATATATATTTGCATCGAGGATTCCGAAAGGAAGTTACACCTCACCGCAATAGTCGATCGCTCCAGATCGACTTTTGTATTTTATATAAAGCTAAAGCCCAAAACAATTCATTGTTTTGGGCTTTAGCTTTTTTTTATAATTAGTATTTACAGTACCTCTTTTAAGAAATCGAGCATCGCTTGCCACGAACGTTTTTCGGCTTTCTCGTTATAGGCTGCGCCTTTAGAATTATCGGTTCCGGCACCTTTATCGGTAAAGGAATGCACTGAGTTGGCATAATAAACCATTTGCCAATCGGCTTTAGCAGTTCGCATTTCATTTTGCAATTTTTCAACTTCTTCTTTGGAAACATAAGGATCGTCTGCACCGTGAAGCACTAAAACTTTTGGAAGTATGGTTTCAATAGTTCGGCTCTCCTCTCTGCCCAAACCACCATGAAAAGAAACAATTCCTTTGACTTTCATGTTGGCTCTGGCCGCTTCAACTGCACCTGTTCCACCAAAGCAATATCCCATTACCACTATGTCTTCTGGATTAGCACCTTGTTTAACTAATTGCTCTAAAGCCAATGCAATTCGAGTCTGGTATTCTTTGATATTTTTTTTGTAATAACCGGCTTTAGCTCCAGCTTCGGTATAGTTTTTTGGACGTTGGTCCACACCATAAATATCCGCTACAAAGGTGGTATATCCTAAAGCTGCTAATCGGTTTGCTGAATCTTTAGCATGATCGTCAATACCCATCCAAGCTGGTAGAATTAAGATTCCAGGTTTATTTTTTAGTGGCTTCACAGATTTTACTGCTACACCACTCAATTCCTGAGTTCCGTCGTTGTAAGTAACAACTTTTAATTGTGCATTACTAAATGAAGTCATCATAAATGTTGCAATTAAGAGGACTAATTTACTTTTCATAATTTATAATTTTTTTCAAAATTAGATAAATAAGTAGTAAACACTTGTTAAGTAAACAATAAAAAAAAGCATCCTAGTATCGGATGCTTTAGTTCATTGCTTATTTTTTCTTTTTTGTAGATTTCTTTTTTGCTTTAGCCTTTTTAGCTTTTTTGGCTTTTTCTTTCTTTTTGGCTTTTTGTTTCTTTTCTTTTTCCTTCTCTTTTTGCTTTTCCTTTTTAGCCTTATCTTTCTTCTTAGCCTTTTCTTTTTTCTCTTTTTCCTTTGCTTTAGCTTTAGCTTTTTTAGCTTTTTCTTTGTCTGAATCTTTCATAATTTCTTTTGTTTCTTGACTATTACTTGTACTTTTTACTATCGAAACCGCTGCCGGTTTAACTGTAGTTGCAGGAGCTTTACTAACGGTTCTTCTTCTCGTTACAGGAGTTGTAGTTGCTTTAGTAGTTTTTGCAATTGTTGGTACTTTTGGTACTGTAGTTTTTTGGGCTACTACAGTTGTTCTTCTGACCGTCGGAGTTTTTCTTACTACTCGAGTTTTTTCAGCTATAGGTTTTGCGTTCTCTGCGTTGGCATCATTTGTTGGTGCTGAATTGCTAGCAATAATTGCAGATGGGCTTGCAGTTGCTTCATTGACATCAGAGGTTGTTGGCGTAGTTTTTTTTATCATAGTACAAATTGTGTATTTAAAATAATGTAAATTTAACGTAAAATTAATATTAACAAATATACAACTTAAACAAACCCGCCAATGTTAAGTTTTTGTTTAAACTAAAAACTTAACATTGGAAGGAAAATAGATTCTTGAAAAAATTTTGTTTAATAAAAAGACAGCACTATATTCCGATTTCAACCTGAAAACGCAAATACCAATTGTTTTTGGTTGAACCATCGTAAAAATCCAAAGTATCAAAAGTCAGTTCACTTTGAAGTTTAAACGAATGTTCCCGAATGTATTTTGTAACGCCAAGAGAATATTCTTTGGTATTTGGAGCCAATGCTTTGATATCAGTACCTACATTTTGAATGGAATATCTTCAAATAAACTCATAATTTGCGCGTGTATTATAACTCAATTGATAGTCAAATCCGTTACCCACAAAAGCATAATTACTTTGGGTTAAATCGGCAGGATTGAAAGTTACCGCATTTTCATTAGTTGTTCTCGACATATAACTCATCATGGCCGCCCAACCATTATATTTAAACATAGCATCAAGTAAAACGGACTTCATCGTTCTTCTTTCAAACAAATCATTTCCAAGTTGACCTTGAGTTCGTTGTGCGTGATTGTTTTGTTGAAATGCGCCAGATAACATAAGTTTTGGTTTCTTTTCTCTTAGAATATCCCCTTCAAAATAAGTTCCGTCTTTTGCAAAAGCTCCAAATGGCAATAATTCTAATTTACCTGTAAAAGCAATGCCATCATCGGCTTTTCCGGTTTGGTTACGCCCTTCTCCGCTACTAATGGCTGTTTTCAAATTGTATGAGAATGTATCTTTAAACTCATTCATATTGTGAACTTGAAACCCAAAATCCCTATCGATAGTAAATTTGGCATTATTTATCGTTCGGTCTGTTAATTGTAACCCTCCAGAAGAGTTGACACGTTGGCGGTTTCCGGGTAATTTGGTTTGTCCAAAACTGATGTTCCAATTTTTATTAGGTCTATAAAACACGACCGCATCCCGAATAATATTTATATTTTCGCCTTCTTTAATTTCACCAACATCACCAGGAGCAAAAGATAACTGTATTGCATAGAGAAATTTTGGATTTCCCACATAACCATCAAAACGCAAACGCAAACGACGCACTTGCCCTTCATAAGCGCCCTTTTCGTCATCGTCTTTTAGATAGGTAATTCGATTCTGCATTCTAAATCTAATATTCAATTGAAACAAACTATCAGGTGATGTAATGCCGATTCCCTTTCCGAAACTATAATAAGGTAAAGCTGATAATTTGACGTCGTTATCATTCTTCGTTTGTGTAATGCTTACTTGAGAATATATAGATGCTGAAAGCAAAAACAACATCAGTAGGAATCCATTTTTCATTTATTTGGTGTTTTATTCCACGCGCCTCCAAGAATTAGGATATACCTCGGATATTATGTTATGAATTATTGCTTAACAATTAATTGCTATTTTAAAAATGATTACGGAACAAATATAAATAACTTATAAAAAAAGCCAACTCAACAGTCAGCTTTTAGAATTATAAAATAAAGTTAAATAAACAATATAAGAAAATGATACGTTAATCCGGCAATTAGGGCTGAAACCGGAATGGTTAAAACCCATGCCCATAATAATTTTACCGTTACGCCCCAACGAACGGCTGAAACTCTTTTTGTTACTCCAACTCCAATGATAGAGCCTGTAATGGTATGAGTTGTTGAAACTGGAATTTTGAAATGTTCTGTAATAAATAAGGTTAACGCACCGGCTGATTCAGCTACAACTCCTTCAAATGCCGTTACTTTTGTGATTTTTGAACCCATTGTTTTTACAATTTTCCATCCGCCACTCAATGTTCCTAATGCAATTACGGTGTAACAAGTTAACGGAATCCAGGAAGGCATTACACCTTCAATTTTTACTCCGTTTTTTTCAGAAGGTAAAACCACATTTAAATCCAACCAACCCAATGACATGTTAGCGTTTGGATGTGTGTTTAAATAAACGGCTACGGCTGCAGCAATAATTCCCATTACTTTTTGGGAATCATTTCCACCATGACCCAAACTAAATGATGCGGAAGATAGCAACTGCATTCTTTTTAATACTTTTTCGGCTTTTGAGGTAGGAAAACTGCTGAATACCAAATTAAAAATAGCGATACTATAAAAGATAAGTGCTACCAAAGACCATTTTATATTTGCCGGTTCACAAATGACACTCCAAAGGTGACTTTCAAATCTTGGCTTTTTGATGTCCTCATACCCTTCTAAAACTGTCCATAAAAATAAGGCTACTAAAAGCATTAAAACAGCGGTTAATATTTTAGGGTATATGCTTTTTTTAGAGGAATACATTAACCATAGGGATACAAAATAAGAAATGATCATTCCTAATAAAGGAGCCAAAACAATAAAGGCAATAATAACCACAACTCCAGAAGGTAAACTTCCATCAACACCAGGTTTATACCAATTTACTATATTATACCAATGTTTGGTTACTTGCACTCCGTCTTCAATCACAAAATAATCAGAAAAACCATGAATTGAAATCGCGTGAGCAATTGCAGCTCCAGCAAAACCTCCAATTAATGTATGTGAGGAAGAGGAAGGAATTCCTTTCCACCAAGTTAATAAGTTCCAAATAATGGCCGCAATAACTCCAGCTAAGATTACAGTCAAATTAATGCTGTCGGTTTTGGCTGTTTTCGCTACGGTATCGGCTACACCAAATCCAAAAACCCAATAGGCTAAGAAGTTAAAGAACGCTGCCCAAAGTACGGCCTGAAATGGAGTCAATACTTTTGTGGCAACAATTGTGGCGATAGAGTTGGCCGCATCGTGAAAACCATTGATGTAATCGAATATTAAGGCGAGAACTATAATTACAATTAGTAAAGTCATTTTGTTAGTGTTCAGTGTTCAGTATTTAGTGTTCAGTGTCTTTATTTTGACTGCTAACTGACCACTGTAAACTGATCACTAGTTTATGAATGTTTTACTGAAATTTGCTCCATGACATTAGAAACACTCTTGCACTTATCTGAGGCCATTTCTAAAGCTGAAAGCACTTCTTTGTATTTGATGACGTTTTTAGCGTCGGTTTCGTTTTCAAAAATATCGGCTACCGCTTTATCAAATACCGAGTCTGCTTTGCTCTCCAATTTGTTTATTTTTTTACAAGTCTCTTTAATGGCTTTATGATTCATGTTTTTTAGTTCTTTGATACCAATACCAATAAGTTGACAAGCTTCTAAATTAATCTCAGTCAATTTTCGAATAGATTTTGTGATTTTTTCTACCTGATACAACCGCATTCTACTAGCAGCACCATGCATGTTATCGGCTACATTATCAATAGCTTTAATCAACGCATGAATGTCTTCACGGTCAAAAGGTGTAATAAAATTTCGACTTAATTCTAAATGCGTTTTATGTGTAATCTCCTCTATTTCAGCTTCCAATTCTTCAATTTTTCTGAAAAAATCTTCTCTCTGTGATTTTTCAGCATTAACTGCTTCGTGCAAGGTTTCAGCTAACAAAGTTAGGTTGAAGGAAGCTTGTTCAAAAAGTGGAAAAAACTTTTTATCTTTAGGTACCAAAAACTGGAAGATATTATTAAGAGTCATGACTTGTTTTTTAAATTTGGTGCAAATGTATTTCTCTAATGTTAAGTGAATATTAACTGGTCAAAAATATGCCTTTTTTTCTTCTAATTACAATTTCAAATAGGATGATTTTATCATATTGAAAACGTTTTCGTATTTTAGCGCAAATTCAACTCAAATATAAAAAGAAGCACTAAATAATATGGACATCAACTTCAATAAAAACGAAGATCACAACAAACTTTTACTGACCGATTTAAAACAACGCTTCACCAAAGTAAGAGTTGGTGGCGGAGAAAAACGCATCGCTAAATTACATGCTGAAGGCAAAATGACCGCCCGAGAACGCATCGATTATTTACTTGATGCAAAAGCTAAAAGCATAGAAATTGGTGCTTTTGTTGGTGACGGAATGTATGCCGAACATGGTGGTTGCCCTTCAGGTGGTGTTGTCGTAAAAATGGGGTATATCAAAGGCAAACAATGTATTGTTGTAGCCAATGATGCTACTGTAAAAGCGGGTGCTTGGTTTCCAATTACCGGAAAAAAGAACCTTCGTGCTCAAGAAATTGCGATGGAAAATAGGTTGCCAATTATTTATTTAGTGGATTCCGCTGGAGTCTATTTACCAATGCAGGATGAAATTTTCCCTGATAAAGAACATTTTGGTCGCATATTTCGAAACAATGCTATTATGAGCAGTATGGGAATTACCCAAATTGCGGCAGTAATGGGAAGTTGTGTTGCTGGTGGTGCTTACCTACCAATTATGAGTGACGAAGCGATGATTGTGGACAAAACCGGAAGTATTTTCCTTGCCGGAAGTTATTTAGTCAAAGCAGCGATTGGTGAAAACATTGATAACGAAACTCTTGGCGGAGCCACAACTCACTGCGAAATCTCAGGCGTTACTGATTATAAAGCCAAAGATGATAAAGACGCTTTAGACCGAATTAAAAGCATTGTTGGAAAAATTGGCGATTATGAAAAAGCAGGTTTCAACAGAGAAACGCCTCAAAAACCAGCATTAGAAGAAAAAGATATTTACGGAATTATTCCAAAAGCTAGAACCGAGCAATACGATATGATGGAAATCATCAAACGTTTAGTAGATAATTCAGAAATGGATTTATATAAAGACGGGTACGGACAATCTATCATTACCTGTTACGCCAGAATTGATGGCTGGGCAGTTGGAATTGTAGCCAATCAGCGCATTGTTTCCAAAACCAAAAAAGGGGAAATACAGTTTGGTGGTGTGATCTATTCTGACTCTGCTGATAAAGCGACGCGTTTTATAGCTAATTGCAATCAAAAGAAAATACCGTTAGTATTTGTGCAAGATGTAACCGGATTTATGGTAGGATCTAAATCAGAACATGGTGGAATTATTAAAGATGGTGCCAAAATGGTAAACGCTGTTGCCAATTCGGTCGTACCAAAATTCACTGTAATTGTCGGAAATTCCTATGGCGCAGGTAACTATGCCATGTGCGGAAAAGCATACGATCCCAGATTAATATTTGCATGGCCAAGTGCAGAATTAGCCGTAATGGGTGGCACACAAGCTGCCAAAGTTTTGACACAAATTGAAGCTTCTTCCCTGAAAGCAAAAGGAGAAACCGTAGATGAGAAAACAGAACAAGAACTTTTTGATAAAATAAAAGCTCGTTATGATGCACAAGTTTCTCCATACTATGCTGCGGCACGATTATGGACGGATGCGATTATCGACCCGCTTGACACTAGAACATGGATTTCAATGGGAATCGAAGCAGCAAACCATTCCCCTATTGAAAAGAAATTTAATTTGGGAGTTATTCAGGTGTAACAAGTAACAAAATCAAATACCATCCTACTTACATGCTAGCTTTTTATTTTTAACCTATGAAAAAATTACTTGCCCTAAGTTTTATAATAACCAGTTTTCAACTTCTTAATGCTCAAGAAACAGCAACAAGAAAAGATACCCTTCAAGGCGGTTTGCGTCCGGAACGAACTTGTTTTGATGTATTGCGTTATGATTTGAATATCAAAGTTGCTATCGAAGATAAATCGATTGTTGGGTTTAATGACATTACATTCAAAGTCGTTAACAATACTTCCAAAATCCAATTGGATTTGTTTGAAAATATGCAAGTCGATTCTATTGTTTACAATTCAAAAAAACTCGAGTATAAAAGAGAATTCGCAGCGGTTTTTATTGATTTTCCGGAAGCATTAACGCTCGGCTCTCAACAAAGTTTACGCTTTTATTATTCTGGAAAACCAATTATAGCTAAAAGAGCTCCATGGGATGGTGGTTTTGTGTTTACAAAAGATGGTCAAGGAAAACCTTGGATTGGTGTTGCATGTCAAGGTACTGGTGCCTCATTATGGTATCCTGTAAAAGATTCACAAAGTGATGAACCGGATTTTGGTGCTACCATCAAAGTGGCGGTTCCAAATGGTCTGATGAATGTTTCTAACGGAAGGTTTAAAGGTAGTGAAGATCTCAAAAATGGCTATACAAGATGGGATTGGGAAATTGTAAATCCAATAAACACGTATTCCATAAATATCAATATTGCAGATTATGTGAACATTCATGAAACCTATAAAGGCCTAGATTTAGATTACTATGTCTTGCGTGAAAATGAAGCCAAAGCCAAAATACATTTTGAAGAAGTAAAACCTATGATGGATTGCTTTCAGAGTAAATTTGGAATCTATCCATTTGCTAATGATGGTTATAAATTGGTAGAAACTCCGTATTTAGGAATGGAACATCAGAGCTGTGTGGCCTATGGTAACAAATACCTTAAAGGATATTTAGGAACAGACAGAACCCGAACCGGATTGGGTTTGCTTTTTGATTACATTATTGTTCATGAAAGCGGTCACGAATGGTTTGGTAATAGCATCACCTCTAAAGATAGCGCTGATATGTGGATTCACGAAGGTTTTACAACCTATTCAGAAGCGGTTTATGTAGAATGCCAATATGGATATGAAAAAGGACAACGCTACATTAACGGGCTTAAAAGAAATGTTGATAATGATGGTCCAATTATTGGCCCGTATGGCGTCAATAAAGAAGGTTCAGGTGACATGTATGATAAAGGTGCGTTGTTTTTAAACACGCTAAGACATGTTATAAACGATGATGCTAAATGGTGGAAAATAGTATTGAAATACACTGAAAAATTTCGACACAAAATCATTACCACAGAGAACGTGGTGGCTTATTTTAACTCTGAGACCGGAAAGCAATTAACGCCGATTTTTGACCAATACCTTAGACATAGTGCAATTCCATCGCTTGAAATGAAAATCAAAAACGGAAAACTTCAGTTGCGTTGGAATGCCGATGAAGCCAAATTTGCAATGCCTATTGGCATTAAGGTTAACGGAAAAGAGGTTAGAATTACTCCAACTACAACTTGGTCTACCTCAAAATTAAAAATAAAGTCTCTTGAAGAAGTTGAGGTAAAAACTAATGATTTCTTTATTAATGTTAAATAAATGAATTCTAATTCCAGAACAAACGATGCAGCTTGTTCTTAATTAAATTGCATTAGAGCCTTATTATAATTTCATAGTTTCTTTTCTCATTATTTTACCACTTCCTGTTTCAACAAACTTGGGAATGAATAAAATTTCTTTGGGCTTCTCATATTTATCTAACGATTCATAAAGTTTATCATCAAATTCTTGATGGTCGCCTTCAACAACTAAAACTACTTTTTCTCCTAATTCATTATCTGGTTTTGACGCAATGAAAAAGCGTTGTTGGATTTTACTAGCCAACTTCTCCTCTATTTGTTCTGGTTGCAATTTGATTCCACCACTATTGATAACGTTATCCATTCTGCCAATAAATATAAATTGGTTTTCGTTAATCAATTCAACAATATCGTTTGTTAGAATAACATCCGGAGAAATTCGAGGCGCATGAATAACCAAACAATTGCGTTCGTCGTAAGAAATCGTAACATTAGGCAACACAGTAAAAGCTTTTTCACCTAGTTTTCTTGCGGCGATGTGGGTAATTGTCTCGGTCATTCCGTAGGTTTCGTATACTTCGGTAGGCAATTTCAACAATTGTTTTTCCAAAGTTTTATTAATCGCTGCTCCACCAACTATCAACTTTTTAACACTTTTTAATTCCGATAGCGAATTTTGAGCTTGCAACGGAACCATGGCAATAAAATCGTATAACAATTCATTGTGACGCAAAGGATTTGTGCTTGGTGCTACAAATTCTAAATCGAGGCCTAAAATCATGGCACGAACCAACATCATTTTTCCGGCTACATATTTTACTGGTAAACATTGTAATGCTTTATTTCCGGGATGCAATTCAAAAAAATCACCTGTTGCTAGCGCTGAATCCACCATAGCCTGTTTGCTTACGGTTATTGTTTTAGGCTCACCTGTTGAACCTGATGTTTCCATTTGTATGTAACTCTTACTGTCAAACCAATCTAGTAAAAAATCACCAACTGGTTTTTCAAATTCTTCACCTTCTTTTATAAAACTGTAGGCTACTCGACACAAATCTTCTCTATCAAGATGAAATCCGTTTAACTTAAATTGATTGTGTACGTTTTCGTAGGTTGGGTTATTCATAACTTGCTGTATTTTTTATTGACTCTATTTTATTTAAAACAATTTTCCCTGTTAATTTTTCCTTCCAATCGGTCCAATGGTATTTTTTACTAAAGATAAATAGTAGTAGTGGAAAAATAACCAACACCGGAACTAATACTTCGAAACCTACTGACGGAGTTGAAGTATCTTTTAAAATAGATTCCGATTGCAGTGAGGACCAGTCAGAGGTAACGAGCAAAGCGGTAACAATGTTGTTAGCGGCATGAAATCCCAAAGACAATTCCATCCCGTCATCCATTAAGGTGACGATGCCCAAAAAGAGTCCAGTACCAATATAATAAACCATTATTATAGATCCTAATTTTTCAACTTCTGGATTCATGAGGTGCATCATTCCAAACATAGCAGAAGTCATTAGCAACGGAAACCATCGGTTTTTGGCTAATAATCCAAAGCCTTGCATAAGATAGCCTCTAAAAATAAATTCTTCCGTACTAGTTTGTATGGGCAACAACGTGAAGGCTATGATTATTAATCCTAAGAACGGAATCGGTTTAAAATTCAACACAAAATTCTCTGGACTTGTAAAATAAAAGTAGCCGGTAGAAACCACAGTAATTGCTGCCCAAATGCTGAAAGAAAAAAAGATTCGCTTCCAATCAACTTTGTCACGTGCCGTTATAATGTCTTTCAATTTTAACTTGTGGAGGTATTTGACCACGATAATAACACCCAACATTGTAAAGACAAAAATCAGTAACAAATAAATCAAAGTTACATTTGGACTGAAAAATTTCATGATTTGCGCCTCGCTAGTTGGCATTGTTTTATTAGAAGTAATTGACTTCACTATCAATGCGATAGCTAACGGTATCTGACCTAAAAAGTAAAATACTGCAATTATAAAAAACCCTAATAAATAGGTAATGGAACTATTGGGAGACTTAGTGACTTTTTCTAAAAACATCGTGCATATTTTGTTTCGCCTAAATTACCTTTTTTCTATTAAATTCGATTACTTTGTAAAAAAAAAATGTTGCAAATACTACACAATCCCAGATGCGGAAAATCAAGAAATTGCTTAGCTACTATCAAAGAAGCCAATGTCCCTTTTGAAGTTATCCTTTACTTAGTGAATCCGTTAACAGTTGAGGCGCTAAAAATTTTGATTAAAAAGTTAGGAATAAAACCTATTGCGTTAGTTCGGCAAAAAGAAGCGATATGGATTGAAAAGTATAAAGACAAAACAATTACGGATAGTCAAATTATTAAAGCAATTGCCAAGCATCCTATTTTGATGCAAAGGCCCATTTTGATTGTAGAGGAACTTGCCATAATAGGTTGTGGAAGTGAGTCGTTGTCAGATTTATTTAACAAGGCGTTGGGATAAGTTTAAAGCCTAAAGCGGTATTTTTGCAACGAAAAGTTAAAAAAATCCTACATGAAAAATAATCCTTTTTTTTTATTATCATTTGTATTGCTGACGTCACTAACAGTTTTCGGTCAAGGAAAACCAGAAAGTGTCAAAATTGCTATCACCGGAAAAATCATTGAAAAAACAAAAAAACTTCCTTTAGAATACGCAACAATTACTTTTAAAAATACTCAAAATCCCAAATTAATCTTCGGTGGAATTACCGATAATAAAGGAGACTTCAACATAGATGTTGTTGCGGGTACTTATGATATTATTTTTGAATTTATTTCATTTAAACCAACCGTTCTAAGTAGTAAACAATTAGTAGGAGTCACCAATTTGGGCACAGTTTTACTAGAAGAAGACATAACCCAATTGAATGAAGTGGTAATCAGAAATGAAGCTACAACTCTTGAAATAAAGTTAGACAAAAAAGTTTATAACGTTGGAAAAGACTTATTAGTTAAAGGTGGAACCGTAAGTGATGTTTTAGACAATATCCCTTCGGTAACGGTTGATGTAGATGGAACAATAGCTTTACGTGGAAATGATAATGTTCGAATATTGATTGACGGAAAACCATCAACAGCCACCAATGTTAGTGATGCATTGCGTTTAATTCCAGCCGATGCCATTGATAAAGTAGAAGTAATTACTAATCCATCTGCGCGATACGATGCTGAAGGTGGTGGTGGAATTCTAAATATCCTGCTCAAAAAAGGAAAAACAAATGGCTTTAACGGAACTTTTATTGCCAATACGGGATTTCCTGACAATCACGGAATTTCAGCCAATCTAAACTACAAAACTAATGATGTCAATATTTTTACTAATCAAGGTTTTAGTAACAGAAACAGTCCTGGTTTTTCTAAAGTAAATACCGAATACTTTAACCCTTCCACAAATTCACCTCAGTTCATATTTGAAGACCGAAAAAACGATCGCTACAACAATAATTACAATGGTAGTTTAGGAATAGAGTGGTTTATTAATGATAAAACTAGTTGGACCAACAGCTTAAACTACCGAAAAAGTATTGGTGCCAACATTACATCTGCAACTTTCTTCAATACGTTTCAAGATTTATCAACAGCTAGTAGAACCCGAAACAATCGAGATACAAATGATGAAGATAATTTAGAATTCAATTCCAATTTTGTAAAAAAATTCGAGAGAGACGGTCACAAAATAAATGTAGATTTTCAAACATCATTCAACGATGAAACTAGTGATTCTAAAATTTATGATTCCCAATTTCCAAATGCTAACACTACAAACGTTCAAAAGCAAACCCGAAATTTAATTGCAACCGATTATGTTTTACCTTTTGGAAAAGACTTGCAATTCGAAGCGGGCTATCGCGGTGATTTTACCATTCAAGATACCGATGTTAAAATTTTTGAAAATGCGCTATTAAACAATAATCTATCTAGTGTTGTGCAATACAAAGAATTTGTAAACGCCTTGTATTCGCAATTTGGATTTAAGAAGAGTAAATTTTCTTTTCTTTTTGGACTTCGTTGGGAGGATTCCAATATAGAGGTTAACGTAACCGATGAAGCCAATTTTAATACTAAAAAATACAATAATTTTTTCCCAAGTGCATTTGTAACTTATGAGGTTTCAGATCAAACAAATGTATCTACTAGCTACAGCCGAAGAATTAGACGACCACGCGGAAGATTTTTAAATCCTTCAAGTGATTTTTCAAGTAATATAAATATTTTTCAGGGTAATCCCGATATAAACCCAGCCATTACAGATGCTTTTGAAGTCGGATTTTTAACTAAATTCGGAAAGAAAATGACTTTCAATACTTCTGCTTATGTCAACAAAACGTCAGATGTATTCACTTTCGTCAGAAGAGAGTCAGGTGATTTTACCTCTGATGGCATTCCGATTATTCTATTTTCACCTATAAATTTGGCAACAGAATATCGAGCCGGTTTCGAAGTAACATTGAATTACAATCCTTTCAAATGGTGGCGCTTGAACTCCAACTTTAATTTCTTTAGTGTTGAAACCCAAGGTGTTTTCTCTTATGTAGATTTCAATGGTAACTTGCAAGTACAGGATTTAAATAACAAAGCCACTACATGGTTTACACGTTTAAACTCAAAGGTTTCATTGCCTTATAAAATTGATTGGCAAACCAATATTTCGTATGAAGGAGATCAGAAAAATGCTCAAGGAACCCGAAAAGGAATTTTCTCCACCAATCTAGCTTTTAGTAAAGATATTTTAAAAGATAAAGCATCAATAGCTTTTAATGTAAGTGATTTATTTAATTCCAGAATTCGTAAAAATGAAACTTTAGTTCCAGGTTCTTTTGACGCTTCTTCTCAATTTCAATGGCGAGCCCGACAATTTACATTGTCATTCACCTACCGATTCAATAAAAAGAAAAATGAAAGAGAACGAAAAGGAAATCAAGAATATGAAGGCGGAGACTTTCCTGGATAGTATTAATAAAAAAAAGCCCCGAAATTTCGGGGCTTTTTTTTTGGAACAAATCGCACTAGTTACGAACTCTGCTCAGCTTCTTTTTGCGCTTTTCTTTCAGCCAATAATTCTTTTACTCCACCAAAAATCCAATAAGGAACTATGACGGTAATTAAGAAAATCATCAACCAAAAACCGATAGTTAAAACGGTTAAAAAAAGTAAGAAACCTAAATACTGTTGAAATTCAAACATGTTTTCCGGAATTTTTTGAATTATACGCAAATGTAAGCTGAATATTTATCCTAACCAAAAACAAAATCAATTTTTATTAACTACTTTTTATACGTAAATTTGGGCTGTATTTTTTAGGAGCTATTTCCCGCTGTCCGCGCTACACGGTAGCTTGCTCCCATCAGGGCTAAAATAAATATAAACAACCATAAATCAACAACATAATGGAATACAGAATAGAAAAAGACACCATGGGAGAAGTTAAAGTTCCAGCCGATAAGTATTGGGGAGCTCAAACAGAACGTTCCAGAAATAACTTTAAAATTGGTCCGTCTGCATCAATGCCCAAAGAAATTATTGAATGTTTTGCCTATCTAAAAAAAGCAGCCGCCTATGCTAACTGCGATTTAGGAGTCCTTTCAACCGAAAAACGTGATGCTATAGCAGCAGTTTGCGACGAAATTTTAGCCGGACAATTAACTGCTGAATTTCCGCTGGTCATCTGGCAAACAGGTTCAGGTACCCAAAGCAACATGAACGTAAATGAAGTAATAGCCAATAGAGCGCAAGTTTTGGCCGGATTCAAGATTGGTGAAGGCGAACAATTGGTTAAAGCCAATGACGACGTCAATAAATCGCAATCGTCAAACGATACATTTCCAACCGGAATGCACATCGCTTGCTATAAAGCTGCTGTTGAAGTTACCATTCCAGGAGTAGAAAAATTACGCGATACTTTAGAAGCAAAATCTAAAGAGTTTATGAATGTGGTGAAAATTGGAAGAACGCATTTAATGGATGCAACGCCATTGACTTTAGGACAAGAAATTTCAGGATATGTAGCCCAACTGAATTATGGAATCAAAGCTTTAAAAAATACCTTAGCGCATTTATCAGAAATAGCATTGGGCGGAACCGCAGTTGGAACCGGACTAAATACCCCAGAAGGATATGATGTAAAAGTCGCTACCTATATTGCGCAATTTACTGGACATCCGTTTGTGACGGCGCCAAATAAATTTGAAGCCTTAGCCTCGCACGATGCTATTGTCGAATCCCACGGTGCGCTCAAACAACTAGCGGTTTGCTTGAATAAAATTGCTAACGATATCAGAATGCTTGCTTCAGGACCTCGTTCGGGAATTGGTGAAATCTTAATTCCAGAAAACGAACCCGGTTCTTCTATCATGCCCGGAAAAGTAAATCCAACACAATGTGAAGCTTTGACTATGGTTTGTGCTCAAGTTATGGGCAACGATGTGGCTATAAGTGTTGGTGGTATGCAAGGTCATTATGAGTTGAATGTTTTCAAACCTGTAATGGCTGCTAATTTTTTACAATCTGCGCGTTTGATTGGAGACGCTTGTTTTTCTTTTGACGAACACTGTGCTAGTGGTATTGAACCGAATTACCCGCGAATCAAAGAATTAGTTGCAAACTCATTAATGCTTGTAACTGCCTTAAATACTAAAATTGGGTATTACAAATCTGCCGAAATTGCTCAAACAGCTCATAAAAACGGAACTACTTTAAAAGAAGAAGCTGTGCGATTAGGCTACGTTACAGGAGCAGAATTTGATGCTTGGGTGAAACCTGAAGATATGGTAGGCAGTTTGAAATAATTAGTACTTGACTTACTTTTATAAAAAAAATCCCGATAATTATCGGGATTTTTCGATCTGTCAAAATCAAACAAAACAATATTCAAACTATTATTTTCTCGTTGACATACATTTATGATTTAAGGTCTCTTTTTCATAAACATATTGGTGTAATATTTTTT
>JBBRET010000020.1:0-44986 GCA_038202695.1 Flavobacteriales bacterium
ATCGAACTTAAAGAAAATATTCCATTAGAAATGAAAGGCAAAATGGACGATTGGATGTTTGGCTGTGATGTTTGCCAAGATGTTTGTCCGTGGAACAAGTTTTCAAAAGCACATAGCGAGCCACTTTTTAATCCGAATCCAGAACTACTAGCGTTCACCAAAAACGATTGGCAAGAAATTACAGAAGATACGTTTAGAAAAGTCTTTAAAAACTCCGCTGTAAAACGAACAAAACTTGAAGGGTTACATAGAAATATTAGTTTTTTGAAGTAAACTATAATTCAATCTTTACCACATAACCTTCAAACGTGCGAACATTAAAAACCGTTCCGTCTTCAAAAATTAAGTATTGCCCTTTAATTCCCATTAGTTTTCCGGTGAAATTTGGCGATTTGTCTAGATTTAAACTGTTTACTTTCGTCGGATAGCTCAAAACGGGATAATGCAATTCGTATAAATCTTCTTTTTCAATATGAAAATATTCCTGTACTTCTTTTGGAATTAAATATTTAAGAGAAGCTTTTTCTTTTAATAAATCTACTATGGGCAAATCATTTTTTAACATTTTCTGCCAATTGGTTTTGTCGGAATAATGATTTTTTAGAGCAACTTCGGTTATTCCGGCTAAATATCTGTTCGGAACTTCAACAATCGGAATCGCTTGAACTGCACCTTGATCGATCCATCTTGTTGGAACCTGAGTTCCGCGAGTTACCCCAACTTTTACTTCACTTGATAAAGCCAAATACACAATATGAGGTTGCAATTGTACTTTCTTTTCATATTCTAAATTACGATCTTCAATATCTAAATGCGCCGTGCTCAGTTCGGGTTTCATAATCCAATCACCAGCTGAAGCAGCGCTCATAAAACAATCGTAACAAAATCCTTGACGGAAAATCTTTTTCTTCTTCCCGCAATTCAAACATTGGTAACCCATAAAGTTGATTTCCATCGATTTCCCAAGCAGTTGATTTAAACTCAAAAAACTTTTCTCAAAAACCAGATAATATTGAATCGGATTCGAAGATTCAGTTTGCATTTTGGTAAGTACGCCTTCGTAAGTCATGGTGTATTATTAAGTTTAATCCCTATATTTGGTAAAGTTATCACTCATAATTCGTAATTCATAATTCACAATTCTAAAAATGCCGATACCGTTAATAAATTCTATTGCATCTTGGGTTTTGAAACAGCGCATTCATCAGATTGAGTTGTTTCTGAAATATCCACACGAAGTGCAAGAAGAACTTATGATGAACTTAATTCGTTCCTCGGAAGAAACAGTGGTGGGTCAGAAATATGATTTTGAAAGCATAAAATCCTATAAAACTTTTGCCGAAAGAGTTCCCGTTTCTACTTATGAAGATTTAGAACCCATGATTGAACTCACTAGAAAAGGCGCACAGAATGTTTTTTGGAACACACCCATCAAATGGTTTGCCAAATCAAGTGGAACTACTAATGCCAAAAGCAAATTCATTCCAGTTAGCACCGAAGCTTTAGAAGATTGTCACTACAAAGGCAGTAAGGATTTGTTGTGTATGTACTTAAATAATAATGAAAATTCCGATATGTTTTTGGGCAAAAGTTTACGTCTTGGCGGAAGCTCTCAAATTTACGAAAACAACAATACATATTTCGGAGACTTATCAGCCATTTTGATTGAAAACATGCCAATTTGGGCCGAATTTAGTAGCACACCAAGTAGTAAAGTTTCATTAATGAGCGAATGGGAAAGCAAACTTACGGCAATCATCAACGAAACCAAAAATGAAAACGTAACCAGTTTTGCTGGAGTTCCTTCTTGGATGTTGGTGTTGCTCAACAGAATCATGATTGAAACCGGGAAAGAAAATTTATTGGAATTGTGGCCCAACCTCGAAGTCTATTTTCACGGAGGTGTGAGTTTTGAACCTTACAGAGAACAATATAAAAAAATAATACCGCATAGTAATTTCAAATATTATGAAATTTACAATGCTTCGGAAGGCTTTTTTGCAATTCAAGATTTGAATTATTCTAATGATTTATTGCTAATGTTGGATTACGGAATCTTTTATGAATTTATTCCAATGGATACTTTTGGAACCGAAAATCAAAAAGTAATTCGCCTTTCTGAAGTGGAATTATTTAAGAATTATGCGATAGTCATTACAACTAATGCAGGACTTTGGCGTTATCTCATTGGAGATACGGTTCGATTTACTTCTTTGTCTCCGTATAGAATTCGGGTTTCAGGAAGAACAAAGCATTATATTAATGTTTTTGGTGAAGAGTTAATGGTTGAAAATACCGACATGGCTTTAGCAAAAACCTGTTCCATATTGCATTGTGAAGTCAAAGATTATACGGTTGCACCAATATTCATGAAGGTAAAAGAAAAAGGGGCTCACGAATGGATGATAGAATTCAAAAAGCATCCAGAGGATATGGCTGTTTTTCAAAAAATATTAGATGAAAATCTGCAGTCCGTGAACTCTGATTATGAAGCCAAACGCTATAAAAATATGACATTGAATTCGCTAGTAGTGAATGTTGCTCGGGAAAATTTATTTTACGATTGGCTCAAAGAAAACAATAAACTTGGCGGGCAACATAAAATACCACGGCTGTCTAACGAACGAGATTATCTAGAGCAATTGAAGCAAATGCAACTTAATGTTATAAAATAATTTTAATGAAAAAACTTCTTTATATCCTAGTATTATTTGGCTTCCTTACCTCATGCGGTCCGCACCGGATGAAATGTGGTCCAGGAAGACGATGCTTGGTTGATGCTCCAAATGAAAAGCTGATTCTTAACCAGCCATTTGTTTGAAAACAAAACTCTACCTCGCTTTATTTTGCGTTGCGTTCTTTTGGGGAACGACATTTTTAGGCATTCGAATTGGTGTTGAAACCATTCCGCCTTTTCTTTTAGCTGGAATTAGAAATCTAATTGCAGGCTCCATCATCTTTTTCTATTTAGTGTATCAAAAGCAATTAGAGCGGGTAAATGGGAGGCAATTTTTACGTGCTTTTGTATTGGCAATTTTGATGATAGTCTTAGCAAACGGATTAACAACCTATGCCGAAAAATTCATCAACAGCGGATTGGCGTCTTTAATTTCTACACTTTCGCCTTTTTGTGTTTTAGTTTTGAATCTAATTTTGGGGCACGAAAAGCTATCCGTTAAGACGGTTATTGGAATTGTATTAGGCATGTTTGGGATATTCTTAATCTATCAAAGTAGTTTGGCCGATTTATTAATTCCGGAATACCGTCAAGGTATTTTTGCCATGTTATTCGCCATTTTAGCATGGGCAATAGGAACTATAATGACAAAGAAAGGAAGTAACAATTCTTTGACTATGTTGATGAATGTTTGTGTTCAAATGTTGATTGCTGGTGTAGTTTTGATTGCTGTCCAATTTTATTTATCTCCGGAAATTTCAGTCGAAAGTTGGAGCGCAAGAAGCGTTTATGCTATGATTTACTTAGCGATATTTGGTTCGGTTGTGGGGTATGTTGCGTTTAGCTATTTAATTTCACAATTACCCTCTACCAAAGTTACGGTCTTATCTTATGTGAATGTTGTTGTAGCTTTATTTTTGGGTTGGTTAGTTTTAGATGAAGTAATTACAAGCCGAATCATTTTGTCAGCAACTTTAATCATAAGCGGTGTAATCATAGTGAATTACAAAAAGATTCGATAATTTTTCATTTGCAGTTGTAACAAATATTTAGATGGATTGTCTTATCCAACAATCATCACCCGAGGCGAAGCCGAATCTTTTGGAGCGCAGCGGAGAAAATCAAAATCAACACAAATGAAATCAGTACTTATGGCTGCGCTTTTTATGACAGCAAGCAGTTCTTTTGCGCAAGAAGCACTAAAAGAACCAACCAATCAAAGGGTTCAAGACACAGTTAAAACACCCAAAACCAACGAGCTGAAAGAAGTAACTATTACTCAGCAAAAGAAATTCATCAAAATCGAATCAGACAAAACCACAGTTGCCGTTAAAGACAATCCGATGTTAGGTTCTGGAAATGCTTATGATGCTGTTAAAAAGTTACCAGGAGTTATTACTTCTCCAACGGGCGGATTATCACTTAACGGAAAAGGCGTCACCATTTATATTGACGGTTCTCCAAGCACTTTAAGCGGCACTGATTTGCAAAATTACCTTTCTTCGCTACCGGCAAATGCTATTGAAAAAGTGGAGTTAATTTATAATCCGGGCGCAGCTTATGATGCGAATGCCAGTGGTTCGATTATTAATTTAGTTACAAGTTCTAAAAGATTGAAAGGGATTAATGCAAGCTTTAATATCAATTATAATTTTAATAAGTATCAAAAACCAAGTCCACAGATTTTGCTGAACGGAAAAGAAAAAAACTTGAGTTGGCAAACCATGATTGGTTATAATTATATCGATAGAGAACAAAGATCTATAAACGGACAAACCTTTACGTCATTCAACCCTAATAAATTTATTAATCAGGATAGGTTGACCGTAACTACTAATCGAAATTTTTATGCTCGATTTGGAACGAATTACAAACTCAATTCAAAATCAAATCTATTATTTAATTACAACACGACTTTTTCTAATGACAGAAATGTATTTGAAGGTAAAACCACAGGTTCTGAAATTCCAGATTATTTCAATAACGGAATCAATAAAACAAAATCAAGTAATCACGAAATAAGTTTACAATACAAAACAAAACTTGACACTATCGGAAGAACATTAGACATTACTGCATTTACAAATACGTTTAATCAAGATCCGAATACTAAAACAAATGCTCTTGAAAATTCAATTTCTAGTTTTAATAATTTCAAAAATGACTTTGGTTTGTTGAATTATTATCTGAAATATGATTTTGCAATACCGTTTGAAAAAATAAGTTTTTCCGTGAATACGGGCGGAAAATTTAATACTATCGCTGTCCAAAATACTGGTTTTTATAACTTAAATTCTGCTAGTACTGATGTTATTGATTTTGATTACAAAGAAACCAATTTGGCCTTTTATACCGAAGTCCGCAAAAAATTTAAAAAACTTAATCTTACAGCGGGTCTGCGATATGAAGATTTCAATGTTGACAGAACCGGAATTATAGCGAATACTAGAACGGATATTGACTTTAAAAACAGCAATGTGTTTCCAAATTTTAGTGCATTATATGAATTCACTAATGATATCAATATTAGCGCTTCGTATTCTAGAAAAATTTCGCAGCCAAGTTACAGCGTGCTTGATCCCAACGGCGGAAATTTTGACCAATACAATACTTCTCAAGGAAATTTATTGCTGAACCCATCATTCTATGATAATTTTGAAGTAAAGGCAAGTGCTTTTCAATTTGTGCAGGTCGGAGCTAATTATACGGTAGCGAAAGATCATAATTTATTTATTTTTAATGCGGAACCCGGAGAAACAGTAAGCACACAAACTTTCCAGCAATTTGACCGTTTTAAAACGTTTACGGCTTATGCTAATTTCCCAATTCCGTTGGATTTTTTCTTCAAAGGAAAAGAAGAATTTCAAAAGCGAATGAACAATATTGACAAGATGAACTACATTTTCTTTAATGTGGCGTATATCAAAAACGTAACAGACGGTTATGATTTTTCGTTTGAGTCGAAGCCGATTTGGAATTATGCAGCACAGGCACAAATCATGCTGCCTTATGATGTGAAAAGTTATTTGAATTATTTTATTTTACCGGCAGGTGGAGTTTGGGAAATTTATAAAATCCAAAAATCCATACAACAGTTTGATATTTCTTTCAGCAAGGATTTTATGAATAAAAAACTAAAAATCGGATTGCACGCATTTGATCTTTTTAATCAGAATGAAATCAACGCATTAATTTCGTCAACTAATTTGCAAACTAAGTTTTATCAAAAAGAAGATTCGAGAACCTTTAGGATTTCATTGACTTATAATTTTGGGAATCTAAAAATTGAAAAGGAAAATACCACTATTGAAACTGAAAAAATTCAAAGTGGTGGCGGATTGGTTAAATAAGTTTAGAAACAAAAAAAATCCCTCAATTGAGGGATTTTTTTAAGAAGCAATTTCTAATCGCTTTAGTAAATTTTTGCTTAGAGCATCTTGCGTATATTCTAAATCAACTAGCAATTCTTTTTCGTCTGAACTGGGTAATTCGTACATCGCATCGGTTAAAATTGCTTCACAAAGGGAGCGTAAGCCTCTTGCCCCAAGCTTATATTCGAGTGCTTTTTCTACAATATATTCTAGAGCATCATTGGTGATGGTGAACTTTACATCATCCATGGCAAAGAGCTTTTGGTATTGTTTGATTAAAGCATTTTTGGGTACGGTTAAAATTGCGCGAAGCGTTGCTGCATCCAAAGGATCCATGTGGGTCAACACAGGAAGACGACCAATAATTTCTGGAATCAATCCAAAATCTTTGATGTCTTTTGGGATAATGTATTGTAGCAAATTATTTTTGTCGATGCCTTCCGCATTTTGAGAAGTTGAATAGCCAATTGCCTGACGGTTTAACCGTTTTGAAATTATTCTTTCGATACCATCAAAAGCACCACCAGCAATAAACAAAATGTCTTTGGTATTTACCTCAATGAATTTCTGGTCTGGATGTTTTCGGCCTCCTTTAGGCGGAACATTTACCACAGTTCCTTCTAATAGTTTAAGCAAAGCCTGTTGAACGCCTTCGCCCGATACATCTCGAGTTATAGATGGATTGTCGCTTTTGCGAGCGATTTTATCAATTTCATCAATGAATACGATACCTCTTTCTGCTTTTGCTAAATCATAATCAGCGGCTTGTAACAATCGGGTTAAAATGCTTTCAACATCTTCTCCAACATAACCGGCTTCGGTTAGAACTGTCGCATCGACAATTGCCAATGGCACTTCTAGCATTCGTGCTATGGTTTTAGCTACCAAAGTTTTTCCGGTTCCGGTTTGTCCTACCATAATGATGTTGGACTTTTCGATTTCGACATCTTCTTCGTGCTGCAATTGCATCAATCTTTTGTAGTGATTGTAAACGGCAACCGACATAACTTTTTTGGTTTGGTCTTGCCCAATTACGTATTGGTCTAGAAACGCACGAATTTCTTTTGGTTTTTTCAAAATCAAATCAGTATTTGACTTTAAAGCGGAAGCTCCACCCGATTTCAATTCTTCCAATACGATTCCGTGTGCTTGTTCAATACATCTATCGCAAACATGTGCGTTTACGCCTGCAATCAACAGGTTTGTTTCTGGTTTTTTTCTCCCACAAAAGGAACATTCTAAAACTTCTTTCGCCATTATTTTAGTCTAAAGTCATAAAGTGAAAAGGCATAAAGTCTTTCGACCTTCGACTTTTTACTTTCGACAAATTTATCTTCTCAAAACTTCATCAATCATTCCGTATTCTTTAGCTTCGTCAGCAATCATCCAATAATCGCGTTCCGAGTCTTTGTGTACTTTATCAAAAGTTTGTCCGGAATGCTGCGAAATGATTTGGTATAATTCCTCTTTTAGTTTCAACATTTCTCTTAAGTTAATTTCCATGTCAGTTGCTACACCAGATGCACCTCCTGAGGGTTGGTGAATCATTACTCTTGAATGTGGTAGCGCCGAACGTTTTCCGGCTGCACCAGCACACAATAAAACGGCACCCATTGATGCTGCCATTCCGGTGCAAATAGTTGCTACATCAGGTTTGATGTATTGCATAGTGTCGTAAATCCCAAGTCCGGCATAAACACTTCCTCCAGGAGAATTAATGTAGATTTGGATGTCTTTGGAAGCATCAACACTTTCTAAGAACAATAATTGTGCTTGGATAATGTTGGCCATATAATCGTCAACTCCCGTTCCCATGAAGATAATTCTATCCATCATCAAACGTGAGAAAACGTCTAATTGAGACACATTCATTTGGCGCTCTTCAATAATATAAGGAGTCATGCTCCCCACAATTTTATCGTAATATAAACTGTTTACACCCTGTTTTTTGGTAGCAAATTTTTTGAATTCTTTTCCGTAGTCCATCTTTTTAGTTATGATTTATAGAGTTAAAGGATAATTTTTTTATTTGTTTTAGTCAAAGGTCGTGCCTTGTTTTTGTTTATGACATTGTGTCTTAAATTATAGAATTTCTAGCCCGGATAGGAGTGGAAATCCTTTTTATTGTTTTGAACTACGACTAGCTTTGTATGACAAAACAATAAAAAGATTGCAACGCATAGCCGGAGATTGCTTCAAAAGATTCTGACCCGAGCGTAGCGAACTGACGCAGTAAACAAGTTCAGAATAAAAAAGCGCCAAATTAGTTTGACGCTCAAATATAGTAAAAAAAGTATACTTATTTATTCATTATACATTGCGGCAACAAATTGGTCGTAGGTAACTTCTTTTGTTTTTGGATTTGCTTTTTCTTTGAATAATTGCAACATTTTATCGGCTACAACTTGTTCGGAAAGTCTTTTTACTTCTTCTTGATTAGACAAAACCCGAGCTACAATTCCTTCTACTTCTTCAGGAGTTGGATTTAGGTTGCCAAATTGTGCCATTTGTTGGCGAATATTGTCGGTTGTGAATGACTTTAAATCTTCAAATGTAATTTGGATATTGCTTTGCGCCAATGCTTTTCCTTCAATTAATTGGAAACGCAATCCTTTTTCTGAACGGCTGTATTCTAGAGCTGCTTCTTCGGCAGATAGCTTTTTTTCGCCTGAAGATTGTATCCATTTGATTAAAAATTCATCGGGCAAATCGAATTTGGTGTTTTCAATTAAAAAATCTTGAACGTCTGCCATTAATTTTTGTTCTGCTTGTTGGGCAAAATGTTTTTCGGCATCGGCTTTAATTTTTGCTTTTAAATCTTCTAATGAACTGACGCTTCCGTCACCAAATAATTTATCAAATAATTCTTGATTTAATTCGGCTGGTTCGTGTGCTACAACTTCATCTATAGTAAAAGTAACTGCTACCTCTAGACTGTGAACGGCGTCATGAGCAACGGCCAAATAATCCATCAATTTATGGTCGTTATTAAACAAGCCTTTAGTGTTCAGAGTCAGAACATCACCCACATTTTTACCAATAAAAGATTTCGCTACTTTGGCATCAGCAAGGTCAGCCAAATCAATAGTTGTGCGGTTGTTGATTCCGGCTTCTTCATTTAAAAAAACGCCTGAAACATCATTTCCTTCTGCCACAACTGTTTGTGAAATTATTTTACCATATTGTTTTTGAATTCTTCCAATTTGACTATCTAACAAAGCGTCGTCAGCAATGATTTGGTATTTTACAATGTCATTTTTAGCATCTAAATTGATTTCGAATTGAGGTGCTAGACCAATTTCGAATTCAAAAGTTAATTCTTCAGCATCCCAAGAAAAATCCTCATTCAATTTTGGCAGTGGCGAACCCAATAAGTCCAATCTTTCTGTTTGTAAAAAACGTTGCAAAGCTAGTTGTACCACTTTGTTAACTTCTTCTACTTTTATTGCTGCTCCATATTGTTTTTCAACCAAAGCTTTTGGTACTGCGCCTTTACGAAAACCTTTTACTGTTGCCAACGGCATCTTTTCGTTTATCCTTTTTGCTACTTGTCCTTTGTAATCCATTTGAGGAACTGTTACTACAATCACCTCGTTTACAGCACTTATTGCTACTCTTTTAATATCCATTTTGATAATAATTTACATAATAAAATTGGGTTGCAAAATTAGAACATTTCTGCAACCCAACCAAGTTTTATTTTAGTGATTTTTATGCTTTATTTAGAATCGCCAGTGATTTGATAAACCAATGATTGTGAAAGCGATAAAATGATGCTAAACACTAAGGCTGTCCAGAAAGAATTGACACTAAACCCATCTATAAAATGATCACAAAGTAAAATTATTAAGGCATTTATGACTAATAAAAACAAACCAAGTGTGATAAAAGTTATGGGTAAGGTAAACAATACTAGTAGTGGTTTTACAAAAAAATTGAGTAAGCCTAAAACGATTGCAACGGTTAATGCTGTTGTGAATTCATCTATGATAACTCCTTTCATAAGGTAAGCAATTCCCATTACTAAGAGTGCAGTTATAAATATTCTGAGGAGTAGTTTCATTATTTTTTGTTTTTAATTAAAACTAAATATAATATTTTTTTTATATTTGCTTCAATAATCATTAAAAAAAACAAATTATGAAAAAATTATTACTTTCTCTTTTATTTATTAGCGGTTTAAGTGCTAGTGCTCAAACAACAATTTTCGAAGACAATTTTGATTCTTACACAGATTTTGCTAAGGCAAGTGTTGGTGCTTGGACCCTAACAGATATTGATTTAAGACCAACTTATAGTTTTGGTGGCGGAACTACTTTTTTGAATTCAGGAACAGCAATGGCTTACATTGTTTTTAACTCTACAACGGTTACTAGAACAAGTGGAACAGGTTTGCCTGTAACTGCTGATAGTGATTGGTCGGCACGTTCTGGTCAAAAAGCAATGGCTTGTATTGCAGCCGTTCCTAATGGAACGTTCCCAACTAACGATGATTGGTTGATTTCTCCGCAAATTACTTTAGGTTCTTCTGGTAATGAACTTTCTTTTTGGGCTAAATCATGTGATGCTACTTATCCAGATGAAGTATTTCAAGTTTTTGTATCAACTACTACTAACGCAGTTGCTTCATTTACTTCTATATTTGCAGCTGAAACAGCAACTTTTGGAGCTTACACAGAATACGTTTATGATTTAACTGCATTTGACGGTCAACCAGTATACATAGGTATTCACTGTACATCTCCAGATCAATTTGGATTTATGCTTGATGATTTCAAAGTTACTACAACTGGTTTAGGTGTAAACGAAGCTTTTGCTAGAAAATTCAGTACATATCCAAATCCAGCAAACAATGTTGTAAATATTTCAAACAATGACAATATTATTTTAACTAATGTTGCTATTAATGACATTAATGGAAGAACTGTTAAGACTATCAAAGTTAATAACCTTTCTGAAGTACAATTGAATGTTAATGATTTAAGTTCAGGAGTTTATTTTATGAACATCACTACTGATTCAGGTACTGCAGTTAAGAAATTTATCAAAAACTAATTTTTTAAATTGAGTTTTAAAAAGTCCTTTTCAAACGAAAAGGACTTTTTTTATTTTAAAAATGCTGCGGTTTCCTCAAAAAATAACGTTGGGTTTTCAGCATGAAGCCAATGTCCCACATTGGGAATTGTTGCAAACATACTATCTGTAAACTGTTTTTTAATTTCAGGCAAATCGGTATCTAAAATATAATTCGAATTTCCGCCTCTGATAAATAAAGTGGGTTTGTCAAAATGATTACCTGGAGGAAGCGCTTCGCCAATCGATTCGATTTGGGTTGTAAATACTGGTAGATTGAATCGGAAAGCCAGTTGACCGGGTTCAATCCAATATAAATTTTTCATCAAAAATTGTCTAGTTCCAAAATCTGGAATATACGAAATCAGTATTTCTTCAATTGCTGCTCTATCCGGTTTTGCGGAAAAATCAACAGCGTTTAATCCAGTTATAATAGCACCGTGATGCGGTGCATAATATTTTGGTCCGATATCCGCTATAATCAATTTGTCAACTATTTCAGGGTATGTTGTTGCGAAAAGCATTGCTACTTTTCCGCCCATCGAATGGCCTAAGAGTGCTATTTTTGATAGGTTGTAATGGTGGCAATATTCCAAAACATCAGCTGCCATTAAGGTGTAATTGAAATCGTTTGAATGAAAACTCTTCCCATGATTTCTTAGATCAAGCAAGTGAACTTGGAACCCCTTATTAACATAAAGGGAAGCAAAAGATTTCCAATTATCTGACATTCCGAGAAAACCATGAAGTATTAAAAGCGGTTGGCCTTCACCTTCTATTCTGGAGTATAACATAACTATTTAAGGTTTTGATTATGATTGTTGCTTACAGAGTGAAATTGAAATCATAAATCACATTCAGTAGACATCGGTCTTAAATCATTTTAATTTGTTTAAATACATATTGACCACATTGTCTAAACCAAGATATAATGCCTCTGATATCAAAGCGTGACCAATAGAAACTTCAAGTAATCCTGGAATATTCTCTTTAAAAAACTTAATATTATCTAAACTCAAATCATGACCAGCATTGATTCCTAAACCCATTTCATTGGCTAAAACAGCTGATCTTGTATAAGGTTCAATTGCTTTTAGGTTTCCTAAACTGTATTGATGAGCAAACGCTTCTGTATATAGCTCTATGCGGTCAGCGCCCGTTTTTTGAGCACCTGCTATCATTTCCAAAATTGGGTCTACGAATATTGAAGTTCTAATTCCGTTGCGTTGAAACTCCTGAATTACTTCAGTTAGGTACGAAAGGTTTTTTATAGTATCCCAACCAGCGGAAGAAGTAATTGCTCCAATTGCATCTGGAACCAAAGTCACTTGCTCTGGCTTGCATTCGAGAACCAAATCTATAAAATTATGTTGCGGATTGCCTTCAATATTAAATTCAGTAACTACAATTGGTCTTAAATCGCGAGCATCTTGGTAATGAATGTGTCTTTCGTCTGGTCGTGGATGAATGGTTATTCCTTGTGCTCCGAATTTCTGAATGTCTTTGGCTACTTGTAATAAATCGGGCACATTTCCGCCGCGAGCATTTCTTAAAGTAGCTATTTTATTGATGTTTACACTTAATTTAGTCATGATTTAATTGTATTAGCGGCCAATGGATGCAGGAATTCAAATGTTGTTTTACAAAAAACACTATCTTACTTAGTGAAGACTACTTTTGTTTAAACTATTAAAACAGTCGTGAATTCGAAGCAAATTTTAATTTGCACAAAAATACAAAGTTAACCAAGTCCTCATGTCCCAAAATTTGATTATTTTGCAGTCGCTAAAAGAAAAGAATACATGAGAGAGCTTTCGGAGTACGTAAACAATGATTTTAGGCCTTTTTTGAATACGGATACAGTTGCTGAAATCTTGTATTTCTTTGCTGAAATTCATTATTCGCATTTCCCAGTTATGGAAAATGAGGTATATATTGGCTGTATATCAGGTGTTGATGCGGAAACATTTGAAAATCAAAAGAGTATCATGGATTACCGTTATGCTTTAGAAGGTTTTTTTGTGAGAACTACTATGATTTGGTTGGATGTTCTAGAGGTCTTTGCACGAAACAACGCCAATATTGTTCCGATTTTAGATGAAAACAACAAATATGTTGGTTATTACGAAATAACGGATATTGTAAAATTTTTAAACGAAACCCCTTTTTTAAAAGAAAGTGGCGGTATTATTGTTGTTGAAAAGTCAGTTGCCGATTATTCGATGAGTCAGATTACCCAAATTGTTGAAAGCAATAACGGCAAGCTTTTAGGTGTTTTTGTCTCTGAAGCCAATGCTGAAAAAGTACAAGTTACTGTTAAAACAACACATGGCAGTATGAACGAAATCATTCAGTCCTTCAGAAGATATAACTACGAAATCATTTCGGAACATCAGGAAGATGATTACTTGAATACTTTGAAAGAACGCTCAGAATATTTGGATAAATATTTAAATATGTAAATAATTGAAATTAGAAGTTAGAAATTTAATATCAAATAGCCTAAACTCTAAACTTTATATTCTATGAAAGTTGCCATTTTTGGACAATATTATCAAAACGATACGCGACCTATTATTAAGGATATTTTTGTTTTTTTCAACAAGAACAATGTCGAAATGGTCATTGAAGAAAATTTCTTAAAAATATTATACGAAGAAGAAATAGTGGGTAAGCAATACAACACCTTTTCAACTTATAAAGATTTAGACAGTAGTTTTGACATTTTGATTAGTATTGGTGGTGACGGAACCATTTTAAGAGCAGCGACCTATGTTCGAGATTCTGGAATACCAATATTAGGCGTTAATGCCGGAAGGCTGGGTTTTTTGGCTAAAGTTCAGAAAGAAAATATCGAATCCTTTCTTCAGATTGTTTTAGAAAAGAAATACACCCTATCGGAAAGAACCTTACTTACTTTAGAAGCTCACCCTGATGCAGCTGCCATAGACATTAATTTTGCTATGAATGAAGTATCAGTCAGCAGAAAAGACACTACCTCGATGATAACGATAGAGACCTATCTTAATGGGGAATATCTGAATTCTTATTGGGCAGACGGTTTAATTATTTCAACACCAACAGGTTCAACTGGATATTCTTTAAGTTGTGGTGGTCCCATTTTGACACCAAATGTAAAAGCATTGGTGATAACCCCAATTGCTCCCCACAATCTCACAGCCAGACCACTTGTAATTCCGGATGATATTGAAATTAAACTCAAAGTTTCAGGTAGAGAGGAGCAGTATTTGGTTTCTTTAGACTCTCGCATAAGCTCTATCAGTAATAATTCAGAATTGGTTATAAAGAAAACACCATTCCAAATAAAGATGGTGGAAATTCAAGAAGAGACTTTTCTAAAAACACTTCGAAATAAATTACTTTGGGGCGAAGACAAGAGAAATTAATAACTTTTTACCCTTTCGAATTATACTACAATTCTAAAAATTACGTTTAGAATATAAACTGTTGCAAGTCTAATAATTATAGGAAGGTTATTTTATTTATCAGAAATCTTAAATTCATGTTAAAGAACTACTGAGAATTGTTATATTTGCACGCTATTTTTCAAGTTTAATGAAAAAGATTTTAGTATTATTTTTTTGTTTGATTTCCCACAACATTTTGACAGCACAAATTCATGAAATTGGTGTTTTCTTAGGAGGAAGCAATTACGTGGGTGATGTAGGGAAGACCAATTATGTTGATCCAAACGAATTAGCCATTGGAATAGTGTATAAATGGAATAAAAGTCCGAGACATGCTTACAGGTTTTCCTATACACAAGCAGCGATTTCTGGGAATGATTTAGATTCTGAAGTTCCGGCCAGAAATCAAAGAGGATATAGTTTCAAGAATC
This sequence comes from Flavobacteriales bacterium, assembly GCA_038202695.1. Taxonomy (GTDB): domain Bacteria; phylum Bacteroidota; class Bacteroidia; order Flavobacteriales; family Flavobacteriaceae; genus Flavobacterium. The sequence continues at coordinate 14,981 of JBBRET010000020.1, forward strand.
AGATAAAAGAATTCTCGGCTGGGTTAGAATTTAATTTTTTTGATTTTAATCTACATGAATCATTAAAAACTAAGATATCACCTTATGTTTTTTCTGGGCTCTCTTATTTTGCTTATGAAGAATTGTATGTTATCAACGGGGAAACAAAAGAAGATTATCGGGAAGGTGCATTAGCCATTCCGATGATAGTTGGAATAAAAGGGAATATTTTTGAAAACTTTGTCCTTGGCTTCGAAGTTGGAGCAAGATATACTTTCACTGATAATTTAGATGGGAGTTTGCCTAAAAATGAGAATTTGGCACCCTTGAAATTTGGTAATATATACAGCAAAGATTGGTATGTTTTTACAGGGTTTACAGTGACGTACACTTTTGGAGAAAAGCCATGTTATTGTGCAGATTAAAAAAATGAGTTTACTGGAAAACATAAATAAAGACAACTTGCCGAAACATCTAGCTATAATAATGGATGGTAACGGGCGTTGGGCAAAAAAGCAAGGACTTTTAAGAGCCTTAGGGCACGAAAAAGGCACGAAATCGGTGCGGGTTACTGTTGAGACTTGTGCTAAATTGGGCATTAAAAACCTAACGTTATATGCTTTTTCTACAGAAAACTGGAACAGACCCAAATTAGAAGTAGATACATTGATGAGGTTGTTGGTCAATTCGTTAAAAAATGAATTGGAAACCTTAACTAAAAATGAGATCCGACTTCAATGCATTGGCAATATAGACATGCTTCCTGAGAAAGCCAAAAAGGAGCTATTATCTGTTATCGAAAAAACCCAAAAAAACAGCAGAATGACCCTTACTTTGGCCTTGAGCTATGGTTCTAGAGAGGAATTGTTAAATGCCGTTAAAAAAATAAGTGAGAAAGTTAAAAATAATATAATTTCTATAGACACTATTGATGAATCAATTATAAATGAGCATCTTTACACGCGAAATTTACCCGATGTAGATTTAGTAATCAGAACTAGTGGAGAACACCGAATTAGTAATTTTTTGTTATGGCAAATCGCTTACGCAGAATTTTATTTTACCGATGTATTATGGCCCGATTTTAAAGAAGAAGATTTATATGCAGCCATTATTAGTTATCAAAAAAGAGAACGCAGATTTGGAAAAACAAGTGAACAAATTAAATAAAATTTCAGTGCAGAATAATACCCTAAAAATAGTTCTATTTACCTTAATTTTTGGAAGTATTTTTCAATTAAACGCCCAAGACAGAGTTCCCTTTGACCAAGGAAAAAAATATTTTTTAGCCGAAGTAAAAGTAAATGGTAAAATCAGCTACAACGAACAAACAGTCGTAACTTTTGCTGGATTACAAAAAGGACAACAAATCACAGTTCCCGGAGAAGAAACCAGTAATGCCATCAAAAAACTAGGTAAGCTTGGCCTCTTTAGCGATATCGATTTTTATATAAATAAGACAGAAGGAGACAGCATTTGGTTGGATTTAGATATCGTTGAACTTCCTAAACTTAGCGAAGTAAAAATCCAAGGAATCAAGAAATCTAAGACAGAACAACTAATCAAAGATAATAGCTTGACTAAAGGTAAAATAGTTAACGAAAACCTGATTACAACAACTAGAAACTACATTGAAAATAAATACAAAAAAGACGGATATTTTAATACCAAAGTTTTTATAAATACGATTGCCGATACCACTGATGGGAATCAAGTTAAAATGCTTGTTAATATTGATAAAGGGGATAAACTGAAAATTTCGAAAATCAATTTTGAGGGGAACGATAAATTCACTGATGCTAAATTGCGCAGTGCTATGAAAAACACTAAACAAATCAATCCCATCCGAATTTTTAAAGCTTCAAAATTCATTAAAGATAAATATAAAGAGGACTTAATAGCTGTAACTGAAAAGTACAAAGAAAAAGGATATAGAGATGCCCGAGTTATTAGTGATTCTGTCTTTTTGAATGCCAAAAAAACAAAGCTTGCCATTAATATTAAAGTAGAAGAAGGAAAGAAATATCGTTTCGGTACTATTAAATTTCTCGGAAACTCTGTATATTCAGATCAATTATTAACTCGAATTTTGGGTATCAAAAAAGGCGATACCTATAATGGGGTTTTGTTAGAGAAACGAATTGCGGATAAGTCAAAACCAGATGGAGAAGATTTAACCAACTTATATCAAAACAATGGGTACTTATTTTCAAACGTTAATGCTGTAGAGGTTAAAACGGAGAATGACACCATTGATTTTGAAATCAGAATTACAGAAGGACCAATTGCTTATTTCAATAATATTACCGTGGTTGGTAACGACAAAACTAACGATAGAGTAATCTATAGAGAGTTAAGAACACAGCCTGGACAAAAGTATAGTAAAGAAGACTTAGTGAGAACCATTCGTGAGATTGGTCAATTAGGTTTCTTTGACCCTGAAGCTATTGATCCAAAATTTAAAAATGTCGATCCAGCAGCGGGAACAGTAGATATTGAGTACAATGTTGTTGAAAAAGGATCTAGTCAAATTGAACTTCAAGGAGGTTATGGTGGAGGTGGTTTTATCGGAACTTTAGGGTTGTCGTTTAATAATTTCTCTGCACGTAATTTATTCAAAAAAGATGCATACAAACCTCTTCCAATGGGAGACGGACAAAAAGTAGCTTTGCGTTTGCAAGCCAGTTCATTTTTCCAAACCTACAGTTTGTCGTTTTCAGAACCATGGCTTGGAGGAAAAAAACCAATCCAATTTTCGAGTTCCCTATCCCACAGTAAGCAGTTCTTATATTCTGGAAATTCAAGTAATGTAGACAGAAGCAAAAGTTTTAATATTACGTCACTGTCTATGGGAATTGCAAAAAGATTAACTGTTCCAGACGATTATTTTGTGTTTTCTAGCTCAGTAAGTTTTCAATATTATGATTTGAATAACTACAATACGGGTCTCTTTACTTTTGGTGATGGTTCTTCAAGAAATTTAGCATACACTGTTGGTTTAACCAGAAACAATAAAGGAGTTAATCCAATTTTCCCAACATCGGGTTCTGAATTTAGTGTTTCTGCTAAATTTACGTTACCTTATTCGTTATTCAATGGGATTGACTACGCAAATCTAGAAAATCAAAAGGATTATAAACTTAGATTTAAAGAAAACTCCGGAATAAACACAATTCCCAATTCGGACGGACAGCTTCCTGCTGTTAATGATTATTTACAAGAAACCGCAACAGGTTCTGGAGTTTATCAAACCGTTGGAACTGACTTTGAACGCGCAACTGCTGACAGAGCCAAAGTTGACCAACAAAAATTTAATTGGTTAGAGTATTACAAATTAAAGTTTAAAGCGGATTGGTTTACAAGAATTGCTGGTTCTCAATCAAAAGCATTAGTGTTGAGAGCCTTAGGAGAATTCGGGTATTTAGGAGCCTATAATAATGGTAGAGGATTAGTCCCTTTTGAGAGGTTCTTCTTGGGAGGTGACGGTTTAGCCAACTTTTCGTTAGATGGTAGAGAAGTAATTCAATTAAGAGGATATCCTAACCAATCTTTGTCTTCTCAAGACGGTGCCACAGTTTATAATAAATTTTCATTAGAATTGCGGTATCCATTAACATTAAAATCAGCAGCTTCAATTTATATATTAAGTTTCCTTGAAGCTGGATCATCGTATAATACCTTTAAAGATTACAATCCGTTTGTATTGCAACGTTCGGCCGGATTTGGATTAAGAGTATTCATGCCCGCTTTTGGATTGTTGGGAATTGACTTTGCACATGGGTTTGATGCTATTCCTGGTTTTGCTAATCCTAATGGTTGGGAAACACATTTTATAATTGGTCAACAATTTTAATTATATTTGGTACAATATTTCTAAATAATATACAGAATGAAAAAATATGTTGTAATAGCAATCCTGACATTATTTTCTACAAGTCAATTGAATGCCCAAGCAAGAGGTGTAAAAATTGGATACATTGACATGGAGTATATTCTTGAAAATGTACCTGATTATAGTGAGGCTAAAAGTCAATTAGAGCAAAAAGCACAAAAATGGAAACAGGATATTGAAACAAAAAAAATTGAAATTGCTAAATTAAAAGATGCTCTAAAAACAGAAAGAGCATTGTTAACCAAAGAATTAATTGGCGAGCGTGACGAAGAGATAAAGTTTCAAGAAGATGAGCTATTGGACTTTCAACAAAAGAAATTTGGTCCAGATGGCGATTTGATAACTCAAAAATCAGTTTTAGTAAAACCAATTCAAGATCAAGTTTTCACAGCGGTACAAGATATTGCCGAAGCTAAGAAATTTGATTTTGTATTTGATAAATCATCTGATTTGACCATGCTTTTTGCTGCAAAACGTTACGACATTAGCGACCAAGTAATCAGAGTGATTACACGAGCTGAGAAGAGAGGACAATTGAGCAAAAAAGAAGTTAAAGCGCAAGAAGCGCTAGAATCATTAGAAGATGCTGTAGATAATCCATCTTTACAAGCCCGTAAAAAAGCTTTAGAAGATAAAAAGAAAGCTAGAGAAGATTTAGTAGCGCAAAGAAAAGCGGATGCCGAAGCAAAAAAAGCAGAACAAGCAGCTAAAAGACAAGAATTGCTTGACGCAAAGAAAGGAAAAAAAACTGGCACGGTTCCTGTTAACGATACAACAACAGGTGCAGGAACACCTCCAACAGAAATCAATAAAACTAGCAGCGATTCAGTTTCTAACGCGGCAAAAGACCTGAAAGCAGAAAAAGCTGCAGCGAGAGCCAAACTTATAGAAGATAGAAAAAAAGCCCTAGAAGAGAAAAAACTAAAAGCTTTAGAAGCCCGTGAAGCTGCTAAAAAAGCAAAAGAAGATAAAACTAAAACAGAATAATAAACAATAATTAATTAATACTTTTTAAAATGAAACGATTGAAATCATTATTACTAGCTGCCGTGTTATGTTTAGGAACAAGCTATACTATGAATGCACAAGCTAAAGTTGCACACGTTGACGTAAATGAAATAATTTCTAAAATGCCTGCAATGATTGATGCTCAAAAACAATTAGAGAAATTGAGCGGAACCTATGATGCGGAATACAAAACGATGGCTCAAGAATATCAAGCCAAAATTGAAAAATACGACAGAGAAGCCAAAGATGTAACTGATGCTGTTAACCAAACACGTCAAACAGAAGTACAAGACTTAGTAAAACGTATTACGGATTACAGAGACAATGCTCAAAAGGAATTGCAAAAGAAAGAAGCAGATATGGTAAAACCTTTAATGGACAGAATCAAAGCTTCTATCTCTAAAGTAGGTAAAGCAAAAGGATTTCAATATGTGTTAAACATTGCTGATTTGCTTTTGTCTGATGGCCCAGATTTAACGGCTGATGTTAAAAAAGATTTAGGATTTTAATCTGAATTTGTTTCAGATTCTAAGAAATTCATAATACTATGTAAAACTGCTCTTTCGATGCTTCGGAAGAGCAGTTTTTTTTTACTTTTGTTTTTATGAATAGTAATAATCCCATTGGCCTTTTTGATTCGGGAATTGGAGGTACCTCTATTTGGAAAGAAATTCATGAATTGCTTCCAAATGAAGATACAATTTATCTTGCCGACAGTAAAAATGCGCCATACGGACAAAAGTCAAAAGAAGAAATCATTCAGTTGAGTATCAAAAATACAGAGTATCTTTTGAATCAAAATTGTAAAATAATTGTTGTTGCCTGCAATACTGCAACTACCAATGCCATAGACGAATTAAGAGCAAGATATACCATTCCTTTCATCGGAATTGAACCAGCGATAAAACCAGCAGCGATTAACTCTCAGCAAAACGTTATCGGAATTTTAGCTACTCAAGGAACGCTAAACAGCGAACTTTTTAATAAATCGGTAGAACAGTTTCAGGATACAAAGATTATCGAACAAATAGGAACAGGCTTAGTTCGATTAATTGAAAATGGCGAAATGAATTCTGAAGAAATGAACATACTACTTCACCAGTATTTAGAACCAATGATCCAAGCGAATATCGATTATTTGGTGCTCGGTTGCAGTCATTATCCGTACCTAATTCCACAAATAAAAAAAATTCTTCCCCATCACGTTAAAATAATCGATTCGGGAGAAGCAGTCGCGCGACAAACTAAAAAAGTATTACAAGAAAGTGTTGGGCTAAACAAAAGTGCAAAAAAAGGGAAGGCAGTTTTCTACTCCAACTCCAATACAAAGGTGCTGAACGACATTCTTAACCATCAATACGAGGTAAAAAGAAAAGATTTTTAGCAGCCAAACGTTCAATATGTTTTAAAACCATTTTCCTGCTGTTCGCTACTACAAGGTATTCGCTACCATCAGGGCTAGATTCAAACTAAAGGCATTTTTTAAACATCTTTAAACCAACTAGAATACATCACGTAATTATTTGAAATTCGCTCAATTTCTCCCGCGAAATCTGATTGATCAAGGTCTTTCACTTTCTTAGCCGGAACTCCGGCATAAATCGTACCCGATTCGATCACCGTGTTTTGAGTAACAACGGCTCCTGCTGCAATGATAGAATTGCTTTCAACCACGCAATTGTCCATAACGATGGCTCCCATTCCAATTAAAACATTATCGTGAATTTTGCATCCATGAACAATAGCATTGTGTCCAATAGATACATTATTGCCAATTTCTGTGGGATGCTTTTGATAAGTACAATGAATAATTGCACCATCCTGAATGTTTACTTTGTTTCCGATCTTAATATAGTGAACATCTCCTCTAAGGACCGCATTAAACCAAACGCTGCAGGACTCACCCAATACAACATCTCCAACAATAGTAGCATTTTCAGCTACATAACAATCTGCCGGAATTTGAGGGCTTTTACCATTAACACTTTTTATAATCATAATCTAAAAAAAAGTGTCCCGACGAATCGGGACAGTTATATTAATTAATTGCAGGACAATTACAGTGGTATTTCTCTGGTTTGCAGAACAAGTTCAGTCCTAAAGTAATTTGGTGGAAACCACCAGCATCAAATTTAACATCTCCCATAACATGAGAATAGGTATAGGATACGACATATTTCTTAAAATTCAATCCAACAATTGGAGTTATGTATTGTAATTTTTGATCTGCAACACCATTTCCTTGAATGTATTGAGCGCCATCAAGACTTCTTCTATATGATAATCCACCCCATAATTTACCCCAATCCAAAGCTTTGTAAGCTTTTATGTTTAAATCTACCGTTTTCTCTTGTGTTAAGGTAACTAATTGAAACATAAAGGAAGGTTCCCATAAAATAGCCTCAGAATCACCAAAAGTATAGCCAGCGTTTAATATAAATCTTCTCAAATTCACAGGCTCACTATCCGTGTACAACTTTCTATCACTAGCCAGAGCATTTTTAACGGTTGCATGAACATAGAAGTCTAAGAAATTATAAGAAGCTCCAATATCCACATTAAAATAAGTTGATCTCTGAATCGAACCAAATATTACGGGATCAAACCCGGGATTGTTATCATAAAATGTCGTTTCATCTAGGTTGCTTTGAATAAATCCAGCACTCATACCAAATGAAAGTTGATTCAAATCGATATTGTCTCTTGAAAACATTAAGTGGTGAGCATAGGTCAATTTCATTCCAGTTTGAGAATGATACCCATTTTTATCATTGAAAACAATAATACCACCACCAGATCTTTCGCCAAGAGCACCATTAAAACTTAAGGTTTGCAAAGCAGGTGCATCTTTTTGTCCAAGCCACTGTTGTCTTGCAGTAAGTCTAAGTTTAGCACAGTTTGCTGCACCAGCCATAGAGGGATGAAGCAAATAATAATTATCTGAAAGATAATCAGAATAAACAGGTAATCCTTCTTGTGATTGTGCAAATTGTGCTACTAGTAGTAATGCTAATAAATAAATCTTTCTAAAATTCATTTTAACTATCTTTTAATGAGAAATGGGTTCTAAACTATTGCTATGCAGCGATTTAAAATAAATTAATGGTAAGCCAATAATTATTTTTTTATTCTCCAACTCTTTTTTTAAAACTGATTTGGTTTGAATATACACCACGGCGGTCAAATATATAAATTTTTGCATTAAGTTTCTCATCAAAACACAACAATATTTGTTTGTCATTAGTGCCATCCTTTGTCTGCAATGGAATAACACACAACGCATTTAATTCCTTATTTAGCCTAATATGTTAATTAATTGTTTAATTGTCCAAATATAGCCATTCACAGAAAATAACTTTGTTAAATTTGCATAAAATAAACTTCTCAGATGAAAATCAACATAAAAGAAACTCAAAACCCAGCAATACTTAAATTTGAATTCCCAGAATTTATAACTCAAAATCAAAGCTTTGAGTTCAAAAATATCGATGAGGCTAAAAGTTCACCAATGGCACAACAACTTTTTTACCTTCCTTTTGTAAAAACGGTATATATTTCAGGTAACTTCATCGCAATCGAAAGATTTAATATCGTGGAATGGTCTGATGTTCAAGAAGACGTGGCGGAACAAATTGAAAACTTTGTAAATACTGGAGGTGTTATCGTGCTAGAAAATGAAATTGCGACACGAAAACAACCCATTACTGTTTATGGAGAAACTACACCAAATCCAGCTTCACTCAAATTTGTTGTCAATAAAGCGTTAACTAAAACGGCGGCCGAATTCAAAAACCTTGATGATGCAAAACCATCCGCATTGGCACAAGAATTATTCAAGTTTCATTATGTAAAGGAAATTTTTATTGCCGAAAATTATGTTTCAGTTACCAAATACGACAGTATTTCTTGGGATGAAATCACATTAGAATTGCGAACCTTCATCAAACAATTCATCGAAAATGGCGGAACAGTCATCGACGAAAGTCTAATTGCAGTAACCGAAAAACAAGAAAAACAACAAATTAAAAACTTCGAAAATCTTGATACGACTTCACAACAAATTATCAATATTTTAGAAGAATATGTAAAACCTGCCGTAGCAGCTGATGGCGGAAACATTCTTTTTGATTCGTACGATGAAACTGAAAAACGTGTAAAAGTGGTGCTTCAAGGTGCGTGTAATGGCTGTCCGTCATCAACTTTTACCCTCAAAAGCGGTATTGAAAACATGCTGAAAGACATGCTTAACGACAAAGATATTATAGTCGAAGCGGTAAACGGATAAGCTGTATTCCAAAAATATAAAGTAACTTTAAGCGTCCAAATTTGGGCGCTTTCTTTTACTCTGAATTTAGTTCAGAGTCTCACAATTTTAAGGAGCTACTTCCCGCTTTCCGTTACAATCTCTTCGAGGATTTTCACTGCAATCGGGGCTAAAAAAATACCATGAACGAATTACACTTTGAAACCAGTCCGTATCTATTACAACACGCCAACAATCCAGTGCATTGGAAAGCGTGGAATACTCAATCTTTAGCTTTAGCCCAAAAAGAAAATAAACTGATCATCGTCAGCATCGGTTATTCAGCTTGCCATTGGTGCCATGTGATGGAACACGAAAGTTTTGAAGATGACCAGGTTGCTGCAACCATGAATGCTAATTTTATCAGCATTAAAATTGATAGAGAGGAACGACCTGATATTGATGCCGTTTATATGAAAGCAGTTCAGATAATGACTGGAAACGGCGGATGGCCTATGAACGTAGTGACTTTGCCCGATGGCAGACCTATTTGGGGTGGAACTTACTTCAGAAAAAATGACTGGATTAATTCGCTTGAAAGACTTCAAGAAATTTATACCCAAAACCCGGAAACCATATTGGAATATGCCCAAAAAATGTATGATGGACTCCAATCCATAAGTGCTATCACAATAAGTGACTCTGATGCTACTTTAGTTAACCCTGATTTTCTAGCTGATTTAGTAACCAAATGGGAGCGAAGCTTTGATTTGGAATATGGCGGTATGGCACGAGCACCAAAATTCATGATGCCAACCAATTATGAATTCTTATTGCGTTATGGCTTTCAAACTCAAAATAAATCGTTGTTAGATTTTGTGAACCTGACCTTAACCAAAATGGCTTATGGTGGATTGTTTGACACCCTTGATGGTGGATTTTCGCGCTACTCTGTTGATATGAAATGGCACGTACCACATTTTGAAAAAATGCTGTATGACAACGGACAATTGGTTTCGCTATACGCTAATGCCTTTAATTTAACAGGCAATAAGCACTACAAAGAAGTTATCGAAAAAACACTCCATTTTGTAGAAAAGCAATGGTTTACCAAAGAAGGAAGCTTTTATTCGGCGCTAGATGCAGATAGTTTAAACACTCATAATCAGCTAGAAGAAGGCGCGTTTTATGTGTGGACTAAAGCGAAATTGCAACAAGTGCTTCAAGAAGATTTTGATTTGTTTTCTCAAGTTTTTAATATCAATGAATTCGGGTTTTGGGAACATGAAAATTATGTTTTAATTCAAAATCAATCCTTAGAAGAAATTGCGCTAAAGCAAAATATTTCCTTAGAAACTTTAGAGCAAAAGAAAAAATCGTGGGAACAATTGCTCTATGTCGAAAGAGCACAACGAAACCAACCGCGTCTAGACAACAAATGTTTAACATCATGGAACGCTATTATGAGTGGCGGTTTTATAGCAGCATACAAAGCTCTGGGAACAGAAAGATATCTAGAAATTGCGTTGCAAAATGCCAATTTTATAGTCAAAAACGTTTGGTCTGCAAACGGGAATTTATTTCACAGCTACAAAGACGGGAAAGCTACTATTAATGGTTTTCTCGAAGATTATGCTCATGTAATTCAACTTTTTATTAAGCTTTATGAAGTTACTTTTGATGAAAAATGGTTGCAAAATGCTAAGCAGTTGACGGATTATAGTTTTGATACTTTTTTTGATGAGAAGGTCCAATTTTTTAGTTTCACATCAAGACATGATGCGGCTTTGATATCCAATCATTTTGAAGTCGAAGACAATGTAATTCCTGCGTCTAACTCTGTTATGGCAGACGCTTTATTCAAATTGAGCATTTATTTCAATTCTACATACTATGAAAAAATTTGCGAACAAATGGTGCAACATATCGTTCCAACCATAAAATATCCTTCAGCCTATTCAAATTGGTTGAATGTGGTATTGCATTTTTCAGAACAAAACAAAGAATTGGCAATTTGCGGTACTAAAGCCTTACTCTATTTAAAAGAACTAAATAAAAACTATTTGCCTAATATTATTATTGCAGGAAGTTCAAAGGATTCTTCACTTCCTTTTTTAGAAAACCGCTTTTCAAAAGAAGCAACATTTTTTTATCTCTGTCAGAATAAAACTTGTCAAAAACCTACTTCAGATTTTGAAGAAATTAGTAAAGAAATTGGACTATAAAATAGAAAAATCGTATTATTGTAATTATTAACTAACTAAAAAACAACAGATATGGGATTAGGTGGATTTTTTAAAAACTTATTTGGCTCAGCCAAAGGGTCAGCAAGTGAAATGGCCGACAAAGCTGAGACTTTTGCTGAAGAAGCTCTTGAAAAAGTAAAAGAAACAGCAGCGCCACTGGTAGATAAAGTTGAAGATTTTGTAGATTCTGCTAAAGAAAAAGTAAGCGAACACATTCCGGCGGCTAAAGAAGCTATCGAGACTGTTGTCGAAACGGTTAGAGAAAAAGCAAGTGAATTTGCCGATAAAGCAGAAAACTTTGCTCATGATGCTGTTGATACGGTAAAAGAAAAAGTAAATTCTTTTGCAAATGACGCATCAGAAGAGGCCGATGAAATCAAAACAAAAGTGGAAGATACCACAAAACCCGCAGATGAAAACGCCGATTAAATTTTAAAATTAGTACTTTTACATCCCGATTCGTCGGGATTTTTTTATTTTACTATGGAAAAAAAAGAATTGTATTATATTCATTCGTCAGCCGAATATATTGACCAATTTATTAAGATGGCAATCGATTATTCGCCAAAGTTAATTACGGCTTTTATAATCTTATTTATTGGCTTATACGCTATCAGACTTAGCAATCGGTTAGCTAAAAAGTTATTGATACAGCGGGAAATTGACCCAACATTATCCAAGTTTTTAGCGGACAGCCTACTTTGGGCGTTACGCATTCTGCTGTTTGTAACCTTTATTTCTAAACTAGGAATAGAAACTTCTTCTTTTGTAGCCATACTCGGAGCTGCTGGTTTAGCAATTGGCTTGTCTCTGCAAGGGTCATTATCCAATTTTGCTGGTGGTATGTTGATTATTTTATTCAAACCTTTTCGAGTTGGAGATGCAATCGAGGCGCAAGGTGTATCAGGAACTGTAAGCGAAATTCAGATATTTGTAACCAAATTAGTAACAGGAAACAATCAGACTATTTTTGTCCCGAATGGTATTTTATCAAATGGTGTAATAACCAATTTCTCTCTGGGAAAAAACAGAAGAGCCAACCTACTTTTTAATATTTCGTATGACACGAATATTAAAACAGCCAAAGGCATTGTAATGCAAGTTTTGGAAAATCATCCTAAAGTTTTGAAATCGCCTGAGCCAGCTGTGATAGTTAATCTTTTAACCGATTCTGCCATTCAACTAGCCATTCAGCCGTGGTCTAAAAATGCTGATTTTGGGGCAATGTGTTCAGATGTGTTGGAGGAGTGCAAAGAGGCTTTTGATAAAGCCGGAATTGTTATTCAACCGTTTGTAAAAGAAAGTTCAAAAAGTTAAATTATTTTCCCGCCATGAAATCCTTTAAATAAAAAGGTTCAAAATACGCAACGTCTTCGAATTCATTTTTGCAAAATTTTGCATAGCTCAAGCCACTCATCTCATTTGCCGAAGGATAAATAATTTCAGGGAGAAAATGAAAAGTATCTTTTGTTAAAACTGTTTTACATTTTTCTTGACAATCACCAACAAAAAATATGGTTTCGGTCATTGCTTCATAACTGTTTTCATTCAAAATTTCAGCCTGTACTTCCATTATTTTATTATGATTGGCATCAAAAACGGCACTGTAAACTTCCATTCTGCGCGCGTCAATCATCGGTACTATTAATCCATTTTCTATTGATACTTTTTGGGCTAAAACTTGAAGCGTATCTAATGAAATTAGCGGAATACCTAGCGCATAACACAATCCTTTGGCAGTAGAAACGCCAATGCGCAAACCGGTATATGAACCCGGACCTTTGCTTATTGCAACGGCTTTCAAATCCTGAACGGTAATTTGGGTTTCTTTTAGAATTTCTTCAATAAAAACGTGTAATTTTTCGGCATGTGAATAGCCTTGTTCTGCAAGTTCTTTACACAAAACAGTTGCGCCATTTTTTGCTAAAGCAACAGAACAATTCTTGGTTGCCGTTTCTATGTTTAGAATGTAAGTCAAGGTAAGTGGTTTATTTTTTCTCCTTCTCTTTATCAGCGTCTTTTTTTACACTGACTTTGTCTCCAGAATTCAAATCTTTAGTAACGGTGGTGTAGGGTCCAACAATAACAACATCGCCTTTTTTCAGGCCCGAAGTAATTTCAATATTAGTATCGTCTTGAATACCCGTTTTTACAATTCTGATTTTAGCTTTAGTACCGTCTTTTACAAAAACACATTCAAATTTTTTATCACTTTTCGCTACTACTTTTTTGTCTTCAGGTTCGTCTTTTACTTCGTATTTCTTTTTAGCTGTTGTGTCTGATTTTACAACAACCGAACTAATTGGCACACCAATTACTTTTTCTTTTCGTTTGGTTATAATATCAACTGTAGCAGTCATTCCGGGTCTGAAAGGGGAATATGATGCCGGTTTACCTTCAACTAAATCTAGATAAGATTCTTTTAAGATTCTAATTTTTACTTTAAAATTAGTTACCTGATCAGCAGATGTTGCCGAGCTGGCAGAATTCGAAATGCTGGTTACAATTCCTTTAAACTCTTTTTTAAGATAGGCATCTACTTGAATTTTAGTGCTGTCACCAATGTTGATTTTTACAATGTCATTCTCATTTACATCTACTTCAACTTCCATATTGTTTAAATTGGCAACTCGCATAATTTCGGTTCCAGTCATTTGTTGGGTTCCCAAAACGCGCTCTCCTAACTCAACGCCAAGTGAAGAAATGGTTCCGTCCGCAGGAGCATAAATTGTTGTTCTTCCCAGATTGTCTTTAGCTTCTTTTACGGTTGCATTGGCACTTTGTACCGTAAAGTAGGCTGATTCTTTACTGGCTTTAGCTACTTCAAAAGTTGCTATGGCTTTTTCCCAGTCTGATCTTGAAATGATGCCTTTGTCATACAAAGTCTTACTTCGGTCGTAGCTGGCTTTTGATTCTTTATAAGAAGCATCTGCTTGGCTCAATCCGGCTTTTGAACCTGATAAATTAGAGATGGTTCTGTTATAACTTGAAGTATATATATCGGGATTAATTTTGACCAATAAATCACCTTTTTTTACTGTCTGCCCTTCTTTTATTGGCAATGCTATAATTTCACCTGAAACTTCAGAAGATATTTTCACTTCAATTTCGGGTTGGATTTTACCAGTTGCAGATACTGTTTCCACAATAGTAATTTCATCTACTTTGGCGATTTCAATTTCAGTAGCATCATCATTGGTGCCAATAATCCCTTTAGATTTTAGGGTTACCAACACAATAATTAATATAATAACAGCTCCAATTAGGATATAAATATTCTTTTTTGACATGATTTATGGTTTTTGAATGATAGGAATTCCAAAATAAAATTCGAGTAATTTAATTTTAAAAATATAATCGTATTTTGTTCTTAGTACTTCTGATTGCGCATTTTCATAGGCTAATAGGGTTTGACTAAAATCGAAAGAATTTAATAATCCAACGGTGTATCGTTCTTTTGAAAATTCTTGTGCAAATTTTCGAGCTTCCAATGTTTTTAAGGCAGCTTCATATGTTGATTTGGCCGCTCTTAAATCGTTGTAAGCTTGAAAAACAGTTCTTTCAAGATCTAATTCCGATTGTTCTAAAAGTAATTTTGTTTTTTGTTGATTGATTTTACTTCTTTGTACTCTGCCCCGTGTTGCAAATCCATTCAAAATGGGTACATTCAACTGTATTCCGATGTTTGTTCCATCAAAAAGAGAAAGCTGGTCTACAAAACCTATCGGAATAGTTTGCGACCAACGGGTGTTATAACTGGCAAAACCTGAAAGCGTCGGTAAGTATCCGGCTCGAGTAATTGCAACATCTTTTTTGGCAACATCAAGATTGGATTGGGCTATTTTTATATCATTTACTACTTCTTTCGCTTTTTGAATAATTGCATCTGGAGTTTGTAAAAGCACTTGAGTAGCAGGAACAGCCATTTCATCAACGGCAATATCAAAATTAGCGTAATCTTCTAATAAAAGAGTTTGTGCTAAAGCTAATTTAGATATTATTAAGGTGTTTTCTGCCAGAATAATTTGTTGTTCTTGTGTGGCATCAGTGGCATTTAAATCATAAATGTCTCCAGCCGGAAGTGTTCCCGCTTTAATTAATTCGGTAGTTCGTGTGCTATTTTCTTTGGTGATTTTATTTTGATTTACTAAAACTTTTAATTGCTCTTTATTAAATAAAATTTGCAAATAAGAGTTGGCAACAGAAAGCGCTATATCGTCTTTCATTTTGTTTAATCGATAAGTGTTTGCCAACTTATTAATCTTCACACGCTGCAAGTTTTTCCAGTTCAACAACCCATTAAATAAATTGATGCTCGTGTTAATGTTGGCTGATGCGGATCGGAAAGATTGATTTTCAAATTGATTTGTAGTTGGGTTGATATTCGCTCCGGTATTAATTCCGTAATTGGCAGAACCAGAAACATTGGGAATAAAATTTCCAAGAGCTTCTAACTTTTCAATATCGGAAACTTTCAAGTCTAATTCAGATTGCTTTATTGAAATGTTGTTTTTCAAAGCATAATCGACGCATTCTTGAAGCGTCCAGTTTTTTACCTGAGCATTGGCAGAAAAAGCCAAAGCCAAACTAAAGAGGAGCGTAATTTTATGTAGGCTGTTTTTCATAGTAAAACTAGTTTGCAAACTTCCATGTGAATCGGATACAAAGATATGATTTTTGTTTTTCAGTTCTCTGTTTGAAAAGATACAAACTTAGACTTGGCTTTTTTAATATTGTTACAGTAATTTACATTTTTTACTGCTATTTTTGCCAAAATACTTTACATATTATGGCTGCATTCAGGGTAACACTTTCATTTATACTTCTTTCATTGGTGTTCAACAGTTGTTCTACAACTCAAAAAATTGAAGCTTTAAAGCCATTAGCTTCAGATGATGCTCCGATGGTTTACAATACAAAAACTTCATTTGTAAACATGCCTCTTGAAATTAGTTTGAAAGAAATTGAAAACCAAATGAATAAGACGTTGAATGGGGAAATTTACAACGACTCTAATTTGGATGATGACCGGACTGAGATGAAAATCATCAAGACGGCACCAATTCGGTTAGTCGAAAAAAATGGTAAAATTCAAACAATAATGCCTTTGAAAATTTGGTCTCGATTCAAGTATGGTACTGATTTTATGGGGTTGAACGATACGCGTGAAATTAATTTAGACGGCACAATTACCTTGGTCAGCGATGTGAAACTGTCGAATTGGAGACTGTCAACAACTTCAAAAATTGAAGCTTTTGAATGGTCCGAAAGCCCAACTATATTGGTAGCGGGGAAATACGTTCCGATTACTTACATTATCAATCCGACGCTATCTATTTTCAAATCGAAGATTGCAAAAAAAATTGACGAAGCGATTGAAAACTCCTGTGATTTTAAACCCTACGTTTTAGCTGTTTTAGAAAAAATGAGTACGCCATTTTTAACAAGTGAACAATATCAGGCGTGGTTTAAACTCATTCCGATTGAGGTGTATGTTACTGATGCCGTTTTGGGTAAAAAACAGATTAAAATGGATTTAGGATTGAAATGCAACATGCAAACCATGGTAGGTTTAAAACCTAAAAGTACTTTTGAGAAAAATGAAATTCAGTTCAAGGCCGTTACCAAGATTCCGGAGAAGCTAACGGCAAACATAGCTGCTATTTCAACCTATGAAAGCGCTTCCAAGATTATTTCGAGCAATTTTAAAGGAAAAGAATTTGCGTCTGGGAGTAGAAAAATTGTAATCCAAAATGTAGCAATGTGGCAAAAAGACAGCAAGATAATCATTGCTTTGGACATGACCGGAAGCATCAACGGAACGATTTATCTTTCGGGAATTCCAAATTACAATGCCGTGACCAAGGAGATTTATTTTGACCAAATGGATTATGTTTTGAATACCAAAGGCTTGTTAACTAAAACGGCCAATTGGTTGTTGCAGGGAGTGATTCTTAGAAAAATACAGGAAAACTGCCGATATTCCATTAAAGAAAATTTAGAAGAAGGTAAAAAGAGTTTGTTGCCTTATCTGAATAATTTTTCACCAATGAAAGGGGTTTTTGTAAATGGAACTACTGGTGATTTCGAATTTGAAAAAGTTGAAGTGACTAATAAAGCCATTATTGCATTTATTACTACTACAGGTAAAATGAATGTGAGGATTGACGGAATGGATTAAAAAAACAAGCTGTTTTCAGTATTTAAACTGTCGTTTTTTCTTCTTTGTCAGGTTTTTTATAATACATTTTATAAATAGCAAAACCAATTAATGCCACTATAATATAAGGGACAGCCATTAACAAAACGATACCGTCATTTACAGCTTCTACTTTCATTTTGTTGCCTTCGCTTTCTAAAGAAGCACGACACATAGCACATTGAGCGAATGATACAATAGGAGTTAGGCTCAAGGCAATAAGAAGGATTATTAAATTCCAACTTTTTCCTTTTACTGTTTCCCTTTTTTGATTTCTAATTTGCATAATATGGTGAAATCATTAAATAAACTATTACGCCGGTAACCGCCACATAGAGCCAAAGAGGGAAAGTGATTTTTGCAATTTTTTTATGTTTGTCAAATCGAGCTCCCAAGGCTCTGACATAAGTAATTAAAACCAACGGAATAATCAGTACCGATAGTGCAATATGACTTAGTAATATAATTAAGTATACCAAACGCATTGAACCCGCATTAGCTATTTCAGTGGCATCTAACATTTTGTTGCCATCAATGTCGCCATAAACTGTTGAATCCGAAGTCATGTGATACGCAACATACAGTACCAAAAAAACTACGGAACAGGCAATAGCGGTAGTCATGAAGCGTTCGTGAACCTTTCTGTTTCCATTTTTAATGGCGATTACACCCATGATTAATAATAAAGCTGTCAGTGCATTAATTGCCGCATAAATTGGGGGTAAAAACGAAAGCGGTTCTACATCAAATCCAAAATCTTTTAGTTTAACAGAAAACAAAACTGCCACAACTATTGGGATTACAATAGAGACTAAAATGATGGGTAATTTAAATCGTTGCTCTAAAGTTTTTTTTTCAGAATTATTCATTTAATAATTTTTTTATGTCTTCTTTAATTGCTTTTACTCCTTTTTTTTCTAATCCGTCGTAGTATAGAATTGGGTTTCCAAAATCATCGTTTCTACAGCGGATGTTTCCATTTTTATCAATCAAGGCAAAAAGTCCAGAATGTTCAAAACCACCATTCACTTTTTTATTTTCGCCCACATACAAATTAAATCCTTTATTGGCAATATTAAAAATATAGTCTTTGTCTCCGGTTAGCAAATGCCAGTTCGAAGATTTTACACCTATTTCATTAGCATGTTGTTTCAAAACTTTTGAAGTATCGTGCTCGGGATTGATTGAAATTGATACAATCCCAAAGTTTGGATTTCCGAAGAAATCATTTTGTATATCCACCATATTTTTATTCATTATGGGGCATATCGACGGACAAGTTGAAAAGAAAAATTCTACGAGGTAGACTTTACCTTTATAGGTTTCGTTAGAAATTTTTTTATCGTTTTGATCGGTGAGTTCAAATTTTGGAGCTGGACCAATTTTTACCAGACCAGTTTCCCCTGTTTTATGATTGGAAATCACATCTAGACGATCACCTTGAACAACAGTGTTGCTTTTTATTCTTTCTATTATTCTCGGAATAAAGATGATTCCGAAAATAAGAATAATGAACGACAATCCTATATAGGAAAACTTCTTCATGATAGTGAATTTAAATTTGTCTAGTGGCGTTGTTATTTCTTTTTAAAGCAGCGCGGTATTCATAAATGATGATTTTCATGTCATCCATCATTTTATTGTAAAGTTCGGAAACTAAGATGGTACTATACCCTTCACGGTATTCTGGAGTTCCTTTTTGATCTTGACCTTTTCTGCCGCGCAAATTTCTTTTTTTATCGATAATAAAAACATTTGGGGTAGCTAATGTAGGGTCTAATTTGCCAACTAAATGTAACTTATCATAAAAGGTATTGATCTCTTTTGGGGAGGCAAAAACAAACTTCCATCCATTGTAAGAGCCTAATTTTTGAATATCTACTTTTAATAATTCTTGAACTTGGTTCTGTGTTCCGTCTGGTAGAACCATTACAACTTGAAAATCTTTGAAATCTTTATATTTAGCATAAATAACCTCATAAAGGTTAAAGAAATTTCCTTTGTGTTTGATTACATCAGTACCTGAAAATCCGAGTATGGTAATTTTATCAGTAAGGGCAACGGGTTTGTTGTCTAGAGATTTCCACGTATTGATTTCAGGAATATCCTTGGTAATTATTGGCAAAGAAATAAAACTATTTACTCCGGAAGCAAAGAAAAGGTAGGCGACAATCGGCAGAATAAATAAGACAAAAAGGACGATATTTTTTTTCATTTGGAAATTGAAAAACGGATATGCAAAAATAAAAAAATCCCATCTTGTTCTATGACTAGACGGGACTTTTTTTGAATTAATAAAGTGTTAAAAATTCCATTTAATCGTGGAGTTTTTAAAAATCTCAAAAATATAATCAGCTTCAACCAGAAGGATGAATAATAAATACAAAGCAAGGAAAATAACTGTGGCAACAACTGCCCAACGCAAACTACTTCTTTCACCTTCCATGTGCATGAAAGCCCAAACAATATAGTATGCTTTGTAAAGAGTTAGAATAATGAAAACCCAGTTAAGCAAATTCATGCTAATGAAGTTATTCATATATAAAAAACTAGGTCTGGTGATTCCTAAATATACTTCAACTGTAGTAACTACAGATAAAAGTGCAAAAACCAACCAGATTCTTTTTGTATTCGATACGTGCTCGTGACCATGTGCTGCGTGTGACATAATATAAATTTTAAAAAAAATTAAACTAAGTAGAAGAATGTAAATACAAATACCCAAACTAAATCTACAAAGTGCCAATAAAGCCCTACTTTTTCTACCATTTCATAAGATTTTCTTTTCTCGTACGTTCCTAGAACTACATTTAAGAAAATGATAAAATTGATAACTACTCCAGAGAAAACGTGGAATCCGTGAAAACCGGTAATGAAGAAGAAGAAATCGGCAAATAATTTACTACCGTATTCATTGTGTTCTAAATTAGCGCCTTCTACTACTATTGCAGCGTTTCCTACCATTATTTCAGATTCCGCTCTTGTTAGAATTTCTCGGTGTTTATTTTTGTTAAGACTAGGTTGTAATGCTTTATTAGCTCGATCTTCTTTAGTATCTCTATAGATTTTTTCAGTTCTTACTAGCAATTCAGGATGTGCTTTGAAACCTGCTTGAATTTCAGCAACGGAATAAGTTGGTAAAGTTGATTCGCTCATGAACCATCTTCCTTTGCTTGGCGTTAATTGTTCTCTTTCTTCTGGAAGGATTACGGCAAAATCTTCTAATTTTACTCGTTCACCCTCATTATTCACAAACTGAATAATACTACCGCCTTTAGTTTCTATAGCGCCATATTCCCCTTTGATGAAGTTTTTCCATTCCCATGCTTGTGATCCGACAAAGATAAAACCTCCAACAATTGTCAAAAGCATGTAAAAGGCTACCTTGCTTTGTTTCATTTGGTGACCTGCATCAACGGCTAACACCATCGTTACCGAAGAAAAAATCAGGATAAAGGTCATTAATGCTACATAATACATAGGTGCTTCAACACCGTGCATAAACGGAAAGTGTGTGAACACTTCGTCAGCAATTGGCCAATTGTCAATAAATTTAAATCTTGAAAAACCATAAGCCGCAAGAAATCCAGTAAAGGTTAATGCATCTGACACGATGAAAAACCACATCATCAATTTGCCATAACTTGCACCCATTGGTTCGTTTCCGCCGCCCCAAACATTTTCAGTATTATTTCCAGAAGTAACAGTAGCTCCCATATAAGTTAAAAGTTAAAAAGTTCCCAAATTTAGATTTTTTTTCTTATTTAAAGAAATATAAAAATAAAAACAAACAAATCCACAAGAAATCAAGAAAGTGCCAATAGATCGCACCTAGTTCAATTCCAAGCAATTGGGTTGAATTGTATTTTTGTTTAAAATGATTATAAATTATTATTAAAAGCGAAATTATTCCTCCGGCAAGATGCGCCAAGTGAAGAGAAGCAATTACATACAAGAAAGTTGTAGTAATGTTGCTTTCTGGTCCGGTAAAAAAATACCCAGAATCCGTCAGTTGATGAAAGCCTTTAAATTGAAAAAAGACAAAAGAAATTCCCAGTATCAAAGTTGCCAATAGCAGGGATGTTGTAGCTGGTCGGTTGTCTTTTTGAATTGCTTTCTTGGCCAAGTGAAAAGTAACACTACACAAAATAATGGTTAATGTACTAAAATAAAAAGCGGTTGGAAATTCGAATTCTTTCATCCAATCTTCTCGCGACTTGCTTACTACAAAAGCACTCACTATTCCGGCGAACATCATCGTCATACTTCCCATAGCAAACAACAATAGTAGCTTGTAGGATCTTGAAGTTCTTTCTTTATGCTCTAATGCGGTCATTGTCATACTAACTATCTTAAAAATTTATCAATTATATAAACCAATTGCAGCAAAGATATATAAGAAACACTCACCAACATTAAAGTTCGGGCAGCTTTTGCAGTTCTTAATTGATATAACTTTACAGCATAAAAAATCATCCAAATACCCAGTAAAAATACGATTCCAGCAGCAATTGGAGAAATAAATAATCTTCCGGTATAACCCAAACAAGGCAACATTGACGCTACTAACAACCAAAACGAATACAATATAATTTGTAATGCAGTTGATTTGTCTTTTTTACCTGTAGGCAACATAAAAAAACGAGCTTTTTCATAGTCGTCATAAAGGAACCAACCAATAGCCCAAAAGTGCGGAAATTGCCAAAAGAATTGAATCAGAAAAAGCGTTCCGGCTTCAATGCCAAAATTATTGGTTGCAGCAACCCAGCCCAACATAAAGGGAATCGCACCCGGAAAAGCACCCACAAAAACCGAAAGTGGGGTGTATTGTTTTAAAGGTGTGTAAACGCTAGTGTATAAAAAAATTGAAATCGCGCCAAACATCGCCGACTTCGGATTGATAAGATACAGTAATATTAAACCAACAATGGTCAACAAACTGGCAATGAAAAGCGCATGATTGGGGGACATTCTGCCTGAAGCCACTGGACGGTTTTTAGTTCTGTCCATCAAAGCGTCAAAATCTTTTTCGATAACTTGATTAAAAGCATTGGAAGCACCAACCATGCAGTAACCACCAATGGCTAACATGAGTAACGTGCTGAATTTTAAATCGTGAAAATCGAGAACACCAAGCAAGTAGCCTGCTATAGAAGAAAACACTACACTAACCGCCAAGCCTGCTTTGGTGATTTCTTTGAAATCGATAACAATTTGTTTGAAAGAAAATGGAGGTACAGTAGCGTTCATCAAAGTTTTAAAACTGCTGCAAAGGTACTTTATAGAAAACGATTTGACAAAAAAACAATTCATAAAATTGAGTTATATAAATTTCTCTTACGCTTCGTTTTTTTTCATGTAATAAACCTGAAATAAATATGTTCTTTTTTGCTTTAATTCTAAAAGACACAATAAGTACAGCAACTCTTTAAAAAAGAACTGCAAAAGTTAAATACGATAGGGTACTATATTTTTTTAAACGGCGCTGATTATGTTTCTAAACCCCACAAAATCTAGGATTCTAAAGTTGCTAAGCAAAGTTTTCAAAACGGTGCAAATGGCTCTCTACTTTAGGAACTAAGAATGGGATTCAAAACGTTTGTTTACCAAAAGATGATTTTACGTAAATAGTGCTTTACAGCTAACGATTAGACAAAAAAAAGACACAAAGTAGGTACTTTATGTCTTTTCATTTTTTATTATGAAGGGTTATCGAATATTCTGATTCAAAATCAAATCTAGATACAAGTTAATTTTGTCTTTAAGTTCTTTTCTTGGTGCGATAAAATCAAGGAAACCATGGTCTAAGACAAATTCAGCGGTTTGGAAACCTTCGGGCAAATCTTTTCCTGTAGTATCTCGAACTACTCTTGGACCAGCAAAACCAATTAAAGCGCCTGGCTCAGAAATGTTTACGTCGCCAAGCATCGCATAAGAAGCAGTAGTTCCTCCGGTCGTAGGGTCTGTACATAATGAAATATACGGAATCTTTGCTTCGGCTAATTGCGTTAATTTAGCAGATGTTTTGGCCAATTGCATCAATGAATAAGCAGCTTCCATCATACGTGCACCACCTGATTTTGAAATCATCACAAATGGCACCTTATTTTTTATAGAATAATCAATACCACGAGCAATTTTTTCACCTACTACAGCTCCCATTGAGCCACCAATGAAGGCAAAATCCATGCAGCACACCACTAAATCTTTTCCTTTTGATTTTCCAACTGCAGTTCTAACAGCATCTTTCAGTCCTGTTTTTGCCATGACATCTTTTAAGCGGTCAGCATATTTTTTAGTATCTACAAATCCCAAAGGGTCTTTAGAAGTCATTTTAGCATCTAATTCTTTGAACTCATTGTCATCAAACATGATTTCAAAATATTCTTTACTTCCAATTCTAACATGAAAATCATCTTCTGGACTGACCCAAAGGTTTCTGGCCAATTCATCTTGATCAATAATTTTTCCAGTTGGTGATTTATACCAAAGTCCTTTTGGAACGTCTTTTTTATCTTCGGTTGCGGTGGTAATCCCTTTTTCTGTTCTTTTAAACCAAGCCATAGTGATATTAGATTTTAGATTTACAATAGTAGTCTTCCCAATTTAAATTAGGTTTTCTAATAGTGTAGCTCATATATTATAGTGTATTCACATTATTCAAATCGGCGAAAGCCTGCTCTAATCTTTTATTGAAAGTCATCTCACCTTCGCGAATCCATTTTCTTGGATCGTAGTGTTTTTTGTTTGGAGAATCAGTTCCGTCTGGACTTCCAATTTGAGTTCTTAAATAATCAATATTGTTAACCATATAATCACGGATTCCTTCTGTGAAAGCAAATTGTAAATCGGTGTCAATGTTCATTTTGATAACGCCATAACCAATCGCTTCTCTGATTTCTTCTAAAGTAGAACCGGAACCGCCATGAAAAACAAAGTCAACCGGATTGGGTCCAGTATTGAATTTATTCTGAACGTAATCTTGAGAATTTTTCAAGATTTTTGGAGTTAATTTTACATTACCTGGTTTGTATACACCATGTACATTTCCGAAAGCTGCTGCAATAGTAAATCTAGGTGAAATTTTCAGTAATTCTTCATAAGCAAAAGCTACTTCATCAGGCTGAGTGTATAACTTTGAACTGTCAACATCTGAATTGTCAACGCCATCTTCTTCACCTCCAGTAATTCCCAATTCTATTTCTAAAGTCATTCCCATTTTACTCATACGAGCCAAATAAGTTTTGCAGATTTCAATGTTTTCGTGAATAGGTTCTTCTGATAAATCAATCATGTGAGAAGAATACAAAGGTTTTCCAGTTTCAGCAAAATGTTTTTCTGAAGCGTCAAGTAAACCGTCAATCCAAGGTAATAATTTTTTAGCGCAATGGTCTGTGTGTAATATTACAGTGGCACCATAAGCTTCGGCTAACGTGTGTATGTGTTTGGCACCTGCAATTCCGCCAGCAATAGCAGCTTTTTCACCCGCATTTGATAAACCTTTTCCGGCATTAAATTGAGCACCACCATTTGAGAATTGAATAATAACTGGTGCATTTAACTTGGCAGCGGTTTCAATTACACCATTTATGGTACTTGAACCAATTACATTTACTGCAGGAAGCGCAAATCCTTTTTCTTTGGCGTAAGCAAAAATTGCTTGAACGTCATCTCCAGTTGCTACTCCAGGTCTTATATTGTGAGCCATTGTTTGTGTTGTTTTTAAGTTAAGTTTACAAAAATAATAATTTCTAATTTTAGAAAGGATAATTTATCCCAATATTTAGAACGGATTTGTTAAAACGCATTTCCTTGAGCCATTTTTCGTTTTCTGTTTTCGCCGGATTATAAGTTTTGAATCCTAAATCTAATCGAATTACAAAGAAGTTAAAATCGTATCGAAATCCGAAACCAGAGCCAACAGCAATGTTTTCTAATGATTTTAAACCAGAAAAAATCGCGTCTTTATCGGTAACGATATCGCTTACATTCCAAATATTCCCGGCATCTATAAAGAAAGCTCCGTTTAATTGCTGAAATATATTGAAACGAAATTCGGTGCAAAGTAGCAGCTTCATGTTAGCTTCATTAAAATCTTGCACCGATCCTGTTTTTCCTGGACCTAAACCATAGGATTGCCAAGCGCGAATATCGTTAGTTCCACCTGCAAAATAACTCCTTGAAAAAGGAACACTATTAGAATTGCCATACGGAATAGCTACACCAAGGAACGCTTTGGTAGCCAATACTTTTTTACGCGTTAAATCCCAATGTTTAATGTATTCAAATTCAGTTTTAATATATTGTGAAAAGGCAACACCAAAGGCTTCTTTAGAACCGTTTTGACCTAATTTTGATGCTTCTGATACTAAAGATAATATGTTTCCAGCTGATTCTATTTTTGCTTTTATGGCATAAAAAGTGTTGTCTGTCAAATCATTTTGAGATGTTCTGGTGTAGGTGAGGCTCGAAGCAAAAATCAAATTGTCTTCGGTCAATCTTGTTTTTTGTTCGTTTATACTTCGTATGGTTTTCAAATCATCAGCAGTTGGACTTACAATTGGATTAGATCCTAAAACATCATTAAGAAATCCAGTTGTTCCGGAATCAATTTTTAATCTACCAGTATCAATGTCTATATACTCTTGATTTTGATTATAAATATCGGCCAAATCATTTAAAGCAGTATAAGAAGAACGGTAAACATTAAAATAATTAGCAGGGTTGATATTCTTAACAAACTGAACATTTAGCATGTCAAAACGGAAGGTTGTCCCTTTTTTTGGGGTCCAATTGTAAAACAATGAGCTTGTAAAATTTTGTTTGTCCAATCCAATATTAGTTTGTTTCGAATAACCAATACTAATTGTAGTATAGGGAATCATTGACTTCGGAATGATCTTATCGGTTTTGAAAGGCAAAAACAATCTCGGAAAATTCAATTTGGCGTCAGCACCAATTTCCGAAATATTAAAGAAATTATTATTCGGATTTGCTAAATCTTTAGAAGCGCCAATATTGCCTCTGAAACCAATTTCAAAAGTTTCGGCACCATTAAATACGTTTCGAATGCCCAAAAAGGTATTTCCGGATATTCCAAAATCCTGAATGTTGGAATGAGTAAAATCATTAGAATATCCAAAAGTATATTTCTTTCTTGGCGAGAGATAAATGTTGGCAATTAATCCGTTTTTATCCTCTTTATCTTGTACATACTGTATCAACGGATAATTAAAAACCTTAAGATTACTCAAATACCTCGAAGTAAGCGTAGTTTTTGTGTCTGAAAAATAATTGCCTTTGGTTACAAAAACACCATCTGTTATGGCTTTTGGGCGGTATTTTAGTTTGTCTACACTATATAATGTAAAATCTTTGTAAACGGTACTGTCTTGAATTGCAGCATTTTGATTGGCCGGATTATAGTCGGCGAAAATAATAACCTTGTTGATTTTATACAATTGAAACGGAAGAGAATACACACTGTCTTCAACTCTGATGGATTCGTTTTCAATAATTAAATCAACGTTAGAACGGTGGTTGTTGTTCAGCGTATCAATATCAAAATTGATATAGTTTTGTTGAAAACGAAAAGCTCCATTATTTCTAAAATCTTGCGTCATACGTGAGATTTCGGCATCGATATTCGCTTTTTCAAATCGTTTTCCGGATTTTATAAACGAATTATTTTTGTGTAATTGATAGATCGAATCTAAGGGTTTACTAGAGATATAAGTGTTAATAGTATCAATTGTGTAAGGTTTTCCGATAGTGATATCGTAGCGGAGTTTCACTTTTTTAGGCCCAATTGTGTCAATTTTATATTTTACTTTAGTGTCAAAATAACCACGGTAAAAGTAATATCCTTTCAAACGTCTGACCGATTTTCGGGTACTGATAGTATCTAAAATTACGGGTGCTTCTCCTGTTTTTTTTAAGAAGTTATGAATGCCCGAATACCAAAAAGATTGCCCTAATCGTTTTACTTGTTTTTTAGATAACCACTTGACTTTTCGGTTGTATTTTTCGGGATTATTGGTAAACTTAGCGCGGTAAATAGAATCTGTTTTGTCTTTGGCTAAATTGAAAATGTTCAGTCGTAGATTGTATCCCAGAATGGCGCTGTTTTGCTTTTGATACAACTGGTTGAAAATATCTTCTGAAGTGTTCTTTTTACCATCCAGATAAATTTTATTTTTTGTCAAAAGACTTTTCCCATTTGGAACTTTTTTTGTGGTATTGCATCCTAGGACGATAGCTCCAATTAGAATAAATAATGATATTTTTGTGAAACTATTTTTCAAGTGGGAAATATTTAATTCAAAAGTACATTATTTTATGGTTAGTAAAAACCAAATAAAACTTATTACAAGTCTTCAACAAAAAAAATACCGAAACGAGCATCAATTGTTCTTTGCTGAGGGTGTAAAAGTAATTCAAGAATTGTTAGATTCAAATTTTGAGTTAGAACATGTATTTGTAACCGAATCTATTTTTGATTTAGTAGTTCGTGAGCAGAAGTCTTTAGTGAGTCAAACCGACATGAAACGAATTTCTGCGTTAAGTTCACCCAGTTCTTGTTTGGCGGTTTTTAAAATTCCGAAGGAAACAAAAGTAGAATGTAATGGCTTGGTAGTCGCATTGGATGACATTCGCGATCCCGGAAATTTAGGTACGATCATTCGACTTTGCGATTGGTTTGGGGTAAAACAATTGTTGTGTTCAGCCGAAACAGTAGATGTTTATAATCCGAAAGTGATTCAAGCTACCATGGGTTCAATTACGCGTGTCAATGTGCATTATGTTGATTTGGAGGCATTTGTTGCGCAATGGACACTTCCTGTTTACGGTACTTTTATGGAAGGCAAAAGTGTCTATAAGGAAACTTTGGCTAAAGAAGCTCTTTTGATTTTGGGTAACGAAGCCAACGGAATTAAGGCAAGTTTAGAAAAAAGTATTACCAATCGGATTTCAATTCCAAGATTTGGAGACTTACAGCAAACCGAAAGTTTAAATGTAGCTACAGCAACCGCTATTTTTTTGAGCGAATTTAAAAGAGAAACTTAGTGGAAAGTAAAATTGATAAGTACCGCTCGAGTCTTTAAAGACTCAATATTTCCAGTCCATGGACTATTCGGGTCAACATCAGGTATTAACTCATTAGACAAACCAAATACACCGCGAATAGAAGGTGAAAACTTGAAATACTCAAAATACAAATCAACACCAAAACCCAAGGTATAATTTTGTGTCCAAGGTTTTACTCTAAATTTTTGTTGCAAGTTATCATCTTTTGATTTTGAATTACTTGAAAGATTAAGTGTTGTCGATACTCCACCAACCAAATACGGCCTTACATTTCCAGTTCTCAAAGAACAAAACTTCAATAGTAACGGAAAATCAATATAAGTAGCTTTCACTTCGCGAAGACCATCTCTTTCGTTATCAAATTGTAAGTAGTTGATTGTTCTGCTGGCATAATACAATCCGGGTTCAAAGCGCAATTCCACAAATTCTTGAAGGCGAAGCGCGCCAACTAATCCGACATTAAATCCGGAGTTGCCAATTACTTCTATTGGTGGACCACCATTTGACTTAAAATCAGTTTTAAAATCAAAGCTACTAAATCCTAAAAAATAGCCCCAATATACTCGTTGTTTATCAAAATTCTCTAAGTTGATGATTGGATCTTTGGTAAACATGTTTTTGCCCAACTGAGCTTTGGCTTGTGTTGAAAATAGCAGCACAAGAACCACTAGTTTTTTGATAGTATTGCTAAAAAAAGTCAATTTCATTTCTTTGTGGCGGTGTAAATTGTAGCTACGCCAAATGTTTGCGGCATGGCTTTACATTCTATAAACGAAACTTTTCTCAAAATATTGTTTAACTTTTCTCCAAAAGGGAAATTTGCTGCAGACTCCGATAAATACCCATAGGCATCGTTATCTTTAGAAAATAGTTTTCCGATAAGAGGTAAAATCAACTTAGTATAAAATGCGTAGCCTTGTTTGAATGGGAATTTAGTCGGAACCGAGGTTTCTAGAATTACGAAAATTCCACCAGGTTTTAGAACACGGTAGATTTCAGACAATCCTTTTTCTAATGTTTCAAAGTTTCGGATGCCAAAAGAAACTGTGATTGCATCAAAATAATTATCAGCATAAGGCAAGCCTTCACTGTCACCTAACACCATTTCTATGCGGTCGGTCAAGTTTGCTTTTTCTATTTTTTTCTTTCCCACTTCAAGCATTCCCGCCGAGATGTCAAGACCGATGATTCGTTTGGCCGAAGTTTTCGACATTAGAATTACCAAATCTCCAGTTCCGGTAGCAATATCTAATATGGTCTCTGGATTTTTTGCTGCCACAAGAGCCACAACTTTGTCTCTCCATTTTACATCAATTCCCATCGAGATGACCCTGTTTAAACCATCATAGTT